>NZ_JBISEN010000009.1:0-67679 GCF_044383825.1 Jeotgalibacillus sp. JSM ZJ347 | reverse complement strand
CGAAAAAGGGCGATTTTTCCCTTTATCGTTCAGTGGCTTATGACACGAGCAGCTAGCGCCTGAAGCTGGATAAAGTACTTAGACCTGCCATGGCCATGGGGCTTCAGCCCATTCCCAGTGCTGGTGTTCCTGCGTCGGCATACCGAAACGAAGCGAACCAAAGCAGGCTTCAAATTCAGTCTTCAGCCTGCTGCTATAGGCACTGTAATAATTATATTGCTGAATCGCCTGGGCATCATCGGGATGGGTGTTCAGGTAAAGTATAAGATCATAAATCACAAAATCAATTGCCTGAATCGCCTCAAGCTTCGTGTAATACTCTTTTGGCAGCTTTTTCTCCATCATGTGAACCTCCTTTATCCGCGATAGGGGCTCTCGTAGTAATCAAAAAATGGTTCCCAAAGTGTCCCTTTTTTCAATGCTTCTAAGGGTGGGAACTGCGGGAAATCTGGCGGCTGAAATCCGATAAATAAATTTGGTGGTGTCACATACACCTTTGGACCGAGCGGCGGACACGGATCGAACATACCTCTAAAAGGAAGGTAATACCGTCTGAACGGGTTATTCGGTTGAGACATAGCTGTCCCTCCTGTGGATTCAGATTACCTGAAGAGTATATGCAGGTGGGGTGGGGAGTAGAAGTGTAGGGGAAGAAGCCGGAGGTTGGATAAGCTAATGATTGGCTTAACCCATGTGACTTAAGTGCATGAAGGGCTGCTGTCGCCAGTTGTTGCTGTTTCAGCTGGAGTTGTAGCAATCCCGGCCGAGGTTGTAGCGATACGCCCGGGAAGTTGTATCAATCCACGCCGATGTTGTATCAATCCCGCTCGCAAATGTCCCTATCCCATCCAGCAGATGCTGCACCGCACTCTCTTCATGCCTTTAAGAAACTATATCTTTGTTTCCCAAGTGCATGCAGGGCGATTGTTGCTGTTTGTGCCGAAGTTGCAGCAATTCGTGCTGGAGTTGTAGCGATACACCCGGGAATTTGTCGCAATCCCCGCCTGAGTTGTAGCAATCCACCCAAAAATACGTCATATCCACAATCCAGTTTGGAGCAATATCACCGCCATAAAAAAAGAACCGCCATCCCAGGCGGTTCCCAAACTTTTAAATCATCGCTGTTCCAAACGTGCAATACGCTCATCAAGGTCAGGGTGAGTTGAGAATAGTCTCATCACGCCGCCTTTACCACTGATTTTCATTGTGGCAACAGCTGAATCATCTGTATGATCTTTTACATTGGTACGGTTTGCCAGTGCTTTTAACGAACGCAGCGCATGCGCCATTTTATCGTTTCCAGCTAAGTCACCGCCACCACGGTCAGCGTGGAATTCGCGGTGTCTTGAGTAGGCACTCACAACCATACTTCCGAGAATCGAGAATAGAATCTGGAAGATGATAATCGCCGCAAACTGAACAATCATCTGCAGCTCTTCACGGACAAAACGGCTGACAACGATTGCAACAATGCGCGACAGGAATACAACAAATGTATTCACAATACCCTGAAGCAGCGTCATTGTAACCATATCTCCGTTTGATACGTGTGCAACTTCGTGCGCGATGACGCCTTCAACTGCATCGTCGTCCATGTTATCAAGCAGCCCCTGAGATACTGCGACAAGTGATTTCTTTTTAGAAGGACCTGTTGCAAAAGCGTTCACTTCAGGAGAAGGATAGATTCCGACCTGAGGCATATGCGTTAAACCGGCTGCGCGAGAGAAGCGGTGCACCTTTTCAACAACTTCACGTTCCTGTGCAGTCAGGTCGCCATCCGGATCGAGTACCTTTACCTTCATCATCCATTTCGCCATCATGCGTGACATCGCAAGTGAGATGAATGCCCCTGCAAAACCTACGATTAAACTAAATACACCAAGTGAAATGAAGTCAATTCCAAGCCCTGGTCCGCCTGTCTGGAATGAACCGTTGATTCCTGTATATGAAACAATGAGTGACCAGACGATCACAATTGTCGTCATGACAAGGATGTTTGTTAATAAAAAGAGTAAAATTCTTTTGCCCATTTATGCGCCTCCTCTTACATTAGTTTGTGATTATTGTAGCATAGTTTTCTCTGAAAAGCGTGACAAAAGAAAGGCAAAAAGTTTCTTCATTAAAACAGTTTAGTTGTGTATGAAATACGCGGTCATTACAATGAAGTCAATGATTGAAACAGATAGGAGCTATTTATATGAACAAGCCAGTCATAATTGTGGGAGCCGGATTAAGCGGTTTATATACAGCATCTTTACTTTCTGAAAATGGAATTGAATGCAAGGTCATTGAATCGAGAAACAGAATCGGCGGCAGGGTGATAACTGAAGAAGCTGCCGGGGCAAATTTTGATCTTGGACCTACATGGTTCTGGCCGGAGCATGAGCATGCAATTACAGCGGTTATCAAAAAACTCGGGTTAAAAACGTTCACCCAGCACACAAATGGTGATTTGTTATTTGAGCAATCCACTGAAAGTCCGGCGCAGCGTCATACTCTGCCGGCTCATGCAGCAGAAAGGTCTGAGCGCCTTGAAGGGGGGATGCAGTCAATGATTGAAGCAGTTGCAGATACGCTCCCTGCAAATACAATTGAATTAAATAAAACAATCACTGCAATCAACATGAATCACGAAGATGAAGTCAGTGTTCATGCAGTAAACAGTGAAGGAGAGGAATTGGTATACGGGGGATCAGCAGTCGTTCTTGCACTACCACCACGTCTCACAAAAAGAATCTCATTTTCACCTGAACTGCCCGCACTCGCTGATCTGCCAACCTGGATGGCAGGGCAGGCAAAAATAGTTGCTGTCTATGATCAGCCTTTTTGGCGTGAACAGAACCTTTCAGGTCAGGCATTGAGCTGGGCGGGACCGCTTCAGGAAGTGCATGATGCAACGGCTGCTACAGGTCAGGGCGCTTTGTTTGGTTTCTTCAATTTATCAGCTGCTCAGCGCTTTCAGCTTGGTGCGGACAAAGTGAAGAAGATGGCACTTGCTCAGCTAACAAGGTTATATGGAGATAAAGCAGGGATGCCGAGCTCAGTATTATATAAAGACTGGGCCACGGATGATGATACAGCAACGGAGGAAGATGCACTTCCGCTGATTGATTTTCCGCAGTATCGTCCACTTGACATCACAGGTCCCTGGCATGGAAAACTGCTAATCGCAGGCACTGAAACAGCTTCAGGATCAGGCGGCCATTTAGAAGGAGCGATCCGTTCAGCGGAACGTACAGCAAGCGTAATTTTGGAAAGAAATTAACTAATTAATCAAACAATAAAAAACACTATTGTACTGGCAGCGCTTACCCATTTACACTGATCTGTGAATTGAATCACAAAAATTAACACGGAATTCAGGATGGTGAAGAATGGAACAGTCTACAATTGAGAAATTACTGGGCGCTGCCACTTTAAAGAGAGATCTACTGAAAGAGCAGCCGAATCATTATATAGTACGTGCCATGCTTGCGGGTATGTACGTTGGGATGGCAGTCGTGATGGCATTCCGTCTGGCGCAGCCGTTTTACGAAGCGGCATCACCGGCAACTTATTTTATTAATGCAATCTTCTTTGGCGTTGCATTTTGCCTAATTTTATACGGGAAAACGGAGCTTTTCACATCTAACACGATGTATATGGTCGTTGGGGCAATGAAGAAAAAAACAAACTGGATGGACACGCTGCGCGTATGGGGCGCTTGCTACCTCGGTAATTTGGTTGGTATTTTATTCTTCACTGGATTAATTGTCATGACCGGTTTATTTGCGACAATGGATCCGGCAGAATCGTATCTGATTACTGCTGCTGAAAAGAAAATGAACCTGCCGTATTCAGAGATGTTCTTCAGAGCAATCCTTGCAAACTGGCTTGTCTGCCTGGCTGTATGGATTCCGCTTCAGGTAAAGGATGATATGTCTAAAATTGTGCTGATGATCCTGTTCGTCTTCACCTTCTTTATCTCCGGATATGAACATAGCATTGCCAATATGGCTTTATTTTCAATCGCACTGTCAGCACCGCACACTGCGCTTGTAACGGTGCAGGCTGCGGTTGAAAATGTGCTGATTGTGACGCTCGGTAATATCGTGGGAGGCGCATTCTTTGTAGGAGTGCTTTACACGTATTTGAATTCAGCTAAAAAAGAAAAAGAATTGACGGCAAAATCGTCTGTTAAAGCATCTTCACCAAAGGCTGCTTTAGAGAAATAAGCTTAAAACTGTCTTTATTCGGTGAAAACTGTATGAAGGCAGTTTTGCTTTGTAATTTAGTAAATCATAATTAATGAATAAATCTTTTTCTGGAGGGAATTTCTATCTATACATAGATAGAAATTCCTTTTTTGTGTTAAACCAACATTTTTCCCTTAGACATAATTCATTTAACACCATAAACATTAGTGACTCTTTATAAAAAGGTTTGTATAGACCCACTCATGAGCAGTCTGATAGGATAATGAAGCTGCAACAAATTTGCACAGGTGGTGTGACTAAATGAACAATCGATTTAAGGAAGCGGAGTTTGCCACGTGGGTTGGAATCATGGCAAATACGCTGTTAACCATATTAAAAGGCATATTCGGCTATATTTCAGGGAGCCGGGCACTTGTCGCTGATGCGGCGCATTCTGCTTCGGATGTCGCGGGGTCTATCGCTGTTCTGGCAGGGCTGCGTACAGCACGAAAGCCGCCGGATGATGATCATCCTTATGGTCACGGGAAAGCGGAGAACATAGCAACCATTATCGTTGCTATTTTACTGGTAGTAGTTGGTGTGGAGGTTGCCACTTCATCAGCAGGCGTTTTCTTTGGAGAGGTTCCGGAAGCGCCAGGAACGATTGCACTTGCAGTCATTATTTTTTCCATTCTTTTAAAAGAGGTCTTATTTCATTATAAAAAACGGATCGCTAAAAAAATTAATAGCTCTGCATTGATGGCAGAAGCCTGGCACCACAGATCAGATGCGCTTTCCTCAGTCGCTGCTTTTCTAGGGGTGGGCGGGGCGATTCTTGGTGAAAGGCTGGAGCTGACTTTTTTACTGTATGCCGATCCAATCGCAGGGCTGGTCGTCTCACTTATTGTTGTGAAAATCGGTTTTTCACTCGCAAAGGAAGCCGGTTCGATTATGATGGAGCAGGTGCTGGATGCAGATCAAACTAATCCCTTTATCGAAACGGTCATGACGACACCTGGTGTAAAAAGGGTTGACGAGCTGTTAGCCAGATCACATGGCCACTATATTGTCATTGATATTAAAGTCAGTGTGGATCCATATATTACAGTGGAAGAGGGGCACCGTATTTCCAAAAACGTGAAGCGCAGACTGCTTGAGCGGCATGAAGATATTAACAATGTGCTGGTTCATATCAATCCATATAATGAAGAATAAGCTCCTTTTATAAAAGCTTTGTTAAAGGTCGTTGGTGGTTTTGCACAGCTGACTTTACAAAAATGTTCCTAGAGCGCATGATCATGCGGAATAAGGGTATCGATAATGTAGGTTATCTAATTTGAGCGAATCCGCATTAAAGTTGGTTAGCAGTAGAGAACATGTGCTAACGTAATAGTAACGGATCTGTGAAACATCAGCTCAGGTGAACGAAAGGAGCACGTCTCATGGCTGTGATCGAAACAGATGTACTGATTATCGGAGCAGGGCCCGCAGGACTTATGGCAGCAAACGTGATGACAAAGCGTGGCGTAGACTATATCTGCCTGGAGAAAAAACCTGGACGTTCAGTGTTATCAAAAGCGCTTGGGGTCCAGGCAAGGTCACTTGAACTATTCGAATTCCTTGGCGTGAATAAACCATTTTTAAAACGGGGATATCCTGGTCCAGGTGCTAAGCTCCATCTGGCAGGAAAGCATCCTTCTTACGTTGAGTTATATCATATTAAAAGCAGATACCCTTACATGCTCATTATTCCACAGGATGAAATCGAAGAAATTTTAGAGAACCACCTGAACGGCAGAGGAGGTCAGGTTTTCAGGGAGCATGAAGTGCTTGATGTGACACAAAAAGACAATGGTGTCTATGTAACAGCTCTTCACAACGGCATCACGAAGACCTACTTTGCGAAATATCTGCTTGCCTGCGACGGCTCACATAGTAAAGTCCGTGAAGAACTGGATGTACCATTTATCGGTGAAGATGAAGGCATCACGTTTTTTACAGGTGATGTTGAAATTCCTGAGATGAAGGAAATTCACATTAATCTTCACTTGAATGACAGAGGAGCGGCTGCATTCTTTCCTTATAAAGATGGTACTTACCGCGTTGTCGGCTTTGACAGAACGAGGCAGGGCGGACCACGCAAACGTGAGATGAAACTATACGAGCTCCAGACGGCACTCGATACCATTCTTGACCACTCTTATAAAGTTCAGCATCCAAAATGGCTCGCTTACTTCGGTACTGCCCACAGACAGGTGCCAAGTTACCGCGTCGGCAATGTGTTTTTCGTTGGGGACGCAGCACACATCAATAATCCCCTAGGTGGTCAGGGGATGAATATTGGTCTTGAAGACGTCGGAAATCTCTGCTGGAAAATTGATACCGTCTTAAAAGGGTACGCAGGCAGTCCATTCTTAGACACATATCATGAAGAACGGGCCCCTGTTGCAAAAGAAGTAATCTTTAATACGACCATGGAACTGAAGCTCATTCATTTGAAAGGGCTGCTCGGCAAAGCGAGAAACTGGTCAGGAAAGGCAGTACTTTCACAGGGCTGGGTTCAGTCCAGGTTTGCAAATGCGCTGTCACACGTACACAGTGATTACGACAAAACGCCGATTAACCGTTCATTTAAAGACAAATCCCTCCCGCGAAAAGCAATCCAGGCCGGTGAGCGCGTACCGGATCAGATTCTTTTCAATGAAGGAACAACAGACGAGCGCCTGTACCCGCTTATTCAGCGGATCGGGTATGTGTGCTTAATCTATATTGACTGCTATGAGCAGGACCTGATTGACTATGCATATGATTTTGCTCATGAAGCAAACCGGGCATTCCCGGATATGCTGAAGGTCTATCTTGTTGCCCGTGGAGGAACGGTGATCACCGAACGGGATGAACTCCCGATTATTTATGACGTTCACCGTGATTTGGATCATAATCTCGGTATGCAAAAAGGCAGCACGCTCTTTATCCGCCCCGATGGCCACGTCGGTTTTCATGATGGCTCAGCGGATGTACGTAAAGTGATGGCAAAGTTGAAGCGGTATTTTATTTAGATAGTTGGAGGAGAAGCCTTAATTGTGAGGGCTTCTTTTTTTGTGGTGAGGGTGCGGTGCTACAAGGTAAGTGCTGGATCGGACAAACTTTTTGGGTGATTGCTACAAGCTGGCTTGGGAATGGTACAGGTTCCCGGGTGTATCACTACAACCTGGGCCGGGATTGTCCCAACTTCAGCTTAAATGACGACAACCTGCACACTAATTAAAAACTTTTTTTAAAAAAAGTGATCCAAATCCAAACTTTCTTCGTTAGCTGTTTGAAACCAAATAAATTACAACAAAAAGGAGAGTTACACATGCAAAAGAAAAAACTACTTAAGAGAATCGCAGCACCAGTACTTGGACTTTCGTTAATCGCACCAACTACAGGGCTTGCAGCAGAAGAGCCGACAGCAATCACGCCGGCATCAGATCTTCGGGCAACACTGGATCAATTACTATCAGAGCACTATGTACTTGCAGTCAATGCGATGGTGAAAGATTACAATGACGCACCGGATGAAGAACAAGCTTATGCAGCTCTTGATCAAAATGCTTTAGACATGACGCCGGCAATTGAATCAATTTACGGCGCGGAAGGTGCACAGCAGTTTGAAGACATCTTCGTTAACCACAACGATTATTCACCGGACTTTGTTGAAGCAGCAAAATCAGATGATGCTGACTTAAGAGCAGCTGCTGAAGCGGAAGTTGAAGAATTTACACAGGAATTTGGCGGATTTCTTGCAACGGCAACAGAAGGAAATCTTCCTGAAGAAGCAGCGGTAGAAGTGCTCGTAGCACACGAACAGGACGTCATTAATGCTTTTGACAGCTATGTAGAAGGTGATTATGAAGCTTACTTTACTCACTTTATGGAAGGCTACGACAGAATGTTTGATATCAGTAAAGCACTATCTGTCGCAATCGTCACGCAAATGCCGGATAACTTTGAAGGATCAAAAGCAGATTCACCCGCAGCTGACCTGAGATCAACTTTAAACAACCTTGCAGCTGAACACTTTGCACTTGCAACAATGAGCATGCAAAAAGGTGTAAGCGGTGCTGAGGACTATGACTTTGCAACGTGGGCTGAAGATATGAACACGGACGAATTCACTGCAGCAATCGGCT
Organism: Jeotgalibacillus sp. JSM ZJ347; assembly: GCF_044383825.1. NCBI lineage: Bacteria > Bacillati > Bacillota > Bacilli > Caryophanales > Caryophanaceae > Jeotgalibacillus > Jeotgalibacillus sp. JSM ZJ347. The sequence goes on along the minus strand of NZ_JBISEN010000009.1, from coordinate 59,329 downwards.
CAATCTATGGTGAAGAAGGTGCAGCACAGTTTAAAGAGGTGTGGACGAGTGAACACATTAACGCTCAGGCTGACCTTGTAAGTGCAACAGTCGCAGGAGATGAGGAAGCAATTGCTGCTGCGAAAGAAAGCCTGTCAATGTTTACGCAGGAGTTCGGTATGTTCCTTGCAACCGCAACGGAAGGCAACCTTCCTGAAGACGCAGCGATTTCTTCACTGACAACACATGAAGATCAGGTTGTAAAAACATTTGAATCTTATGTAGCTGAAGACTACCAGACAAGCACTGACACATTCCGTGAAGGATATGCATTCATGTTTGGTGTTGGTCAGGCACTTGGTGATGCAATTGTGAAGCAGATGCCAGATCAGTTCGCATCTGATATGCCGGCAGATATGCCAAATACCGGTCTTGGCGGTGCAGCTGAACAGCAGACACCTATCGCAGTTTATATAGCCATTGCAACAGCACTTCTTGCAGCAGCAGGATTTGCAGTTAAAAAGAAAACAGCTAACCAGGAATAAACGTCTGTTGAATAAGAAGAGCGGTTCACTCCGCTCTTCTCTATTCATATGAATGGAGGAATCAAGCGATGAAGAAGCTACTTGTTCTTTTAACAGCGGTGCTACTGCTGAGTGTCGTCAGCTATCAGGCGATTGCCATGAACCAGCCGGAAAAGGAAGTCCCGGAACCGGCAGCCGCTGATGAATCACAAAATCTGAAAGAAGAAATAGAAGAAGAAACGGCTAAACAGACAAAGGCCGTCGCGCATAAAGGAGAAGAGTTTGTTCTTCTTGACTCTTTAAAAAAACGTCAGGCAGAGCTTGAAGAACAGCTAAAGATTCAAGAAGAGGGAATTAACCCTGCCCGCATCCAGATCCCGAGTCTTGATATTGATACAGGCGTCATTCCAGTAGGTCTTCTTGATAATGGTGAAATGGAAGTGCCTGAGGAAACAGATGTAACCGGCTGGTATAACCGCGGCATACAGCCCGGTGCAGTCGGTAACTCAGTTATAGCAGGTCATGTTGACAGTAAAGAAGGACCGGCGATTTTCTTTTATTTAAAAGACATAGAACCGGGAGCGGAGATCATCGTAACTGATGAACACGGAGTTAAACTCACATTTGAAGTGAAAACGAAAGAGAGTTATCCTACCGATGATTCGCCAATTGAAAAGATTTTCGGTCCGTCCGATAAAAGAAGTCTCAATATCATCACCTGTACCGGCACATTTGACCGCGAACAGCATTTATACCCGGACAGACTGGTTGTCTACACAGAACTCGTTTCTGAAGAAGCACCAACTGATCCGTTAAAAGTGACTGAAGCACCTGAAAATGTGGAAGTTGAAGCGGGATCAGTCTCATGGCACGCTGTACGCAATGAAACAGTGATCGGCTATCGCGTCTATAAAAAGTCAGAGCAGGATCCACGCTTTGTCCATGTCGCAAGCGTGTCAGCGCATGAACGTAAAAGTTATTATGATCCGGATGCCGCTGCAGGAGACCAGTATTACGTGACAGCAGTCAATTTGAAAAAGAAAGAATCTGCACCATCGAAGAAGGTAGAAGGAAATTAAGTTTGACCGCAAAGCGCTGAGAGTGCTTTGCGGTTTTTAGGGTTATGAGAGAAAAAGCGGGGTGGGTGAAAAGTCCCGAAGTGTTGAAGATCAGCTCACGAACGTTGAACAGCACGAATTAAGTGTCAAACAGTCTTGCTCAAACGCCAAACCGGACCTCACAAAGCGCGAACACCGTCATACAAACGTCGAACCACCCCGCGCCACCAAATACCTCACCCTTTCTCCAAATATGCCAACCCCTCATTTACAAAACTGTTAATCAGCACCGCCATCTCCTGAACCGGCTGATCCAGGTCGTTGGCGATCCACTCCTTGATCACGTGGATCGCACCGCTCACAACGAATGTACTTAAATATTTGGATTCCGCCTGACGGATCCCGTTATCGTTCATCAAATTATTCATCATATAAAGGCGTGTGAGCTCCATCACTTTTTTCTCAAATGCTGAAGAGCCGTTTGGACTGAGCAGCGCCTGGATGATGTCTTTGTGGTCAATCATATATTCGAGGATTTTTTCAGTCAGCTGAAGCGCTTCTTCATCAATTTCTGTACTGTAGCCCTGAAGATAGCGATCCATATCCTCAACAATTTCTTCTTCAATTTTATGCAGCAGGTCAAAATGATCCTGATAATGTGTGTAAAAGGTGGAGCGGTTAATATCAGCAATTTCACAGATTTCTTTTACAGTCACTGAAGAAATCGGCTTTGAACCAAGCAGTTGAATTAAACTTTCTTTTAATACTTTGCGCGTATATTTTTTACGGTGATCGAGTTTTTCAGACATTCATGTGACACTCCTTATGTTAAAGGTTTGTGAAAATCCAACACTTATTAGACGTTGTGTTGGAAAACTGACATTCTGAAACAGACTGTCTGTTGAATACCCAACACTGTGTCAATATAATATTAGAGTGTATGAAAGTGCTGTGCAAGAGAGGATGACGCTTTATCGACTGGACGTCACAGGTAATAAAACATAAAAAAAGTATCGTAATCATCTTTTTTATCCTTACGATGATTAGTGCGGCAGCCCAGTTTGCTGTCTCAGTGAATTATAATATGGCAGATTATCTCCCGAATGATGCCCCGTCAATTGAGGCGGTTGACATCATGCAGGAAGAATTCGATGAACCGATGCCGAATGCAAATGTGTTGATTAAAGATGTCACCATTGCTGAGGCACTGGATGTAAAACAACAGCTGGCAGCGATTGATGGCGTTTCAGACGTCACCTGGCTTGATGATGTAATGGATTTGACGGTTCCGCTTGAAATGGCCGATGATGAGATGTTGTCATCCTACTACAAGGATGGGGCAGCCCTAATTTCCATTACCATTGAAGAAGAGCAGGAGGTAGCTGTTACCAATGAAATTTATGATCTGATCGGCGAAGAAAATGCGCTGACGGGTGAAGCGGTAACGACAGCTGTGTCCCAGCAGATGGCCGGAGATGAGTCCATGTATGCCGCACTGCTGCTTGTTCCAATTATCATTATCATTTTAATATTATCGACGAATTCATGGGTTGAACCGGTTTTCTTTTTAACCGCAATCGGTGTATCAATCCTGATTAATCTGGGAACAAATATTTTTCTCGGGGAAGTTTCATTTATCACACAATCAGTTGCCCCGATTCTCCAGCTTGCTGTATCGCTGGATTATGCGATCTTTTTACTCCACAGTTTTTCAGACTACCGGAAAAAAGTTGATGATCCGACCACTGCGATGAAGCTTGCAATGAAGCGGTCTTTCCCGGCGATTATCGCCAGTGCCTCAACGACATTCTTCGGGTTTATGGCGCTTACTTTTATGGAGTTTGGCATTGGATCGGATCTCGGGATTAACCTTGTAAAAGGGATCCTGCTCAGCTTTATCAGTGTCATTATTTTCTTACCGGCGCTGACTTTAATGTTTTATAAATGGATTGATAAAACGCAGCACCGCCAGTTTATCCCTGACTTTAAGGGTGTCGGTAAACGCGTGATCAAGCTGCGTGTACCAAGCTTGATTTTAGTGCTGCTGTTAATTGTGCCGGCATTTCTCGCGCAAAGCAATACGACGTTCATTTACGGAGCGGGTGAACATCCTGAGAATACGCGTGCAGGACAGGATGCGATTGCGACAGAAGAAATTTTTGGGCAGGAAACACCAATGGTTCTGCTGGTACCTGCTGAAGACCGCGGGACTGAAGAGGAGCTTGTCCGTGAGATTGAAGCGCTGGACAATATTTCAGGCGTGATGTCTTACGTAAATGTAGCGGGTGCAGCGGTTCCGCCTGAATATCTGGATGAATCAGTTACAGATCAGTTCTACTCAGAGAACTATGCGAGAATTACGATCTTTGCAGAGACGGAAACTGAAGGTGATCCAGCCTTTACGCTCATTGAAGACGTGAAGGAAACAGCAGACAGCTACTATGATGATGTGCACCTTCTTGGTGAAAGTGTCACGCTGTATGATATGAGGGAGATCGTTCAAAAGGATAATACGTTCGTTAATATCATGACGGTCGTGACAGTGGGACTTGTCCTGCTGCTGACATTCCGTTCGATTTCCATTCCGGTTGTCCTGTTAATCACGATTCAGGCTTCTGTCTGGATCAACTTGGCGATTCCGTACTTTACTGATGCGCCGCTCGTTTATATCGGCTATTTGCTGATCAGTACAATTCAGCTTGCGGCAACGGTTGATTACGGCATTCTTTTCACCGAAAACTACTACAAGCTCAGACAGGAAATGACTGCGCTTGAAGCGATTAAAAAGACGATTGATGATAAGCTGTTTGCCATTTTTGTATCAGCTTCCATTCTCTCAAGTGTCGGCTTTATTCTGTGGATCACCTCAACAAACCCGGTTGTCTCATCAATCGGATTACTGCTTGGACGCGGGGCATTATTAGCCTTTATCATGGTCGTCTTTGTACTGCCGGCACTGCTAGTGATTTTCGATAAAGTCATTGAGAAAACAACGTGGAAAGCAAACTTTTTTAAGGGGAAATGACAATGAAATTTAAACGCACAAGCGCAGGATTTGCAGCATTTCTACTTGCCATGCCAACCCTCCTCGTCTCAGCGGAAACACAGAATACAGCTGAAGACAACACTGTGACGGGAGAAGGCACTTTTGATAAAAAGACAGAAGTGGTCTATGCGACGTTGGATGCAGCAGGGGATCAAAAAGATCTTTATGTCGTTAATAACTTCACCGTAAGTGAATTCGGTGAAATTACGGACTACGGTGATTATACGAACGTTCAGAATCTGACTGATCTAACACCAATTGAGCAGCAGGAGCGCGAGATTACACTGAATGCACAGGAAGAAGAATTTTATTATCAGGGTAATCTTGAAAATAGAGCGCTCCCGTGGAATTTTGATATCAGTTACTCGTTAAACGGTGAAGCAGCTGATGCCAAATCGCTGATTGGTCAGGACGGAGCGCTTACGATTCAAATCGATTCTTCTAAAAATACTGAGGGTGAAGAACTTTTTTTCAACAACTATATGATCCAGATCACAATGACATTTGATGCTGAGCGCTTTAAAAATATTGAAGCACCGGACGGAACAATTGCCACTGCCGGTAAAAACAGACAGGTAACATTTACCGTGCTGCCTGAAAAAGAAGAGAGCTATCAGGTGAATGCAGATGTCACGGACCTTGAGATGGAGGCGATTCAAATCGCTGCCGTACCATCATCCATGTCTATTGAGGCACCTGATACAGCTGAAGTGAAACAGGAAATGACGTCACTGTCAGATGCCACTGCTGAAGTGAATAACGGGGTTGGCGAATTGCAGGCCGGAATCGCTGAACTGAATAACGGAACAGCAAATCTGTATGACGGTTCAGCACAATTCCGCGACGGCATCAGTCAGCTCTCACAAAATGCAGGTGGACTGATTGAAGGATCTTCTTCGATTCAGGATGCATTGAATCAGATGAGTGAATCAGTTGGAGCAGGTGTCGGTGAAGTAAATACGGGTGAATTCAGTGAACTCCCGGCAGCATTCAGACAAATTGCCGGCGGACTTGATGAAGTCGGAAGCGGACTGACAAGCTTAAGTGGAAGCTATGAGCAGGCTTACCATGCGCTTGATCAGGCAATCGCGGCTGTTCCGGAACATCAGATCAGTGAAGCTGACATCGCAGCGCTTTATGAGAGTGGAGCGGATGAAGCAACAGTCAATAAGCTTGTTGAAAGCTACAAGTCATCACTTGCTGTAAAAGAAACTTACAGACAAACAGAGGAAGCTTTTGCAGCCGTTCCGGGTGCACTTTCAGAAAGCAAGGGTGCACTGGCTGAAATGAGCAGCAGCCTGCATACCATTGCTGACCAGCTTGAAAACGGTCTTGCAGCAACCAATATGGATGAATCTTTAGGTCAGCTGCAGCAGGGGTTAGCTACGCTTGCTGCAAACTTCGCAGAGTTCCATTCAGGTCTTGCTTCATATACTGGCGGTGTCAGTGAGCTTGCAGGTTCGTATGGAGAACTTCATAGCGGACTTGGCGGTCTGACAGGTGGCACAGATGAGCTTGAGGACGGTGCAGGCGCTTTATATAGTGGCACTTCAGAGCTGGCTTCAGCAACAAGTGAGCTGCCTGACCAGCTCCAGGAAGAAATTGATGCCATGCTGAGCGAATTCGATAAATCCGATTTTGAGCCGGTTTCATTTGTATCTGACCAGAATGAGGGCGTTGAATCAGTTCAATTTGTGATTAAGACAGACAGCCTGAAAAAGGAAGATGCAGAAGAAGCAGAAGAGGAAGCTGCAGAAGAGAAGAGCTTCTGGGATCGTTTGATGGATTTGTTCAGGTAAGTGGTGTGTGCGATGAGGTTCGCGGGTTAACGGGTGATGTTCGGCGTTCAGCCAGGGATGTTCGAAGGTTATCCCCGGATGTTCGAATGTAAACACACCATGTTCAGCATTCAATCACCAACCTTCGACGTTTCATGTCTAAATACCTATAAGGAAAAAATCTCATTCAACCACTTAAATCAAACTGACAGGCGGATATCCGTCTGTCAGTTTTTTAAATTTATATCCTTCTGCAGCAGCTTTTCAGTTTACTTTCAGAACGTTTGTTCGTATAATAAAGGTACGAGGAGGAATGATCATGAAAGAGAAATTATTCCGCTACTGGCAGCAGGGTCTCACAGTCAAAATGATCTATATGAAACATGATGGTGTCTGTTCTGAGAGAAGAGTGCTGATCAGAAAGCTCGGGGAAAATTCTTTCACAGCCTACTGTCTGAAAAGAAGAGCTGTCCGTACTTTTCAATATGACCGAATCCTGTCAATCAAACCAATGATCAAAAAAGAAAAGCTGATTATCTGACCAGATAAAAGAGTCCTCCAGGAAGCAGCTGCTTCAAAAAGGACTCTGCACTTACATACCATTTTATTATTCTTCCTCTTCCATCATTTCTCTGATCTCGTCATATCTTTGCCGCTGCCTGTAGCCATATGTGGAAGATAAGACGACTTCCTCATCTTCGAGTGCTGAACCAAGTGCACCAATAATAGTGGCGATACTTGTTGCGGTCCAGGCAATATAAAAATAGTTCACATATCCAACATCCGGTGATACCTCAGACTGCAGCAGACCCATCGGTATAAATAAAACGACTGCAAATGAAAACAGGATAAACAGTAACATATAATATAATAATACTGAGGTCAAAAGGGTCAGGAATGTTGTTGCATTATAAAGCTTTCTAAGATGTGGTGCTGTTTGGGTTACCTGCTTCTTTTCCCATAACTGATGGGCTGAAATGATCCAGAAAACCATTGCAAGTATTGAAATATTGGATAGCAAAAACATTCTCCAAATACTATATTCATGACTCAGCATCCAAAGTGTGGGAAACACCAGTGCATAAGCACCGGTTGTAAAAGCAAGCATGATGACTTTTTTAAAGGACGAAAACATAACCCACGGTTTATTCGCACGCACCATACCGGTTAACAGGCGCAATGCGCTGCCTGCATAGGAATTGACTTTGAATCTTACATCAATATTTTCCGTATCCTCAGGGGTTTCTCTTTGGATTGGTGAAATTTTATCAAATCCTTTTTTACCAACCAGCCTTTTGGGATTTCTGGTTTTTAAATCTTTATTCTCTGTTTTATCTTTTTGCTCAAGTCTTTTTTCTGCTTTTTCCCGTCCCTCTTCAGAAGTCGTGTAGAACATTTCATTCACCAGCTGGAGAATTGAGTCCCTGACTCTGCGTGAGAGGGAAACCGCTCCAAGCCCCGGCAGGCTGATCAATGCAATGTTTTCTTCTTCATAGGCTTCAGCAATGATTGCTTTTTTTCCAAAAAGTAAAGGAAGGTCTGTAAGGGCAACTGTAAAATCCCACTCATTTTCTTTTCTTTTGGACAGAATCGCTTTCATCACTTCATCTGATTGGTCAGTGCCACCGGTTAGAGAATCAATTGAACAATCAATTTTCCAATCCCGGTTATCATCCACATAATAATCCAGCAGTTCAGGAAGTTCAGCCTTCAGCGAATCAATTAATTCTTTCGGATATCCCGGCGCTGCGATTAAACCCAGTGTATAATTCGATCCGCTCATATTTTCACCCCATCATTTCTTTATCGTTCTTACTCTTTTAACCTAAATTAATCATGTTAAAAACTTTCATTTTGAAAAAATCGACTATATATTAAAAAAAGATGATTAAAACATATTGACCTTCACGTAACGTAAAGCCTTATGCTGTATTTGTCAGGAGGGGTGTAAATGGAATATACAGTTCAGCAGCTGGCAAAGCTGTCCGGTGTAAGCGGCCGCACACTGAGGTATTATGATGAGATTGATCTGTTGAAGCCCGCGAGAATCAGTTCATCAGGATACCGTATCTACAGTCAGAAGGAAGTGGACCTGCTGCAGCAGATTCTCTTTTACCGGGAACTTGACGTAAGTCTGGAGGAAATCACCAGGATCATTCATCACCCGGACTTTGATCTGGTCCAAGCTTTGGAGCAGCATATTCAGAAACTGCGGGAAAAACATGCCCGTCTTGAACAAATTATTTCAAACGTTCAGAAAACGATTGAAAGCAAAGAAGGAGGCACTCCAATGTCAGATCAGGAGAAGTTTGAAGGCTTTAAGAAAAAACTGATTGATGAAAACGAAGAGAAGTATGGGAAAGAAGTACGTGAACAATATGGGGATCAGATCGTTAATGACAGCAATGCAAAAATGATGGGACTGTCAGAAGATGATTTCAAGCAGATGAATGATGTGGAAAAAGCTCTTCTTGCAGCACTTGAAAACGCCTATAAAACAGGCGACCCGGCTTCAGCTGAGGCACAAAAAGCAGCTGAATTGCATAAAGAATGGTTGAGCTTTACTTGGCCAAAGTACTCCAAAGAGGCACATGCAGGACTTGGTGACATGTATGTGAGTGATGAGAGTTTTACTGCCTATTATGACAAGCATTTTGAAGGTGCAACTGTATTTTTGCGGGATGCGATTCATGTGTTCACAGCAAAATAAAGTTAGTCAAAAGTCATTTGCGGATCTGAAAAAGTTCCTGCAAATGACTTTTTCTTTTTTGTTGACCATGTTGTGCGCCCCATCATTTAAAATGAGTATAAGGGGCTGATGCATATGTACAAAGTCAGTGAATTTGCTGAGGTTACAGGTTTAAGTAAAGAAACGCTCCGCTATTATGCAGAGGTGGGCCTGCTTGAGCCTGCTTATATTGATCCTGAAAATCGTTACCGCTACTATGATGACGGAAGCTATTTTTTAGCCATTCTTTTAATAAAGCTGAGACATTTCGGTTTCACGATCCAGGAGATGTCTGAAGTGATGAGAGATGAATCATTCGAAAATCTGGAAGCATTACTTCAGCAAAAGCGGAGAAAAATAGTAAATGAAATAGAAAACATGAGAAGCAAAATCGAAGAAATTGACCAGTTTATCGAATCAGGAAAGGGTGAGTGAGTGTGATCACATGGAAAGAAGATGTACTGATTGACGCAAATATTGAAGAGGTATGGGAATTATTCAGGGATAAGAATATCAAAAGAATTATGCCAAAAGTGATTTCACATGAGTTGCTGGAAGGGGAGGAAACTGTTTCAGGAGCGAAGCATCAACAAACCTATAGTGAGGGAAAACGTGTTGAAACTTATGTAGTTCATACATTGGTCTATAAAGATGAACCAAATGAGAAATATAAACAACTTAACTTTATCCTGGCAAAGGCTTTTAATACAACCTTCTCCTTCAATCTAATTAAAGAAAATGATCAGCAGACCCGACTCATTTATGAAGGGGAGAATAAAGGAGCAAACTTTGTCGGGAAAGCCATGCTGAAGCTTGCTGGCGGGAAACAGGATAATAAAGTGGTCCTCGAATTTCTTGAAAGAGTGAAAAAAGAAGCTGAAGACACCTGAACAATGATTGAATATTCTCAATTTAAATGATTGTATTGACTTATCCGAGTGAATCACTTATATTTCAACAATCAATAAAAACTTCATAACCATCTTCTTATGATGAGAGGCGGAGGGACTGGCCCTTTGAAGCCTCGGCAGCGGACTCGGAGTTTGAGTACTGTGCCAATTCCAGCAGGCATTTGCCTGAGAAATAAGAAAAGTTGTTTGCTTATATAAGCCTCTTCTTTTTCTTATTGGAGAGGTTTTTTTTGTGTCCTGAAAAAACTTCTTCAAGCGTTTAGTTCCACCCGAAATGGGTACATTTTTGAAGGTCAGGGCAAGATTAAATTTCAGGAGGCTATGACAGATGAATCAGGAGAATATTCAAAGTAATCCGCTGGCACTTGTTCCATTCGGCGTATTCATTTTACTTTTTATCGGGTCAGGTATTTTAACAGGCGACTTTTATTTCATGCCTGTATTAGTGGCATTGTTCACAGCGATTTTAGTGGCAATGCTGATGAATAGAAAAACAGATTTTCAGACGAAGACCATGCAGCTCGCGAAAGGTGGCGGGCATCCGAACATTATCTTAATGGTTGTCATTTTCCTTTTAGCCGGCGCATTTGCTTCTGTTGCTGAAGGAGCCGGTGCTGTAGATTCAACCGTTAATCTTGGATTGTCACTGCTGCCCCAGAATCTGCTCATCGTTGGTCTTTTCGTGATCGCATGCTTTATATCGATCTCAATGGGAACGTCAGTCGGAACAATCGTAGCGCTGGCACCAATTGGTCTTGGGCTGTCAGAGCAGACAGATATCGGTGTGGCACTCGCGATGGGTGCAATCGTCAGTGGTGCAATGTTTGGTGATAACTTGTCAATCATCTCTGATACAACGATTGCAGCGGTTCGTACTCAAGGGACAAAAATGAAGGATAAATTCAAGGCGAATATCTTTATTGTATTACCGGCAGCGATTATTACAGCCATTATTTTTGGCGTGCTGACGACGGGTAACAGTGCTTCTATTGATGGGGATAACCCATATCATTTAGTGCAGGTACTGCCTTATCTTGGCGTGTTGATTTTTGCAGTAGCTGGTGCAAATGTGATTTTGGTATTGCTTGGCGGAATCATTTTTGCAGGCATTGTTGGACTGGTACTTGGACAATACAGCTTTATGGACTTAATCGGGCTGATTGGTGATGGATTTACAAATATGCAGGAGCTTGCGATGATCGCGATTCTGCTCGGCGGACTTGTAGAGCTGATCCGGTTAAATGGCGGAATTGAATTCCTGCTTCAGGCAGTGACGAACCGTGTGAAAACGAAAAAAGGTGGAGAAGCCGGTATTGCCGGGCTTGTTGGTACAGTGAACCTTGCGACGGCTAACAACACGATTTCGATTATCACTGCAGGACCACTTGCGAAGCAGATCGCTGATGAATACGGTATTGATAAGCGGAGATCAGCGAGTTTGCTTGATATCTTCTCAAGTTCAGTACAGGGCGTGATCCCTTACGGCGCACAGCTTCTTGCAGTTGCGGGAGTCGCGGGAATCTCACCGGCTGAAATTGTACCGTATTGTATTTACCCGATTCTGATTGCATTATCAGGTGCCATTGCGATCGCGATACAGTATCCGAGGTTTAAAGAGAAGCGTGTATAAATTTTGAAGATAGAAAAGCCGCAGCAGTTCATCCTGCTGCGGCTTTTGGTATTATAAAGCTTCTTTAATCTTTGTTTCCATATCCAGCGGTTCTGATGTTGATTCAAAGCGTTCAATGACCTGTCCATCCCGGTCAATTAAAAATTTCGTGAAGTTCCATTTAATAGAGTTTCCGTCCATATAGTGGGGAAATCGTTCATTAATAATAGAAACCAGCAGCTTAGAAGTAGGATGAGTCATATCAAAGCCCTGAAAAGACTTCTGTTCTGAAAGGTAGTTGAAAAGCGGAGACGCGTCCTGGTCTCTTACATTGATCTTTTGGAAAATAGGAAAATTCACACCATAGTTCATTGCGCAAAACTCTGTAATTTCTCCATCCCCTAGAGGCTCCTGTTCAGCAAACTGATTAGAAGGAAAACCTAATATCTGCAGCCCCTGATCTTCATAGCGTTCCTGCAGTTTTTGCAGATCTTCTAATTGAGGTGTGAAGCCGCATTTCGTTGCGGTATTAACAATTAACAATAGCTTTCCTTTATAAGTATCAAGACTTTTAGTGAATCCACTGGATGTTTTTACTTTGAAATCATAGACGGTCATAAGTTGATATCTCCTTAGTGAAGAATTCATATTTTTATATGAACTTCGTTAGTTATTTAATCTTTTATACCTATAACCTTTGTTTGGTATCGATAAACCAAAGTGCCTATATTTTTTATCCGGAGTACATCTCCAGTTTGATTGCAAAGGCATATATCTCTCAGAGCATCATAAAATAAGAAATAAATTTCATATTGAAAGGGGTCATATGCTTTTAAAAAAGAGCATGGCAATCATTTTAGGAAGTCTCATGCTGGCTTTAGGGATTAATGGCTTCTTAGTCCCGCACCATTTGCTTGACGGAGGAATGATTGGTCTTGCGCTGATTGCTCATTATTATTTCGGCATACAGGCGGGGCTGGCAATGATTTTTTTCAGTGTTCCACTTTTTGTTTATTCATGGTTCACGAAAAGAGCTTACTTTTATAGTAGTCTCCATGGTTTATTCGTTTCGTCACTGTTCATTGACTGGCTGTCGCCGCTAAGACAGGTGTTTCAAATGCCGGTTGTTCCAAGTGTCATAGCAGGCGGCTTGTTCATTGGTCTTGGGATTGGTCTAATGCTGCGTTTTGAGACGAGTACTGGGGGCACAGATCTTCTGGCTCATATCATCTCAAAAGCTGTCTCCATCAACGCAGGAATCGTCATTTTTATCATTGATGGCATCGTGATCCTGCTTGGATATCAGGTGCTTGGTCTATATACATTTATCTATTCCTGTTGCGTGATCACCATCGTCGGAGCTGTCACAGCGCTTATCGTACACAGGAAAGCTGAAGGGTAACTTGCGTAAATGAATTACAATATAATAAAATGAACTCTTCCTTGCCAAAAGTAAATCTTTCAGGTAAGATGTCATTATTCAATATATAGTGTTTTTGTTTTTGATGATAACTACATATAGTGTTGCCGAAAAATAAGATGCGAAACATCGCTTAAAAGGGAATCCGGTGAGAATCCGGTACTGCCCCCGCAACTGTATGTGCTGACGAAATGAACAATCCACTGTGTAAGAGAGCTCTAAATCAGGGTGCTTATATGGGAAGGGTTCAGAGTAGAATGACGCACAAGTCAGGAGACCTGTCTTATTTTTTGTTTTCATTTCTTCGGGGTGTGAGGAAAGAAACGATGGCTTTATAAGACAGGTCCCGTGTGTGAACTCTGCTCTTATAATGCAAATCGTTTATCTGACCGCCTATTCCGATAGGCGGTTTTTGTTTTGTCTTTTACTATTTTTTATGCAATAAGGCCATTTTATTAAAACAAAGCTGATCCTTGGAGTGGAGGACGGAGACTCCCGCCCCGGGAAAGGCCCGGTGAGATCCCGCAAGGCGAAGCCTGAGGAAGCTCACCGGCCGGGGGCAGGAAAGCGTAGTCCTCCACGGAAAGGATCAGCGGTTACGGGAAGTACACTACATTATTTCAGACGGAGGTACACAAGCATGACCACACAAAAAACAACCAATCTCCAGCAGACGTTGCAAACCATTAAAGAAACAGCAGTCAAACACAGGCTCGATGCAACTGAACTGATGGAGCAGCTTGCAAAAAGAGAAGATACCGCACGTGACTTTGCCATGCACTATGCACTGAACCGTGTAGCAATGGACGCACCGGACTGGACTTTCCTTGCAGCAGGACTATACCTGAACGAACTGTATGAGCAGGCAGCATCAAATCGGAATTATGACCCTTCACAAAAGTACGGCAGCTTCCATGAGCTGATCCAGACGCTGATACATAAAGATATTTACACTGAAGAACTCAATGCTTATTCAAAAGCTGATTTGGAAGAACTCGGCCGGGAGATTGAACCGGAGCGGGATCATCTTTTTAACTATATCGGTCTGTTTTTGCTTGCTGATCGCTATCTTGCGCGTGATCATGACCGCAACCTTTACGAGCTGCCGCAGGAGCGCTTTATGATCATTGCGATGCTGCTGATGAAAAATGAAGCACCTGAAAAGAGACTGTCACTTGTCAAAGAAGCATACTGGGCAATGAGTAACTTATTTATGACTGTTGCCACGCCAACTTTATCAAATGCCGGGAAAAAGACCGGACAGCTTGCATCGTGCTTTATTGATACGGTGGAGGATTCGCTGGATGGCATTTACACAAACAACTGGGATATTGCGCGGCTCAGTAAAGACGGCGGGGGAATCGGCGTATATTACGGAAAAGTAAGGGCGCTTGGGTCTGATATTAAAAAGTTTAAAGGGAATTCTTCTGGTGTGATTCCGTGGATTCGATTATTGAACAACACAGCGGTCAGTGTGGATCAGCTTGGTCAGAGACAAGGCGCTGTTGCAGTCTATCTGGATGTATTTCATAAAGATATGATGAACGGCTTTCTAGATTTGAAAACAAACAATGGGGATGAGAGAAGAAAAGCGCATGATATTTTTACAGGCGTATCGATTCCGGATTTATTTATGCAAAAGCTACAGGAAACAGATGAGTCGGGCCGCAGCATTGGAGAGTGGCATACGTTTTGTCCTCATGAAGTGAAAACAGTAATGGGGTGGAAGGATGAACATGGAAATCCACTCGGTCTGGAGGACTTTTATGATGAGGCTGACCACAAATATTTTACTGAGAAATACGAAGAGGCTATGAATCATCCGCTTTTACCGAGAAAGACGTATCGCGCGATGGATATGATGGCGCGCATGATGGTGTCACAGCTTGAGACCGGGACGCCGTATATGTTTTACCGTGATGAGGTGAACCGTCAGAATCCGAATAAGATTGCTGAAGGGCGGACGTCAATTTACTGCAGCAATCTGTGTACTGAAATTGCACAGAATATGTCTGCAACAACAATTACAAAAGAATATGAGGATGAGGATGGAAACATTGTGATTGTCCGCAAGCCGGGTGATTTTGTTGTCTGCAATCTCTCGTCTATTAATCTTGCACGCGCTGTAAAAGGTGAGGTGTTGAAGCGGCTCATTCCAATTCAGGTCAGAATGCTTGATAACGTTATTGATCTGAACAATATTACGGTTGGTCAGGCGCAGCGGACAAATAAGAAATACCGTGCGATTGGACTTGGTACATTTGGGTGGCATCACCTGCTCGCACTTGAAAACATTCAGTGGGAGTCTGAAGAAGCAGTAGATTATGCAGACAAACTTTATGAAACCATTGCACTTGAAACCATCAAAGCTTCAAATGCACTTGCTGAGGAAAAAGGTGTGTACAGTCAGTTTGAAGGATCAGAATGGCAGACTGGCCGTTATTTTAAGA
Source organism: Jeotgalibacillus sp. JSM ZJ347 (assembly GCF_044383825.1). NCBI lineage: Bacteria > Bacillati > Bacillota > Bacilli > Caryophanales > Caryophanaceae > Jeotgalibacillus > Jeotgalibacillus sp. JSM ZJ347. The sequence continues at coordinate 43,826 of NZ_JBISEN010000009.1, read as the reverse complement.
GAAAAGGATACCATTCAGAAGAATGGCAGGCACTTCAAAAGAGTGTACAGGACAAAGGCATCCGCAACGGCTGGCTGATGGCAGTTGCACCGAATTCATCCACGGCAAAAATCGGGGGCTCGACAGATGGTATTGATCCAATCTATGCAGTGGAATATGCGGAAGAGAAGAAGAACTTTAAGTTCAAAGTAACCGTGCCTGACCTTAATCACAGGACTTACAGCTACTACAGAAAAAGCCGTCATGAGCTTGATCAGCTGTGGAGTATCAGGCAGAATGCTGCGCGTCAGAAGCATGTGGATCAGGGGATCAGCTTTAACTTTTACGTGAAGCATACGATTAAGGCGAAGGAATTACTCAATATGCATATGGAAGCCTGGAAAAACGGGCTGAAGACGACTTATTACGTCAGAAGTACATCACAGGCTGAAATTGAAGAATGCGAAGCGTGCCACAGCTAAGGAGGAAGAATGATGACACAGACACTGAAGAAAATGAAGCTATTAAATCCGGATCATCCGAATAAATCGACAGGCATTATCAATGGGAAGAACTCAGGCCTATTAAACTGGAACGATATTGCGCACCCGCAGATGTATGATCTGTATCAGACGCTGCTCTCAAACTTCTGGAAAGCACAGGAGATCAATATGCAGGATGATATTAAGCAGTGGGATCAGCTGAGTGAAAAAGAAAAGGATATTTTTCTGCGGATCAACACGCAGCTTGCTTCACTCGACAGTCTGCAGACGCCGACGATGAATCAGGTCATGGATTATGTAACGGACTCAAGCTTTAAAGCAATTTTTGCAGTGGTTTCACAGCAGGAAGCTGTTCATAATGAGTCATACTCTTATATTCTGAGTTCGCTTGTTCCTCTCAGCGAGCAGAATGCACGCTTTAATCAGGCAAAGTCAGATCCGATTGTGAGAAAGCGCAATGAGTATATTTTAGAAGCGTATGAGCAGTTCAGAGAAGATCCGACGCCGCAAAACCTATTTAAACTCGCAGTCAACTCTATTAATCTTGAAGGCATTTATTTCTATGCGGGGTTCGCATTCTTCTATCACCTCGCACGTAATCAGAAGATGCTGAAGACGAGTACGATGATCAGCTATATTCAGCGGGATGAGATGCAGCATGCTTATTTCATGTCGCAGTTTATCAGGATTCTTTTAGCGGAGAATCCTGAGCTGAATACCGCTGAAAACATTGACTATATCTATCAGTCGATTGGCAGGGCTGTTGAGCTTGAGAAGGAATGGTCACGTGATATTTTAGCTGAAATTGAGGGAATTGACCTTGAGGAATTTGAACAATACGTTGAGTATCTGGCGAATAAACGCCTCAGACAGCTCGGGCTTGAAAATTCATTTGAGGAAATCAAAAATCCAATGCCTTGGATTCAGGTGTTTAGTGATGAAATGATGAATGAAACGAAGTCGGATTTCTTTGAGCAGAAGTCGAGAGCGTATACAAAGGTGTCGTCTTCAAACGGATTTGATGAGCTGTGAAGGCGCTGGTGGTATATGCGAGCAGGACAGGGAATACGAAGCAGCTGGCGTATCTATTAAAAGGTGAGCTTGAGAAAGTGACATCAAAAACGGATGTTGTGAGAGTGGAAGATTTTCATACAGACCGGTTATGTGACTATCAGCTATGTGTGATTGTCACTTATTCCTGGGGAAATGGAGAGCTGCCAAGGGAAATGAACGGGTTGTTTGAAGCAATTGAGCGACAGCCGCTGTCATCACTCGTGACGGGGATCGCAGGCACTGGTGATCAGTGCTATCCATATTTCTGCGGAGCAGTGGACCGGTTCCGGGATATGCTATATGTGCATACCAAGCTTGCGGTTACGCTAAAAGTAGAGCTTGCACCGCAACAGTCAGATGCAGAGAAATGTAAAAAGTTCGCTGATAAATTGATGGGAAAAGTATATGAAATGACAGCAGTATGCTGATCATAAATGGCCGGACGATCGTTAGTCGTTCGGCCACTTGCTTGCATTCTCCTTAACCAATCCGAATAATTGTTTTCTGCGCTCCGTTTCCTCTTTAAATGCTTGCTCATATTTATCTTTGTTCAGGATTGGAATCCCTTTCTTACCGAGTATTTCAGGGTCGGGAACAGGTGGTTCATCTGCTGTAGGGATATGTGTACCTTGTAAGGTTTTCAGATAATCATCAATAGCAGATCTGTTTTCTTTCAACAGAAGGGTGTTCGGCCAGTATTTTACCGGAATACTTGCATAGATCAGCGTAATCGCTTCATCCAGTGCTGCTACCGCAACAACTCCTTCAGTCTGAGGACTAATACTGTGATAGTGGTGAAGAATAGGGTAGGCCTTATGCTGCGCAGTCAACTTGCTTAATTCCGTCGAAAAAGAATTCAACAGAAGGTCCAGGTTATGCAGATTCTGTCCATTCCACGCTGACTTGACGATATCTGTTCCGCTTTTACCAATTCCACTCACACTCTGGGCAAAAGCTCTTTTCTGTGTAACGGCACTTAAAACAGATAAGAGATAGGTGACTGCAAATGTAATAGAAAACATGCCAGTACCAGTTGCAATGATCGTCATGACCTTCCAATTATCTCCGTTTGGAATGATTTCACCATTACCGAGTGTAAAAAAGATATATCCGGTGAAATAAATGTGATCCATAAAGTCAGCCGGCAGTCCATTATCGGTATTAAACAGTGCACCATAATGGCTGGCAAAAACGAACGTCCATCCTGTCCAGAATAGACTAACCCAGACAATGATGGTTAACACTAAAATGAGTGGTCCTGCAAGACTCAGCATCTTGGAGTTTCCTCTGCTAATTTTCTTCATTAACCGCCAGATACCGTTGGATAATTGATTAGTTATCGGACCGGCACCACCTTCAATCCACAAGGTTGTCCAGATGAAATCTATCAGGGTAACCACTAATAGAATGATGCCAATCCACATCGTCCATTCATTCAAGGGAAGACCCTCCTTCATAAAATCTTATAGTGTGCTATTACCTTAATCGTTCATTTTAAACGGAAAATAGTAACACTGTACTCTATATGTTAAAGCGCTTTGAAACCGGGAAGGATATTCATACGTAAAGAATCTAAAGGATGGTGCATAACCAATGGAATCAAGAGCTTATCTGGAAAGTGAATTAGCGCGAATCGGAAAATGGGAGAAGGATCAGGGTGGCGGATGGTTTTGGGATAAACTAATGCGACTGCCTTTTAAAGTATTGGACAGACTGACGCCAAAGTTTATTCAAAAAAAAATCGGCGTGCTGCTGGATGAGATCGGAAGCTTTATTCAGACAGGCGGGCGCTACCTGGCCAGTGAAAAGAGAGTGTACCGGTTTTTTGAGAAAACCACGGGACATCGTATTCAATCGAAAGATGACTTTCAGACTGTTCCGGTCGAGGATATGAAAAAGGCATCACAAAAGGTTGCCGCCCGAATGAAAAATACGGCCACCGCACAGGGTGCAAGCACTGGCGTCGGCGGCATCTTCACACTGGCGATTGATATTCCGGCAATTCTGACGCTGTCACTGACCACTTTGCAGGAAATTGCCCTGATGCACGGATACGATCCTGATGACAAAATGGAGCGTGTCTTCATCATTAAATGCCTTCAATTTTCTACAGCAGACGTTGTTGGGAAGGAGTCTATTCTGAAGGAACTGTCAAATTATCATTCTGGTGAAAAATCAAATGATGTCATTTCACAAATTCAGGGCTGGCGTGAGGTAACACTTACATTTACGGAACAGTTCGGTTTGAAAAAACTGCTTCAGATTGTGCCGATTGCTGGAATTTTAATCGGGGCATTAATTAATAGAACGATGATTGACGAATTGGCAGAAACGGGTACGATGCTCTATCAGAAACGGAAGATTATGGAGCGGTTGGAGAAAGCGGCGTAGTGCGCCCGATTCGGTGAACAGTGCACTCGGCTGGTTGTGTGAGGACACTCGATTGATGAAATACGACGTTCGATCCGGAGTATACAGCACTCAACCCGGGTGTATCGCACCGTCAGCAACCACAATGCAGCACCCGCTGACACTCATGCAACTTTCAGCGCATCCCGGTACAAAACTCCAACCATCTACCTTTTGCATTCCGCTGAAATCTCTTTTACACTGAATGCATAACCAGATACTGGAGGCAAAACGATGAAATCTGTGCACAGTGATATTCTGCAGTTTAGAGGGACTCATTACGATTTTGGTATGTTTCAGGGGGAGAAGCTGAAAGACTCGCTCACCGTTAAAAATAGAGAAAAGCAGTGGAAGGTAAGGATTCCGCGCTTTACAGTGAAGGAAGCGGAAGTGAAAGATGCAATTACAAAAGTGGCGCCGGGAATATGGGATGAGTTGATCGGACTTCGTGATGCGCTGGAATGGCCGATGGAACGCGTTATGATGGAGTTCGGTGGATACCGGACGGATTATAAGCGCTCTGGCTGCTCCATTTTAACCGGTGATAATTATTTGATCAGAAACTATGATTATATGCCAAAAACCTATGAAGGACGCTACAGCTTTTATCAGCCAACTGATACAGGCTACGCGATTGCAGGACCAACTCAGAGGATTACCGGGCGCATGGACGGCATGAATGAACACGGACTGACGATGGGTTATAACTTTATGCACCGTAAAAAGCCTGGAGACGGGTTCATCTGCTGTATGATCGGAAGGCTGATTTTAGAGGCGTGTGCGAATGTAGATGAGGCGGTTGCGATGCTAAAAGAGATCCCGCACCGCCACTCATTCAGTTATACAGTTCATGACCGGAGCAACCGGACTTATGTAATCGAAACATCCCCGCGTGGAGTAGCAGTGCGGGAGTCAAATGTATGTACGAATCATTTTGAAATTATGAAGGAAGAAAACAGAAACCATCTGGTAGATTCAATGAAGCGGCTTGATGCCATGAACAATCACCGCGGAGAACTGAAAACGGCGTATGATGCGTTCCGGCTAATGAATGATTCTGATAAAGGGGTGTTTTCAGATCTGTACAGTCAATGGGCGGGCACGATTCACACGGCCGGCTATCTGCCTACAGAAATGAAAACCTGGTTCGCACTCGGCGGTGACCGGGAACCTGTTGAATTCGATTTTGCGAATTGGCTGGAGGGCGAAGATGTCCTGTTTGAAAAGATTACTGGTGAAGTAGAAACAGATATTCCTTTTGTGCATATGGATGAAGGAGCGTATTGGAGTGCCGGGAAAAAGAAAGCTATGAAATAAATGGAAGGAGAAGCCTGCTGGAGAGGTTTCTCCTTTTTTGATGTGACGCGGCTTGGGTGATACGACGTTCAATCTTGTCAACATGACAGTCAGCAGGTGCAATACAACAGTCAATCCGGGTGTATCGCGACTTCACCAGCCATTATAACGACGTCGATAGTAGAAATATGACAGTGGCCGGCACCAGCCCCTGCAGACCAGCTGCCCTTAACGAAGTGACTTCTTAAGTCCAGCGAGTCCCCATCTCAGCACGTCCTCATCCTGAGTATTCTTCGCATACCGCACCAAAACTGTCATGATAAAAACAGCTTTAAACCGCGCCAACTCTTTTGTACGTTCATCAATTTCACCGTAGTTCTCAAAAAACACTGACCTTACTGCAGGTGTCATGCAAGCATAACCAATCGAAAGATCGACTGCAGGGTGACCAATATGCGCGTCTCCCCAGTCGATGATGCCAGTCAGGCGACCACCCTGTACAATCATATTTTTCGGATGAAGATCTCCGTGAAGTGGAACGTTACCGGTCGGATTCTCCCATTCTTCCAGCTGTTCAATATAGTGAAGCAGCTTTTCAAATAATGGTTCCGGGATGGCTGCGGATGATTCCTGTGCAATATCGTAAAAATGCTTCTTCCTGCGTTTTGATGATAAGCGGTGCAGATGATCGGTGTCTGCGTCTATCTGATCAGCAGGCAGTGCGTGAAGTTGCTTGAGAAAAACACCAAGCTCTCCGGCATGCTGATGCAGCAGGTCAGTATCAGTTTCTTCCGTTAACACGTTTCCTTTAATCGTTGTAAAACCTACATAAGGGTAATCATCGCCTTCTGCCTCTTTGTAAAAAACGGGCTTTGGATACTGAAAACCTCCATCAAAATTAAGTTTAACCAGACTCCCGAGCATCCGGTTCTCATATTGCATGGCTTCATAGCCGAGCTGTCTGCGCGGGAATCTGAAGACATATGCGCTATTTACTTCATAGACCGTATGATCAAAGCCGGTCCCGCACGCCTGAATCCGGATCGGTTTCAAATGTGGAAACGCGCGTTCAATTTTATCCTTCGCTTTCTCCAGTGAGACTGGATGTGTTGCTTCCCATGGATTCACATCAATCACTCATTTCTGTTAACAGAATATATGTTTTTCATCATACATGGATCAGCTACAAATCAGAAGAGCTTAACAATTATTTCTAAAATCAAGTGTACGCCAATCTGCTGAAGGGAATAACAATCTTTAACCATACATAGAAGGGAAGAAGATCATGAGCGCAACAAAAACTAAAAACATTCAGCAGATGTTTCAGGACATTCGTGTCTATAGTGAAAAGCTTACGTCAGGAATGGAAATTGAGGATTTTATTTTACAGGCAGACACATTTGTGAGTCCGACGAAATGGCACCTGGCCCATACGACCTGGTTTTTTGAAAAGTTTATTCTGACTGAGTTCGTGGATGGATACAAACCTTTTAATGAACAATTCTTTTATCTTTTTAACTCGTATTACGAGACAGTGGGAGAGTTTCATCCACAGTCAAAACGTGGTCTCATTTCACGCCCAACGGTAAAAGAGACGGTCAGCTACCGGAACCACGTAAATGAGCAGATTAACAAGCTGCTTGATACGGCAGAAATAACGGATCATCTCTATGAGTTAATCGAGATGGGGCTTCAGCATGAACAGCAGCATCAGGAGCTGATTCTGATGGACATCAAATATAATCTTTCATTTAACCCGCTCTATCCGGCGCTATTTGAGCACAAAGCAACTAAGGGAGACAAGGCGCCTGAGCTGACATTCACTTCTTTTGATAAAGGAATGACCAAAATTGGTACTGATGCGCAGGAATTTGCTTTTGATAATGAAACGCCATGTCATGATGCCTATCTGAATGGCTGTCAGATTGCCAATCGGCCGGTTACAAATCGTGAGTACCTGAAGTTTATTGAGGACGGAGGGTATGACAGAGCGGAATTATGGCTGTCAGATGGCTGGCAGATTGTGAAAAGAGAGAAGTGGAACGCACCGCTTTACTGGGTTAAAAAAGATGATAAATGGTCAAACTTCACATTGAGTGGATTACAGCCCATTGACTGGGAAGCGCCTGTTACACACGTCAGTTTTTATGAAGCAGATGCTTACGCAAGATGGTCCGGCAAGCGCCTGCCGACTGAACAGGAATGGGAGCATGCGATGAAGGGTGAAGAAGTAAAAGGGAACTTTATGGATGATGACCGTTATCAGCCTGATGATACTTACAGCGGATCCGGATTTGAAAAAGCATTTGGTGACGTATGGGAATGGACGCAGAGTCCCTATACGCCATACCCGCGCAGTAAACCCCTTGATGGTGCGCTGGGTGAGTATAATGCCAAGTTTATGTCGAATCAGATTGTGCTGAAAGGCGGTTCGTGCGTGACGCCACTTTCTCATATCAGGCTGACTTACCGTAATTTCTTTTACCCTCATATGAGGTGGCAATTCAGCGGAATCAGATTGGCAGATGATCCTGTAGAAAACTAACATAACAGTGCCCTGAGGATTTCTCCGTCAGGGTACTTAGTCTTTTGTCCCAAATCCCACATCTTTTGATGCAATTGATACCCTGTTATTGTGTTAGTACAGAATTTTTATAGTACAGATGAAAATTTATTTTTCGCTATTAAAATAGCATTGAACACGATTACATAGGAAACATAAAGTTGCTGTACCAGTTTGAAACAGTTACTGTAACACAAATTTCTTTTTGCGTTATGGAAATGACTGTGATACTCTTTAACTGATAATTTCATTAATTTATTTGCTGGGGGAGCCAAGTGGCTGAGACAGTTTTTAGCTGAACCCTTTGTACCTGATCTGGATGATGCCAGCGGAGGGAAGTATGCTTACATAGTTACGTGTATAAGCCGCTTCCTTTAATAGGAAGCGGTGTTTTTTTATGTAATTGAAGGAGGGAGGCAGACGATGAAAGAAACATGGTATTTTCTTGATTCCGGTCACGGCACACCGTCATTTAATATGGCAATGGATGAAGTGCTGATGAACTGGCATAGCGAAGGCAAAATTCCGCCGGTACTGAGATTTTACGGCTGGAAGCCTGCAGGGATCTCGGTCGGCTTTTTTCAAAAGGTTGGTGGCAGTATAGATCTTGAAAATGCTGAGAAGTACGGTGTTGAACTTGTGCGCAGACAAACAGGCGGGAGAGCTGTCCTGCATGAAGATGAGCTCACCTATAGTGTGCTTGTATCTGAAAATCATCCAGATATGCCAAAGTCGATTAAAGAAGCCTATCTGGTTCTGTCGAAAGGCATTTTAGAAGGCTACCGTGCGCTTGGTATTCCGGCAGAGTTTTCGATTCCTGAGGAAAAGCAGAAGCAGAACGGATCAGCCGTCTGCTTTGAAGAGCCGTCATGGTATGAGTTGATAGTTGACGGTAAAAAGGCAGCCGGAAGTGCGCAGACACGTAAAAAAGGTGTTATTTTACAGCATGGTTCTATCCCGATTTCAATGGATCTTGAAAAGCTATTTGATTTATTTATTTATCCAAGTGAAAAAGTAAAGGAGCGTGCACGACGCGCATTTACAAAAAGAGCCGTCGCAATTAATGACGTGCTTGAACGTCCTGTCACATTTGAAGAAGTGAATCATGCATTTAGAGAAGGGTTCATGAAAGGGCTCGATATTCATCTGGAACCTTTTACACCGCCAGAAGAGATGTTAAGAGCAGCAGCAGAGCTAGAAGAGAAGTATAAGAGTGAAGAATGGAGCTATAAGCGGGAAGGGAGACAGAGAGTATGACAAATGCAAAAGAACATGTACGTAAACCCGAATGGTTGAAGGTAAAGTTAAATACGAATGATTCCTATAAAAAGCTGAAGAAAATGATGCGTGAGAAGAAGCTGAATACAGTATGTGAAGAGGCGAAGTGTCCGAATATTCACGAATGCTGGAGTGAGCGTAAAACGGCGACATTTATGATTCTTGGGGATACGTGTACGAGAGCATGTCGCTTTTGTGCAGTGAAAACAGGTCTGCCGAATGAGCTTGACTGGGGCGAGCCTGAACGTGTGGCAGAGTCTACTGAAATGATGGGCTTAAAACACGTCGTTGTCACAGCGGTTGCGCGTGATGACTTGAATGACGGGGGCGCTGCAGTATTTGCTGAGACAGTCCGTGCGATTCACCGCCGTCTGCCAAGCTGTACAGTCGAAGTATTACCTTCAGATATGAAAGGTGATTATGAAAGCCTTCATACACTAATGGATGCAGAGCCGGATATTTTCAACCACAATATCGAAACGGTTCGCCGTCTGACGAAAAGAGTACGTGCGCGTGCGATGTATGACCGTTCACTTGAACTGCTTGCACGTGTAAAAGAAATTGCGCCGAATATCCCGACAAAATCAAGTATCATGGTTGGTCTTGGTGAAACGAAGGAAGAGCTGATTGAAGCGATGGATGATCTGCGTGCACACAATGTAGATATCCTGACACTTGGTCAGTACCTGCAGCCAACGAAAAAGCATCTTGATGTTGTGCGTTATTATCACCCGGATGAATTCGCAGAGCTGAAGGAAATTGCCCTTTCTAAAGGATTCAAGCATTGTGAAGCAGGTCCAATGGTTCGTTCTTCATACCATGCGGACGAGCAGGTAAGTGAAACGTCTGCACAGCGCCGGATCAAGTATTTAAAGGGCGTTGAAGCAGATGGCAGAACAGTAGACAATCTGCAGTAATAATTGAATAGAATAACACCCACTGGGGGAGCCGGTTAAACCGGCTGAGACGGACTGTTGTCCGGACCCTTTGAACCTGATCTGGATCATACCAGCGTAGGGAAGTGGCCGTATATGCGAACCTTTTAATATACGCCGCTTTCCAGAGAAATTGGAAGGCGGCGTTTTTTGTTGGTATTTGTAAAGTGGGCTGATAATTTCCGCTTCAGGGGGACGCTTTCTATGGCCGGGCGGTGAGCCAGCAGGCTGCGCCGTGCTCTGTCTCACCTGTCCCTTCCTGCCATAGGAGTCACCCCCTTACGCTACAATTATCAGCTGTTCAAATACAATAAATAGCTTAAATAATGTTTATTTAGTAAGCGTTTTGTCAGATTTATTATACGAAGGAGGAGAAATTATGACTTTTTGTTCAGATGTAAGAAAAGAGTGTAACGATCTTTGGGAAGCAAGCTTTGAGCACCCTTTTGTAAAAGGGATTGCTGAAGGGAGTTTGCCGCTTGATGTATTTAAGTTTTATGTGATGCAGGATGCATATTATTTAACGCATTTTGCAAAGGTACAGGCGATTGGTGCTGTGAAAGCAAAGGATCTGAAGACGACAAAAAGCTTTGCACATCACTCAGAGCAGACGTGTGCAGCTGAGCTTGCGCTGCATGAATCCTTTATGGAACTGCTTGGAGTGACAGATGAGGACTGGAGGCGTTTTGAGCCGTCTCCTACTGCTTATGCATATGTGTCCCATATGTACCGCTCAGCTAAAGGGGACCTGGCTGATGTGCTTGCTGCGATCCTGCCGTGCTACTGGCTCTACTATGAAATTGGTGAGCGTTTGAAGAATGAAAAGCCGGAGCACCCAATTTATCAAAAGTGGATTGAAACATATGGTTCTGAATGGTTCGGAGAGCTCGTAGAAGAACAAATTAACAGAATGAATGAACTGGCAGAGGATCTTTCAGACGAGAGAATCAAAGAATTAAAGGCTCACTTCAGCAGAAGCAGCTATTACGAGTTGAACTTCTGGGAGCAGGCATGGACGAAAGAAAGCTGGGCAATTCAATTAAAGGAGCGTGTCAAAAATGATTAAACAGCTAAGAGAAAAGAAGCCGCTGGTTCACTGTATAACGAACTACGTTGTCGCCAATTTTCAGGCGAATGGAATGTTAGCACTCGGTGCTTCACCGGTTATGGGGGATGAGCTTGAAGAAGTAGAGGAACTTACGTCTATTGCAGACGCACTATCGTTGAATATAGGAACACTTAATAAGCGATCAGTTGAGAGTATGATACATGCAGGCAGAGCAGCAAATAAAACAGGCATACCAGTTGTGCTTGATCCTGTAGGGGCCGGTGCAACCTCTTATCGACTCTCAGCTATTGATGAAATATTAAAGGGAGTTAAGATCACAGCTCTAAGGTGTAATGCAGGAGAACTTGCTGCCATTATGCGAAGAGATTGGTCTGCAAAAGGTGTTGATGCCGGGGAGGGTGATGCTGATCTTACTTCAATCGCTTTAGAAGCTGCTAGGACATATAACCTGATTATCGCTGTGACAGGTGCAGTTGATATCGTGACAGACGGTGAGGTTGTGCATGAGATCCAGGCAGGGCGTCAGATAATGTCTTCTGTTACCGGAATGGGTTGTTTACTTTCAAGTGTGACTGCAGCGTTTTTAACTGTTGAACAATCAGTTGATGCTGTAGCAGAGGCTGTTCAATTTTATGGTGAAGCAGGTGAAAAAGCAGCTGCTGTGTCATATCGTCCGGGGAGCTTTAAAACTGCGTTCCTTGACGCAGTGTATGAAATGAATGAGAGCAGATTTCAAAAAGGAGGCACACGATGAAGCAGGTACTAACAATTGCAGGTTCAGATTCAGGAGGCGGAGCAGGGATTCAGGCTGATATTAAAACATTTCAGGAACTGGGTGTATTTGGGACATCAGTTATAACTGCCGTCACAGCTCAAAATACGCTGGGGGTAAAAGACGTTGCTCCAGTACCGGTCGGCAATCTGGAAAAGCAGCTGCAGGCAGTGGGTGAAGACTTTGAGATTGCAGCGCTTAAAACCGGTATGCTGTTTGATGTTAAGACGATTCAGACGGTAGCAAAATATATTAAGTATTATGAATGGAAGCATTTGATTGTTGACCCGGTCATGATCGCTAAAGGAGGAGCCAGCCTGCTGCGGGAGGAGGCGAAGGATTCATTGATTGAAAATCTTTTGCCCCTTGCTGCTGTAGTCACTCCGAATATACCTGAAGCAGAAGCGTTAAGCGGTATCAGTATATCGGATGAAACGACAAGACGAATGGCTGCTGAGAAGATACTTGAAAGCGGCGCGCAGGGGGTGCTGGTGAAGGGAGGACACGGTGAAGATCCTGACTTTACCGAAGATTATTATCTCGACCAGTATGGTGGTTCATTAGTGCTAAGATCCTCACGTATTCCTACAAAGCATACACATGGTACAGGGTGCACATTTTCAGCTGCCCTTGCAGCAGAGTTCGCAAAAGGACAATCTATTGAAGATGCTTTCCTGACAGCGAAGAAATTTATTCAAAGTGCGATTGAGCATTCGTTAAATATAGGTGCGGGTCACGGACCGACGAACCACAGCGCGTACCGTCATTATGCACAAAAGGAGATGATCGGATATGTTCACTAAGCCTGCTGTTTATTTGATTTTTGGTACCCCGAATACCGGTCAGATGGATCCTCTCCTGCTTCTTGAGGAAGCATTGAAAGGAGGAATCAGCTATTTCCAGTTAAGAGAAAAGGGACCTGGCGCACTGACCGGTCAGCCTTTAAAGGAATTTGCACTGAAATGTCAGGCGCTGTGCCGTTTATATCATGTTCCTTTTATCATCAATGATCATGTTGACCTGGCCTGTGAAATTAGTGCTGATGGTATTCATGTTGGTCAGGAGGATACTTGTGCGCAAACTGTAAGAGCAAAAATCGGTCATAAGATGTTCCTTGGTGTTTCAGTACATTCACTTGAAGAAGCTGAACATGCAGTAGAAGATGGTGCTGATTATCTGGGCATGGGACCGATATACGGTACAAAAAGTAAGCCGGATGCAAAAGAACCTTCAGGTGTGGCTAAAATCATTCGTGTAAAGAACGAGTTTCCATATATTCCTGTTGTTGGCATTGGTGGAATCACTGCATCAAATGCAGGATCTGTATGGGAAGCTGGTGCTGAAGGTATTGCAGTCATATCAGCTGTTACAGAAGCAGAAAATGTTCAGCAGGAAGTTAAACGGCTGACTGCTTCTTATCGGAGGGAGAATGTATGAGTACCAAAAAGCTTGTTCTGATGGCCATGCTTGTTGCTATTGCAGTAGCAGGTTCGGCATTTGTCTCATTTCCGGCAGGTGTCGCAAGAGCTTATCCAGTACAGCATGCAATCAACGTCATGGCAGGCGTATTATTTGGCCCGGGTCCGGCCGTTGCAATCGCTTTTGTGACGGGACTGATTCGCATATTAACCGGAACAGGATCACTTCTTGCATTTCCAGGAGGCATGATCGGTGCAGCTCTTGCAGGTCTGTTTTACTTATGGAGTGGGCGCGTCTGGTTGGCAGCGGCCGGTGAAATAATAGGAACAGGGGTCATTGCGTCACTTGTCGCAGTTCCTTATGCAGCCATTTTAATGGGTACTGAAGCCGGGTTCTTTTATTTTATGCCGGCATTTCTCGCTTCAAGTATCAGTGGTGCAGTAATTGGGGTAGTTACATCTAAAAAAATGAAAAATGCTGCTTTCTCACTTCATAATTAAAAGATAGATTTTTAATCCATCTTTCCTTGATATCACTGGGATGAAGGGGCTTTTGACAATTTTTTTATAAAGAATTTGTCAATTTCCCCTTTTCAAATATACCCAATGCGCGTATTATGATTAGTAAAAAAAGGAACAGAATTATGCCCTATTCAGACTCCTTAGCAATTGAAAATATTATCGCTGCTGTCGACCATCACCTCGCCGTTGCTTTTATTGATCTTCACGGTCGCTTTGAGTTTGTAAATGAAAATTTTTGTGAAACTACACAGTATTCAGAAGAAGAGCTGATGAATGCTCATTTTTCAATGCTACTTCATCCCGATTATAGTGTTAACCAACTGAACGATGCATTAAAGCAGATCAGACAGGGGCGTCTCTGGCAGGGTGAGATGTTGAACCAAAAGAAAGATGGATCACCGCTGTGGGTAAACTCTACAATTGTACCAATGTTTGACGACGAAGGAAGACCTTTTCGTTATTTCATTTATAAAGTAGACGTTACTGATAAAATAGAAATGAAAGAAAAGCTGGATGAAACCGAAGAAAAACTTAGGCTAACGGTTAGTGAAATGAATTACCTGAAACATGTGCTGGACCAATCTTCTATGGTCACGATTATAGATCGTAATCGTACGATTCTATACCTAAATGAACGTGCTGCAGAATTAATGAAACGATCCCCTCTCGAGATTATTGGGAAACCGGTGGACAATTTAAATGCGAGGTGTCATCCGGATTCGTTTTATGATGAGATGTGGGAAACACTTTATCGTGGAGAGATCTGGAGCGGAGATATTCAGACGAAAGATAAAGAAGGTGAAACGAAATGGACCAGCACGCGTGTTTTTCCGATGATAGGTCCATCAGGTGAAGCAACCCGTTTTATTTTTGTCAGCCAGGATATTACCCAGGCAAAAGAAGCAGAGCAGCTTGTGCTGCGGTCTGAAAAGTTATCCGTATTAGGTGAACTCGCTGCCGGTATCGCACATGAGATCAGAAATCCGCTCACTTCTTTAAAAGGTTTTACTGCCTTACTTGAAGAAGGTGAAACGTCAACTGAGAAAAAAGCATATTTATCCGTATTGAAATCAGAAATTGACCGTATAGAATATACGGTCAATGAATTAATGATGCTTGCAAAGCCGCAGAAGTCTGAAATGAGACTTGTAAAGATTGAAGAGCTCGTCCGCAGCGTGTGTGCTTTCCTTCAACCGGAGCTTACGATGAAAAATATTGAGTTAAGCTGTGATGGAAAAAAATCGACTGCCGAAGTGTTATGTGAATCCAATCAGATTAAGCAGGTTGTCATGAATGTATTGAAAAATGCAATCGAAGCCATGAAACAGGGTGGACGCATTCATGTCTCTTATCTTTATCATGAAAAGACAATGTCCATTGTGGTGGAGGATGATGGCGAGGGGATGAGTGAAGAGGTGCTAAAAAAGATTGATACACCTTTTTTTACGACCAAACAGACAGGGAATGGTCTCGGGATCCCGATGTGTCAGAATATCATGAAGCTCCATCGTGGAGAAATGAAAATATCGAGCACGCCTGGTGCGGGGACGACCGTTGAACTTATATTACCGTATTAAAAAAACGTTCAGCTTATACTAAAAGCTGAACGTTTTTTAGATTATTTTATCAGTGAAGCTGATTGTCTGTTTGAAAAGCTGTTCCAGGTCTGACAGGTCCGTCACCGACCTGATCATGGCGTTAATATACTCAGTCCGGTCAAGCTGATCATACTGCCACTCAATGCCTCTTGAACGGGCATATTCGTGAAGAAAAGAGCGGATTGTCCGTCCGTTTCCTTCACGGAAAGGGTGGAGCATGTTCAGTTCGGATTTAAAATAAGCAAGCCTGTTAGCCGCCTGGTTGAGCGTTGACCACTCTGCTTCAGCGGCAAGTTCATTAAAAGTCTGTTCTGCATAACTATCCAGAAACTGTGCCTGACAAAAGCGTGTGTTTCCTTTCATCAGCTGAACGGTGCGAAACTGACCGGCAAACGGGTAAATGTCCTGAAAGAAATGCCGGTGCAGGTCTTTAAAGCTTTGGATATCAAATGATGAGACCTTATATTGCTTTCTCACAAACTCCGCAGCACGAAGGGAAAAAGTGAGTGCTTCAGCTTCCATTAAGGCTTTTTCATTTTTAACCCCAAGCAGGTTATACTTCAGCAGGAAATCATCATTTTCACAGCTGATATACTTATCCACGGGACAGCAGGTCCTTAATCACTGAAGGTGTGATCGGCTTATCTGCATTTATCGTTTCCAGCACTTTCTCCTGTAATCCCTGATTCAAAGACAGGTTTTCTAAATGCAGATTCTTCATGATTCTTTTAAACTCCGGTGATTCAATTTTGACATCTTTCATTCAGCGATTCCCCCACCTTTTCATGAGTTCCTATACTTTCATTATACCACGAAAAGGCTGTCAGATAAGCAATTTCATCAGCTTAATCGACTTAACATCCGGTTGAAGATGATCAGTGTAATAAAGATCACGACGATTCCGATCATCAAGCCTGCAATCTGGGCTGTCTCTGCTGCAAATCTACCTGATAATAATGCATCTTCACTCAGGTGATAGACAAAAAAGCCAAGTATAGTGGATACAATAAGGTTGGCGACACTCCACGCAACCTTAAATGACAGCGGTCTTGCATCAAATGCACCCATGTTCTCTTTCAGGTAATTCTGTGCCTCATCAAGTGAGGTGTATTCCCCAACGAGTTCTTCATCGCTGTAAAAATGACTGTTTTGTGATTTAGAGCTGAAAAATACAAAATATTGACCGTCTTCTTTACGGATATCATATTTGTGTATGCCAACTACACCTTTTTTAGCTACTCTTTTTGTTCTTGTACGTATGTGTTCCATTGTAGACCTCAAATCCTTAGATTAATCTTTTATTTATTTATCGTACCATAAACCGAAAAAGCCTTGATACCTGGCTATCGAAACCTCACAAAAATATGATTGTTATATTGTAATTTTAAAGATGATCGGCTAATATTTAGAAATGCCTTACAATATCATACATATACAGGGGGAAGACCTTTGAATCATCAGGGAATCAAATCAGAAAGAGAAACGGTTTACTTTATACTTTCAGCTATATTTAGCGTGCTGATCTATATTGTCGCTGCTGTTTCGATTATTGGAATTGGGATTGCGCTTGCTGTTCTTGCAGTCGTTCTTTTTACAAATGCACTTATGCTCGGCTCGATCCGTGGCAATGGGGTAAGAGTGAGTGAGAGACAGTTTTCAGATGTCTATGAGCGGACTGTTGTTTTATCTAATGAAATGGGATTAAAGAAAGTACCCGACTTCTTTGTTATTCAGTCTGAAGGTGCATTGAATGCCTTTGCGACAAGATTTTTCGGTCGTAATATGATTGTCGTTTATTCAGAGGTATTTGAATTAGCAAGACAGAATGGACAGGAAGAGCTGGACTTTATCATTGCGCATGAACTCGCGCATATCAAACGTAACCACATCTGGAAAAACATTTTGGTGTTGCCTGCCCAGTTAGTACCTTTTTTATCTCAGGCCTACAGCCGGTCATGTGAGTATACATGCGATAGGCACGCTGCATATCAGGTTGGGAACGCTACTGCTGCTAAGCGTGCACTTACGCTGCTTGGTGTCGGTAAAGTAATGTACCATGAAGTAAATGAAGATGCGTATCTTGAGCAGATCCATTCAGAATCTAACGGGGCGGTATGGCTGAGCGAAGTGCTTTCGACACACCCTCTGCTTCCAAAAAGAATTCTTTCAGTGGAACGTTTCATGAATCCGTCAACACCTCATAATTACAGTCAGCAGCCGGGTAAAATTGTGCTGGGAGCAGGATTGTTGTTTGGGGGACTGGCAGGTGCTTATATAGCAGTTATTATTTCCATGACTCTCGCTGGCGTTGTTTTCGCTTCATTCCTGCCAGATGATTTGAGCGCTGCAGATGATGCATTTTATGAGGACATGGGTTTTGGGGCTACGCCATTAATGGATGCTGTCAGTATGGGAGATATTGATGAGGCGTCTGCGCTAATTGATGCTGGAGCTGATCTTGAAGAAACAGATAACGAGGGTTCAACTGCTTTAATATACGCTGCGTACAGCAGTAATCTGGAAATGCTTGAGTTATTGCTTGAAGCAGGAGCAGATCCCAATACACAGGATGACTATTCAACCCCACTCATGGTCACTGTAGGCTATGACGAACGTGAAGCAGCTGCATTGATTGTCGAGTATGGTGCAGATCCATTCATGACAGACCCTAGCGGTCAAACCCCTGCTGATTATATCAGTACAACAACGGGTGAAGATTTTTATACTTGGATTCAAGAATAGGAGAGGGGATGGGACAAATATGTCTCATCCTTTTTTCACTGGAATTTAATGATAAATTCACACACCTGAAAAAGATCATTATGGTAAAATGAATGAGTATTCATTACATTCAGACAAAGGGGATATGAGCATGTCAGAAGTGTGGTCAAGAATAACAACAGCAATGAACGCCAATCCGGAGCCGATCCGGAATGAAAATGTGCGCTATGAATTTCAGCTGAAAGATGGGGAAACGAAACAGCTGGTATTAAAGCATGGGGAAGCATCTATTGAAGAAGCGGGAGCAGCTGAGCCGAATTGTACATTAAAGCTGAGTGAAAAAGACTTAGTGAAAATGATTGAAGGGAACCTGAGCGCATCAGGTGCATTCATGTTCGGGAAGTTAAAGGTTGATGGGAAGATGGGTTACGCGTTGAAGCTTGAATCATTGTTGAGTGAGTATTCGTTTTAAGCGTCCCGGGCTTGTGGTGCGGCGCAGCGCACGCAAATGGGCTGAGCCGCACGTAATTCTTTTGAAACGCACGTAATTTGGCTGAAGTGCAACACAAAGTGGCTGAAACGAACGCAGCCTTGCATTCAGGCAGCGACCCTGTCTCACACAACCTCAAGACCAATCACCTGATCGAAGGGGATGGTCTTTTTCATATGGTCTGAAGTTGTCATCAGTAAATAGCGCTGCTGGTAGTTAATTAATGTAATGATTCCTTTTACGCTGTCACGCCTGTTGTGTTCGAAGATTTTCAGGTCAACCTTCTGCCGGAATTCGAGCGCTTCCTGAATACCGAGAAAAATCATGTCAAACATCTGTTCATCAAGTTCAGGTTTTGTTTCCTGTTCCATCTCCTCGTAAAAGTCCTTGAGCATTTTCACGTGTTCAGGCAGCATCATTGAGGTCCACTTAATTGTGCCACGGTCCTTGTTCATTTTATTCACGCCCCTTTTTACTCATTATAGGAACGTTTGTTCTGTTTTGTAAATAGGTAAGTGATGGATTTTAACATTTTATTGGGCTGTGTGGGGGGGATATTTAAAAACGTTTCGCTGCGCTTCGGGCGGAGGCTTTCCGGACGGAGGTTGCTGAGCCTCCTCAACGCTCCGCGTTTGCGGGGTCTTAGCTTCCCTCTAATCGTCCCGGAGTCCCCGCCCTACGCTTCGCTGCACTTAGATGGCTTTAATAATTGTTCACTACTTTATAGGGCAGTTAAAAAACCACAACCTTAAAAAAGTCTTTGTAGTCCTCCAAATGAAAATCAGCTGGTTGATCGTTTTGAAAGAGGCAGGTGTGCATGCCGAGCTGTTTTGCCGGGATGATATCGAGTTCACGGTCGCCGATAGCAAGGTCAATGTGATGCTTGTCATGCAGGTATTTGTATGACGCAGGATCAGGTTTGCGCGGAAAGCCGTCATCAGCTGTGACAATGTCGGAAAAGTATTTTGTGAAACCATAGTAATCAAGTACTTTATAGGCACCAGCCTGGTCTTTGTGTGTCATGATCAAGTTGCAGTCAGCTTGCTTCAGTATTTCTTCAACGTGCTCAAACGGCGGCATTTCGTCAGGGTGGATGCTGCCGATTAATTGGTTGTATTCATCAATTTGCGACCTAGTCAAACTGAAATGACTGATCGCATGTGATGCAGATATTTTCAGTTCTTTATAGCAGTCTGCTTCAGATACTTTTCCGTCTAGCACCTGGCTCATGCGCTTTGCATAAGCGGGATAAGTATTAAAAAGTGTGCCGTCGTAATCCCAAAGTATATTCATATCTAGCTCCTTTTACTTAAAATTCTTTGCTCCAGACATCATCTTCAAGCGGAACACCCTGGTCTGTATAAGAGATTTCAATTGTTCCCTGTTCAAAGCCTGTCAATGCTTTAATCTCATTATACAGTTTTTCAAATAACTCCCCGTCACTTTTCTGTGCGTTCCGGGGGATTGCAACCATAAGAAAAGGAGAAGTATTATATGCTTTGTAGCTAAATGGCTGGTCAGGATCTTGACCTTTACCGGTATCCTCATCTAGAAATACCCAGATATATTCAATGCGATCAAATGATTGTTCAAAAAGCGGCTGTATATCTTCAACAATCTGATCTTCCATACGTTCCTTTACATAATTGTCTGTTACTTCACCGGTTGTCTGCCGTTCATAGACAAGAAATTCTGTCCCATCTCCGAGATGCCTTACATTTGCCGCGTATTCAAATTCAGGGAAGTTTCCCATATTATCATAAAGCACATCATAAATTTCTGTGTCCGCTTCAATACGCTCCCTTAGATACTCATCTGCAACTTCTTCTATATATCTTTCTTCTCCCGGGTCTGCTTTCATGCTCTGGACAAAAGTAAAAAATAATATACCAGCTCCCGCAATGAACACGCCAGCCGCAATCCCTAATGAAATGAATATTTTCTTCATCATGATGGTTTACTCCACTTCTTTTTTGTATTTTATCTGTTGTAATTGGTAACGATTAACATAAAGGAAAGTTTCAGAAAATATATCATTTATCATATAAATTTTATTAATTTGAAGGACTTAAGTCTCTATTTGTCGAATCGATTATGATATGGAGGTGCATATCAATTTATGAAGGAACAAATTTATCTGTTGTCTATCGCCACACTATTTTTCCTGTCTGGATGTGCCCCGGAAGAAAATGCAGTAGCTGATATTGAAATGAAAAGTAATGAAGAGCTGTCTGTGATGACTGATTCGTTTACACGTGAAGACTTTTACAATACACTGAGCCACGTTATGGAGGAAGCGGATCGACTTGATGCTGAGGGTGATCTTGAAAAGTGGGTCATCAGAACGATCTCTGAGGAGGCGCTTTATTATGCTGAGGACCTGACAGAAGCTGAAATTATGGAGATTTCCAAAGCGCGCTTAACAGAAGACCAGGTCTGGAAAGAAATCGCTGAGACGAAATACGGTGTGACAGTAAGTGAAGAAGAGTTGAATGAGTACATTGATAATGTTACGCAGTCATTTGAATCACCGCTTCAGCAGGCCTATGCCGATATTCTCGGATTAACGGTTGAACAGCTGAATCATGGATTTGATATGGATGTATATGAAAAAAATCTGTTATGGGAAAAGCTCAGGCCGAAGCTCGAAAAAGCATATGGCACGACTGACAATAATAAGCTTGTTGAAAAGTATAATGAGGAAGTAAGTGAAGGGGGCAGATAGTCATTGCTACTTGTCGCAGGCGGTTATATAGCAATGTTTGGATTTATTCTGACCTATTACGTATTTGCCCCTTAAAACTGTCTTTGCACACATGCAAAGACAGTTTTTTTAAAAGTCCGTTAATTGAAGTGTATCCTGCTATGAAAAACACAAAGACGGGTACAGCAATTGCGAAGGTACCGTAAAAAGTTTTGTTGTCTTTCAATCTTTCAATCCCGGTGAGCAGTAATAGCAGTGCCAGCGGGAACATATAGATCGGAACGACTGACCGGTCACCAGTGAAAAACTGTAACCTCCAACAATAATGACGATCAAGCTTAGTGCGCTGGATATGATTGTGCGCATCTTAGAACCTTCCTAAAAATCTGTTAACTGATATACGTCAGATAAGCTAATCAGGTTTCACTCAATTTTTGAAACGCTTCAGCATCTGATCCGTATAGATTAAAAACGAATGGGAAAAAGAGGTGCTTGTGATGAAAAAATGGCGGGAGAGAAGAGAAGCTAAATCAAGAAAGCGCAAAGAAGAAGGGAAGTATGGCTTTTGGGATGTAATGATGGATATTCTGATCTGGGTTCCGGAGTTGATCATTCTGCCGTTTCGCCTGGTATACTTATTGTTCAGATTGTTTGGAAGAATGTTCAGTGATGGATTTGATTCGATTTAAATGTCAGGTGTGATAGATATTGAAATGGCTTGAAAAACTTTATACGTTTTTTATTTTGGGTGCTGTTGGTATTGGAATGATCTTCAGTCAGCTTAATGGAGCCGGATCAGTTGCAAAAGGGCTGGTCCTGCCACTGCTTGCTTTGATGATTTATCTGACGTTTTTGCAGATTCCTTTAAAGGATGTAAAAGCATCCTTCCGGAATAAAGCATTCAGCATAAGCGCTATCCTGATCAATTTTGTATGGACACCTGTTTTTGCCTGGGTGCTGACGTTCGTGTTTTTCCCTGACCAGCCGGCTCTTGCTATTGGGCTGATCATGCTGCTTGTTACACCGTGTACGGACTGGTACTTAATTTTTACCGGCGTTGCGAAAGGCAATACAGCTTTGTCAGTAGCGATTTTGCCGCTTAACCTGATCCTGCAGATCGTCCTGCTACCGGTTTATTTGTTCATCTTTTTTGGCACAGGCGAAACGGTGGAAGCCGCTTATCTGATTGAAGGGGTTATATGGGTGTTATTCGTCCCGCTGATGTTAGCGGTTCTGATGAAAAAATTGCTAAAAGGAAAACGTCTGCTGGAAGCTAATCTACTGGAAAGCCTTCCTACAATCTTCTTAGTATTGGCAATCGTTGCAATGTTTGCAGCACAGGGGAATATGCTGCTTGAAAACACAGGGATATTTCTGCAGATTCTGCCTCCGCTCATCATCTTCTTCGCCGTTAACTTTTTTATCAGCCGCAGGACAGGAAAACTGTGCAGGCTGTCTGCAGGAGACCGGGTGAGCCTGACGATGACGACGCTTGCCAGGAACTCACCGCTCGCACTTGCGATTGCAGCAGCTGCATTTCCAAATGAGCCGCTGATCGCACTGATTCTGGTGATTGGTCCATTGATTGAATTGCCAGTACTCGCACTGGTGTCCAGGGTGATGTTGAAACTAGATAGTGGAAATTAATATGTAAAAAGCTCCCGGATGGTCAAAAATGCCCCCCGGAAGCTTTCTGATTAACACAACGTATCTTTTGGTTTTGGATTCTTTAAGCCGAAAATTGGTCGGATGAACAGTGCAAGTCCTGTTCCAAGCATTGCCATCACAGCCCATACCCAGCCGTGCAGACTGAACGATGCAATACCTCCGAAGTACGCGCCAATGTTACAGCCAAAAGCAAGTCTCGCACCGTAGCCCATCAGCAGTCCGCCAATGATTGAGCCGGCAGCAATTCCAGGCTTGATTTTTTTCGGTTTGAACGCACCTGTTGCAGCGGCAGCAATAAATGCGCCAATGATAATCCCAAAATTCATTACGCTTGTTGAATCAGCAAGAATTGAATTCTGTAATTGCTCAGCATTTCCCTGCCAGTAGCCCCATGAAGCAACATCCACACCAAACATTTCAAGGAACTTAGATCCCCATAGTGCAAATGCAGAAGTGATTCCCCATGGATTTCCTCTGAGTGTCAGTGTTAAAGCATTTAAGAGTGCAAGGATGATTGCTGCTGCAAACAGCGGCCATGCACCGCGGAATACCTTCTTAAAACCTGTTGTGGTTGGTAAAGGCTTCATTGCAGGAGCGTTTTTCTTCGCTGAGATAAACTTCAAACCATAATAAATGGCTGCAAAGAGTGCCATCTGGACAACCCATGCACCAAAGAATCCGAGATTAGTAGATTCTGCTAAAGAAAATGGTTCAAGCGTCCATGTTTCTTCCATCCAGAATGTGAAATGATAGGCGCCAAGCACTGATCCGCCGATAAATCCGAGCAATGTCAAAATCATAGACGATGATCCGCCGCCTACTGAATAAAGTGTTCCGGAGGCGCAGCCGCTTCCGAGCTGCATGCCGATTCCGAAAATAAATGCACCAAATAATACGCTTACGCCCACCGGAGATACATAGCCTGCAGGTGTTGCACCGGTAAAGCTGAAACCGGTACTTAAAATAATTGCAAACAGCGTTGAAGCAACTGCCAGCATAACCATGTGCGCCTGTATGCCCTGTGCATTTCCGACAGCCATCAATCTTCTGAAGGCTGAAGTGAAACCGAAGCGTGCATATAGTAATGTCAGACCGAGTGCCAGTCCGACAATGAATAAGATCCCCTGAACAGCATCAGTTGAATAAACAATAATTGAAAATAATAGAAGAGCAGCGACAATCCCAAGTAGAACAAAAGGCTTTTGCATCGGCGCAAGGTCAGTTACAACTGTTGTGCGTCCTCGCTTCCACCCTTTAGGGGTTTCCTGAACCTGTTGTGTCACATTAAAAACCTCCAATTCCTATTTGTATGATCGGAATTAATTTAGCACAGGTGCTATAAGGCTGTAAATTTATAAGTTTTGACATTAAAAAAGTTCTCATTCAATTTCAAAAAGGATGAGAACTTTTTCGCTTTTTCTCCAACTGAAATCCAAGCTTAGTCAATGCACGTTCGAGGTTCGTCTCTACATCAAATTTTGTAATATCAATCTGAGACTGATTTGCCTGCAGCGCAGTTTCCGGGCGGATGCCGGTCAGAATCGCATGTACACCGATCAGGCTCAGGAGGTTTACGATTTTAAGAAGAGACCCGATTACAAGGTCATCCACTTCAATAATGCCTGAAAGATCAATAATAAGATGCTCCAGTTCAAGCTCCTGACTTCTGTTCAGCGTCAATTCAATAATTCTGCCAACCCTGATTTCATTAATACTGCCGATGACGGGAAGGACGGCTACACCATCTGTAATCGGTACAATAGGTACTGACAGGTTATCAATCTGTTTTTGTGCGCCATCAAGTTCGAGGACATAAGAAAGAAGTGAGCTCATGGTCTCAAGAAGTTCCATCTGTTGTTCAGTTAAATCAAAAGGTTTTGTATCCAGTCCGCAGATCGTACCGTAATTTTTACCGTCTGCAAAATAAATTGGAATCCCGACAAAACTGCCGCTGCCAAGATTTTGCGTTACAGCAAGCCCCTTCGTATGTTCATCCTGTGTAATATCAGGAATCAGAAGCAATTCGTTTCCATGATCCACACTGACTTTACAATATGTATCTTTAAATGGCAGCTGTTCGCCTGGCTGCAGCAACGTTTCCTCTTTATTGACCACCTTAACAATCTCATTGACATGCTGATCATTCTTCGCAATAAATAACGTATTAATATCAAGCGTGCCAGCCATCATTTGCAAAATAGAATCCGCTGCTTCATCGAAATTTTTAAATTTCACTGTGTTTATTTGATTCATATATGTAAATCCTTTCTGTGTAAAAAGTCTGGGACCTAAAGTATTCATTTCCCTTTGATTGCGTTAGATAAACTGATTAAGTAAAAAGACTTTTAGGAAAAATAAACAGCCTCAATTCACAAAAATGATCTGTGAATTGGGACTGTGGTTCTGACTGGTTATGCCTGGCGTGCCATCTCTTTGATCTGATAAAGAGGTGGCGGAATCAGCTAAGGAGTAGTATGTACTTTTATGGTTTAACTATTCAGTTACGGGTAGTTAGAATAAGACAGTAAATTTTTGGAGGGATTCGATGGAGACGATCAAAGCAGTTATTTTAAATGCATCGCTTAAATCATCTGATGAAGAATCAAATACCGGTTATATGGCAAAGCAGGTGGCAGACATACTGGAACAGGAAGACGCTGAAGTGGAAATTGTTCGATTAGCTGATTACCGTATTGCTTTTGGTATTGATACAGACATGGGTGGAGATGATCAGTGGCCTGAGATATACGAAAAAGTAAAGGCGGCGGATATTGTAATGATCGGCACACCACTGTGGATAGGTGAAAAAAGCAGTCTCGCTACAATCGCAATGGAAAGGCTCTATGGAGGCAGCGGTGATACAAATGAAAAAGGGCAGGCGATTTATTACAATAAAGTCGGAGGTGTACTGATTACCGGAAATGAGGATGGAGCAAAACAGGCAGCTGCTTCGGTGCTGTATGGACTGTCTCATATCGGCTTTACAGTTCCGCCAAATGTAGATGCTTACTGGGTAGGAGAAGCAGGTCCCGGACCATCTTATATTGAAGCAGAAGGGTACAAGAGTGAATTTACACAGTCTCATATTCAGATGCTTGCTTATAATACACTGCACATGGCAAAGATCTTGAAGGAAAATCCAATACCGGCTAAAGGAAATACAATGTAGGAGAAGCGGCTCTGAAGAGGGCCGCTTTTTGTCGAAAAGAGAAACTGCTTCTGACATCAGGGGTCTTGCTGTAAAATAGATAGTCAAAGTAACAGCTAACTGATAAATGAGAGGGCTGATCTTGTGGAGAACTACAGCGGATTGGCTGAGAGCGTCAGGTTCAACGGTAATGACTCAGTGTTAAGTGCTGCATCTGAGTGTTCGCTGATTGGCGTTGGCAGAAGTGCAGCAGTATTCAAAATAAAAGATCAAAATAAAGTATTGAAAGTGTTTTTTCCGGGACATGAACATACAGCAAAAGAAGAAGCAGAGATTTATCATTTACTTGCAGGAAGTGAATTTTATCCGTCAGTGTATGATTCAGGTGTAAATTATCTGGTGATTGATTATGTAGAAGGAAAAACGTTTTTTCAATGCCTGTCAGAAGGCATTGTGATTCAGAAAAAGCATGTAGACGAAGTAGATGAAGCGCTTGGTGTTGCAAGGAATAGAGGACTGAAACCGTCTGATGTGCACCTACGAAACATCATTTTAAGGCCTGATGGACATATCATGATGATCGATCTCGCCCGATTCAGACAGGATAAGACATATGACCGGCAGTGGGAAGATCTCAAAAGGGGCTGGCAGTACTATCAGAAACCGTATTTTCCGAAAAAATTGCCGGTATTTTTATTGAACGGATCAGCACGATTATATAAAAAAACATGGGAACCGATGATCAGAAGGAGGTACTTAAATAGTGAATAAGTTTGAGCTGTCAGCTTACCTCTGTCTTGCAGGTGGCATGCTGATCTGGTTATTACTGATTGTCACCGGGCAGCATTCGCCGATTACCTTTTTACTTCCTTTATTTGGAGCCACAGGAGCAATCTGCGCAGCTGCTGACAGAAGAATCTGGCTGGCATTAATAAATGGTCTGATGATGATCAGTCCGCTTTTGCTGCAGCTGATAGGAGAACTTCTGCGATCGTAACAGTAAAAGCTGATTGATTGTTTTCTTATCATGTTAGTGAAAACCCGGGAGTTTTGTTAGTATGAAGGTAATTGTAATAAATACATAAAACAAAGGTGGTCACATGAAAAATAATCATCATAGTATCAATGTAGATGGTCTTCAATTTGACTGGAACTTATCCAAGGGAGAATTTCTTTTTGAAAATGAAGATGCTGTTTTATTCTGGATTACCAGTGCGATGAAAGAATTCTTTGACACGATTGAAGAAGTGTCAGGTGAAGAAGCTTCTACGCTTGTATTTGAGGCTGCCGGTTTTCGTCAGGGCACAGTTGTCGGAAAATACTTTGAGGATTTAAAGCATCTCAAGATCGAAGAAGCAGCTGAAATACTTACTTCTACTTACGCATCAGCAGGCTGGGGATATGCTCACATTGAGGATCTTAATACCAATGACAAGACGGTAAAAGTCAGATTAAAAGACAGCTGGGAGTATAAAATCAATAAAGCACAGGGAAAAAAGAAGAGAGGGAACTTTCTCCCGGCTCATTACGCGGGTATTTTCAGTGTGTTCTTCGGTCAAAATATATGGTTTGAAATTAAAGAAGATCAGATTGCAGGAGCAGAAACCACGGTGATTAATTATTTTCCATCAGATATCACAATCAGCAAGAACATTCATGCGTTATCAAGAAAAAAAGAGTCTCAGCAGATCATGCAGCTTGAAGCGATGGTTGAAGATAAGACGCGGGATTTAAAAGAGTTAATCAAACAGATTTCATCTCCGATTATTCCGGTGCTTGAGGGGGTTGTCGTTGTTCCGCTGCTTGGTAAATATGATGAGGAGCGAGCGGAAGAGCTGGTTTTTAACACGCTGAGTAAACTGCCGTCTTATCAAGCAAGCTATCTTGTACTCGACCTGACGGCACTTGATGATGAGATTGATCAACTGACGACGAGTCTGCTTGAAAAAATCAGCGGGGCAGCGGCACTCATTGGAACGGAAACTGTACTTGTTGGGCTGTCAGCGAAATTAAGTATCACCGTTGCCGAATCAGGCATTGATATAACTAATTTCCACTGCTTCCAGACGTTGCAGCACGGAATTTACTATGCGCTCAGTCAGCAGGGAAAACAAATTATCTGATGAAAAGCTTCAGCATTTGCTGGAGCTTTTTGTATAAACCGACATACCATTCGTTTACTTGTGTCTTTACACAAGTAAAGTTAAAATGAAATTATCTGTTTTTAAAGGAGCGTACATTCATGACAAAACGTGCATTTATTAATATTGATTATACAAATGACTTTGTTGCAACTGACGGGTCATTGACCTGCGGGGAACCGGGGCAGGTGATTGAAAAGGAAGTGGTACGCCTGACAAATGAGTTTCATAAAAATGGTGACCTTGTCGTTTTTGCCATAGACCTACATGAAGAAGGTGATCTTTATCATCCTGAAACAAAGCTTTTTCCGCCGCATAATATACGCGGAACTGACGGGAGAAACCTATATGGTTCGCTGCAGAAATTATATGATATGATTCAAGATGATGAAAATGTGATATATATAGATAAAACGCGTTACAGTGCTTTCGCCGGGACAAATCTTGAGCAGCTGCTGCGGGAACGGGGCATTACGGAAGTGCACCTCGTTGGTGTGTGTACAGATATCTGCGTATTGCATACAGCAGTAGATGCTTATAATAAAGGGTTTCACATTGTTGTACACAAGAATGCGGCAGCAAGCTTTAATCAGGCAGGCCATGAGTGGGCGCTTGATCACTTTGCCTCGTCGCTTGGAGCGGAAGTAAGGTAGCGGTAAGGAGCTAATCGTTTATGGATACACTGGGCAACTATACTGATGATAGTCTGATGCTTCATACTGACCTTTATCAGATCAACATGGCAAAAACATATTGGGAAGACGGCATGCATGAACGCACTGCCGTTTTTGATCTTTATTTCAGATCACTGCCATTTGGCAACGGCTATGCCGTTTTTGCAGGGCTTGAAAGAGCACTCGATTACTTAACGAACTTTCAATTTACTGAGTCTGACCTGACGTATTTACAAAATGAAGCCGGCTATGAAGAAGGCTTTATTGAATACCTCCGTAATCTCCGTTTTACAGGAACGGTCAGATCTATGATTGAAGGAGAGCTTGTGTTTGGAAATGAGCCGATTATGCGCGTTGAAGCGCCACTTGTTGAAGCTCAGTTAATTGAAACTGCGCTGCTTAACATTGTGAACTATCAAACACTCATTGCAACAAAAGCTTCGAGAATCAAACAGGTTGTTGGTGATGAAGTGCTGATGGAGTTCGGAACACGCCGTGCGCATGAGCTTGATGCTGCGATCTGGGGAACACGTGCTGCTTATTTAGGCGGATTTTCTGCTACAAGTAATGTGCGTGCGGGTAAAATGTTCGGGCTGCCGATTGCCGGTACGCATTCCCATGCAATGATACAGGCTTACCGCGATGAGTATACTGCTTTTATGAAATACGCCCAGACACATACAGACTGCGTATTTCTTGTAGATACGTATAACACGCTTAAGTCCGGCGTACCTGCCGCAATCGCTGTAGCAAAAGAAATGGGCGACCGGATCAACTTTAGAGGGATACGCCTCGATAGCGGTGACATTGCCTACTTATCAAAAGAAGCACGTAAAATGCTTGATGAAGCAGGTTTTAAGGATGCGAAAATAATTGCGTCTAATGATCTGGATGAGTACACAATTCTTAACTTGAAAGCCCAGGGCGCAGTCGTGGATATCTGGGGAATCGGCACGAAGCTGATTACAGCCTATGACCAGCCTGCACTTGGAGGCGTTTATAAGCTCGTTTCAATTGAAAACGAGCAGGGAGAAATGACTGATACCATTAAGATTTCAAGTAATGCCGAAAAAGTTACAACACCAGGGATGAAACGGGTGTACCGTATTATAAACAGGGTAAATAATAAATCAGAAGGTGACTATATCACACTCGAAGGAGAAGATCCGCAGGCAGAGGACCACTTGAAAATGTTCCATCCTGTGCATACGTTCGTAACAAAGTTTGTGACGAACTTTGAAGCAAGGGATCTTCACCGGACTGTGATTGAAAATGGGCAGCTCCAATACGAACTGCCATCACCGGAACATATTAAGCAGTATCTTTCAGAAAACCTGGAGCTGCTATGGGATGAGTACAAGCGCTCAATGAACCCTGAAGAATATCCGGTCGATCTCAGTCAGAAGTGCTGGGATAACAAGATGAAAAATATTCAGGAAGTAAAGCAGGCAGTGAAAAATTCACAGGCAAATAATATGATGAGGTGATTTTTGTGGCAACATTGCAGGACCAGATTGTAAAGGAAATGGGTGTTAAACCCGAGATTGACCCTGGCGAAGAAATTCGCCGCAGTATTGATTTTATAAAAGACTATGCTAAAAAACATACATTCCTGACATCATTTGTACTTGGGATCTCAGGCGGGCAGGATTCTACACTCGCAGGAACACTTGCACAAATGGCTGTAAATGAATTGAATGAAGAAGCAGGAGAAAAGAAATATACTTTTATTGCACTCAGACTTCCTTATGGAGAGCAGGCAGATGAGCAGGATGCCAAAGATGCGATCGCATTCATGAAAGCCGATGAAACAGTGATCATTAATATTAAACACGCTGTTGACGCAAGTGTGAAAACACTTGAAGAAGCCGGTGTGAAACTGAGTGATTTTGTAAAAGGTAATGAAAAAGCAAGAGAGCGCATGAAAGCCCAGTATGCAATAGCAGCAATGCGTAAGGGTGTGGTGATCGGGACTGATCATCCTGCTGAGGCCGTCACAGGGTTTTATACAAAACACGGAGATGGCGGTGCTGACATTCTGCCACTTTTCAGACTCAATAAAAGACAGGGCAAGCAGCTGTTAAAGGAACTCGGTGCACCTGAACACCTTTATAAAAAAGCCCCGACCGCAGATCTTGAAGATGACCGTCCGCAGGTATCGGATGAAGAAGCGCTCGGTGTAACCTATGATGAAATTGATGATTATCTTGAGGGTAAAAAAGTAAGTGAACAGGCACAAAAAACAATCGAAAATCATTATTTAAAAACGCAGCATAAGCGCAACTTACCAATTACGGTATTTGATGATTTTTGGAAATAACGGTTAGTTTCAGCAAGGCTGGTCCATAATGGTAATAGCCCCTTTTTAGCCCTGCTGATCCGCTCAACCGGGCTGAAGAAATTTCCTTCAGTCCGGTTTTTATATTGTCCAGCTGTCGTAGCAGGGCAAGCGCCTTACGCTTTTAGGTTGCGTGTAATATTCAGCGCCTGCAGACAGTTGTAAGAGGGAGTTATTTCTATTATTCTAAATAGAGTGTCTATTTTACATGAAATTCAGGTAAAAACGCCTGATATGTATAGAGAAATTATGAAGAAACGGGAGGGACTACCATGTATCACCAAAAGTTAGAACAGGTACTGACGAATATCGAACGGGTCATGATTGGGAAAAGAACGGTGGCTGAATTAAGTCTGGTATCACTGCTTGCCGAGGGGCATGTGTTACTTGAGGATGTGCCGGGCGTAGGGAAAACAATGATGGTGCGAGCGCTTGCAAAGTCTGTCGGAGCAAAGTTTACCCGCATACAATTTACTCCGGATTTACTTCCCTCAGATGTAATCGGTGTATCAATTTATAATCCAAAGGAAATGACATTTCAGTTCCGCCCTGGACCGATAATGGGTAATATTGTACTGGCTGATGAGATTAACCGTACATCTCCGAAAACACAATCTTCATTACTTGAAAGTATGGAAGAGGGCAGTGTGACAGTAGACGGTTTTACGCACAAGTTGTCAAAACCGTTTTTTGTCATGGCTACACAAAACCCGATTGAATACGAGGGGACGTATCCGCTGCCCGAGGCGCAGCTTGACCGCTTTCTGTTAAAAATGCAAATGGGATATCCGGATGCAAAAGAAGAGATGGAAGTACTGAACCGCATACAGTTTGCCCCTCCAATTGATGATCTGCAACCTGTGATTACACTTGAAGAGCTCCAGCAACTGCAGGATGAAGTAAAAAAAGTAATCGTG
Organism: Jeotgalibacillus sp. JSM ZJ347; assembly: GCF_044383825.1. Classification (NCBI taxonomy): domain Bacteria; kingdom Bacillati; phylum Bacillota; class Bacilli; order Caryophanales; family Caryophanaceae; genus Jeotgalibacillus; species Jeotgalibacillus sp. JSM ZJ347. The sequence goes on along the minus strand of NZ_JBISEN010000009.1, from coordinate 11,630 downwards.
GATGAGAAGATCAAAGAATATATTGTTGAACTGGCTGGCAAAACGCGAGATCATGCAAATGTTTACCTTGGCGTGAGTCCCCGTGGATCAATCGCGCTGATGAAAGCGAGCCAGGCCTATGCCATGCTGCATGGCAGGGATTACGTGCTTCCGGACGATGTGCAATTCCTTGTCCCGTTTGTATTTGGACATAGAATGATCCTGAAATCTGAGGCAAGATATGAAGGGATTGAACCGGAAGAAGTAATCGAACGGATTCTTGCCCGCACAAGAGTACCGGTTCATCGGATGGCCAAGTGATGAAACTCCAGGTTCTGCTCGGGATTGCAAAGGTCTTACTCGTCACAGTGCTATTGGTCGGGACTTTTTCATATGCCATGTTTCAGGGTGGTTTTGTGAGCTGGTTTTTATTTTACAGCTTTCTGCCTTTTGGACTTTATTCGTTGATGATGATGGTCTATCCGCTGAATGATTTTAATGTGGTCAGAGTGATTAAAACGAAAGAACTGAAAGCAGGCGGGAATGTAGCGATCAGTATTCATCTGAAAAGAACGCTGCCTTTTCCACTCTTTTATCTGGTAGCTGAGGAGCATATAAAAGGAAATATTTTTCAGCAGGACAGCACAGCAAAAAAACTTGTTCACCCATGGTTTAAAAGAGAAATTGTCTTAGAGTATGAAATTAAGAATATCCCAAGGGGTGAACACACGTTTGAAAGTGTTGAATTGAAAACGGGAGATTTTCTCAGTCTGGTACAGAAATCCAGCCGGCTTGAACAGGAGCATACCATTTTAGTCTATCCATCGCATATTGTGCTTGATTACCAGCCTCTCCAGGCACGATTTGATCAGGGCGTGGCCTCCTCCAATATCAAGTTTCAGCAGGATACGACACTTGCTACAGGTGTGAGAGATTACGAGACAGGGGACCGTGTTTCCTGGATTCACTGGAAATCATTCGCCAGAACAAATGATTTAAAAACGAAAGAATTTGAAGAGCGTAAATCTCATGATGTGATGGTGGTACTTGACCGCACTCCAAGTAAGGCATTTGAAGATATGGTCGTTCTGACAGCTTCAGTGATCAGGGGCGTGATCAGAAAAGGAGCACAGGCCGGGTACTTTTCACAGGGTCTGGCTGTTCAATATGCGCCGCTTAAAAGTGGTGAAAGTCACCAGAAGCAGATCGATTATTACCTCGCGAAGGTACAGCCAGACCAGGAAAGCAGCTTTGAAACTGTGCTGAAACAAAATGCCTCAGATATTTTAAAAACGTCAGCATTGATCTTGATTACTTCAAATCTTACAAGAGAAGGGATCGATGAGATCAGTAAAGTATCAAAGAATAGTCAGGCGCCGATGATTCTGTTTGTTAAGCATCCTTCTGTCAGGTTAAATCAGGATCACAGACAGCTTGCAGGACTCGCTGCTTCAAAAGGAATTGTGCTAAGAGAATGTGATAAACGCCAATTTGCATCTGTATTCAAGGAGGTGAAGCAGGCGTGAAAAAAGAATTTGGCTGGAGTGATGTTGCGACGCTGATTTTATATGTACTGAGCTTTTTCCTTTTATGGGAATGGCTCAGACCGGTTGAACAGATTACCGAAACAGCGAATGTACATTTCTTTGTGATCTTTGCAGGCCTGTCACTCCTTTTGTATTATTTTGAAATAAACTGGATTATTTCCGGGGCAATAAAAATCGGCTTTATTGTGATCGTACTACAATATTTATATTTTGATGTGCCTTTGATTGGTGAAGGAGAATGGATTGGGGAATTTACCTCTTCAATCGGAGAAAGTGTGGTCCTGACGGTTCAGCAGAACTGGGGAGGCGTATCGGATTTATTCCGCAGTCTGTTATTTTTCATTTTGCTGTGGCTGACCGCATACCTGATGAATTACTGGCTTGCGATCAGAAAGCAAATGTTTTTATTTTATCTGTTTACCGTCATCTATATCACGATTCTGGATACATTCAGTCCGTATGACGGCAGTATGGCGATTGTCAGAGTCATCTTATTCGGGTTCCTGTTACTCGGTCTGCTCGGTCTTCAGAGAATGGCTGACCAGGAGCGGATATCGCTTTCAATGAATCAGGTTCAAAGGTGGCTGTTGCCACTTGCGATTCTGATTGCATTCAGTTCTGCAGCTGCTTATGCAGCTCCGAAAGCTGAACCTGTCTGGCCGGACCCTGTACCATTTCTGACATCGTTTGGTGAAGGTGCCGGTGTTGGTTCGGGCGGAGTAAATCGCCTTGGTTATGGAGTTGATGATTCCGAGCTTGGCGGTTCGTTTGTAGGAGATGAAACAAAAGTTTTTGAGGCAACAGTCGAGGGAGATCAATACTGGCGGATTGAAACAAAAGATACGTATACAGGAAAAGGCTGGGAGCAATCAAGGGAGGCAGATAGTCAGGCTTCTTTTGCTGTGAATGAGCCGGCTCCGTTGACGCTGGCTAAAATTGATGAGGAGTCTGAAACACAGACTGTTTCGATTGATGTTGACCTAACCTATAATCACCTTGTATACCCTTATGTGCCTGATCAGGTAGCGAATGCTGAAGCAGAGGAATTCCGCTTTAATCCGGTTACTGAGAAGATTACATCTTACCAGAATGGAAACACAGTGGAGCTTGGTGAATACGAATGGGAATTCCGTGAACCAAGATACAGCCTGCAGGCACTCAGGAATACAACAGGTCTGGGCGGGGATGCAGCTTCCATGGCACCTTTTCTTCAGCTGCCTGAAAATATGCCGGAGAGAATCCGTGAGCTTACCCTTGATATCACTGAGGGTGAAGATAACTGGTATGACAAAGCAAAGGCGGTAGAAGGATACTTCTCAAGAAGCGGCTTTGTGTATGAGCAGGAAGATGTTCCGGTACCGGAAGGCAATGAAGATTACGTTGATCAGTTTTTATTTGAAACACAGCGTGGCTACTGTGATAACTATTCCACTTCAATGGTTGTGATGCTGCGTTCTATTGATATACCTGCCCGTTGGGTAAAAGGGTATACAGGTGGAGAAGTAATTAATAACCTGGGAGACGGACGCTCAGTGTATGAAGTGACAAATAACAATGCGCACTCATGGGTTGAAGTATTCTTCCCTGAGGTCGGATGGGTTCCATTCGAGCCGACTGTTTCTTTTTCAAATAATATATCATTGAATTATGATCTTGATCTGGATTCTGAATCAGAAACACCTGAAACACCGGAGACTGAGGAGGAGCCTGAGCCTGAAGCACCGCAACCTCTTGAGGAAGATGTCAGTGTAACAGGAAGCGTGGATGATGATGGAACATCAGGACCGGGTGGCTTTGAATCATTTAGAAACTTTGTAGCTGAGAATCGTCTGATTTTATTTCTCGTTACAGTTCTGATGGTGGCTGCCGTGACGATCATTTACCGTCAGAGAAACCGCTGGATCCCATATGTGCTGATCAGGTATTACCGCGGCCAAAAAGGAAGCGAAGTGTATCCGAAAGCATACAGTTCTCTATTAAAACAGCTTCAGCGTTATGGGCTTCGCAGAAAAGAAACACAGACGCTTAGCGCTTACGCGAGAGAAGTGGACAAGTTTTTTGGCACGCACGAAATGAGTAAACTCACTGCTCAGTATGAGCGCATTGTATACCGTAGTGAAGATCCGAAAGATAAATGGTCAAATATGCGCGAATTGTGGGAAGATTTAATTAAAAAGACAACCGGTTGACCGGGCATGAGCAAGGCGTTAAAATGGTGAAAATTAATGACAGCTTCATAATACCCCTTCATATATGTCCGATAATATGGGTCGGATGTTTCTACCGGATCACCATAAATGGTCTGACTATGAAGGCGGTCTTTTTTGAGATATCTCTGTTACTTTGTCTGTTGACCTGCGCTACAGGCGGACGCTTTGCACGGGAACGGCGGTAGAGCCTCCTCAGCTCCGCTTGCGGGGTCTCACCTGTCCGTTTTCTCCCGTTGGAGTCGCCGCCTTACGCTACGGTCAACAGTGCATATACAACAGAATCTTATAATGAACAATTGTAAAAAGATGTTGGTGATCAGTGAACCCGCACCTAAATTACCTTTGTTAAAAAGACCGCCTTGTTAAAACGCTTGAAGGGAAGAAGAGGATGACTCTTTTTCGTACAGGCGTTTTTTCTATTTTTGCTTTGTTAAAGTGAAATAAAGTGTTTATACAGCTGATGACTGAAGCGTAAGGTGGCGACTCCGGGACGATTAGAGGGAAGCTAAGACCCCGTAGCGCTCAGCAAACTCCATCCGGAAAGCGTCCGCCTGAATCGTAAGTCAGCAACCAACTTTAACAGAGTAATATATTTTGAAGGTGTAAAAAGTATAGATTTAAAAATAATTGAATGAGGTGACCATCCATGCTAGGTAAAGAAGAAATGCAGGATCAGGAAATGATCATTGTACTCGATTTTGGAAGTCAATATAATCAGTTAATCACACGCCGTATCCGCGAGTTCGGTGTATACAGTGAATTACATCCGCACACCATTACTGCTGAGGAAATTAAGGAACTGAATCCTTCAGGTATTATTTTCTCAGGCGGTCCGAATTCTGTATATGACGAGAAATCGTTCCGTGCGGACGAGCGTATTTTTGACCTTGGTATCCCGGTGCTTGGGATCTGCTATGGTATGCAGCTGATGACGATGCACTTTGGCGGTAAGGTTGAAAAAGCGAAAAATCGTGAATACGGTAAGGCTGATATTCAGGTTCAGGAAGCGAAAGGTCTGTTTAAGGATCTTCCACTTACGCAGACAGTATGGATGAGTCACGGAGATCTTGTAGTTGAAGCGCCGCCATCATTTGACGTGGTTGCAACAAATCCTTCATGCCCGGTTGCATCAATCAGTAACGATGAGCAGAAGCTGTACGCAGTTCAGTTCCATCCGGAAGTGCGCCACTCTGAGTACGGTAACGACATGCTGAAAAACTTTGTATTTGATGCTTGTGGCTGCACAGGCGACTGGTCAATGGAAAACTTTATTGAAATTGAACTTGAGAAGATCCGTCAGGAAGTCGGCGATCGTCAGGTACTTTGTGCACTGAGCGGCGGTGTGGATTCTTCAGTTGTTGCTGTTCTGATCCATAAAGCAATCGGTGACCAGCTGACATGTATCTTTGTTGATCACGGGCTTCTTCGTAAAGGTGAAGCGGACAGCGTAATGAAGACATTTGCTGATGGGTTTAACATGAACGTGATTAAAGTTGATGCGCAGGAACGTTTCCTGAGTAAATTGAAAGGTGTATCTGACCCTGAACAGAAACGTAAAATTATCGGGAATGAATTTATTTACGTATTTGATGATGAAGCGACTAAGCTTGACGGCATTGATTTCCTTGCACAGGGAACGCTTTATACAGATATCATTGAAAGCGGGACAGCGACTGCACAGACAATTAAGTCTCACCACAATGTGGGGGGTCTTCCGGAAGATATGCAGTTCAAACTGATTGAGCCGTTAAATACATTATTCAAAGATGAAGTCCGCGCGCTAGGAAGTGAACTTGGTATTCCTGATGAAATCGTTTGGCGTCAGCCTTTCCCGGGACCAGGTCTTGGTATCCGTGTACTTGGTGAAATTACAGAAGAGAAGCTTGAGATTGTTCGCGAATCAGATTACATTCTGCGTGAAGAAATTAAAAAAGCTGGTCTTGACCGTGATATCTGGCAGTATTTCACTGTCTTACCTGATATCAGAAGTGTAGGTGTTATGGGTGATGCCAGAACATATGATTACGCAATTGGTATCCGTGCAGTGACCTCGATCGACGGTATGACATCAGATTGGGCAAGAATTCCGTGGGATGTACTTGAAAAGATATCAGTCCGCCTTGTAAATGAAGTAAATTCAATCAACCGCGTACTGTATGATGTAACGAGTAAGCCACCTAGCACAATTGAGTGGGAATAACGAATATTAACATTGATTATAATTAAAATGTTCGTATTTTATATTGACGCCTTTTGAAGGCATTGGTACAATGACAACATCAAATAATTTTTCGTCGTATAACGTCGGGGATATGGCCCGAAAGTCTCTACCAAGCTACCGTAAATAGCTTGACTACGCAGGTTTTTTGAAAAGTTCGATATGAGCTTTTTTAATCCTTTTAGTCATCCCCAAACGACGAGTGCGTTTGGGGATTTTTCGTTATACTTCGATTTTTTTCGGAGGGAACAGTAGTGAAGAAGTATTTTCAGTTTGAAGAATTAAACACGAACTATAAGCGTGAATTCATTGGGGGATTAACAACTTTCCTTGCAATGGCTTATATTCTGGTTGTTAACCCGTTAACGCTGACTTTAGCGGATATTGAAGGGTTACCGGATGCGATGCGCATGGATTACGGCGCTGTATTCGTAGCGACTGCACTTGCTGCAGCAATCGGTTCACTTGTAATGGGTCTGCTCGCGCGTTATCCAATTGCGCTGGCACCGGGTATGGGATTGAACGCATTCTTTGCTTATTCAGTTATCCTGACGCAGGAAATCCCTTGGCAAACAGCATTAACTGGTGTTTTATTTTCAGGACTTATTTTTATGGTATTAACGGTTACTGGTGTGCGTGAAAGGATTATTAATGCGATCCCTGCAGAGTTAAAATTTGCAGTTGGGGCAGGTATTGGACTTTTTATTACTTTTGTCGGTTTTCAAAACGCTGGTATCATCGTCGGGAATGACGCAACGCTTGTAGCGCTTGGTGATCTGACAAATGGAAATACACTTCTTGCGATCTTCGGAATCTTTATTACGGTTATTCTGATGACACGTAAGATTAAAGGCGGAATATTCTTCGGGATTGTCATTACAGCGATTGTTGGGATGCTCTTCGGTTTGATTGACCGGCCGGAAAAAGTAATTGAAACAACACCACCTAGTCTTGCGCCAACGTTTGGTGCAGCGCTCGAACCGATTTTCTCAAGCCCTGGTGACTTGTTTACCATTCAATTACTCGTGGTCGTTTTAACGTTCTTATTCGTTGATTTCTTTGATACAGCAGGAACGCTTGTAGCGGTAACAAACCAGGCGGGTCTGATGAAAGACGGCAAGCTGCCACGTGCGAACCGTGCACTTTTCGCAGATTCAACTGCAACAGTTTTTGGAGCCGTACTTGGTACATCAACAACGACATCTTACATTGAGTCTTCTTCAGGTGTTGCCGCAGGTGCCCGTACAGGTTTTGCTTCAGTTGTTACGGCAGTATTGTTCTTACTATCTATTTTCTTCTTCCCGCTGCTTGAGGTGATCACAAGTGCGGTAACAGCGCCGGCGCTCATTATCGTTGGTGTACTGATGGTATCTGCGCTAAGTAAGATTGACTGGACACGCTTTGAAATCGCGGTGCCGGCCTTCCTGACAATTATCTCTATGCCACTGACATACAGTATTGCATCAGGGATTGCAATCGGATTTATTTTCTACCCGATTACAATGATTGTGATGGGTAAAGGAAAGCAGATTCACCCTGTGATGTATGCTTTATTTGTAATCTTTGTGCTTTACTTCATCTTCCTTTCGTAATAAGCTAAAAGAGCTGCTTCCGATTCGTTCGGACAGCTCTTTTTTAAATCAAAATAAACAGGCGGATGTGATGGACGTGAGCTATGTAGTAAAAAAAATACTGAATAATAATGTGTTGATTGCTGAACTGAATAGCTCAGAAGTTGTCATGATCGGCAAGGGAATTGGCTTTAAGCGGCAGACGCAATCAACCATCAGTGAGCAGGATGTTGAAAAGCTATTTGTTCTGCGTGATGAAAAGGAGCAGGATCAATTTAAAAAGCTGCTTCCTTACGTTGAAGATGATCTGCTGAAAGTGATTATTTCTTCGATTGAACTGATTCGTGAACGTACTCAGACGTTTTTAAATGAGCATATTCATGTTGCTTTAACAGACCACCTTGTCTTTGCGGTCAACCGGCTGATGAGAGGGATGTCGATTTCAAATCCATTTCTTTTGGAAACGAAAGCGCTTTACCCTTATGAATATGAAATTGCAAAAGAGGTTGTTGAATTGATCAATGATCGGGCACATATTTATCTGCCGGAGGGTGAGATTGGTTTTATTGCACTGCATATACACAGCGCAATGCTGAACCGGAATGTACATGAAGTTAATTCGCATTCACAGCTGATCGGAAGACTTGTACAGCTGATTGAAACGCAATTTGATGTTCAGCTTGATAAAGAAAGCATTGATTATATGAGGCTTGTCAGGCATCTCCGTTACACAGTGGAGCGGGTTGTCAGAGGAGAAAAAGTAGATGAACCGGAAAAAATCGCTTTGCTATTGAAAGAAGAATATCCGATGTGCTATAATCTCTCATGGAAACTGATAAAAATTATGCAGCAAACATTAAAAAAAACTGTATATGATGCAGAAGCGGTCTATCTGACGATGCACCTGCAGCGTATTCAGACAAAAATGAAATAATACATTTACGTGTTACTGATACGATCAGGCATGAGTAAATGAAGAATGTTCCCTTTAACGGGATACGTGTACCTACACGTTCTTCTTTTACTCATGCCTTTTTTGTTTGCTGTATAACTTAAAAAGGAGGAAACAATATGTTTAAGAAGTTTTTTGGTCAGCTTCAGAAGATTGGTAAAGCACTTATGCTGCCAGTTGCGATTTTGCCTGCTGCCGGTTTGCTATTAGCATTCGGTAATGCACTGCAGAATGAAACGCTGACAAACCTTGCACCATTCCTGACAAGTGACTGGATTGTCATGGTAGCAAGTGTCATGGAGAACTCTGGTGGAATTGTCTTTGATAATCTCCCATTACTATTTGCAGTAGGGGTAGCGATTGGACTTGCAGGCGGCGATGGTGTTGCCGGACTTGCAGCGATTGTCGGTTACCTGATCATGAATGCTACGATGGGGACAGCGCTTGGTCTTGAGCTTGCAGATGTTACAGGTGAAGGCGTAGATCCTGCCTATACATTAATGCTTGGGATCCCGACGCTTTCATCCGGTGTATTCGGTGGTATCATTGTCGGTGCGCTAGCCGCTTACATGTATAACCGATTCTTTAATATTGAACTGCCAACTTACCTTGGATTCTTTGCAGGTAAGCGTTTTGTACCAATTGCGACTGCTGCTTCTGCAGTTGTGTTAGGTCTTGTAATGATCTTTGTTTGGCCGCCTGTACAGGGAGGGCTGAATGCATTTTCAAATGTCATGCTGAATTCGAATCTTGCAGTCTCGGCATTTGTCTTTGGTGTCATTGAACGTGCGTTAATTCCATTTGGTTTGCACCACATTTTCTACACGCCGTTCTGGTTTGAATTTGGTACTTATATCAATGCGGCTGGTGAAACTGTACGTGGAGATAATTCAATCTTCCAGGCGCAGATTCGTGACGGCGTACAGGATCTGACTGCAGGTACCTTCATGACTGGTAAATACCCGTTTATGATGTTTGGTCTTCCTGCAGCTGCACTTGCGATTTATCATGAAGCACGTCCTGAAAAGAAAAAGCTTGTAGCAGGTATCATGGGGTCAGCTGCTTTGACTTCATTCCTGACAGGTATTACTGAACCAATTGAATTTGCATTCCTATTCGTTGCACCAATTCTATTCGCAGTACACACAGTATTTGCAGGTCTTTCATTCCTGACTATGCATTTACTTGATGTAAAGATTGGTATGACATTCTCAGGTGGTCTCATTGACTTCCTACTATTTGGTGCGCTGAACCCTCAGACAAACTGGTGGCTTGTACTACCAGTTGGTGCAGTATTCGCTGTAATTTACTACTTCGGCTTCCGTTTTGCAATCCGTAAGTTTAACCTTGCAACACCAGGCCGTGAAAAAGAAGAAGATGGTGCTGACGATTCACGTGCAGCTTCTTCAAAATCTGACCTGCCTCATGACATTCTTGATGCGATGGGTGGATCTTCAAACATTGCAAACCTTGATGCATGTATTACGCGACTCCGTGTACAGGTTAAAGAACCATCAAAAGTTGATAAAAAAGAATTAAAGCACCTTGGTGCATCAGGTGTACTTGAAATCGGAAATAATATTCAGGCGATCTTTGGTCCCCGTTCTGACAGCTTGAGACATCAGATGAAAGATATTATGGAAGGAAAGACACCGAGACCGGTGAAAGTTGATGCTGAAAAGGAAGTTAAAAAAGAAATCGAAGAAACAGCAGCAACTGCCGTTCAAAACGAAGTAGCAGTACTTGGAGATTTTGTTTCACCATTAAATGGCGAAGCTGTATCTATTACTGAAGTGCCTGATCAGGTATTCTCAGGTAAGATGATGGGCGACGGATTTGCGATTAAACCTTCAGACGGAATCGTTCATTCTCCGGTGAATGGTAAAATCGTAAACGTATCTCCGACAAAACATGCAATTGGCATTGAATCTGATCAGGGTCAGGAAATTCTGATTCATTTTGGAATCGATACAGTTAAATTGAATGGTGAAGGATTCACTGTTCATGTGAATGAAGGAGATCAGGTGAAAGCTGGTGACCTTATTCTTGAAGCAGATCTTGAAGCGATTGAAAGTCAGGTTCCTTCAATTATGACGCCGATTGTCTTTACAAACTTAATGAATGGCGAAACAGTTGAAGTGAAGAAGACAAGTGTTAACAGAGGAGATGCTTCTATAATAGAAGTAAAATAACCAAAATGCCGTGCCGGCTTTGAAAACCGGCACGGCATTTTTTTGAGTATGTTAAAAGGTGAATGGTGATGAGGGTGAGAACGACTGATATTATAAAACAGATGCAAAACATATGATAAACTAATGTTAGCTGATATTTCTAAATAAATAGAATATTTGATTTTAGGGAGGAGTTAACCTTATTTGTTACAACTTCTTTTATAAACCATCTATAAGTTCAAATTAAGAAAACAAATATGAAGGGGGAATAAAATTGAATCATCTCTTTAACTCTGAGTGGAAGTTAAGTGTATTGGCTATAGTGACAATGTTCACGACTTATATTAGTGTCCTTGTTGTCCAGCGCGAATTAAACTTAACATATGCGATTGTACATCTATCTATTGTTTTATTAGTGATGGCTGGCAATGCGATTTACATTCTTTTTAAGAGAAAGAAAAACAGCAAGTTAGGCAATGAAAATTAATATAATACATTGGAGAACCATTAAAAGTACCCTGGGACTTACACTTAGTTGTATGTCCTTTTAATGTTAGTGACAACAACGCTGATATGTAACATAGCACCCTTTTTAAAAGGGTGAATAAAAAACCAATATTTTTTTCTGAAAAGTATTGTAATATTCTGAATAAAATTATATAATTGAAATGCTCTTAAAGCATTGACTCATTTCACGGAGGTGTGATAGATTAGTAAAGTTCTCTTTTGAAGAGGCGTACATTTCAAGATGATCGTTAAGGCTTTTTTCTTTTCCTTTTTTTTATGGCGCATGATGTTGCCTCAAAAAAAGAAATTAAAAAAGATTTCAAAAAGACTTTACAAAATATCAGATACCATGATATGATAATCAAGTCGCTCATGAGAGTGGCGCTTCGATAAGAAGTATTTGAACCTTGAAAACTAAACAACCAAACGTCAACGTTTAAGATTTTAAGTCTTTTTCGAATAAAAAAGACAATGA
>NZ_JBISEN010000008.1:0-73872 GCF_044383825.1 Jeotgalibacillus sp. JSM ZJ347 | reverse complement strand
TTTCCGCTGCGCGTCTTATGCCTGTCGGAGCTGAACGAGCGCCTTCAGCTTTTCGAAGTGTCTAGCTTCAGGCGCTAACTCCTCGGGTCATAAGCCACGCATCGGTAAACGGGGAAACCACCCGTTTTCCGCTGCGCGTCTTATGCCTGTCGGAGCTGAACGAGCGCCTTCAGCTTTTCGATATAACTGGGAGGGTGAAGTAATGAACTTACTTGATGAAATGAATAAACGAATTCTGATTGGTGATGGTGCGATGGGAACCCTCCTGTATTCATATGGCTCTGATCAGTGCTTTGAAGAATTAAATCTGTCACATGCGGAGCATATTCAGCAGGTTCACGAAGCATATATTGATGCAGGTGCTGATGTGATTCAGACAAATACTTACGGTGCGAACTATCATAAGCTTGAGCGATATGGTCTTGAGGAGAAGGTAAAAGAAATTAACACAGCAGCTGTTAAAAATGCGAAAGCTGCAGCAAAAGAAGATACTTTTATACTTGGTACAATCGGCGGGATCAGAAGCTTCCGTCCGCAATCCATTGACCTGAATGAAATCAAACGGACATTCAGAGAGCAGCTTTACTGTCTGCTTTTAGAAGGAGTGGACGGCTTATTATTTGAGACATATTACGACTTTGAAGAACTCGTAACTGTCATTGAGATCGCCAGAAAAGAGACAGATCTGCCGATTATTGCGCATATTTCAGTACAGGAGCCTGACGTTATGCAAAACGGAAAGCCAGTTGCTGAAGCGCTGTTTGAACTTGAACAACTCGGTGCAGATGTAGTCGGCTTAAATTGCAGGCAGGGGCCATTTCATATGATTAAATCATTAGAACAGGTACCGCTTCCTGAGAAAGCATTTCTGTCCTGTTATCCAAATGCGAGTCTTCCTTCTTACTCAGAAGGTTCATTACAATACAGTAACAATGCAGACTACTTTGGAGAGGTAGCGCCTGCATTCAGAGAACAGGGGGTAAGACTCCTTGGCGGATGCTGCGGCACAACGCCTGATCATGTGAGAGCATTCAGTCAGGCTTTAAAAGGACTTGCACCCATTACTGAAAAAAGAGTAGAGAAAGCTGAAAAGATCGTGGTACGTTCACGAGAGAAGGATCTTCCTGAACCGCTCACTGACATTGTCAGAGACCGGAAGTCAGTCATCGTTGAGCTTGATCCTCCGAAGAAGCTTTATACAGATAAGTTCATTGAAGGTGCAAAAGCGCTTGGGGCTGCTGGAGCGGATGCGGTCACACTCGCAGATAACTCACTTGCAAGCCCGCGTGTATCCAATGAATCACTCGGCTATCTGATTAAGCAGCAGGGAGTACGCCCGCTCGTCCACCTAACGTGCAGAGACCGAAACCTGATTGGGCTGCAGAGCCATCTGATGGGGCTTCATACACTTGGGCTTCATGATATTCTCGCTGTCACCGGCGACCCGACGAAGGTTGGAGACTTCCCGGGTGCGGCATCAGTCTATGACGTATCATCATTTGAACTGATCGAAATGATTCAGCAGCTGAATAATGGGATGTCAATGTCGGGTAAGGACCTGGGTGAAAAAGCATCGTTCACCATTGGCGCTGCTTTCAATCCGAATGTAAGAAGCGTGGAAAGAGCGGTACAGCGACTTGAGAAAAAAATCACAGCCGGTGCCGACTACTTTATGAGCCAGCCGATATTTTCTGAGGAGAAGCTCATTCAGACGGCTGAAGCAGTGAAAGATCTCGGTAAACCGGTATATATCGGACTGATGCCTCTGACAAGCAGTAAGAATGCTGACTTCTTGCATAATGAAGTACCCGGAATAAAATTGACTGAACAGGTAAGGGACCGGATGGCAGCTGTATCAGGTGACCGCGAAAAGTCATACCAGGAAGGGCTTGCGATTACGAAGTCACTGATTGATACAGCGCTTGATCTATTTAACGGTATTTATCTAATCACACCATTTATGCGCTATGAAATGACAGCAGAACTAACACGCTATGCCAATGAGCAGGCGGCAAAGCGAGGAGGAAACCAACGTGCGCACATTATTCAATGAACAGCTTAAAAAAAGAATCCTGATTATGGACGGTGCAATGGGTACGATGCTTCAGGATGCGAACCTGACAGCAGAAGATTTTGGCGGAGAAGACCTTGAAGGGTGTAATGAAAACCTGAACCGCACACGTCCGGATCTGCTTGAACAAATTCATGACGCATACTTTGAAGCAGGCGCGGATATTGTTGAGACGAATACGTTCGGCAGCATGAGCGTGGTCTTAGAAGAGTATGATATCGCTTCTGAAGCCTACGAGCTATCGAAGCTTGGTGCTGAAATCGCCAAAAAATCAGCGGCTAAATGGTCAACTGCAGACCGTCCGCGATTTGTTGCAGGATCAATGGGACCTACAACGAAAACATTAAGCGTAACGGGTGGTGCAACGTTTGAACAACTGAAGGATTCCTATGCTGAACAGGCAAAAGGGTTAATAGACGGTGGAGCGGATCTCCTGCTGATTGAAACAAGTCAGGATCTGCTAAATGTAAAAAGTGCATTCCTCGGGATTCAGGATGCATTTAAGAAAACCGGCAAAGAACTGCCGCTGATGATCTCAGGAACAATCGAACCAATGGGTACAACGCTTGCAGGACAGACTATTGAATCATTCTATATCAGCGTTGAACATATGAACCCTGTGTCAGTCGGACTGAACTGCGCAACAGGACCTGAATTCATGCAGGATCACATCCGTTCACTCTCAGAGATCAACCAGTCTTACGTGAGCTGTTATCCGAATGCTGGATTGCCCGATGAGGAAGGTATTTATCATGAAACGCCTGAAACTCTCGCTAAAAAGCTGAGCGGATTTGCTGAAAAAGGCTGGTTGAACATTGTCGGCGGGTGCTGCGGGACAACGCCTGCACATATTAAAGCCATTGCTGAAGCGATGGAAAACTATGAACCGCGCACTCGTAAGCCTAAAAAAGAGCATACAGTCTCAGGCATTGAGCCATTAATCTATGATGACTCATCGATGCGTCCACTGATGATTGGTGAACGTACAAATGTCATCGGGTCACGTAAATTCAAGCGGTTGATTGCAGAAGGTAAAATTGAAGAGGCTTCTGAAATTGCCCGGGCACAGGTGAAAAAAGGTGCCCATGTTATTGATATCTGCCTGGCTGACACCGACCGCGATGAAGAAGCGGATATGGAAGTGTTCATGCAGGAAGTTGTGAAAAAGGTTAAAGTACCGCTAGTCATCGATTCAACAGACGAGGTTGTTATTGAAAAAGCGCTGCGCTATTCACAAGGGAAATCAATTATCAACTCGATCAACCTTGAGGATGGACTTGAACGCTTTGATGCGGTCGTGCCTCTTGCAAAGCAGTATGGTGCGGCGCTTGTGGTAGGGACAATCGATGAAAAAGGAATGGGCGTTTCCGCTGAAAGAAAGCTTGAAATTGCAGAGCGCTCGTACAAAATCTTAACAGAAGACTACGGTGTAGACCCGACAGATATTATTTTTGATCCACTTGTCTTCCCTGTCGGAACAGGTGATGAACAGTATATCGGTTCTGCCAATGCAACGGTTGAAGGGATCCGCCTGATTAAAGAAGCATTCCCGAAAACGCAGACAGTGCTTGGTGTCAGTAACGTTTCATTCGGACTTCCACCAGTTGGCCGTGAAGTGTTAAATGCAGTCTACCTCTACCATTGCACGCTCGCAGGACTTGATTATGCGATTGTGAATACAGAGAAGCTGGAGCGTTTTGCTTCGATTGATCCTGAAGAAGTCAAAATGGCTGAACAGCTGTTATTTGAAACGACGGATGAAACACTTGCAGCATTTACAGCTTTTTACCGCGGTAAAAAGAAGGAAACGTTATCTGACCTGCCGGATATGACGCTTGATGAAAGACTTGCCTATTATGTAGTGGAAGGCACAAAAGAAGGCCTGCTGCCTGACCTTGAAATCGCGCTTACAGCGTTTGATGAACCGCTGTCGATTATCAATGGACCGCTGATGACAGGCATGAAGGAAGTCGGCAGACTGTTCAATGACAACCAGCTGATCGTTGCTGAAGTGCTCCAGAGTGCTGAAGTCATGAAAGCAGCAGTTGCCTTTTTAGAGCCGCATATGGAAGCGTCAGATGACTCGTCATCTAAAGGAAAAGTCATTCTTGCGACTGTAAAAGGTGATGTCCATGATATCGGTAAAAACCTCGTTGAGATTATTTTAAGTAATAATGGATATGATGTGGTAGACCTTGGCATTAAAGTAACACCGCCTGAATTAATCGAAGCGATTGAACGTGAGAAGCCGGATATTGTCGGGCTGTCAGGTCTGCTTGTTAAATCAGCCCAGCAGATGGTGATTACAGCCGGTGATATGCGTGAAAAAGGACTTGAGGTACCGATCCTTGTAGGTGGTGCAGCGCTGTCACGTAAATTTGTCGATACAAAGATCTCAAATCATTACGATGGGCTTGTCCTGTACGCAAAAGACGCAATGAACGGACTCAGCCTTGCAAATCAGCTTCAGGATAAACTTGAACGTGCAAAGCTGAGTGAAGAAATCCTTGCAAAGCAGGAAAAGCTTCAGTCACAGGAACCAAGACCAACCAAGGAAACAGCAGTCGGTGTGCTTGAGAAGCCTCCAGTAGCAGAAGCACCTGTATTTGTGCCAAATGATACAACACGTCACGTCATCAGCTCATACTCAGTGGCGCACGTTGAAGCCTATATCAATATGCAGATGCTTCTCGGTCACCATTTAGGTGTAAAAGGTAAAATCTCAAGACTGCTTGAAGAAAAGGATGAAAAGACGTTGAAGATAAAAGAAACAGTGGATCACCTGATTCAGAATGTGAAGCAAGAAGGATTGATTACGCCTGCAGCGGTGTATCAGTTCTTCCCGGCACAGAGCGAAGGGGATGATGTCATCATCTATCACCCTGAAACCGGTCAGGAGATAGAACGTTTTACATTTCCGCGTCAGCCAAGAGCGCCACATCTGTGTCTTGCTGATTACCTTCGTTCAAAAGAGAGTGGCGTAATGGATTACGTCGGATTCTTTACCGTCACAGCAGGCAGAGGGATCCGTGAAAAAGCACAGCATTATAAAGAGGAAGGAAGATTCCTTGAAAGTCACGCACTTCAGGCACTTGCGCTTGAAACAGCAGAAGGATTTGCAGAGCTCTTACACCAGCAGATGAGAGACCGCTGGGGCTTCCCGGATCCTGTTGACTTTACGATGCAGGAGCGCTTCAGTGCTAAATACCAGGGGCAGCGCTTCTCATTCGGGTATCCTGCATGTCCGGAGCTTGAAGATCAGGAGAAGTTGTTTAAGCTGATCAGCCCTGAGGAAATCGGGGTCCAGCTGACAGATGGCTTTATGATGGAGCCTGAAGCGAGCGTATCAGCGATTGTGTTTGCGCACCCTGATGCAAGGTATTTTAATGTGATGTAGTAGTGCTTGCGCGATGGTTCTGTGGTTCGGCGTTCGTCGGCTAATGTTCGGCGTTCGCTTAGGCATGTTCGAGAGTAAACATGTGGTGTTCGCTGTTTACACAGTGATGTTCGACGCTTAATAGGTACACTTCGACACTTCGTGACTATTGACTCATAAACGCAAAACTGGTTTATTCAATGAAACAAGCCGGGGAGCAATCCCCGGCTTCTCGCATTTTCCAAAATTAAAGTTCTTCCGGTCTCGCGCTCGGTACCTTAACAAACGATCTGCGCTTCTTCAGCAATGCGTGAATCGTTAATAATTCAAAATAAATATAACTTTTATCCGGCAGCTCGTCTTCATCCGTCTCACCCTTCAGTTCATGACGGAGCAAAGCCAGCGCATCGGCGTCCATTGGCTCCTGTTGGC
Source organism: Jeotgalibacillus sp. JSM ZJ347 (assembly GCF_044383825.1). Classification (NCBI taxonomy): domain Bacteria; kingdom Bacillati; phylum Bacillota; class Bacilli; order Caryophanales; family Caryophanaceae; genus Jeotgalibacillus; species Jeotgalibacillus sp. JSM ZJ347. The sequence goes on along the minus strand of NZ_JBISEN010000008.1, from coordinate 67,993 downwards.
CTGTTCTAATGATCCGGTTATTCAGCTGTGAGACAAGTGTCCGGACTGCCTGTTTTTCTTCAATCGACCAATCAGGTGCATCATCTGAAGGCAGCGAGATCAGATTTGCTAAATGAAAAGACAGCTGCCTGAGCAGATAAATCTTCTTTTGCAGCATCTGAATTTCGTTCATTTCCTCGCGTTTATAAGAATGGTAGTGCCATTCCTGAAGCTGGAACCTGCAGAACATTTCTGCGCGGTCAAGCTGGGTGCGAAGCTGGTTGGAGGCGGTTTCAAGATTCATTGCCGAGTCTTTCTGATCCAACAGTTCATTCATTCTTTCAGCCAGCAGCTGAGTGAGCTTGGACTGTGCATTAGAAATGAGTGTTAGGATCTGATCTTTATATTTAGGCGGCATCAGTAAAAAGTTAACGAGTGTGGAAGTTAAAATTCCGATACCGGTAGTACCAAGTCTTTTAATAAATTCAAGCAAAAAGTGATCTTCTGTACCGGGTATCATGGCCACTGCTGTCAGTGTCGCAACCAGCATACCTGCATCAAGCTTCAGCTTATAGCAGATCCAGATTGTCAGTACTGCTGAGATTGTATATGTAATTGCTGTATCTCCAAGTAAAAAAGTGGCAAGCATTGCAATGGAGGCCCCGATCGCAGATGCCGGAAAGCGGATCATGCCCTTTTTAATTGAATCGGCAGCTGTCGGTTCAATCGTTACAATTGCGGTAATAACAGCGAAGACCACAGGTAAATTGAATAGCTGACAGATCAGGGCAGTAATAAATACTGCGACACCCGTCTTTAAAATTCTGCCGCCAATAAATCTTTTTTTCAGCCAATGCATGTGATTCGGGAACCTCCTATCTTAGTAAATTAGACGTGTAATAGTATAGCATACAAAATGTGGAGAAGATGACATGATTCAAAATATGGGTTACAATATTAACAGATGCAATTTCCACAAGGGGAGCCATATTGGCTGAGAGTGAACAGATCTGTTCAGACCCTTCGAACCTGTAAGTTAATGCTTACGCAGGAATGTGGATGGAAACGGACTTTTTCAAGGTCTCTGGGTTTCTATCCCCAGGGGCCTTTTTATATTTTTAAAGGCCCGTTGAATTCCCCTCTGTGCGAGCTGCATCAATTTCGCAAAAGGAGGAAGATGTAAATGGAGCGTAAGAAGTTATTATTTTTAGTGGAGGTTGCGATTTTTTCAGCAATCGGCATTATCCTGGACCAGTTTTCATTCAGTCTCTGGCCACAGGGAGGATCTATCAGTTTTGTGATGGTACCAATCGTATTGATGGCATTCCGCTGGGGTCTGAAAGGCGGACTGCTGACAGGATTTCTGGTAGGGCTGCTGCAGACAATGTTTGGTGCTTATATTATTGATCCGGTTCAGGGGATTCTTGATTATCCGCTGGCATTCACTGTGATTGGATTTGCAGGGCTGTTTGCAGGTGTTGTGAAGCGTTCACTTGAGGAAGGCTCAATGAAAAAAGCGGCAGTCTTTATTACAGTTGGCGTATTTATTGGCGCGCTGCTGAGATTTATCTGTCATTTCCTTGCCGGCGTGATCTTCTTTGGATCAGGCAGTGAAGGTGTACCGGCCTGGTTATTCTCACTTGGCTATAACGGCTCTTACATGGGTCCTGCGTTCATTCTAACATCCATTGTCCTTGCAACGCTGCTGATTTCAGTGCCAAGAGTTGCGACAAACCGTCAGATGACAAGTGCCTGAATTATTTAAAGAACCGGTTCATTTACGCTTCAGGCGGACGCTTTCCAGACGGAGGTTGCCAAACCTCCTCGCCTTCGGCTGTAGGGTCTCGGCTTCCCTCTAATCGTCTCGGAGTCGCAGCCTTACGCTTCAATGAACCTAAATTTAATATTAAAAAGAAGATGGCTTTTAACACAAACGCCATCTTTTTTTAGATTTTTAGTGGTGGTGTATATTTTACTAACTACAAAATATTATTTGGTTTACTATCTTAAAGGAAGAAATACATAGTTTAAGTGGAGCGTAAGGGGGCGACTCCTGTGGCAGGAAGGGACAGGTGAGACAGAGCATGGCGAAGCCTGCTGGCTCACCGCCCGGCCACGGAAAGCGTCCCCCTGAAGCGGAAATTAAACGGTTATAGAATAAATAGCATCTTTCATGCATTCCCCACCATACATATGATATAGTGAACCATTATAAAGCAAGGAGAGAATCGGTATGATCGTACAGACGAATGAAGAATTAGAAGCGCTGAAAAAGATCGGCGCCATTGTTGCTGAGATCCGCGATGACATGCGTGCAGCAACCAAGCCCGGTGTAACAACTGCTGAGCTTGATGAGATCGGTAAGCAGAAATTTGAGCAATATGGTGCCATTTCAGGTCCAAAAGGTGAATATGATTTCCCTGGTTATACATGTATTAGTGTAAATGATGAAGTAGCGCACGGTATCCCGGGTGACCGGGTGATTAAGGACGGGGACCTTGTAAACATTGATGTTTCAGGCTCTCTGGATGGGTATTTTGCTGACACAGGTATTTCTTTTGTTGTAGGTGAAAATGCTGAACTTGAAAAGCTGTGCGCAACTGCAGAACAGGCTTTTACACTTGCACTTAAGAAAGCAAAAGCAGGTTCTAAAAAGAGCCAGCTCGGAAAAACAGTATCCCGTGTGGCAAAGCAAAATGGCTATCAGGTGATTACGAACCTGACAGGTCACGGTGTTGGAAAGTCGCTGCATGAAGCGCCGGACCATATCCTGAACTATCATGATCCGTGGGATAATGAGTTGTTAAAGGAAGGGACCGTACTTGCATTTGAACCGTTTATTTCTTCAGGGGCAGATTTCGTTGAAGAACAGAATGACGGCTGGACGTATAAGACACCGGATGGCAGCCTGGTTGCACAGATTGAGCATACAATCGTGATTACAAAGGGCGAACCACTGATTTTAACAGAATCTAAAAAAGCATAAACAAAAGGACTTGTGATCACCACAAGTCCTTTTGTTATGCCTGATTCAGTTTTGTTTTCCGGCGCTGCTCCATAAAAATGGCAGCTGCAAGCAGGAAGAATGATAATGCTGTTGGAACTGAAATCCATGATGAGATTAATAGCATCACAAGTACTCCGCTTCCTCCAGGCGTGGGGTTCTGAGTGGCAATCTGGTCAATCTGCAGCACATAGTAGGCTGCAATTACAAATGAAAATACAAGGAAAAATACATTCGTGATCCAGAGCCACTTCACTTTTTTTCTGATTCCAAACACGATTGAGATCGTCATTAATATTGGTCCCACCAGCAGTGTGACCAGAAACATTGCAAATAGTAATTGCCCGTCCAACATAAACCCTCTCTTCAAAGAAACTTCTTTCACTATTCTAACCTAGTTGAAAGGTGAGTGTGCCGTTGATTATTTGAAACTTAGTGTCCTGCTGCTGTATCCGGATGTTCTCTTTTTGCGGAAGACAAATAGTCCAATCAGAATGATGACACTCAGCACATAAGCAGTGAACACGACGGCAGATTCTTCACCTTCATTTTGTACACCTATACCGATGAATGCCCAGACGAATACAAGCGGATACACCCAATCGCTTTCCTTATAGCGGATACCGAGTGCGAGCGCTGTTGCAATCAGCAGCAGTGCGATCGTCCAGACAGGTGATGAAATGCCAAGCCCGTCCCAGCCGGCTTCATTGACTGTGTAGGCTGTATTGGCAACGGTCGCTACACTAACCCATCCCATGTAAACAGAGAAGGGGAGGAGATCAAAAAAGCTGTGCTTTGTCTGTTTGATTTTAGCGTAAATAATAATAATTGAAATTAATAAGCCGACAATAACTGCGACCGATACAGGGAAAAATTCATAGTGCCACAGCAGAATCCAGGATATATTCAAAAGGCAGCTGACGAGAAACATAAAAGAAGTGGTTTTATATACTTCTCTTTTTCTCTGAGATTTAAAAGCACCTTTTAATACCCATAAGCCCAGCAGTAAATAGATCAGTCCCCATATTGAAAATACGTAGCCTGCAGGTGTGAATAACACATTTAGCCGGTTTGAAATCTCGCCTGTTGTCTGCCCGTTAATCGGAAGTATATTTGCCAGCGCATTAACGGTGATGACAGCTGCAAGCGCAAAGAAATTTGTCCAAAACTGTTTCATGTAAAAACCTCCTGTCTGTCTTCTATTCCCTTCAGAGAGAAAAAAATCCTTCAGACGAGCTGGTTTTTTACAAGTGTCATTTTAATTTGCAGGTAGCTCACTTCCTCTGGGAGAGCTTCTTTTAAAGGCTTGAGTCCCGGAACTTCCATTTGAGCCCTTGTTGAAAGAATTAATTGTTCAGTTTCTCCATCAAACCATCTTTCAAAATCCAGTGTATGACCTTCTTCATACGCTTTTTGCAGGTGGCGCTCAATGGTTTGGGTGGTGAGTGCTCTTAATTTAGCAATCTCAGAGATAGACTTTCCACTGTCATACAGCTCATAGCTGAACAGGTGGCTCGGCTGATCAGGGTCAGCAGTCACTTCAGGCTGCTTTGGGGCTGGTGACTGATCAGGCACCGGGACCATATTTTTATTTTTTCCATGTTCTTTTATATAGGCTGCAATGACTTCTGTAAAAGGTGTTCCGTATGATTGAAGCTTTCTTTCGCCTACACCTTTAATGTTACGCATCTCATCTTCGGTTTCCGGATAGTGCTGTGCCATTTCACGCAGCGTTGCATCGGAAAATATGACATACGGCGGAACTGCATGTTCTTTTGCAAGTCTGGAACGTACTGATCGCAGCTCTTCGAATAATGATTCATCATAATCAGCCTGCTGCTGATGTAGCTGGAATCCGGATTTTAACCAGACAGCCTGCTCGCCTTTTAATACAGGGACGGCATCCTGCGTCAGTCTCAGGATTGGATATTGACCGCCTTCTAATGCGAGGTAACCTTCAGCGATTAATAATTGAATCAGTTCAGTAATTTGCTTTTCAGATTTCTGGCTCATCAGTCCATAGGTGGTGACCTGATTGAAACCGCCCTCTAAAAGTTTTTTGTTTCGTGAGCCTTTTAATACTTTCGAAGTCATTCCTGTACCGAAGCGCTCACCCATTCGTTTAACCGTTGAAAGGATCATCTGTACTTCTCTCGTACGGTCCGTTTTCTCACGGCTGTCGAGACAGCTGCTGCAGTGACCGCAGTCTGCAGTCATCTGATGATCCTCGAAATATTCAAGGATAAACCGGGGCAGACAGCTGTGACTATGGCAGTAATTAATCATCTGCTGGAGCTTTGCGTATTCTTCGTTGCGCTTCCGCTCGTTTGCAATAGACTGCTCGATTAAAAACTTCTGCAGCATGGAATCCTGCGGGCTGTAAAGCAGATAACAGTCCGCAGGTTCACCGTCACGCCCTGCACGGCCTGCTTCCTGATAATAAGATTCCATATTCATCGGCAGCTGATAATGAATCACAAATCGCACATTACTCTTATCAATCCCCATACCAAATGCATTCGTTGCCACAATCAGCTTTGCTTCATCAAAGATAAACTGTCGCTGCGCTTCATTCCGTTCATCCTCTGAGAGACCTGCGTGGTAGCAGACAGCACTCGCATTCTGCTGGTTCAGCCATCCTGTCAGCTGATCGGCTTCTTTTCTGGTAGCTGTATAAATAATGCCAGTCTCATCCTCTTTTTCTTTTAAAAAACTGGTCAGAAATGAATGCTTGTCTGCTCCTTTTACAACATGAAAAGACAGGTTGTCACGTGCAAATCCTGTATTGACAATATGATGAGGATCAATTGAAAGGAGGTCTGTGATATCCTGGATCACTTTATCTGTCGCGGTTGCAGTCAGTGCTGTCAGGACAGGTAAGTTCGGCAGGAGCCTGATTGTATCAACAATTGTCCGGTAGCTTGGACGGAAGTCATGTCCCCATTGAGAGATACAGTGCGCTTCATCAAAAGCAATCAGCGACAGGTTAATATCTGAGATTGCATTAAAGAATGAGGCGGAATCAAAACGTTCAGGTGCTGCATATACAAACTTGTAGCGGCCTTCCCGCAGGTTTTGAAGCCGTTCTCTCGTCTCGGCGGCTGATAGTGTGCTGTTTATATAAGTGGCTGAAATGCCGTTTTCATTTAACGCATCGACCTGATCTCTCATGAGTGAAATCAGTGGTGAAATGACAAGCGCTGTTCCTTCCATAACAAGACCGGGAATTTGGTAGCAGAGGGATTTTCCTCCTCCAGTCGGCATGATGCCGAGTGCGTTCTTGTGATCGAGGATGGATTCGATCATCCGGTCCTGTCCGGGTCTGAATGTGTCGTAACCGAAGTATGTATGAAGGACTTGCTGTGCTTCGTTCATCATGGTGAATCATCCTTTCTGGTGGTGCTTTGTTTGTCCAAATAGCCGAGGGCGTGGGATCGGTACTCCAGGCGGACGCTTTCCGGACGGAAGTTGCTGAGCCTCCTCACCTTCGGCTGCGGGATCTCAGCTTCCCTCTAATCGTCCCGGAGTCGCCGCCTTCTGTACCGATCTCACGCTGTGCATATAAATAAATCTGGAATTAGACAATATAAGTGAATAATAATCGCTCATTCAAACAGTGCATTCTATTATTTTATCATGAATTTGATAGGAGTTAGTGGGGAGAAAGTAAGTGTTTCGAATGACGAAGTATTGTGTTAAGATAGTACATGCAGTGTTCAGAATATTTCAAACAGGGGGAATGGCAATGTCAACAGCAACTTATCCGGAAACATGGGATTTAGATGTGTTTTTTAAAGGTGGAAGTGAGTCAGAGGAACTGAAGCAGCATTTACATACATATGGAGAAAAAATTGAGGTTTTTGCAAAGAAGGTAGAGCAGTTCCAGACGCCTGCTTCTTCTGACAGCAGCTATCTTGTATATCAGCATATTCAGGAAGCAAAAGGGATTATGATGGGCGTTTTTCAGGCTGGCGCATTTGCGAGCTGTCTTGAGGCGCAGGATATGAATGATACAGGTGCAGGTGTGATTCGTGGGAAGGTGACAGCAATGGGAGCTGAATTTAGTTCAGCATTCCAGGCATTTCAGCAGAAGCTTTCTAAAACTGAGGATCAGGTATGGGATGAGCTGCTTAAAGATGATGGATTGAAGGAATATACATTCATTATGACAGAATGGCGTGAAGCTGCAAAGGATAAATTATCAGAAGCTGAGGAAGGCCTGATCAGTGCGCTTGGTGTAGATGGTTATCACGGCTGGGGACAGATGTATAATGCCCTTGTTTCAGAGATGTCTGTGGAAATCGAAGTAGATGGCGAAGTAAAGACATTATCAGTTGGACAGGCAAATAACCTGAGATCTCACGAAGATCCAAAAGTAAGAGAAGACGTTCACCAGAAGCTTGAAGCAGCATGGTCGAAAAATGAGAATCTTTTTGCACAAACGTTAAATCACCTTGGCGGATATCGTCTGGCGATGTACAAAAAGCGCGGTTGGGATGATTTTATGAAAGAACCGCTTGAGTACAATCGTATGAAGCCTGAGACGCTTGATGCGATGTGGGGAGCGATCAGTAAGAGTAAGGATGCGTTTGTAAAGTTTCTTGATCATAAAGCAAAGCTGCTTGGACTTGAGAAAATGTCTTGGGCACATATCGGCGCGCCGCTTTCAGAAAGTGTGAAGAAGCTTTCATACGATGAAGGTGCAGCATTTATTTTAAAGCACTTTAAAAAGTTCGGTCCAGAGATGGCTGCTTTTGCAGAGAAAGCATTTGAAGACGGCTGGATTGAAGCGGAAGACCGTGCAGGCAAACGTCCGGGCGGATTCTGTACAGGATTCCCGCTGAGTGAACAGTCAAGAATTTTTATGACGTACAGCGGCTCAATGTCTAACGTAGCGACACTTGCCCACGAGCTTGGTCATGCGTTCCATACGTATGCGCTCCGTCCAATGGATCCATTAAACCGCCGTTATGCAATGAACGTAGCGGAAACAGCTTCCACGTTTGCTGAAATGATCGTTTCTGACGCTGCGGTAAAAGAAGCGGATACTAAGGATGAGCAGGCAGCGCTTTTAGAGGATAAGGTATCAAGAAGCATCGCATTCTTTATGAATATCCACTCAAGATTCATCTTTGAGCAGCGTTTTTATGAGGAACGTAAAGAAGGCTTTGTCACAGCAAAGCGTCTGAACGAGCTGACAACAGAAGCGCAGAATGAAGCATACGCAGGTGCAGTGACAGATAATGAACCGCATTTCTGGGCTTCAAAGCTGCATTTTCATATTACAGGCGTTCCGTTCTACAACTTCCCTTATACGTTCGGATACCTGTTCTCACTCAGCGTGTATGCAAGAGCGCTTGAAGAGGGTCAAGCATATGAGGAAAAGTATATGGCGCTGCTGCGTGATACAGCTGTCATGACAACAGAGGACCTTGCGATGAAGCATCTTGGTGAAGATATCACAACAGAAGCGTTCTGGATGAAGGGCATTGAGCTTTGCATTCAGGATGCAGAAGAGTTTGTCAGACTGACTTCTGAATAAGGTTGACGAGATCAGGGTTGCTGCCCTGGTCTTTTTCTGTTCTTAAGAATTTACTAATAAAAAATCTGATTTTTTACATGTCAATAGTCGATCTTTTCTCTTCCTGGGTATACACTAAATATAGAATGATGAAATGGGGAGAACGTATATGGTGCTATTAAAAAGTAGTCGGCTTTATTTTCGTCCGCTTACAGAAGAAGATATTGATGAATTTGTAGAACTGCTCATCCGCAATAAGCAGTTTTGGACGATTTTTGAACCGAAGCATCCTGAACCATTTTACACGCGTGAGGCGCAGCTTGAGAAGCTCGCTGAAGCAAAGCAGGCACAGCGGCTTGGAAAAGAGTACAGCTGGGGCATTTACCACGGAGATACAAATCGACTGATCGGCAGCGTATCGATTTATTCTATCAGAAGACTGCCTTTTGCTTCAGCATATATCGGCTACTCTCTTGATGAACATCACACAAAACAGGGTTACGGTACTGAGGCAGTAGAAGCTGCACTCCGCTTTGCATTCCGTGAATTTGGCCTGCACAGGGTTGAAGCCATGGTATCACCGAAAAATGAAGCCTCTCAGAAGGTGCTTGAAAAAGTGGGGATGTTCAGGGAAGGAACGCTTCGTAAAAACCTTTTTATAAATGGTGTCTGGGAAGATCATTATCTGTACAGCATGCTTGAAGAAGACTTCTGAAAGGGTAAGCCCTTTTGGGACCGAGTATTCGGCAGGCTGATGAATAGAATCAATCGATGAACCGCTTCTTATGGAGGCGGTTTTTAATTTGTCTTAAAACGGAGTTTGGGGACGGAGTTAGCACTACGAGGTCAGACTTCGTAGTGCTAACTCCGTCTCCGGTTTTGGTCCCTGTCTCCTTCTACGCCTCAGGTCCTACTCCAAAATCAAGCCGAGGCTCCTATCGGCAAAACAGTTCCCCGCGTACACTTAGGTTACAAATAACAAAGGAGGCAACAACATGAACAAATTCTGGTTAACAGTCATCGGTATTACAGCTGCAATCGTGACACTATCAAATCTAGGATCAATCGCCGGACTCGCAGTCAGCCTGCTGATTACTTACATCGGTGTAAAATGGTATTTCTCAAGCAGCAAAACGTGGGTGAAAATTACATCAGCTATCGTTGCAGCAATCGCGGGTTTGTCAGCAGTATTCAACGTACCGGCAATCCTTGGTGTCATCGCAGTCTATGTCCTTTACATCGTATGGAAAAAGTGGAACAACGAAGAAGCAGTCAGCGACTTTTCATACTTTGAAAAGCAGTGGCAGGAATTGAAAAAGAAATCGGTTTAATCAAAATAAAAGGAGACGATCAACATGACAAACGTACTTTCAAAAATTACTGAAGTAATCAAGCAGGATATCCTGGAAGCAAAGTGGAATAGAGAACAGTTGAACCCGGTTAATGAAATCCAGCGTGAGATTAAAGAATGCCAGGCATCAGTCAAAAAAGCAAAACAGCTGACAGAACGCCAGGAGCTTTTAAAAAGAGAGTTTGAGAAAGAATATACACACGCCAAATCAATGGCAGCAAAGCGTAAAGAACATGTTCAATTAGCAGAGGAAGCAGGCGAAGAATCACTTGCAGCAGCTGCGCTCAGAGAGTTTAACTTTTACAGTGAACGTGCTGAGCGTCTTGAAAAAACGCTGTCAGAGGCAAATTCACAGCTTGAAAACCTGGAGCTGCAGTTGGAGTCACACACATTCCAGTTAAAAGATCTTGAATTAAAGCGTCTTGAATATATGGCGAAAGAAAATGCAGTGATTGGGGAAAAGCAGTCGGCGCGTATGAAAGAAGCGACCGATGAAGACCGACGCTATGCGCAGATTGAAAAACATTTAAAAGAAAACGCAAAGAAAAAAGAAGAGCTGACAATCGACGAGCAGATCGAGCAGTTAAAACAATAAGCTTTCGGGAGCGGGTCATTTACCTTCTCCCGAATTTAATCTTTCTGAATCATGGAACAACCGATAAAATAGAAGAGCAGGGAGGTGGACTGCATGGAAAAGCTGAGGCAAATGTCGTTATCAAATTGGCTGACAGCAGGCATAATCATCGTATTAATTGAAATTGTCTTATTTAATAATGGCATGATTTTTTCGCTGGTGCTCTCAGGCGGTCTGCTTTACTTCGGGAAACAGGCCTGGCAGCAGATGTATGGGAAGATCCTGGTTGGTGTCGGGGCAATTATGCTGCTGACAGCCATTCTCTCAATGGTTACCCTTCGCATTCTATTTGTTATACTCATCATCAATTTGATTTTGAAATATATGGAAACAAAGAAAAGTCCGCTGATTTTTGAACCTGTTGTGAAGGAAAAAAGGGAGGATAGAGGCGGAGAGCAGTTATTTGTAACAAAAAGGCCTTTATTTTTAAATCAGTGGGTGGGCTCACATGAAACGCCTGATCAATCGTATGAGTGGGAAAATATCCACCTTCAAAACGGAATCGGGGATGTTCAGATCGACCTGAGCAACACAGTACTTCCTGATAAAGAGGTTTTTATTTCCCTTAGAAATATTGCGGGTAAAATCACGATACTCGTACCATATGAGCTTGAGATTTCAGTCCAGCATTCAGCGCTTGCCGGAGAAGCCTCTATTTTATCTTCCTATACAGCCAGACTGTGGAATGAAAATGTTGTCTATCAGACTGAGAGCTACGAAATGGCACACCAAAAATGTACGATCCTTTCTTCAGTCTGGATTGGAGATATTGAGGTGAAGCGCGTATGACGGCTAAAATCGTACTGCACGCAGTCAGTATCAGCCTTTTTAGTGCACTAATGACGCTTGGCTTGTATGTGATCTTTTTCCCGCCGGAGGAGTGGAACATGCTGTGGAATGTCACGATTCTAGACGTTCCTTTTATCTTCTTTTTACTGATCCAGTTATTGTTAATCGGATTCTTATGGGGTGCGATTCAAAGCGGTGGAATGAAAAAGCAGATATTTTCAATTGAACAGCAAGTGGATGATCTGAGACGGGGAGCAGCTTTTACAGAAAAAAAGCAGCCTCAAACTGCTGAATTTTCAAGACTGTCAGAGAAAGTATCAGATTTGCAGAGAATGTGGAATGAACAGGTTAAAATGAATCAGCGGCTGGCCAGTGAGAAAGTAGAACAGCAGGAACAAAAAATCCAGGAAATGGTTTCAATGGAAAGGCAGCGGCTGGCACGTGATTTGCATGATTCAGTCAGTCAGCAGTTATTTGCTGCTTCTATGCTGATGTCAGCTGTTAATGAAACTGAGCCTGAAAACCGACAGCTTCAAATGGTGGAAAAAATGATTCACCAGTCACAGGTTGAAATGAGAGCGCTTTTACTTCACCTTAGACCGGCTGCGCTCAAAGGAAAAACCCTGTCTGAAGGGATTGAAGAGCTATTAGTTGAACTTAAGCAGAAGGTTCCGCTTGATATATCCTGGAAAGCCGAGCCGATAGAGCTTGCACGTGGAATTGAAGATCATTTATTCCGGATACTTCAGGAGTCTATATCCAATACTTTAAGGCACGCTGAAGCATCTATGCTGAATGTATTATGTATCTTAAGAGATGGGACCGTGATCTTAAGAGTATCAGATGACGGAAAAGGCTTTGAGCTGTCTGAAGATAAAGCAGGTTCATACGGATTGAATAATATGAGAGAAAGAGCTGCTGAAATTGGCGGCACATTGAAGATTGTCTCCCTGCCTGACCAGGGCACGAGGCTTGAAATTAAAGTACCTTTTGAAGGGAAGGAGGAGCTGACATGATCCGGGTGTTATTTGTTGATGATCACGAAATGGTTAGGATCGGTGTAGGTTCATATTTGTCCTCACAAAAAGATATTGAGGTTGTGGGGGAGTGTGATGACGGTGAGCCAGCAGTTGAGCTGGCGCTGGAATTGAAGCCTGACATTATTTTAATGGATTTGGTCATGAAAAAAATGGATGGGATTGAGGCAACAGCAAAAATTATTGAGCAGTGGCCTGAAGCAAAAATTATGATAGTCACAAGCTTTCTTGATGATGATAAGGTATATCCTGCACTTGAAGCCGGAGCGGTCAGTTACCTGTTAAAAACTTCAAAAGCAAGTGATATTGCTGAAGCCATCAGAAAAACGCATTATGGCGAAACTGTGCTTGAGCCTGAAGTAACAGGAAAAGTGATGCAGCGGATGAGAACAAAAGAAGTAAAGCCTGCGCATGATGACCTGACTGGCCGGGAACTTGAAATTCTGATGCTGATTGCTGAGGGGAAAACGAATCAGGAAATTGCGGATGAGCTTTACATAGCATTGAAAACAGTCAAAACGCACGTCAGTAATATTCTTGGGAAGCTTGAGGTTCAGGACCGCACACAGGCAGTGATTTATGCTTTTAAGCATGATCTTGTAAAATAGTTCCTGAACGCATGTTATGGAACTGTCTTTGTGGGTAAACATGAAGGTAGAACCATATCGAAAGGAGCCCTCACCATGCTGTCACTACTGGATGATCAGGCAAAAGACTGCTGCTGGCTGAATCGGCCAAAAGAATGGACACTTCAGAATAAAGAGCTTAGTCTGACCACTCAGCCGAAAACTGATTTCTGGAGAAAAACATTCTATGGTTTTGATCAGATGAATGGTCATGCCTTTTATAAAGAGTTACTGGGTGCTTTTGAGACTGAAGTTACACTCACGATGAAGGATCCTAAAGAACGTTACGATCAGGCTGGTATAATCATTTTAGTTTCTGATGACTGCTGGATGAAAGTATCGCTTGAATATGTACCTGAAAAATACTCTTATTTAGGTTCCGTTGCGACAAACAACGGATACTCTGACTGGTCTTCCAAAAATTTTCCTACACCTGATGGTGAAATCTCGCTAACTTTTAAAGTGACACGCGCAGGCGGGGATTACCGTATTTGGGCAAGGTCCAATCCTGAAGATGAATTTGAACAGCTACGGATTACAAGGCTCCACGATGAACCGAATGGCCCTGTAAAGCTCGGGTTATATGCCTGCAGTCCATCTGCAGAAGGAAGCTTTACAACCGTTTTTCATACATGGACAGTTCAAAAAGAAGTTAAATAAAAAAGGTGTGCAGATGACTTCTGCACACCTTTTCATCATTTGGCGTATCCTTCTTCAACCAGATCAAGCTTTCCGTTGCTTGGATCTACAACAAGTCCATGAACTGGAACATTTTTATCCATCAGGGGGTGTTTGCGTAATAATTCAACGCTGTTTTTAACGCTCTCCTGTACATTGTCAAAGCCTTTTAACCAGTCATGCACATCAATCCCTGATGACGCAAGTGTATCAAGTGCTTCCTGTGAAACCCCGCGCGCCTGCATTTTTTCAAGTGTCGCATGGCTATTTACTGCACTCATTCCGCAATCATAGTGACCAATGATCATTACTTCATCAGCCTGCAATTCATAGATTGCCACAAGTAAGCTTCTTACTACGCTATCAAAAGGGTTTGTAATCACTGCGCCTGCATTACGTACCATTTTTACATCGCCGTTCTTAACGTTCATTGATTTAGGTAAAAGCTCTACTAATCTTGTGTCCATACAAGTCAAAATCACAAGTTTTTTGTTAGGGATTTTCGTTGTTACATAAGGTTCGTACTGCTTTTCTTCAACAAATGTTTCGTTAAATGTCAGAATATCTGATAATAGTGTCATATGTATCCTCCTTAGCGTAACTTATCTCTATTTTAAAAAAAGATCGGTTATCTGTCTAATTTTAGACAAATAGCCGATCAGATTATGATTCAAACAGATACGAGAATTCCCCGTAACCTTCTTTTTCGAGGTCTTCAGCAGGGATGAATTTCATAGCAGCTGAATTCATACAGTAGCGAAGTCCTGTCGGTTCAGGACCGTCTTCAAACACGTGCCCGAGATGCGAGTCTGCATATTTACTTCTGACTTCAATTCGCATCCCGAAAATCCCGGGATCTTCTACTTCAACAATATTTTCAGGTACCAGCGGCTTTGTGAATGATGGCCAGCCGGTCCGTGAATCGTATTTATCGGTTGAACTGAATAAAGGTTCGCCTGAGACGATATCGACATAAATACCATCTTCATAAAACCCGTCATATTCATTGTTAAAAGCCTCTTCAGTACCATCTTCCTGAGTAACCTCATACTGAATATCTGTCAGCATTTCACGCAATTCTTCATCGGTGTAATTTACCGCATATGGACTTTCAGACTCCACTTCCTGTTTTGTTGGCAGGTCTACTTCACGCTCATCCTCATCCCAGTACTCGTTCAAGAACTGGTCTCTGCCTGAACTTGTACGGTAAAAGTAGTAGCGGTCACCATTTTTAATGTAATAATCCTGATGGTAATCTTCAGCAATATAAAACGTTGATGCATCAGTTACCGGTACAATAATTTCTCCATCGAATCTGCCAGAATCGATGATTTCCTGTTTGGAAGCTTCAGCAGCCTGACGCTCTTCTTCATTCTGTACAAAGATTTCAGGGCGATACTGCTTGCCGCGGTCTACAAATTGTCCTTCTGCATCGGTTGGATCAATCTGACGCCAAAATACATCGAGCAGATCTTCATAGCTGATGACATCAGGGTCATAAATGACCTGTACTGCTTCAGTATGTCCTGTTTCGCCATTAGCTACTTCTCTATATTCAGGGTTTTCTTCTTCTCCACCTGTATATCCGGAGACTACATCTCTTACCCCTGCAAGTTTTTCAAAAGGAGGTTCCATACACCAGAAACAGCCGCCTGCAAATAGCGCAACTTCTTCATTAGGTGCTAAGTCGGCAGGGTTACTTGCTTCACTTCCATATGAACGGTTCAGCAGCTCATCTGAAAACACAAAAAAGATGATCGCACCGATGAGAATTACACCGGGTATCAGCATCACCCAACTTTTTTTCTTCATGATTACACCCCATTCAGTAGAACCTTTGATGATTCTTCTAGCTTAAAAATAACATATTTTACGCATCTTTAATAAAAATAATGTGTTCTATTAACCAAAACGATTCAGAATTTGCTAAAATATAAGAATAATCGCTTCCGTCTGAAAGAAAGGAGAGCACAAATGGGTGACTTTGAAATTGTAAGGAAATCCAGCTTTTACTTTATTGGCCTGAGATGGACCGGAACTTATGAAGCCGCTGCACATGGGGATATTTTTCCTGTGATGGAAGAAGCACGTGACAGGCTCTTAAGTATGGGGATTGCTCAGGAGAACTCAGATTTCATCGGTTTATCATACCAGGATAGATCTGGCGGCTTTACTTACTATTTCGGTACAGAGGCATTAAGGAATACTGCATTTCCATCTGATATGTACAGAATCATTGTGCCATCGCATGATTATGCTGTCACAGAGCACAAGGGTCAGCATGCATGGAAGAGTTATGAAAAATTAATGAAGTGGGCAGTTGAGCAGGGCCTTCAGGTTCAGCAGAACGGTTTAGATCATATTGAAGTGTATGATGCTGACTATAAGCCCTATAAGATGTCACCAACATTAAAAATTGGCATTCCGGTTAAAAAACGCTGACCTTGCTTTTAAAATCGGCAATCAGTAAAATAAGCATACAGGTTAAAAGCATCTGTCCGGATGCTTTTTCTGCATGCATACAAAATTCTGTTCAGCTTCTGTCTGAACTTTTTATATCTGGAGGTAATACACATGTCAGGACGTAATGAAAAAGAGCTTGAAGGCGTAAATCTGCTGGGTGAAAAGAATGTACCGTATTCATTTGACTATGACCCAGATGTGCTTGAATCATTTGATAATAAGCACGTGAGCAGAGATTATTTCGTAAAATTTAACTGTCCGGAATTTACATCACTTTGTCCAAAAACGAATCAGCCGGATTTTGCAACGATCTATATTAGCTATATCCCGGATCAGAAAATGGTTGAGAGTAAATCACTTAAACTATACCTTTTCAGCTTCAGAAACCACGGTGATTTTCACGAAGATTGCATGAACATCATCATGAATGACCTGATTGAACTGATGGATCCGCGCTACATTGAAGTATGGGGTAAATTCACACCACGCGGCGGAATTTCAATCGATCCATACACAAACTACGGAAAACCTGGTACGAAATATGAAGAGATGGCATATCACAGACTGATGAATCATGATATGTATCCGGAGAAGATTGATAATAGATAATCTTGTCTATTGAGGTTATGGAATAAACTACAAAGTATAATTTATTCTAAAATTATTTTTATCATTTAAGTGGAATGGAGCGTAAGGCGGGGGACTCCAGCGGGAGTAGACGGACAGGTGAGACCCCACAGGCGAAGCCGAGGAGGCTCACCGTCGTCCCCGCGGAAAGCTTCCGCTTGAAGCGCAGTGAAATGACTAGCCCGAGATCATATAATATCTCGGGCTTTTTGAATGCCCAAAAAAAGATTTGGAGATGATAATGCATAAAGGAAGTGATCTGAGTGCAAATTGAACAGTTAGAACAACAGCTGGTCATGATTCAAAAATGGATAGAGGATAAAGATAAAACACTTGAGTACGCTGATATATATGAAGAAATATCAAGAATGGAAAAAGAAGTGAAGCAGCTTAAGGAGAGAGGGGTATGAGCGACTGGCTGATGGTCATTGTCAGAGGGCTGCTCATGGTCATGGTATTGTTTGTCTGCACAAAAATGCTTGGAAAAAAACAGATTTCACAGCTATCTTTCTTTGAATATGTAACGGGCATTACTGTTGGCAGTATCGGTGCAGAGGTCATTACAGGGCTGGATCGGCAGTTTCTACATGGCGTGCTTGGGATTGTATCGTTTATTTCGATTCCATTGTTAGTGGATTTTTTATCTTTAAAAAGTAAGAAGGTCAGGGATCTTGTTGAAGGGGAAGGAACGGTTTTTATTCAGCGGGGGAAGATCATTGAAAAAAATTTAAAAAAAGAAAGATATACAACAGATGAACTGATGGAACTGTTAAGAAAAAAAGAAGTATTTGCTATTTCGGATGTGAATTTTGCAATACTTGAGCCTTCAGGAGAATTGAATGTCATGTTGAAAAAAGCTAAGACACCTCTTGTGCAAGAAGATCTCAACAAGAATGTTCAGGATGAGAAGCCGCCGGAAACCATTATTATGGATGGAAAGCCCATCGAGAAGTCACTTAGCTCGATTGGCAGAGACGTTGAGTGGTTGAAAGAGCAAATGGATAAGAAGGATGTCAACGTTTCAGATGTGTTTCTAGCTCAAATTACCGATGATGGGAAGATCTTTATGGATCTCTATGACCGAACAGAAGATCAGAGAGAACTGGTCGATCTTCTTGATCAGTGCAGAAAAGAATTTTTGAAAATCAGTAAAAAAGCTGGTGAAAGAGAAAGTCTGATCTTTCATAAAAATGCTGAAATCATTGAAGATTGTATGAGAATGGTGCGTATCCGTGCATGATTATTCACCTGATAGAATCATTAAAAATGTCTGAAAAAGTAAACGATTCTGTATGAAAACATCCTCCTTTACATGCCGTCAGAGAGGGCGTATAATGCGTTTTTGTGAATGAAAAATGCTTATTTTGCGCAATCTTTTTGAAGGGAGAGACGTTTCGTATGACTAAAAAGCTTATTACGTTTTTATTAATGAATCTTGGTGCATTCTTTGTTGCAGTGAACGTTCATTTTTTCCTATCACCAAATAACCTGGCTACAGGTGGCGTCAGCGGAATGTCGATTGTGCTGAATTCATTGTTCCCGGGCATTTCAATCGGACTCTTTATGATTTTAGTGAATATTGTTTTATTTATATTAGGTATTATCTTTCTGGGCTTTCAGTTTGGTGCTAAGACGATTTATACAAGCTTTGCACTATCAGGGTATGTCTGGCTCCTTGAGTTGGTAGTCCCTATTACAGCACCGCTCAGCGATGATATATTAATTCAGCTCATCATCGGCCAGTGTATTGCTGCAATCGGTATGGGGATTGTTTTTCACCAGCGGGCTTCAACAGGTGGAACTGATATTATTGCGATGATTTTAAATAAGTATATTAAAGTAGAGATTGGCAGAGCCGTTCTGTTTTCTGATCTTGCAGTTGCGCTTTCATCTTCACTGCTATTTGGTCCTCAGGCCGGCATGTACGCTTTCTTTGGTGTGATTTTAAATGGTTTGATGATTGATTACACACTTCAGCAGTTCAATGCGAATAAAGAAGTCGTGATTATCAGTCAGGAAAGTGCATTGATTCGTGCATTTATCGTTGGAGAGCTTGGCAGAGGTGCAACGATCCATACGGCTAAAGGTGCTTTTAACTATGAACAGAAAGAAGTCATCACAACAATCTTAGGTCGCAAGGATTTATCTCGTCTGAAAAATTATGTCGGTAAACAGGATGAAAAAGCCTTTATCACTGTGCATAATATGAATGAAATACTTGGACAGAATTTCAAGAGACTTGCTTAAAAAGACAGCTTCCGGGCTGTCTTTTTTCATTAAAAAAGCATATTTGTCTGTGCTCACAAAGATGATTTTGTGATAAGATGTGCCATATATCAGTATAGGGTTGTGAAAATGATGGAACATCCTATTTATCAAAAAGCAGAAGATTTTATCAGACAATATTATAAAGAAAATGGCTTTAATGAAGCAGCTTGTGAAGCAAGATTAGCTGAGATCTGCCTTTCGATCAGACAAAGTGGCACGTATCAGCATACAAGTGAAGAACTGACGTACGGGGCAAAGCTCGCATGGCGAAACAGCAACCGCTGCATAGGCCGTTTGTTCTGGAATAGCCTGAGCGTGTCAGACAAGAGAGATGCAGCTTCTGAGGAGCAGGTGAAAGAAGCATTACTTGAGCATATTGAGTATGCAACAAATGGTGGGAAAATTCGTTCTGCGGTGACGATTTTTAAGCCGTCAGAGAATACCGGGGACCCTGTTAGAATCTATAATCACCAGCTAATCAGATATGCGGGCTACAGGCAGGAGGACGGAAGTGTGATCGGTGATCCTCATTCGGTAGAAATGACTGAGTTTTGCATTCAGCTTGGCTGGGAAGGTAAAGGGTCACCTTTTGATATTCTTCCAATCGTCATTCAGATAGGCGAAAATGAACCATACCTGTTCGAAATACCTGAAAGCTATATTAAGGAAGTTCAGATTACACATCCTGAAAACGTCACATTTAATGAACTCGGGTTGAAATGGTATGCAGTTCCGATTATTTCTGAAATGAAGCTTGAGATCGGGGGCATCGACTATCCGGCTGCGCCCTTTAACGGGTGGTATATGGAAACGGAGATTGCTGCACGTAACTTTACTGATGAAAACCGATATAATGTGCTGCGTGATACAGCAAAAGCATTTGGTCTGAACACACAGCTACAGTCTGCAATGTGGAAGGACCGTGCTGTCATTGAATTGTGCACAGCAGTCATGCATTCATTTAAGCAGGCTGGTGTAAGTATTGTTGATCATCATACAGCGAGTCAGCAATTTGAGCTGTTTGAAAAGAAGGAGATAGAAGAAGGAAGGAATATCACAGGAGATTGGACATGGCTGATCCCGCCAGTCTCACCGGCGTCTACGCATATTTTTCATAAAGCGTATGACAACACGTGGAAGTCACCAAACTTTTTTTATCAGGCTTCACTTTTTGAGAAGAGTGAGACCCAAAAAAATACTTGCCCATTCACTGGAGTAAGTAAATAAGATAAGATGGTGCAAAATTATAATTAAGTTATCAAACTATTAATTGAAATTTTAGTGTAGCGCAGCGAAAAGATTAAAAAAACAGGACCCTTTACAAGGTCCTGTTTTTAGCTTATTTAGCTGCTTTTTGAAGCTTATCAATCACTGATAATGACTTGCCTGTACCAATCGCAACTGATTCAAGGGGGTTTGGTGCAATATGAACAGGAACAACAATCTCATCACTCAGCCATTGCTGAAGGCCGTTCAATAACGCACCGCCGCCTGTTAAAATCACACCGCGGTCTACAATGTCACCACTCAGTTCAGGTGGGCAGTTTTCAAGTGTTGAGCGAATGGCTTCAAGGATACT
Source organism: Jeotgalibacillus sp. JSM ZJ347 (assembly GCF_044383825.1). Taxonomy (NCBI): domain Bacteria; kingdom Bacillati; phylum Bacillota; class Bacilli; order Caryophanales; family Caryophanaceae; genus Jeotgalibacillus; species Jeotgalibacillus sp. JSM ZJ347. The sequence goes on along the minus strand of NZ_JBISEN010000008.1, from coordinate 47,437 downwards.
TAACAGTGACTCCTGAATCGCAGATTGCACTTCTGTTGATTGCAGCGTAATTGTTTTAGGTAGACCAGTTACAAGATCACGTCCGCGGATTTCCATTTCTCTCATTTCATGTTCGATTGGCGCATGTCCAACTTCCATTTTAATCTGCTCTGCAGTACGCTCACCGATTAACAGGTTATAGGCTTTTCTGACATGCTGCACAATATCTTCGTCCATCTTATCACCGGCAACGCGGATTGTATTGCAAGATACGACGCCGCCATATGAAATGATTGCTACTTCTGTTGTACCGCCGCCAATATCCACAACGACGTTTGCAACAGGTTCGCCCACCGGAAGATCCGCACCAATTGCAGCTGCAACAGGCTCTTCAATTAAGTGAACGTGCTTAGCGCCACTGTATTTCACTGCATCTTGAATGGCTCTTCTTTCAACTGATGTAGCGCCAGATGGTGTACATACAACAACACTAGGCTTACGCAATGAGAAGCCCATCTTTTTTCCAATTGAAGACATAATGTGCTTCAGCATTTCAGTTGTTACATCAAAGTCAGCAATTACGCCGTCTTTTAGTGGGCGGACTGCCACGATATTTCCTGGTGTTTTACCAATCATACTTTTAGCGTCTGATCCGACAGCTAAGACTTTTTTTGTATTTACATCGATTGCTACAACCGATGGCTCATTCATAATAATTCCTTTACTTTTACTATACACAAGTATATTAGCAGTACCTAAGTCGATACCGATTTCAGCATTTGAAAGCATACAACATTCCTCCGTTATCATCATCGTCGTCCGAATTTAACAGTATTCTCCGAGTAGTATAGACTAAATTAAGAGGATCGTAGAGTGACAAAGGTAGGGACACGGGAATGTTACATCAGCCGGAAACAGGTTGATGTGTATATGATGAAGCTTGATCCCCTTCAGAACAGTCATTGTATTAGCTACTATCAGAAGTCATAGCAGCTTTGTAATAAAAGAATAATGAATTTGTAACGAAAAAAACCCTTTCATCTATAGGTTTGAAAGGGTTTTTACATTACTTTTCTAACTTTTATACCCGGAAGTAGGTAATTTGAAATGATTCATTTTTTGCTGCATTGTAAGGCTCATTTCCTGTAATTGCATCATTGATTCCCTGACTTTTCCAAAAGAAATCTGCTGATCCTCAGCAGAAGCAGAGATTTCTTCTGTACCTGCCGCTGTTTCTTCGGTGACAGCTGAGACATTTTCCATCGCGGCTGTTACTTCTGAAGTATAAGAGGAGGAGTGCTTCATGCTGATGGTTAATGACTTGAGTTCATGATCAATTTCTCTTACTTTTTGCGCAATATCTTCAAATGCCTGCTCTGTCAGATTCATGGAGTCAAGCTGTTCTGATGATAGTCGCTGTCCAGTTGCAGCAGCATCTGTAATGCCGGTCATACCGTTTTGGATGTTCATCACCATTGAGGTGATTTTTTCAGTTGCATCTGCTGATTGGCCAGCGAGTTTTTTCACCTCATCTGCAACAACTGCAAAGCCTTTTCCCTGTTCACCGGCTCTTGCGGCTTCAATTGCTGCGTTTAATGCAAGCAGGTTGGTTTGATCAGCGATTCCCTTAACGAACTTTGCAGCATCCTGAATCTCGTCGGTGAAGGCTGAAAATGCAGATAGTTCTCTGGAAATTAATGAAGCAGCTTCTGTATTCTCTATAGTGAATCTCTTTTGACGACTCAGTGATTCACGGCCATCTTTAACCGACATTAATGCCTGGTGACCTTTGTCAGCTGAACGTTCCGTCAACGTTTCACTCTCAATAAACGTCTGATTCAATTCTGCCATTTTTTCAGAAGTAGATTGAATATCCTCTGAGATTGATTGGCTGCCTTTGGCAAGATCATCGGTGGAAGCTGCAATTTGGTTACCGCTTTCCTCTAATTCATTTACCTTTCCTGACACTTCATTTGCAAACTCAGCAACACGGCTGCTTGACTGATCCACTGACTCTACTGTCTGACGCAGACTCAAAATCATCTCCCTGAATGAGTCTGCAAGAAGGTAGATCTCGAACTTGGAATTACCAGACTGAGCAGGTACGTCAACAGTCAAATCTCCTTTAGCGACGAGTGATGCCTGATTTAGCATTCTATTAAGCGGACGTGTGATACGCTTTGAAATAATCATTGCTGCTGTAATTGAAATCACAATAATGACAGCAACAGCAATCATTGACACCCACACGATCATTGAGATTTGCTGCTCGCTACTTGCAAGCTTATTGCGATACCAGTCATCTGACAGGATTTTGAGATAGTACACATCATTGATCACCCCGCCTGTACGTGCAGACTGGCGGCTTGCCTCTGCAATATCACCCTGGTTCAGCGCTTCAGCTGAAGCATCCTTAAGCTGAATGAACTTCTCCTTCACAGTTATAAGCTGTTCTTTCAAATCTGCTTCCGGCAGTTTAGATTGCAGCTCATCCATTAGTATAAGGGTCTGATCCATCTGGTTTTGAGTTGTCAGACGGTTATTTTCTGTAGGACTCAAACTGAAATTGGAAAGAGATTGCTGGATAATTAACAGTTCACTATTTAATTTTTCAATATCAGTTAAAATTTCTGCGTCATCTTCTCCTGATGCATTCAGGCTGACCATTTGCGAGACAATAAATAAAATAATGACAGTAGAAAGAATTAATGGAATTAATGATAGTAAGTATAAGCGTTTACTCAGTTTCATAATGACTCCTTTATTGAATAGTATCAGGTACTTTAATTTCACCTGATATAATTTTTTGACGGGTATCCGTTATAAGTGTCTGTTCTTCGTTTCCAGGTTGAAAAAGTCTGATTTCTGCCAGACCCACTCCATCTTCAGCCAGACCTAACTCATACGCCTCAACAGATAATTCGCCTTCACTTAACTCCTGAATTAAGTTAAACACCGATGTATCAATATTCTTTACCATCGAAGTTACAACAGATTGCTCAGCAGTATAAAACTGGTCCGTATCCACTCCGGCTGAATATATTCCCTGGTCCTGCGCTTCTAAAATCGCACCAGTACCTGTATAACCGGCGGCAGGGTAGATGAAATCGACTCCCTGTTTAATCTGTTCGTCAGCAAGTGAGCGTCCGAGGTCAGCGTCCCCAAAACTGCCTGCATAATCTGTAATAATTTCAATATCGGGATCAACCATTTCAGCACCGGCACGGAAACCGGCTTCAAAGCGGTTAATGACTGGAGCATCAACACCACCAATAAATCCGATCACACCTGATGTTGAAGCAAGTGCGGCAACGGTACCTACAAGGTAACTGCCTTCGTGATCTTTGAAAGTCATTGAAATAATATTTTCAACATCAGAGACCCCGTCAATCAGTATGTATTGTTGATCGGGGTAAGCAATCGCAACTTCTTCAAGCGCTTCCTGAACGGAAAAGCCAAGTCCAATAATTAAATCATAATCCTGATCGGATAATGCTGTGAGATGTTCAATATAGTTACCGTCCGGCGCTTCACGATAATCGAATATAATATTCAGTTCATCACGCGCACGAACAAGTCCGTCAAAAGCACCATCATTAAACGACCCATCTCCAAGCCCTGTATCGGAAAGCATAATTCCCACTTTTGCTGCAAATGCTGTTTCAGTGTTTTCTTGGCCTATACAGCCAGAAAGAATAAATACTGCCAGCAAACTACATAAGGTGATTAATCTTTTCATTTCGTTAAATCCTCCAATTGCTTGTTTGTATCATTGTGCAAAAATTAATAGATTTCCTTTGTTGCACACCCTCATACTATCGGCAAAAAAACCTCCCACTTTAAGAAAAGTGAGAGGTTTAACAAAAGATTTATTTTATTCATGCGGTTTAGGTGTGAAAAATGCTGCAAGCTCCTGACTGTGAAGCTTTCTTGCTTTTCTGTGCTCTGCGCGATTTTCAGCTGTTTCATTCAGCCATTTTTCCTCTTCGGTTTCTGGAACAACATCCTGTACAGGAATCGGTTTTCCGTCATTATCAATTGCGACGAATGTTAAGAAAGAGATCGCCGCAACAGACTGGTCTCCCGATAAAAGGTTCTCCGTCGTGACCCTGACGAAAACCTCCATTGAACTTTTACCTGTATAGGAGACGAAGGATTCTAACGTAACGGCATCTCCTACGCGAATCGGTTTTAAAAAGTCTACTGAGTCAGTAGAAGCTGTAACAACCAGAGAGCGCGAATGCTTGGTTGCTGCAATAGAAGCAACATTATCAATATATGCCATCAGCTGTCCGCCAAACAGTGTACCATGATGATTTGTATCTGGTGGCAATACGTGACTGGTCTGAATCGTTCTGCTTTCTTTCATTGTTTTTCCCATGCTGTCAGCTCCTTTAAAAAACCAGATCTCACAGCTGCAGGGCGCAACAAAGAGATCTGGTGATTTTTAGTATTCGTTATGATCAGGTCTTGGGTCAATTCTTTCTGCATCCTTTGTATTCAAAGGAATTCGTAAAAAGTACATTAACGCTCCACCCACTAATCCGATTAGAGCACTGAAACCAAGCAAGATTGAAGTCATATATAGCATCAGAGAGCTCCTCCTTTCCCCATACAAATAATTTGTATCAAACTTATTATATAGGATAAAGGGTGATTAGGAAATGGTTTTTAAGATAACTTAGAATGCCCAGTCGCCATTTCTGAAGACCGGCTCCGATGAACCATCTTCAGAGATACCATCGATATCCATCTGATCTGATCCGATCATAAAGTCAACGTGTGTAATACTTGAATTCAGTCCTTTTTCAGCAAGTTCTTCACGTGATGCTGTTTTTCCACCTTCAACACAGAAAGCATATGCACTTCCGATTGCAAGGTGATTAGAAGCATTCTCATCAAACAGTGTATTAAAGAATAGAACATTTGACTGTGAGATCGGTGACTGATGCGGGACCAGCGCAACTTCTCCAAGGCGGTGAGAACCTTCATCTGTTTCAATCAGTTTCTTTAGAATATCTTCGCCTTCTTCAGCCTGAATATCTGTAATGCGGCCATTTTCAAAAGTAATTTTGAAGCCGTCGATAATGTTTCCGCCATAGCTTAAAGGCTTCGTGTTGGATACATAACCTGATACACCATCTTTATGAGGGACTGTAAACACTTCTTCAGTCGGCATGTTCGCCATGAACGTATATCCTTTTTCATTCACGCTGCCTGCGCCGGCCCAGATATGACCTTCAGGCAGTTCAATTGTCAGGTCAGTACCAGGTGCAGTATAGTGCAGCTTTTTATACTTCTTATTATTCAGGTAATCTGCTTTTTCATGCAGTGTTTTGTCATGTTTTTTCCATGCTGCAACAGGATCAGCCTGGTCCACTCTCACTGCTTTAAAGATTGCCTCCCAGAGCTTTTCAATTGCTTCATTTTCATCAGCGTCAGGGAATACTTTTTTCGCCCATCCCGCTGATGGTGCTGCAATCACAGTCCAGCTCACTTTATCTGACTGAATGTACTGACGGTACTTTTCAAGCGCCTGTCCTGCAGCACGCTGGAAATCAGAGATACGCTGCGAATCAACATTTTTCATCAGGTCAGGACTTGCAGACACAATATTCATGAAAGCTGCGCCTTGATCTGCTAAAGCTTCACGCTCAAGCTTTTTCCACTCAGGAAACTCACTGAATGAATCGGCAGGTGCCATTTCATAACGCATTTTTGAGACTTCATCATCTGACCAGTCAACAAACACCTGACGCGCGCCAGCTTCGTACGCTTTCTTTGTCACAAGTCTGACAAATGGCGCATTATCGATTGACGCACCTATGTAAAGCAGCTGATCCTTTTGAATGTTGACGCCGACTTTTACAGCCAGGTCAGCGTATTTCTCGAACATTTCTGAATGATTCATATTGAAAACTCCTTTTTCTGTGTTTAGTTACACTAAACATTTTACCAGTCAGGACATAAAAATCAAAAAAATATGAAGCATTCGGATTCACAAATTCCATAGGCGAATAGAAAGGTCTAAAGTCATTGGTTTCTTAGCCGATATAAAACTTGTAGATAGAGAAATTTAGTGATTGTGGGTGAATGTTTTGGATAAATCCTCGCTTTTTGGAGTTATTCTAGGGCTGATTGCAGTTGGGGTCGGTATGGTTTTGAAAGGAGTTCCAGCTACAGCTTTATTAAATGGTCCTGCGTTTTTAATTATTATCGTAGGGACAATTGCAGCGGTAACGATTGCTTTTCCTATGACAGAATTAAAAAGGGTTCCAAAATTATTTGGAATTATTTTTAAAGAATCAAAAGGAACGGAAGTTCGGGATGTTATTAGAATGTTTGGTGAATGGGCCGAACTTGCAAGAAAAGAGGGCTTACTAGCACTCGAATCAAAGACCTCTGAAATTGATGATTCCTTTTTAAGAAATGGACTTGGCCTTGCAATTGATGGTCAAAATGCTGATTACATCAGAGATGTTTTAACGGAAGAAATAGAGGCAATGGAGGATCGTCATTTATCCGGTGCATCTATCTTTTCACAGGCAGGTACATATGCACCGACACTTGGAGTATTAGGGGCAGTAGTAGGTTTAATTGCTGCACTTGGTCATATGGATGATACTGCTAAGCTTGGAGAAGCGATTGCAGCGGCTTTTATAGCGACACTAATTGGTATTTTTACAGGGTACGTGCTCTGGCATCCGTTTGCTAATAAGCTGAAGCGTAAGTCAACGAAAGAAGTAATGGTTAAGCATATGATGATTGAGGGAATTTTATCTGTTCTTGAAGGTGAAGCGCCAAGGGTTATAGAACAAAAGCTTGCCTCTTATCTGCCTGCTAAAGAGCGCGAGCAGCTGATGGCTGAAGGCGGTGTTAAACCAGATGAAGAAGCGTAAAAAGAAAAAGCATGAAGAGCATATGGATGAAAGTTGGCTGATTCCATACGCTGATATTCTGACATTACTTTTAGCATTGTTTATTGTTATGTTTGCAAGCAGTACGGTAGATCAATCTAAGTTTGATCAAATGTCGCAGGTATTTAATGAAATATTTGCAGGGGGAGAAAATGTTCTTGATTACGCTAGCCTTGTAGAAACAGAGGATACTGAGGATGACATTGATCAGGCTGAAGGTGCCGATCCTGAAGAACTGACAGAGGAAGAGCAGCAGCTGCAGGAGCTTTTAGCAGCGCAGTCCGAAAGAGAAACGGCCGCAGCAGCGGATCTTGAGGAGCTAGAGGAAATTCAGGAGCAGATCAATGAATATATTGGTGCGAACAGCCTTGGTGAGCAGTTTCAGACTGAACTGACTGATGAAGGACTGCTGCTGACGATCAGTGATAGTGTGTTATTTGCTTCCGGTTCAGCGGATGTAAGATCAAAATATCAGGATGTTGCTGAAGACGTAGCAGCATTACTTGAATTTGATCCACCTCGGAATGTCATCATTACAGGTCACACGGATAACGTTCCAATCAGTACTGCTGGATTCGCTTCCAATTGGGAACTCAGCGTTATGCGTGCAGTCAACTTTATGAAACTTGTGATAGAAAATCCAAACCTTGATCCGCGCTGGTTCAGTGCAAAAGGGTTCGGGGAATTTCAGCCAATCGCCACAAATGATACTGAAGACGGGCGGGCACAAAACAGGCGTGTTGAAGTATTAATTCTTCCACGTGTGACCAGTAATGGTACAATAACTGATTCACCTTAACTGCCGCTGATAGCGGCAGTTTTTATTATGTTGACAATCATATACAAGGTGGGGACGGAGGTTAAAGTGTCATGCAATGACACTTTAACCTCCGTCCCGGCACTGTACATGTAAACCATGGGGGAGTATTGAATTGAATTAAAGATTTTCAGTTTATTTTATACATGTTAGGGAAAATGAATGACAGTTTCCGTAATCTACTAATTTTAGGAGGAGATCCTATTGGAGGGTTTTATTAATGCTGTCACAGTTTTCTCTGAATGGCTGTGGGGAATCCCATTAATTGCAGTACTATTACTTTCGGGTTTGTATATGACTTTTAAACTCGGTTTCTTTCAATTCAGACATCCGCTATACATATTTAAACAAACATTTGGAAGTGTGACAAAAAAGCCGAAGGGGAAGGGGACTGTTACACCTTTCCAGGCCCTAACATCAGCTCTGTCTTCAACAATCGGTGCTGCAAATATTGTTGGGGTGCCGGCAGCGATTATGTTCGGTGGACCGGGAGCGGTATTCTGGATGTGGGTCATCGCTTTAGTTGGTATGTCGCTTAAATTCTCTGAAAGTGCACTGGCTGTTCACTACCGTGAGAAAAATGAAAAAGGTGAATTCGTTGGTGGACCGATGTATTACATGACAAAAGGTCTTGGAATGAAGTGGCTTGGTATCTGGTTTTCATTTGCACTGATGCTCGAATTAATTCCAAGTGTAATGGTGCAGGGGAATTCAGTTGCCAATACAGTGAATGAGTCATTTGGCGTTCCGGTCATTTGGACGGGGATTGTAATTGCTGTGCTGACTGCAATTATCGTTTTTGGCGGTATAAAGAGAATTGGTAAATTCACGCAGGTAGTTGTACCATTTATGGCACTGATCTACATTGGTGGGGCTCTTGTTATCTTGTTTATGAACCTTGGCGCGCTTCCTGAATTCTTTAATTTAATTTTCTCAAATGCATTTTCACCGGCGCCGGTCATTGGCGGTTTTGCAGGTGCAGCGCTTGTGGATGTGATCCGATGGGGTTTTGCCAGGGGTCTGTACTCAAATGAAGCAGGGCTCGGAACTGCTCCGATGGCGCATGCTGCTGCAACGACGGATCATCCTGTCAGACAGGCATTTTGGGCAGTATCCGGTATCGTTGTTGATACATTGATTATCTGTACAGCCACTGCATTTGTTGTATTATCATCAGGTGTCTGGACCAATGATAACGCAATGGAAAACAGCAGCGCATTAACAACCATTGCCTTTGCTGAATATTTTGGAGAGTTCGGCAGTATTCTGGTGACGGTGTCACTTGTATTCTTTGTGTTCTCAACAATCCTTGTTGTTATTTTCTATGGAGCAAAACAGGCTGAATTCTTATTTGGTCTGAAAGCATCATATGGCATACAGGTCGTCTATATTATTGCCATTGTTCTTGGTGCAGTCGGAGCAGCTGAAATGATCTGGAACTTCCTCGATATTATGCTCGCATTGATCCTGCTGCCTAACATATTTGCAATATTAATGCTGAGTAACAAAGTGAAAGAACTAAAAACAGAATTTTTCACGTCTGATCAATATTATTTAAAAGATATCGGTAAAAATAAAAAATAAAGATGAATTTGTTTATCCATTCTATAAAATTCCCTTACGATTGAGTTGATATTAGAAAAGCAGGATTAATTTTTAAAAGAAATCAAGTGACGGATCATTCCGAAGACTCCTGCGGAAAAACGATCGTGAAAGACCCCGGAAGGCAGTGGTTTTCTGCCTGAGTAGGCTTGAGCGTTCGTCCGCGGAAAGCGAAGGAATGACCCGGCACGTTTTAAAGGGTTCACCATCCTTGCACATTCGCAATTTATCTGCGAATGTGCATTTTTTTATCAAACTGAGTTTCTAATTGATGAATTAAGGATAGACAATAGAGAAAGACTGAGTTTGGATGTCATGCCCGATATGGGTCTGGAAGAGTGAGGAGGAGGGGTTTTAATGATCAAAGACCTGAATAATATGTGGAAAGCCAGAACATGGATGAAAACAAATGTACCATTTTTATATAGCTGGCATGCATATGTCGGATATGAACTTGATTTATTTGAAGCATTTAAAAGACCTGTCAGAGTAAAAGATGTGGCTGATGCATATGACCTTGAAGAGGAACTGCTTGGACAGTGGGTTGAAGTGGGAATTGCACTGAAGCATCTGAAAAAAGATCAGAAAAACCGGGTGAAAATTGCAAAAGCATGGAAACTTCCCGGAACGAAAAAAGACAGCCCATCCTCAGGTGATCTGCTAAAGGAAATGATGGAACTCCACATCCCTTCACTTCTTCACTATCCTGAGTTAATGAAAGAGAAGAAAAGACAGCATTTTGACAGCGAAAAACATGGATCCACCGTCGCAAAAACATCGACGCTACTTGAGATGCTTACTTTCAGGCTGATTAATCAGAATGTGAAGAAGCATCAGGTACAGTCGGTTCTTGATATCGGATGCGGTGAGGGCGGGTATTTATTAAAGTTAGCGAAAAGGCACCCTGACCTGCAGCTGACCGGAATTGAAATTAATAAGGAAGTAGCAGCGTCAGCTAAAAAAGGAACTGCAGCATACGATCAGATTGAAATCGTTCATGGGGACATTCATGAGTATGAACCTGATCAGTCATTTGACTATATTATGGTCAATAATCTGCTGCACTATATACAACCGGAAAAGCGTCAGGATTTTTTCAGTAAAATTGAAAAGATTACTGATCAGGATGGTATTATCACGATTATCTCACCTCTTCAAAAAGCGAAACACGGAAAGCAGTTCTCGAGTGCTTTTAACAGTTTCTTTATGACATTTGATAACTTGTACCCGATCCCTTCAGAGGATGAATTAAAGAACATTGCAGAAGAATGTGGATTTGAACAGCAAAGCACATTCCCGATTATTCGCGAAGGCGGCTGGTTCTTCATAAAATGGGTGAAAAAATAAAGATGTTTAAAAAAGTAAAAATGTGGAATATGTAAAATGTACACACATAAAAGGAGATGTTATAAATGGCAAAGATTGCAGCCTTACTTACAGATCAGTTTGAAGATGTAGAATATACTGACCCGGCAGAAGCATTCAAGAAGGAAGGCCATGAAATCGTTACAATCGAAAAAGAATCAGGAAACAGCGTCACGGGAAAACAAGGAGAAGCGACTGTATCAATTGATCAGTCAATTGACGATGTCAGCCCGTCTGATTTTGATGCGCTGTTTATACCGGGTGGTTTTTCACCAGACTTGCTGAGAGGCGATGATCGCTTTGTTGCATTCGCTAAGGAATTCATGGATAGTGGTAAGCCAGTACTGACTATATGCCACGGTCCTCAGCTTCTGATTACAGCAAAAACACTTGAAGGCCGAAAAGCTACCGGGTTTAAGTCAATTAAAGTTGACATGGAATATGCAGGGGCAGAGTATCATGACGAGGAAGTTGTTGTCTGTGGAAACCAGCTGGTGACAAGTCGTGATCCTGATGATCTTCCAGCATTTATCAGAGAATCGTTAAAGCTAATTTCATAACATGGTTACTGACCAGGTCCTTTAAAACGGGACCTGTTTTTTTTATAGATTCTTTTTAAAAGGGTTCATTCGTCAAGATCAAATAAGAAATGTATCATCTAATATTTTCTTGAAAGAAATGAATAACTGGCTCATAATATACTTAATTAGGTCGATATACATATATGATGGGGTTAGTTCTTTAAGATTAAATCGAATGGGGGAGCACGAATGAAAAAGCTGAAATGGAAATTGTTATCAGGTTTCTTTATCCTGGTCATTTTCATAGGGGGGCTTGCGGCTTTTAATGTCTATTCATTAACAAACATTAACCAGGAGACGCGGGATCTGCTTGAAGAAGAGCTTGTTCTTTTATCAATGAATCAGGAAATGAAGTTTAATATATCTCAGCAAATTGCTCTGACCCGTGGATACGTACTCTACGGAGAGCCGGATTACAGGGAAAAGTTTGATGAGCTATCAGTTAAAAATGCTGAGTTTGCAGAAACGTTTGAGTCCTATCAGGTGAGCAAAGAATTGAAATCGGTCCTTACAATCACAAGAGTTTGGCAGGAAGGTGTAAATGACAGGGTCTTTTCAATGTATGATAAGGGTCGGGAAGAGGATGCGAGAGTGTTATTCAGAGCCAATTTTGAACCGACTGCCAGAGGCATTATGGATAGTATCGAGAAGGTCTCTACAGCTAGACAAGCAGAGGTTGATGCAGCAGGGGAAATCATTATTTCTAATGGTGAAAAAACGATTATAACAGTGCTGACGATTAGTGGGATCGTCATGATTCTGGCTATTTTAATCAGTTTGGTGATGGCCGGTCAGATTACGAAACCGATCGCAATGGTGACGAAAAGAATGAAAGCGATTTCCCGCGGAGCGTTACCGGCTGAACCGTTGAAGACAAAAAGTAAGGATGAAGTCGGACAGCTGGTTTTGGCTGTAAATGAAATGAATGAGCAGCTGAGAGATCTGGTAGGTGGAGTAGCCGGAGTCTCTGTTTCAGTACTCGAAAAAGGAACTCAACTGTCAGAAAGTGCAGAAGAGGTAAAAGAAGGAAGCCGTCAAATTGCAGTTACAATGAATGAATTGGCAGAAGGAGCGGGTGCTCAGGCAGAATCGTCATCCTCATTGAGTGAGAAGATGAACGGGTTTATCACGGTCATTAATCATTCAGCAGAAAACGGGACGCTGGCTAAGGAAAAAGTAGATCACATGCTGCTGTTATCCCGTGATGGTGGAGTGAAGATGAATGAAACGATCCAGACGGTCAACCAAATTAATACAAGCTTTAAACAGGCAATGGATAGAGTACACGGACTGGATGAACAATCGCAAAACATTTCAAAACTTGTACAGGTGATTCAGGAAATTGCTGATCAGACAAACCTCCTGGCATTAAATGCTGCAATCGAAGCAGCACGTGCAGGAGAGCATGGGAAAGGTTTCGCAGTAGTAGCAGATGAGGTCAGAAAGCTTGCTGTGCAGGTATCTGCATCCATATCGGATATCACTCATATTATCAGCTCTATTCAAAAGGAATCGAAAGAAACAGTTGCTGTGCTTCAGGAAGGGTATGGAAGAGTCAGTAACGGCGTCAACCAAATGGAGGAAACATCCCTTTCATTTACAAGCATTGATAAACAGGTACATGAAGTTTCAGAACAAATGAAGGTCATTGCGGCATCGCTGTATGAAATCGTGAATGGTTCAGAGGAAATGAATCAGGAAATCGAGCAGATCGCATCGGTGTCTGAAGAATCCGCAGCAGGGATTGAACAGACAAGTGCAAGTGCAGAAGAATCAAATTCAACAATGGAATCTGTTTTTGAAGCATCTAGAGCACTTATAAACGATGCCAGAGACTTAAGAGACCGTATAGGAATGTTCCGTGTTGAAGAAGCTCAGAAGCCTGAAGAACAAGCAGAGGAAGCAGAGGATATTCTGATAGATTCAGAAGCAGAAAGTGAGGATGAAGAAAAGGCGTCTTAAAAGTACTGATGAATAAATACGGATTAAAAAGGAGATGGCCAGGCCATCTCCTTTTGATGTTCTCATCAGCTTATGCTTTACGCAGGCTGCCGAGTTCTTCAGCAATTGCCTGCATCTCGCTTGGACTGAATGTGTCTCTTTTCATCACCATCGTATAAAGAGAGTGAAGCTCCTCATACTGCTCTTCATCAAAAGCAGATACCTTCAGGGCACCGGCATTTACAATTCGTAGTCGGTCTTTAATCTTTTCAACCATATATTCAGCATTTTCTGTGCTCTGTACTGTTAAATCCATATTGATCAGTCCTTTCATTCGCTAAATACCATCTTTCCATGCTTCAAAGGATCTGTCAATAACCATTAAGCGGCTTTACTTGAAGCTTTTTCTTCCTTAATCTTTTCACGGATCCGCTTCGTCTCATAAGCAACAACGCCTGAAAGTCCAAGCAGTCCGATTAAGTTAGGGAAGGCCATTAAGCCGTTCATCACATCTGAGAAGGCCCATACAACATCAAGTGTTGCCACAGAACCAACCATTACTGCAACAACGAAAAGTGCACGATAGAAGACGTTAAATTTCTTTGTGCCTACAAGGTACTGGAAACATTTCTCTCCATAATAAGACCAGCCGATAATTGTAGAAGAAGCAAAGAAAATTAATCCGACTGTGACAAGAATTGGACCAATAGGACCCAGGAAGTATTCAAATGATGCAGAAGTTAATGCGCCACCCTGAAGGTCTCCACCTTCATAAAGACCAGCCATAACGATCGTTACACCTGTAATTGAACAAATGATTAATGTGTCAATCAGAACCTGAGTCATTGATACAAGACCCTGGCGTCCAGGCATATCAGTCTTCGCTGCAGCTGCAGCGATTGGGGCAGAACCGAGACCTGCTTCATTCGAGAATACGCCACGTGCAACACCATAACGAATAATGGCACCGATCACACCACCGGCGATCGCTTCATTACCAAACGCCAATGTGAAAATTGTAGCAAATGCAGAAGGTACTAAATCAAAATTTAAAATCATAACAATAAGTCCAGCAAGCAGATAAAATGCTGCCATAAAAGGTACAAAAATAGATGTTACTTTACCAATACTTTTAATACCGCCAAGAATAACAAGCGCAGTAAAAATGGTCAGCACGATTCCTGTTACCCATGTTGAAATCCCAAATGTATCATTTACTACATCCGATACAGAGTTCGACTGCACCATGTTTCCAATTCCAAATGCAGCGATTGCACCGAATAGTGCAAATAAAACACCAAGCCATTTTTGTTTTAATCCGCGTTCCAGATAATACATCGGTCCGCCTGACATTTCACCATCTTCATCCTGAACACGGTACTTAACCGCAAGTACAGCCTCAGCATATTTCGTTGCCATCCCGAAAATAGCCGATAGCCACATCCAGAAAATCGCACCCGGTCCCCCGAGCACAACAGCTGTTGCAACACCGACAATATTACCGGTACCAACTGTTGCAGCCATCGCAGTCATTAATGACTGAAAGTGAGAAATATCACCCTTTGACTTTTTATCCTGATTTTTTGAAAAAGCCAGCTTCAATGAATACCCGGTTAAAGCGAACTGCACCATTCCAAGGCGGAAAGTCAGGTAAATACCTGTTCCAACTAAAAGAATAAGTAGCGGCGGTCCCCATACCAGCCCACTGATTTCATTCAGCAAATCTGTTAAGCCTTGCATCTAATTTCCCCCTTTTTCTTTTTCTAGGTCATAAATATGAACAAAATATGTATGCCTTACATTAAATATTCCGAAAATTCACCCCCGGTTGTCAAGTTTTTTTTAATTTCTCCGAGGTCAAAAGGTTTCAAACAAAAGACCTGAGGAAATAGTAATACATACTCTTGTATAAGGAGAGAGATGATGAGAACAGTATTATTCCTTGTACAGACGCACTTGTCAAGCTGTGTCCTGCTGACTGACTATTTATCTGAAAATGCAGGAGATGATATTCATACATTAATGAGAGCACCTTTTTTCTTTCAGGAAGAAGAAATGTCCGAATATTCTTTTGAAGGAATAACAGCGTCACGTAGCGAAAAAGGAAAGCAGAAGACAAAACAGCTGCAGCGCAAAGACCTTGAACAGGCAGATATGATCGTTGTGATTAGTCAGGCAGCAGAAGAACCTTTAACACATCTGCTGAAGGCGTCTGAAAAAGAGCATATCATTATGCGAATAACCGAACTCAGCGGAAGGTCAATGGAAGATCTTGAATATATGCTGCAAACCACTCAGACAGATGAAGTGATAAAAGACCTGAAACAAAAAAGCGTCGAATTGGCTGCAAAACTGCACACAAACTGGAGGAAATGACATGGCGAAAAACAAATTACCGGCAGGCATTATCATTGGAGCAGTAACAGGAGGGATTTTGAGTATGCTTGATCCTTCCACACGTAAGAGAACTGCTCAATCATTATCGAATACAAAGCAATCAATCTCGTATTATTCAAGAAATCCTCAGGAGCTTGCTAACAGGGCATCTCAAAAAGCAGATCAGTGGAGAGAAATTGCAGAGAAAATTCAGGAAGATATTGCATTTCTGTCTGAAAAATATGAAGAAGTGAAATCACTTGCACCTGAATTAAAAGAAACGGTTCAGGAAACAAAGGAAGCTTTTACTGAAGAGCACGATTCTGCTACAGCAGACACAATGCCTAGCGGCGGTTCAGGCGGACTGCCTGAAAAAAAGATGATGTAAAATCTGATTCAAGGAGGGATGGAATGACTGCTCCACATGACAATCCTTCTCCTGAAAGCAAAGAAGGTAGCGAATGGAAAGAAGGGAAGAAAAACAGGCACCTTGAAGAGATGTCTGAAGCCGTACATAAAGGCGGACGGGAAGGGCATTATGAAACACTTAGCGGATTTGTGAAAGCCGTATTAAGACGTTTTACGGATGCTGACACACCTGGACTTGGTGCACAGCTGGCCTACTACTTTTTACTATCATTATTCCCGCTGTTGATATTTGCACTGGCGTTACTGCCTTATCTGGACATTACTCAGGCGCAGTTATTAGACATGTTTCGTGAATTTGCTCCGGGAGATGCGATGGCATTAATCGAATCCACTGTCTCAGAGGTTGCTACAGGTGAAAGTGCAGGGCTGCTGTCAATCGGTATTCTCGGTACTCTCTGGTCAGCATCTAACGGGATGAACGCAATTATGAAAGCTTTTAACCGAGCATATGAAGTAGGAGAAACAAGACCATTTTATATTGCGCGTGGGATGGCGGTAGTATGGACGATTGTGATGGTAATGATCTTCGTGATTGCCCTGTTGCTCCCGATTTTCGGTCAACAGATTGGCGAACTCATTTTCTCATGGTTTGGTCTGACAGATCAGTTCATGACAATTTGGACGCTATTACGTTTTGCGATTACACCATTTGTGCTGTTTGTCGCATTTATTGGATTATACGCATTTGTCCCGAACGTGAAGATCCGGTTTATTTCTGTTATACCAGGTGCATTGTTCGCAGCGCTTGGATGGTTATTAACTTCTTCATTGTTTTCATTTTATGTAGGGAATTTTGGCAACTATTCAGCATCATATGGCAGTATTGGAGGAATCATCGTTCTGATGATCTGGCTGTATCTTTCAGGGATTATCATTCTTGTGGGTGCCCAGGTGAATGCTACGATGGCTGCAAAGCGTCGTCACAGGGCATTTGTTCCAAATGGAGCCTGATTTGAAAAGCTGAAACTGCACACAGAAAAAGCCTTCCATTCGTATGAACGGAAGGCTTTTCTTATCCTCTTAATAGTCTTAGACCGTTTAATATAACCAGAATGGTACTCCCTTCGTGTCCAAGGACGCCAAGGGGGAGGTCAATTGACTGGAAGAAGTTTGAAATGATCAAGGTGAAGATGACAGCGATACTGAAGATAATATTTTGTTTTACGATTCTGTTCATTCTTTTAGAAAGCTTAATCGCCTCGGCAATTTTCTGAAGGTCGTTTTTGACTAATACAACATCAGCTGTTTCAAGCGCAATATCAGATCCTGCACCCATTGCCACACCGACTGAAGCGGTGGCTAGTGCAGGGGCATCGTTAATTCCGTCACCAATCATGGCTACCTGGCCAAATTGTGCCTTCAGCTTTTTAATTTCCTCTACTTTTACACCTGGCAGACATTCTGCTTTAAAACTGTCTACGCCTGTCTCCTTCTGAATAGATTCGGCGGTTCCCGTGCTGTCACCGGTCAGCATGACAGTGTGGATACCCACAGATTTTAAGTATTTTACTGCTTCAATTGTCTGTTGTCTAACTTGATCCTTTAAAGCAATCAGTCCGATCACTTCATCATTTTTTTCAATCAGCACAATTGTTTTACCTTCTTTTGATAGAACAGATGCCTGCTCTGAGATCTCCGGATTAAGCAAGTCCGGGTCAAACCAGTCTGGCTTACCGATTCTCCAGCGCACCTGATTAATGGAGGCTTTCAAACCAAAGCCTGTTACATCTTCAACTGTATCCATCTCAATGTCAGTAAATGAAGCAGTCTTTTCTGTGAAAAGTACGATTGCCTGAGCGAGAGGGTGGTTAGACTGCTTTTCAATGGCAGCAGTCGTATGCAGTACTTCTGATTGTTCATGATCCTGTCTGATGAACCAGTTTGTGACTGTAGGTTTACCTTCAGTCAGTGTACCGGTTTTATCGAAAGCAATGGCTTTAATGCTGTTCAGGTTCTCAAGGTGCACCCCGCCTTTAAAAAGAATCCCCTTTTTTGCACCATTTGAAATAGCACTGAGTGAAGCGGGCATAATTGAAGCAACAAGTGCACAGGGAGAAGCAACAACCAGCAGCACCATTGCCCGGTAAAAGGTTTCTTCCCAGCTCCAGCCAAACGCGTAATGAGGAAGAAACATCATCAAAAGTGTAACGGCAAGAACCGCTTTTACATATTTCCCTTCAAATCTTTCAATGAATAACTGTGAAGGAGACTTTTCACTTTGAGCTGTCTGAACGAGTTCAATAATTTTCTGGAACATCGTTTCTGAATTTTTTTTCGTTACTTTAACCTGCACAGCACCTGTCAGGTTTACTGTGCCTGCGAACACTTCATAGGCGGCGTCTTTCATCACCGGCATGGATTCACCTGTGAATGCAGCTTCATCTACAGAAGTTTGTCCCTTTATAATTTGACCGTCTGCGGGAATTCGATCGCCGGGTTTTACAGCGATTACATCACCTGGACTGAGAGTGGCAGCCTGTACTTTTACTTCTTTGCCATCCACAAGCTTCCACGCTTCCTCAGGCTGTAGGTCCAGGAGCGAGGAAATTTCATTTCTGCTTTTTTTCATCGTGTAAGTTTCAAGAGCGCCGCTCAGAGCGAAAATAAAGATCAGAATCGCACCTTCCGTCCAGTACCCAATCCATGCAGCACCTAAAGCGGCAATGATCATTAACAATTCAACATTTAAATCCTTCGTTCGGATAGAGGCCTTGATTCCTTCGACTGCCTTAAAATAGCCGCCGATGACATAAGCAGACAGGTATACACACGCTGATACAGCTGAAAAACCCTGATGCATCAGCCACCATGCAATGAAAATGAGCACACCGCTTGCAATTGCCATGATTAACTCCAGATGGGCTTTTACAAAACTTGAGCGTTCCCTTCTGATTGCTGAGGGTAAATTCAAAGCTTCAGAATACTTAACCATCTTGCACACACTCCTTATTCGCATTGAGAAAGATAATCGAAATCAATACCCTTAAAAAGTAGTGAATGCTGCTGTCAGATGACAGCAGCATTTTAAAACGGTATATATGAAGTTTGTTGTTAGCAGTTCTTTTCTTTTATTATACCATTTCAGGTGCAGGATCGGTATATATTACCTTTCTGCAAGCCTTTTTCGAAGAGAGAAAGCAACCAGACATAATCCAATCGTCACAAGCAGCATCGAAATAAAGTAAAAGAATCCTTCAGTGAAAAATTCTATGATCAGTCCGCCAATCGCAGGGCCGCCAATGCTGCCAAGACTGAATGCAACCCCGCACATGATATTGCCTGAAGGAAGGAGATGTTTTGGTAAAAGGTCGGTCATATAACTGATTCCAAGAGAAAAGGTGGACCCTGTTGCCATACCCGCTGTGAAAAAGGCAAGCGTCAGCCAAAGTGGGGAAGACCCGGCAAATCCGGCAAGGATAAAACAAATAGCACCTGCAAATAATACACTCATTAAAATGCGGTGACGTCCGTATTTATCACTCAGCATACCAAGCGGTAGCTGGAAAACAATTGCGCCGATTGAAAATGCCGGCAGAATGTAAGCAATGGCACCGGTTTCAATCCCGCTCCTAAGCGCATAAATCGGAAAGTTTCCATGTAAAGACGCTTCCAGAAAGCCATAGCTGAGAGGAGGCAAAAAAGCTACCCAAGCATATTTCCAGACCTGACCAAATCGTTTCATCGTACCAAGAAAAGAAGTGGACTCTCCACCGCCATGATCAGGAAAATCATTTCTAAGCAAAAAGACAAATCCCCATGTCACAAACGTCAAAATACCTGAGAAAATAAAAGGTAATGTTGGATTGATCTCCACAAGTGAACTCATGGCAGGACCGATCGCAAAGCCAAGTGAGAAGAACAGTCCATAAACAGCAATATTTCTGCCGCGTCGATCCGCTTCTGAAAAAGAAGTGATCCATGTCTGCGTAGAAAAGTGAAGCATATTATCACCAATTCCAATGAGCAGTCTGAGCACAAACCAAAACCAGAATGACTGCCATAAAGGAAACGCAAGTAAAGAAAGCCCAACGACCAGCCCCCCTGTAATGATCATGGGTTTATAACCGAAGCGTCTGAGCGGTGCTTCCATTAATGGTGAAGCAATCAGAATGCCTATGTATATGCCTGTTGCATGTAATCCGTTCATTGCAGAAGAAACACTCTGCTGTTCAAAAATAATCGCAATTAAAGGAAGCAGCATCCCCTGAGAAAATCCGGAGATTGCAACAATCCCAACCAAAATCCAAAAGCGAGTTCTTGCCGAAACGCCCATAATAAAACTCCTGACTGATATAATTTCTTAAGCAGATTAATCGAGTTGTTTAAAAGACAACGCTATAATCTTACTATAATCATTGTATAGAAAGAAGGAGATCCTATGGAATTTAAAATGAAAGAAGGCGGCTTTACAACTGATCTTGAATACGGAGAGCTTCACATTTCCGGAAATGAAGAGTACGGGTTCCGTCCTTACCAGCTGCTGGTTTCATCTGTAGCAGTCTGCAGCGGAGGGGTATTGCGCAAAGTGCTTGAAAGAATGCGCATGGAATTTACTGATATTAAAGTAAATACAGAAGTAGAGAGAAATGAAAAAGAAGCGAATCGTGTGGAAAAAATTCATATGCACTTTACCATCACAGGTGACCTGAAAGAAGAGAAGGTTCAAAAAGCGCTGGAAGTAACACGCAGAAACTGCTCAATGGTGCAGTCAGTGAAGGACAGTATTGAGATTACGGAGAGCTTTGAAATTACAGCATAATAAAAGCCGGTTTATTCTTTATTAAAAGAGTAAACCGGCTTTTATGGTATTCGTGTTTTTATCGAACTTTCCATATATACGCACTTTTTATTTCACAAGCGCTTCTCATCACTCTCCTTCACAAAAGGTTTTGTCAGAATGATCTGAAGCAACCCCCCTCTTTCTTGAATGTAAATGTAGTATAGCATGATTTTTAAATAGTGTAAATATTCAAAATAGATAATTAATTAAAAAGTACCGGAAACTGATTGGATCCGGTACTTTGGGTTTATTGTTTTGATCCTGAAAGTTGGCTGATGATCTGCGCTCCAGAAGGATGCTTTCCGGACGGCGGTTGCTGAGCCTCCTCAGGCAAGCCTGGCGGTGTCTCAGCTTCCTGCTACTCGTCCCGGAGTTACCCTCTTCCGCGCAGATCATCAGCTGTGCACATATAAAACATGTCTTTAATAAAATATATTATTTTGAAAACATGGCACTTCGCTTTGTGAAGTTAGCGTCTTTATAATACATGTTTTTCACCAGTAAATTCGGGCCGAGGCAGCTGACTGCAGGGCAGTGGCAGTTGACGCTTTTGGCATCCTCTGTTGTCATCCATTTGTTGAAGACATCAGGCAGGCTGTCAAACTCGATGTTGCCGAGTGGGGGTGTATTGTTAAAGTCAGTAACAATAACATCTCCTGTAAATACATTAACATTCAGTCTGGAGCGGCCGTCAGGATCGTTTCTTACAGTCACATTCTTCTCACTGTAAAGACGCTTAAGCAGGTCACGGTCTTTTTCTGACGTACTGCACGCATAAAAAGGAAGCGTGCCAAATAACATCCATGTATCCTGATCACGGATTGACAGCAGGTGTTCAATCGCTTCTCTTGTCTCGTCCAGTGTCAAAGTTTCCAGTGACTCTGCGAAGTTGGATGGGTACATCGGGTGTATCTCATGGCGTGCACATTTCATATCGTCTACAACTTCCCGGTGAATTCTCTCAATATGAGGCAGCGTCTTTTTATTCAGCATTGTTTCAGCAGATACCATCACACCAGCTTCACTCAGCGCGCGGCTATTCTCAATCATTTTCTTAAAAAGTGCTTCACGCTGCGCTTCAGAAGGCTTGCGTTCCATTCTGGCAAAGCCGGTATGAACAAACTCATCAACTGTTCCCCAGTTATGTGAAATATGTAAAACATCAAGGTAAGGAATAATCGGCTCATATCGCTTCAAATCAATTGTGAGATTAGAATTCATTTGCGTACGCACGCCTCTTTCATGGGCATATTTCATAAGAGGAAGAACTGTGTTCTCAACTGACTTCTTAGACATCATTGGCTCACCGCCAGTAATGCTGAGCGTTCTGAGGTGTTCAATTTCATCTAAACGCTTTAAAATTAAACTCATATCAAGCGTTTCAGGATCTTTGTTGGAAAGGCTGTAGCCTACAGCACAGTGCGCACATCTCATATTGCAAAGTGTTGTCGTCGTAAATTCTATGTTGGACAGTGTCATTTTTCCGAACTGTTTCATATCTTCATACGCTTCCCATGGATCATAGGAAGTTGTAAGCGGTTGTTTCATTATTGTCATGTTAAAATCTCCTTTTCATTAACTCTGTTAGTATGAAAATAACCAAGCGGGAAGTCAATGAATTTTCAGCGAAAGTTGCAGAAACGAGCGGAATCCGTTACGATAAGGACGGATTTGAAAGGAGTGAGAGGCATGGGTAATGCTATTCACGATAATGACTCACAGGTACTATACCTGAAGCAGCGTTTATCAATGTTTTTAGAAGTGCTGGAATCCGTAGATGCAGAAAGTACTGATCTTGATGATATCGACCGTATGATTCAGATGCTTGATGATTTAGAGTTGAAAGTACAGCAGTTTAAAAAAGACGATAACGAATCATAAGCAGGCCTGCGGGTCTGTTTTTTTATGTCTGTTTCAAGTAACCGTTGAGCTGCGCTCCGGGCGGATGCTTTCCGCAGGGACGGCGGTGAGCCTCCTCGGCTTTGCCTGCAGGGTCTCACCTGTCCGTCTTATCCTGTCGGAGTCACCGCCCTACGCTCCGCTCAACTCAGTATTTATTAAATATAAAAAATCTTTAATGTATCGTTAATATTGTAAGCATTCTATACCGTTTCAAAAACGATCTAATTAGACAGCTCGTCGTCAGGATTGATTTCACCTTCAACCTGGGTGTAAAAAACGTTAAAAGATTAAAAAGCTAATTAAGTTGATTGGAGTGGGAGGTGCGAGACTCCTGCGGCGGGAAGGGCCAGGTGAGACCCAGCAGGCGCGAAGCAGCCGAGGAGGCTCACCGGACCGGCCGCGGAAAGCGAGTACCTCCCACGGGAATCAACGTTTATTAAAAAACCTCACCATTCAGAAAACGTTTACAAACACTCTTTCCTTCAATAATGCACCGGGTTATAATAAATTCGTTGAGTTTTGGGAGAGGGGAATACATAAAAATGAATATTGAAGCATTGGAAAATAGTTTATACGAACTGATTGTTGAGACATCAACGAATCTGCCGAAGGATGTGCGTCGTGCGATTCGCAAAGCGAAGGCGCAGGAAAATGCAGGAACGCGTGCAGCGATGAGTCTTGCGACGATCACACAAAATATCCAGATGGCTGATGAGAAAGTATCACCGATCTGTCAGGACACGGGCCTTCCGACATTTAAAATCAAAACACCGGTTGGCGTCAATCAGCTGGAGATCTCTGCAGCTGTGAAGCGTGCGATGGTGCGTGCAACCAAAGACGGGAAAATGCGTCCGAACTCTGTAGATTCAATTACCGGAGAAAACAGCGGGGACAACCTCGGTGAAGGACTGCCTGTCATTAAATATGAGCAATGGGAAAAAGATGATATTGATATCCGCCTGATTTTAAAAGGAGGCGGCTGTGAGAATAAAAATATCCAGTACAGTCTTCCATGTGAGCTAGATGGATTAGGCAGAGCGGGACGTGATCTTGATGGTATCCGTAAGTGTATCATGCATTCTGTCTATCAGGCGCAGGGACAAGGGTGCAGCGCCGGATTTATCGGTGTTGGAATCGGAGGAGACCGTTCATCGGGGTATGATCTTGCAAAAGCGCAGCTATTCCGCTCTGCTGACGATGTGAACCCGAATGAAGACCTAAGAAAGCTTGAAGAATATGTGATGGACCATGCAAATGAGCTTGGGATCGGCACAATGGGCTTTGGCGGTGAAACGACACTGCTTGGATGTAAAGTTGGTGTGATGCACCGTATTCCTGCAAGCTTTTTCGTATCAGTCGCTTATAATTGCTGGGCATTCAGACGCCTTGGAATTACAGTTGGAGCTGAGAGCGGTGAAATTCAGGAATGGCTTTATCAGGAAGGTGAGAAGATTTCTTTTGATGAGAATCAGGCAGAGACACCTGATGAGAAGCCGGAAGTGGTCAGACTGACTGCGCCGATTTCTGAGGAGCAGATCCGCTCGCTCAAAGTCGGAGATGTTGTTCAGATCGACGGTATGATGTATACAGGCCGCGATGCCATCCACAAATACCTGAGTGACAATGACTCACCGGTTGACCTGAATGGACAGGTCATTTACCACTGTGGGCCGGTTATGTTAAAGGATGAAGAAGGGAACTGGCATGTAAAAGCAGCCGGACCGACTACTTCGATCCGTGAAGAGCCTTACCAAGGAGACATCATGAAGAGATTCGGAATCCGTGCAGTCATCGGTAAAGGCGGTATGGGACCAAAAACGCTGAAAGCACTTGAAGAGCACGGCGGTGTTTATCTGAATGCAATCGGCGGAGCAGCGCAGTATTATGCTGACTGTATTCAGGGTGTTGAAGGCGTTGACCTGATGCAGTTCGGTGTGCCTGAAGCAATGTGGCATCTGCGCGTTGAAGGTTTTACTGCCGTTGTCACAATGGATTCACATGGCAACAGCCTTCATAAAGACGTTGATCAGTCCTCACTTGAGAAGCTGTCACGTTTTAAAGAGAAGGTTTTTAGCTAATCACTCAAGCACTCACAGGGATGTGGGTGCTTTTACTATGTATGTCATTAACCATTCTGCACAATTTAAGAAAAGAAAGGAGGCAGATATGAAAACTTTTTATTCAATTACAGCTGCACTGTTTTTATTCCTCGGATTGACGCTGTCGGCACACGCTGAAACACACCACTGGGGCTTCAAACGTTCTACGGATGGTGAGCAGCCTGATGCAGGTGAAATGTACAATGAAATATTAGAAAAACACGGTGCTTACTATAAAGGGTCCCCGGAAGAAAGAATTGTATACTTCACTTTTGATAATGGTTTTGAAAATGGATATACAGAGAAAATTCTTGATGTGTTAAAAGAAGAAAAAGTACCGGCGACTTTCTTTTTAACAGGTCATTATCTGGAGAGTGCAGCTCCTTTAGTGAAAAGAATGGTGGAAGACGGGCATATCATCGGGAACCATTCCTGGGGCCACCCTGACTTTTCAACGCTGAGTGAGGCGCAGATGAAAGAAGAGTGGGCGAAGGTAAAGAAGAAAACAGAGGAACTGACCGGACAGAAGGAAATGAAGTATGTCAGACCGCCTGAAGGTGTATTTAACGAGCTCACAATGAAAGTTGCCAATGATGAAGGTTACACACATGTTTTCTGGTCACTGGCATTTGTAGACTGGTACCATGAAAAGCCTCAGGGAGCGGATTATGCCTATAACGAAATCATGAAGCAGCTGCACCCCGGTGCGGTTATTTTACTGCATACCGTATCACCGGATAATGCAGGTGCACTGCAGCGTGTGATTCAGGATATGAAAAAACAGGGGTACAAGTTCGAATCGCTTGATCACTTGACGAAGAACCAATCCTAAAACGGGCATCTGCCCGTTTTTTCATGTCTGCATGTTATAATCAGAAGAAAAAAGGCGTGAAACTGATGTGGCAGCATGAAATCAATATACAGGGTCCTTATGACTTTGAGCGTGTACTCGATCGTATGAGTCTTGATCCGCTTGTCTCGATGGATAAAGCGGCACTCAGGCTTTCCCTTCCATTGCAAGGAGCGGATAAGCAGGCAGTACATATTACATTCACAGGCAGCAGGGCAGAGCCATCTTTTAAAATTGAAGGGCAATCTGATCAGCAGGCAGCGATCCTGTTCGTTCAGCGTGTACTGCAGCTTGAGCGGGGACTTCACGATATTCATGAACACTTTAAAGGCTCTACTTTAAAAACAATATTTGAAGAGCATGCGGGAACACCGCTTGTACTTGAACCGTCTCCATATAGCTGCCTGCTGAAAAGTGTCATTCATCAGCAATTGAATATGTCATTTGCAGCGACGCTTACTGAGCGCTTTGTGACAACTTTTGGGGAGCAGGTGGACAATGTGTGGTTTTATCCAGATCCGGACACAGTCGCTGCCATACCGATTGAGCGTTTGAGGGACATGCAGTTCAGTCAGCGAAAGGCTGAATATTTAATTGGCATCGGTGAGAAGTTGTCTTCAGGTGAGCTGAATCTGTCAGCACTGAGTGAAAAAGATGATGAAACAGTCATTAAAGAATTAGTAAAGATCAGAGGAATTGGTCCATGGACGGCTCAGAGTGTGCTATTATTTGGGTTTGGCAGAATGGATATCTTTCTGCCCGCTGATATTGGGATTCAAAATGCGCTAAAGAAGCATTTTCAATTAGATGAAAAGCCTGCTTTAGATGAAATGGAGAAATGGCAACAGGACTGGCGTCCGTATTCAAGCTATGCCTCCCTTTATTTATGGCGGAGCATTGAAACAGGGAAGTGACAGCATGAAGCAGGTTGATATAGAAGTAAAACAGGAATTTCCGCTGACAATTAAGCGTCTCGGAATTAACGGGGAAGGCGTCGGTTATTTTAAAAAGCAGGTTGTCTTTGTACCGGGTGCACTGCCTGGTGAGGAAATCGTTGCAGAGGTAACGGATGTAAAACCGAAGTTTGCAACAGCTAAGATTAAGACGATCAGAAAAGAATCACCGGAGCGGGTTCAGCCGCCATGTCCTGTATATGAAGCGTGTGGAGGATGTCAGCTTCAGCACGTTACATATGCTGAACAGCTTAAGTTTAAAAAAGACCTGATCTATCAGGCGCTTGAAAGACATGCAAAAGATTTAGCTGAAAGCATTGATGTAAAGGATACGATTGGGATGGATGACCCTTGGCGTTATCGTAACAAGAGTCAGTTCCAGACTGCAAAGCAGGGCAAAAAAGTCATTGCGGGACTCTACAGCATGAACTCACATGAGCTTGTTGATATTAAAGAATGTATTGTACAGCGTAAAGAAACGAATAAAGCAACGCAGGTTGTCAGGAAGCAGCTTGAGAAGCTTGATATTCCAATTTACAATGAGCGCACGAAAAAAGGCTGTGTGAGAACCATTGTGACCCGTGTCGGTATTCACACTGGTGAAGTGCAGATTGTCATTGTCACAGCAGGTGAAGAACTGCCGAATAAAGAAAAGCTGATCACACAGCTTGAAAATAAAATGCCTGAAGTCAAATCCATTATGCAAAACATTAACCCGACTTCAACTTCAATGATTTTCGGAAAGAAAACAGTGAAGCTGTCAGGAAAGCCGACAATTGAAGAGAAGCTTGAAGAGTTTACTTATCATTTATCAGCACGGGCATTTTTCCAGCTGAATCCTGTTCAGACGGTAAAATTATATGATGAAGTGAAAAAAGCAGCGGCACTGACAGGAAAAGAGAAAATCGTTGATGCGTACTGCGGATCAGGTACGATTGGCCTTTGGCTGTCTGATGGCGCTTCAGAAATCCGCGGGATGGATGTTATTAAGGAATCAATTATTGATGCGTGCCAGAATGCACAGAATCATGGGGTGAAGAAGTATGATTATCAGGTGGGGACGGCTGAAGAATGGATGTTCAAATGGAAGAAGGAAGGCTTTAAACCGGATGTGGTGGTGGTTGATCCGCCGAGAACCGGATGCGATGAAAAGTTGCTCGATACTATTCTTTCTCTTAAGCCAAAAACATTCATCTATACGTCATGTAACCCATCGACACTGGCAAAAGATTTGAAGAGACTGTCAGGACAGTATAAAATTGAATCTATTCAGCCAGTCGATATGTTTCCTCAAACAAGCCAGGTTGAAAGTGTCACAAAGCTTGTATTGAAGTGAAGCTGATTCCTGCTGGAAAAGGAGGAACAATAGTGGATATTCAAACAAAAGAAGATGTTCAGAAGATCATTGACCGACAGAAAACGTTTTTTCAAAGCGGTGTTACGAAGGATGTAAAGTTCCGGATCAGCCAGTTGAAAAGACTGCAGCGTGTGATTAAGGAACATGAACAGGACATTTTGAATGCTTTAAATAAAGACCTTGGCAAAAACGAATTTGAAGGGTATGTCACAGAAATCGGTTTTACCCTGAAGAGTATTAAAACTATGATTAAAAACGTCAAGCAGTGGTCTGAAACTGAAAAAGTGAAGACACCTGTTTTTCAGATGCCGTCTAAGAGCTTTATTATGAAAGAGCCTTATGGCAGCGTGTTGATTATCGGACCGTTTAATTACCCGTTCCAGCTGTTAGTGGAGCCGTTAATCGGTGCAATGGCTGCAGGGAACTGTGCGGTTCTGAAGCCTTCAGAAAGCACACCGGAGACTGCTAAAGTTGTAAAGAAGATGATTGAAGATAACTTTGACCCTGCTTACCTGTCAGTAGTGGAAGGTGAAAAGGAAGAAACATCCTTATTAATCAATGCGCCATTTGATTATATGTTTTTCACAGGCAGTGTACCTGTAGGGAAAATTGTGATGGAGGCAGCATCAAAAAATCTTGTGCCGCATACACTAGAGCTGGGTGGAAAGAGCCCGACAATTGTGGATGAAACAGCTGATCTTGATAAAGCTGCACGCAGAATTATGTGGGGTAAGCTGATTAATTCAGGTCAGACGTGTATAGCACCGGATTATCTGGTAGTTCATGAATCAGTAAAGGATCAGCTTGTTGAAAAGCTGAAAGAAACGGTTCAGGAATTTTACGGACAGGAGATTCAGCAAAACGATGAATACGGCCGGATTGTAAATGAGAAGCACTTTGACCGCCTGCAGGACATCATCAATCGTGATCAGGGTCTGATTGTGTACGGGGGAAATACTGACCGTGATGATAAGTTTATTGAGCCGACGATTCTTGATGGTGTGGACTGGTCGTCTGCAGCGATGGAGGATGAAATTTTCGGACCGGTTCTTCCGGTGTTGACTTATACACATCTTGATGATGCGATTAATATGATTAATGAGCATCCAAAGCCGCTGGCGCTGTATGTATTTACTGAAAACAGTCATACAGAAAATCAGGTGCTTGGCCGGATTTCATTTGGCGGCGGTTGTGTGAATGATACGCTGAGTCATGTGTCGAATGAGAATTTGCCGTTTGGCGGCGTTGGGCATTCTGGAGTGAATGCGTATCATGGGAAGCATAGTTTTGATACGTTTACGCACCGGAAGAGTATGATGAAGAAAAGTACGAAGGTGGATGTGAAGTTAGCGTTCCCGCCTTACAAGACGAGCCTGGATACGATTAAGAAGCTGCTTGGGTGATCGTTAGTATGTAGTTTGAACCGCAACGCCTTTCCGGGCAGGACTTCGCTTTCCGCGGACGAACGCTCAAGCCTCCTCGGGCAGAAAACCACTGCCTTGCGAGGTCTTTCCCGATCTTTTTTCCGCAGTAGTCTACGTCCTGCCTCCAAGGCGTTGCTAAAATTGAAACTTATATTTAGGGTAGTATTTGTACAGAGATGTTTTGCTATAAAAGCTACCACTTTTACAATGCAACCACCATTAAATTCATAAGTAAAATATAGTGAAGCGCACCGAAACGATTAAAGAGGTCGAGACAATGTCTCAACCTCTTTTTTACTTTCCGTAAATCTCCTTTAAAGCATCATGGAGTAGTGGATATTTAAAAGTGAATCCGTGTTCTTCAAGTACTTTTGGCAGCACTTTATTTCCTTCAAGTACAAGTGAGCTCTTATCCCCGAGTGCGAGTTTTAAAGCAAATCCCGGGACCGGCATCCAGTGCGGGCGGTTCAGGACGGTGCCGACGGTTTTGCCGAAGTCTTTCATTTTCACCGGGTTAGGTGCGGTGACGTTGGCAGGACCTTCAAGTGATTGATCCTCAATTGCGTGCCAGACAGCTCTTGCCACATCCTCATGGTGAACCCACGAAAGCCATTGCCTTCCTGATCCTACTGTACCACCGGCCATCATTTTATAAGGCAATACAATGTTTGGTAGTGCACCTTCATCTTTTCCTAAGATAATACCAAAACGTGCACAAACGACTCTCACGCCTTCATCTTCAGCAAGCTTTGCTTTATGCTCCCAGTCTACAACTGTTTCAGCGAGAAAATCGTCTCCCCGCTCATTAGATGCTTCAGTATAGATTTTAGTTTCTGACGGCGGATAAATACCGATTGCACTTGCATTCACAAGTACAGAAGGTTTTTCATCAAATGTCCGGATCAATCTCAGAATTTCATCTGTTGCTTCCATCCGGCTGTCATAGATTTTCTTTTTTTGTTCATCGTTCCATCTGCCGTTATTAATGGACTCACCTGCAAGGTTAATCACTGCATCGATGTTAGGCAGTTCTTTTTCAGGTTCAGCTTCATCTGAAAGCCATTTAACGTAAGTGACCTGAGGTTTATTCTTTTTATCAGGATTTCTGGTCAGGATAAAAACGTCATGTCCCTTTTCAGTCAGTAACTTTGTAATGGATCTGCCTGCAAAACCGGTTCCTCCGCTTAATAAAATATTCATCAAAATCCCTCCAGCACTGTTAATAAATACTCTTTCAACTTTCATACCCTGATTCCCTTCTTTACATGTGTTCTGCGATTGAATAATGTGCTTTATTTTTCTAAACCTTCACAAAGCACTATTCAGAAAAATATGATATTGTTTGATTGGAGGTGTTACTCATGCCCGTTATTACTAAGATTACAAAACAAAAGCGTAATGAAGAACGCTATAATATATTCCTTGATGGCAAGTATGCATTTAGTGTGGATGAAGCAGTTTTAGTGCAGTATCAGCTTCAAAAAAATAAGGAAATTGACGATTTTGATATAGGTGAAATTGAATATGAAGATCAAATCCGTAAGGGGTTTAATAAGGCCCTTGTATACCTGAGTTACCGGATGCGGTCTGAGAAAGAAATTGCTGACTATTTACTCGAACACGAAATGGGAGAAGCGGCAATTGAGGAGACGCTCCATAAACTGAGACGTTACGGCTATGTAAATGATGAAGCATTTGCAAAAGCTTTTATTAATACAAAAGTGAATACAACTGATAAAGGACCTCTTCAAATCAAAACCGGCTTGAAGGAAAAAGGGATTTCAAATGAAATCATTGAAGCTTTGATGAGTGAGAGAGAGGCTGAAGAATGGAAAGAGCGGGCAGCAGCGATTATGGATAAAGTCATTAAGAAAAATCCTAAGCTGTCACCGCTGCAGATAAAAAAGAAAACCCAGGATACACTGGCACGTAAAGGGTACAGCGGTCAGACGGTATCAGCAGTACTTGCAGACCTTTCTGTTGAACGGGATGAGGATGAACAGAAGACAGCTGTTTTATCACAGGCAAAAAAAGCACATAACAAATATGCCCGGAAGTTTGAAGGATTTGAATATGAACAAAGAATGAAGCAGGCTTTATATCGTAAAGGTTTTACGATGGATGAGATTGAATGGGCAATTGAAGAATTAAGTGAAGAGGATTAAAAGCGGCTGATCCTGATTAAAGGACCAGCCATGTGTGATCAGGATGCCTGAATTTCATCCTGATCCATCTGATTGTAAATTCTCTCGGCAATTTCTTTTGGTGCAGGGAGTCTATCAGGGTCTGAAATATAATGATTATGATCCCAAAATGGCGTATTCATTCCACCCATATACGCTCTCACGACACGAATGCCGTCTTCTGCGACCTCTTTTGCCAGGCTTTCTGAATAACCTTTGAACGCATATTTTGAAGCAACATAGCCAGTTTCATTTACTTTACCTTTTTGCGCAGCAGTAGAAAGGATATTTAGTATAATGCCGCTCTGTTTCTTTTTCATATCAGTCAGCAGCGTATTTGTTAAAAGCATTGGACCAATTGCGTTAATGTGCATCATTTCATTCAGTCGATCGTAGCTTAAGCTCTCCGCTTTGCCGAAGTGACCCACACCTGCGTTATTGACAAGCAGATCGGGCAGCAGTTTTTTCTCTGAAAGCTGATCATAAAGTTTCTGGATAGAAAAAGGATCCGCTACGTCAGCAGTTATGACAGTACTTTCAGATAGTGATGATGCCACGCCGTCAAGCTTATCGGCGGTTCTGCCAACGAGAACAATGTGATAGTCCTGACCGAATAACAGTGCAAGTTCTTTTCCGAGACCAGACCCGGCACCTGTAATTAAAGCAATTTTTTTAGACATTCGAAAACTCCTTCACAAATGATTTATATACAAAATCCTACCACAATTCGTGATTTTGTTCAGCGCGTCCATTATAATGCTCATGAGGTGTTAAACATGTCCACAGAAAAAAGATACAGTACAATGACTGAACACGAGCTGAAACAGGAAATCGCCCAGCTCAAAGAAAAAGCACGTAAGGCAGAAGCGCTTGGAATCGTAAATGAATTCGCCGTATTAGAAAGAAAAGCGATTATGGCTGAAGCCTACCTATTGAATCCAAAAAATTTTAAAAAACAGGAAGTCTATGCAATAAAAAATGACCCGGGGAAGTATTTCAAAATTGATTATCTGAACGGTGTATTTGCATGGGGCTACAGACTTGGCGGGGAAAGAGAGCTTGAAGCACTGCCGATTTCCTTGCTAGAAAATAAAAAAGGAGGTCAATCATGAGTGAAGAAAAACAGGCATTAATTGATAAGCTCAGATTAAAAGACCCGACACTTTCTGAAGAAAAAGCAGGCATGCTGATTGATCTTTTAAGAGAAGATTTCGAAGCAACCTATGCCAAAGCAGGCTACGAATATCAGGGAGAAGAAATGTCCAAGAGAATCGTGGAGCAATGGATCGATAACTACGGCGACAGAATAAACGAAGTCGCAGCCATGAACGAAAAGTATGCAGCGATTTTGAAGAATGATGATATTCATTAATAAAGAGGCAGAGACATACTAAAGGTGTCTCTGCCTCTTAAATCGTTGCGCTGCGCTTCAGGCGGATGCTTTCCGCAGGGCCGGCAGTGAGCCTCCTCAGGCTTCGCCTTTCGGGGTCTCACCTGTCCGACTTCTCCTGCTGGAGTCGCCGCCTTACGCTCCGCTAAACTCTAATGTTCAATTAAGAATTTGTTCCATCTCTTCGAAAGATTTTAGCTTTATATCAGCTTCAATGCTATTCATTCGGCAATATTTCCAGCTTTTTCTGCAGCTTCTCTTCACTAAAGATCCAGCCTGTATATGAGCTCTGAATCTCAAGGTCTTTATCCATCTGTACAACGGCCACAAACGGATAATGGTCATTACTGCGGTATCTCAAATCAATGAATCTTACTTCGTACTGATCATCACCTTCACTCAGCTCCCAGCGGTAAAGTGGTGAAAATGACAGGAAGGCTGAGACGTTGCGGTCAGTCTTAGCTTTTTGGAAGATTTCATTGTCAGGAATAGATTTCTTCTTGAATTTATCATAAATGGTAATCGATCGTCCGTATGCCCGACCTACATAAAAATACTCTTTCGTTTCTGCAGCGATTCGCCATTGGTAAAAGCGGATCGTAGGTGCGATAATAACATTGTCCGCTTTAGGGATCGTATTTTTAATTGAATGGCGTACTGCTGACTGAAGCATAAACCTGACGATATAATAACCGACAATGACCGCATACATAATGAGAAAAGTCGGAACTGGATTTGCGCCAAATCCCCATATAATCAGTCCAATAATATGGATCCCAAAAATGATCGGGTCGAATGTATTAATCACACCAAGCGCGACCCACCGTGATGAAAAAGGACGGAGCGCCTGTGTCCCATAGCTGTTAAATATATCGACGAACACATGCAGAAATACCGCAAGAAAAGTCCACAACCATAAGTGAAGCAGATTCGCTTCAGGGAAAAATGGAAAGATCGCTGCAGTAATTGCGATCGGCCAGAGCATAACAGCCGGAACGGAGTGGGTAATGCCGCGGTGATGTCTAATATACACAGCATTATTACGCAGCTTCAGTACAGTATCGGCATCGGGTGCCTGAGAGCCGATGACTGCTGCAATTAATACACTTTGGGCAGTTGCAGGGTCGTTAGCGACGACCGGATCAATGGCAGCAAGACCGCCAATTGCGAAACCCATCACGATGTGCGTACCAGTATCCAATTTGCAACCCCTCCTTTGCGTATCAGTTTGTTTTATTATGTCGCAATTCAATTATATATTGCAAGAAATGATCTGCCTATCATTAGACTATTCCCTTGAAATCAGGCGAGTTAACATAAAGGATGGATATTTATGAATGAAGAACTAGAAAAGCGAATAAAAAAGGTAAATGCCAAAAAATTTGGTGAAGATCTGGTTGGCTGGTTTGAAGAGGAAATGAGAGATCTCCCATGGAGGGAAAATCAGGATCCCTACAGAGTATGGGTGTCTGAGATCATGCTCCAGCAAACCAGAGTAGATACGGTTATTCCTTATTATAACCGTTTTATGGAGCAGTTTCCGACAATAGAAGCGCTGGCAAATGCCCCGGAAGATCAGGTGTTAAAAGCATGGGAAGGGCTTGGCTATTATTCACGCGCAAGAAACCTTCAGGCAGCTGTCAGAGAAGTGCATGAAACCTATAGCGGTATTGTCCCGGATAATCCAAAAGAAATTTCTGCTTTAAAAGGTGTAGGCCCTTATACAGCCGGCGCAATCTTAAGTATTGCTTACGATAAGCCTGAGCCTGCAGTTGATGGAAACGTGATGAGAGTCATGTCGCGTATTTTATCGATCTACGACGATATTGCAAAACCCGCATCAAGAAAAATTTTTGAATCTGCAGTCAGAGAGCTGATTTATAAAGAAAACCCATCTTACTTTAATCAGGCGCTGATGGAGCTAGGTGCGATTGTCTGCACACCGACTTCACCGTCATGTTTCCTTTGCCCGGTTCAGATACATTGTGCCGCATTCGAAGAAGGATCACAGCAGGAGCTTCCTGTGAAAAGTAAAAAGAAAGCTGCAAAAACGGTTGAACTGCTGACTGTTATCGCAGAAAATAATAAAGGTGAGATATTAGTCACCCAAAGACCGGAGCAGGGGCTGCTTGCTAATATGTGGGAGTTTCCAAGCTTTGAAAAAGACGGGGCAGATGCCCGCGGTCAAATGACAGAACTTTTATGTTCTGATTATCACGTTGAAGCTGTAGTGAATAATGAAGAATGGATGGTTCAGGACCATATCTTTACGCATCTGATCTGGAAAATGCAGGTTGGACGGGCAACAGTTAATGAATCTGATATAGCACTGCCTGAACAGACGAAGTGGGTATCAAAAGATGAAATTGAAAAGCTTGCAATGCCTGTTTCACACAGAAAAATTGCAAACCGCTGGAAAGAGTTAACGTAAAAAGGAGACCATAACATGACAAACAAAGTAGCTTTAGTAACAGGAAGCAGCAGAGGTGTAGGAAAGGCAGCAGCCATCGCACTGGCTGAAAAAGGATATGATATTGTTATTAACTATGCAAGAAGCAAAAAGGCAGCCCAGGAAACAGCAGCCCAGATTGAAGAAATGGGTCGCAAAGTACTGATCGTTCGCGCAAATGTCGGTGACAATGAAAAAATTAAATATATGTTTGAACAGGTGAAAGAGCATTTCGGCAGACTGGATGTCTTTATTAATAACGCGGCTTCAGGCGTACTTCGTCCTGCAATGGAACTTGAAGAATCCCACTGGAACTGGACAATGAACATCAACAGCAAAGCACTGCTGTTCTGTGCGCAGGAAGCAGTAAAGCTGATGCCTGAAGAAGGTGGAAGAATTGTCAGTATTTCATCACTCGGTTCAATCCGTTACCTCGACAATTACACAACAGTAGGCGTTTCAAAAGCAGCGCTTGAAGCTTTAACACGCTACCTTGCAGTTGAACTAGCACCTAAGAAAATTGTTGTAAATGCTGTATCTGGTGGCGCAATCGATACAGAAGCACTGACACATTTCCCGAATCGCGAGGAGCTTTTAGAAGATGCACAAAGTAAGACTCCTGCAGGGAGAATGGTTGAAATTGATGATCTTGTAAAAACGATTCTGTTCCTAGTCTCAGATGATTCATCTATGATTTGCGGTCAGACCATTATCGTCGATGGCGGCAGATCACTTCTCGTTTAATTTTTGAATAAGATCTCTCATTCCGGACCATATTAAGTTTCACGGAGGTGAGATCTCAATGAAAAAACAGCCAAACAAAACACAAGCCGGCACAAACGTTGAAAAAGTAAAGCAGCAAAATGCAGGTGCATTTGCTGAAGAGTTCGCTTCAGAAACAAATGCTGCTGAAGTAAGACAGCAGAACAAGCAATCTGAAGCTAAAAAAGGAAACCAGAACCAGCAGAATAACAACCATTAATTATGTTTGTCGAAAAAACCGCCTCAGGGCGGTTTTTTTGTCGTTATTTTTTTCTGAGACGACAAAAGCAGTCAAAGGAAATTCAGCAGAAAAGTGGAATTTGTTCTTATCAGGAGGGATTTTAATTTATGAATGCATTCAAAGAAAAAGTTTACCAGCAGATTGAAACAGCAGAGGAATTACTTCATTTATACGCGGAGCTTGAGAAGAAGAAAAAGATGAGAGATTTTTTAATGACCATGGAAATTCATGATTCTGCAGAACAATTACATGTCCAGCTTCAGGATTTGGACCGCAAACTAAAAGCAGTTCAGGAAATGTTCGACCAGCAGATGAATGAAGTCGTCAACACCCCATCAGAATAGAATCTCATTGCGGCTGCCCGTCTGGGTGGCTCTTTTTTTATGAAAAGGTTATAATAGTGAAATACATACATGAGCGGACCTGAATATTATCAGGAAAATGTAAATTTCTTATTCAAAGGCAGGAGATGGAGGATGACGCTACCAGTAGAAGGGCAGAGTATACAAATACACAGCTACAAACATGATGGGCTCATTCACCGGGTCTGGCAGGAAACGACTGTCCTTAAAGGGACGAGAAATATTGTAATCGGGGGAAATGACCGAACGATCGTCACTGAATCTGACGGGCGCACCTGGCTGACGAGAGAGCCTGCGATCTGTTACTTTCACGCTGAGCACTGGTTTAATATCATCTGTATGCTCAGGGACGACGGGGTTTATTACTATTGTAATTTGAGTTCACCTTTTGTATATGAAGATAAGGCAGTAAAATATATTGATTATGATCTTGATATTAAAGTATATCCGGATATGTCATATACGCTGCTTGATGAGGATGAGTATGAAGAGCACAGGAAGCTGATGGGATATCCGCCGGTGATCGACAGAATTCTTCAGCGTAATGTTGATAAGCTGATTCGCTGGATCAAGCAAAGAAGAGGCCCTTTTGCACCTGACTTTATTGATGTCTGGCATAGCAGATATCAATTCCAAAAAAGATACCGCTTAAAAGAATGAACACGACCATTCCTGTTGGCCAGTTTCAACAGGTTTTTTCATGTTTTTATCTTTATAATTCTGGCTGAAGGTTAGAGCAGATAGAGATTTTATCTAAGTTCATGTGAATACGTTCTAATGGAATGTAACAATTAAATTTAATAGTTAATGGTTTGATATAAACCATCTAATTTCTTGCACAGCTGGTGATTGAAGCGGAAGGGGGCGACTCCTGCGCCAGGAAGGGACAGGTGAGGCAATGGCGAAGCCTGCTGGCTCACCGCCCGGCCGCGGAAAGCGTCCCCCTTGAGCGTAAATCACTAGCCAACTTTAACAGAGATATTTTATTGAAAAGGAGGGGAAGCCCAATGGACAGTATTAAGAGATATATGAAATTCGTCGCGCCATATAAGTGGCAAATTATCTTTACACTGATCATCGGTGTAATCAAATTCGCCATTCCCCTGTTAATTCCGGTTCTGATTCAATACGTCATTGATGATATTGTAAACGGGGATAATATGAGTGCAGATGAAAAGCTGAACCAGCTTTACTGGATTATAGGAGGAGCGATGGTTCTATTCGTCATTTTGAGGCCTCCTGTCGAATACTACAGACAATATTTCGCGCAGTGGACAAGTAATAAAATTCTCTTTGATATTAGAGACCAGCTATTTTCGCACCTGCAAAAGCTCAGTTTTAAGTATTACGCCAACACGCGTGCCGGTGAAGTTATTTCCCGGGTAATTAATGATGTCGAACAGACAAAGAACTTTGTCATGACCGGCCTGATGAACCTTTGGCTGGATGTGGCAACAATTCTGATTGCTGTAGGAATCATGCTCAGCTATGATGTGAAGCTGACATTGGTTTCACTGATCGTGTTCCCGCTTTATGCATTTTCCGTTCAATATTTCTTTGGCAGACTGCGTTCATTAACGCGCTACCGTTCACAGGCACTTGCAGAGGTGCAGGGATATCTTCATGAACGTGTCCAGGGAATGAGTGTCATCAAAAGTTTTGCAGTGGAACCCCATGAACAAAAGCAGTTCGATCAGCGCAACGGGAATTTTCTGGATAAAGCGATTGATCAGACAAAATGGAATGCAAAAGCATTCGCCGTTGTAAATACCATTACAGATATTGCACCACTGATTGTTATCGGTTTTGCGGGATATAGTGTCATCAATGGTGATCTGACGCTTGGTGTGATGGTCGCATTTATCGCTTATGTCGAGCGCTTATATAATCCGCTCAGAAGACTTGTTAACAGTTCAACAACACTCGTACAGTCAATTGCATCGATGGACCGTGTATTTGAACTGGTGGATGAAAAGTATGACGTAGATGATAAGCCAGACGCTAAAGAAGTGAAGGATGTAAGAGGTGAGGTCGTTTTTGACCACGTTTCTTTTACTTACGATGAAAAAGAAGAAGATGTACTAAAAGATGTTCACCTTCATGTACGTGCAGGTGAAACTGTTGCATTTGTCGGGATGAGTGGTGGCGGTAAGTCTACCATTGTCAGCCTGATTCCCCGTTTTTATGATGTAACAAAAGGCAGGGTGCTGCTTGATGGTACAGATATCCGTGATGTGCAGGCACGCAGCCTGAGAAATCAGATTGGCATGGTACTTCAGGATAATATTTTATTCAGTGAATCAGTGATGATGAATATTAAAATGGGTAACCCGGAAGCAACCGAGGAAGAGGTCATCGAGGCTGCGAAGGCAGCAAACGCCCACCATTTCATCATGGAACTTCCTGAAGGCTACTATACTAAAGTAGGCGAAAGAGGCGTGAAGCTCTCCGGAGGTCAGAAGCAGCGGGTTGCAATCGCGAGAGTATTCCTCAAAAATCCGCCAATTCTGATCATGGATGAAGCCACGTCAGCGCTCGATCTTGAAAGTGAGCAGCTGATTCAGGATTCAATTGAAAAGCTTGCGAAAGACCGCACCACGTTTATTGTGGCGCACAGATTATCAACAATTACACATGCAGACCGGATTATATTAATTAATCACGGGCAGATTGCTGAAAGTGGGTCACATCACCAGCTGATGGAGAAAAAGGGACTTTACTATAACCTGTTTCAGGTACAGCAGCTCGGAGAATAATAAAAAGTGCGATTGGGAAGCTCCCAATCGCACTTTTTTAAATATCACGTTCCTGTAACTGAACTTCCTGATCCTCCTGGTGATAGCACTGCATGGATGCAATCAATGTATCAAGGTGGGACAGGTGCTCTTCATATTCAAGCATTGCAGACAGCACGTGCAGCAAATGGTATCCGCTGTTTTCTTCTTCATCACGCGCTTTGTTGACTTCTTTCATAAAGATATCAGTCAGTTCTTTATGATTCATACACGTATGATTAATCTGTTCGTTATCAATCGCAGGTTTAATTTTACCCGCGAACCTCATCAGCAGCTGTTCGTGATAGCTCATCAGACAATCAAGCTGCTCCTGAATGATCAGCTGAAGTGATTCAGGTACATGATGAATATCATTTTCAAAACGGTGAAGCCGCTTCAGTATTTCAAAGCTTCTTCTTTCAGTTGAAATCATCTGCCTGTATACAACCAGTTTTCTCGTTTTCGCAACGGAATTTTTCTTTATAATCCCGCGCTCTTCTTTATATAAAAGATAAATCTGGTCAATCTTCATTAACCGTTCTTTAAACTTTTCAATATCCTTTTTCAGCAGCTGGTGCTCAGTTGCGTGACGTGTACTCAGTCTGATCCATTTGATCATATCATCAGTCGTCGTTGAAATATGGTGGAACAGTCTGTTTTCATACTTTGGCGGTAAAAAGATAAGATTAACAATAAATGATGACAATACGCCAAGTATAATTGCTGCAAACCTCAGTAAAGCAAACGTGATAAACTCGTCATTCTGTACTTCCATGATCGCAATCAGTGTAACCAGCGCCAGGCCAATTGTCGACTCAATGCGCAGTTTTAAAATGATTGTGATCGCAATAACAGCAGCAAAACCGATCACCACAACATCATTGCCAAATAATAAAACAAACACAATCGCAACGACTGCACCGATCACATTTGCCTGAATGTGTTCAAGGATCGAGACAAAGGAGCGGTAGATAGTTGGCTGAACGACGAATGCTGCTGCAATTCCGGCAAAGATCGGAGTCGGCAAATTCAGCTGTTCAGCTAAAAAGAGAGCAAGGACAATTGCAATTCCCGTTTTTAATACGCGGGCTCCAAGCTTCATGTATAAAATAAGTCCTTTCTTAACGTAACTCACGTTTATTATTGCGCTTGGCAATAGTAGTAATATACATTTCTTTAGTGCTCACTGCAAGTGAATTTATCAAGAAATTGACATAGAAAAAAAGGAGGCGTTTTCAACGGAGAAACGCCTCCTTTTACATGAGTAATTCTTATAATTTTGAAAAAGCAGTATCCACTGCATCAAGTGTCTGACGGATATCTTCTTCAGTATGCTCAGTCGTCAGGAACCATGCCTCATATTTAGACGGTGCAAGGTTAATTCCGTGTTCAAGCATCAGCTTGAAGAAGCGGGCGAAAATCTCACCGTCAGTTGCTTCAGCCTGATCGTAATTGACCACTTTCTCATCAGTAAAGTAGATCGTCAGTGCCCCTTTTAAGCGGTTGATCGTGATCGTGACATCATGCTTTTGGGCTGAGGCAAGAATGCCTTCTTCAAGCAGTGCACCGAGGCGATCCATTTCTTCATATACACCAGGCTGCTTCAGTACTTCTAGACAGGCAATTCCCGCCTGAATGGATGCGGGGTTACCTGCCATTGTACCGGCCTGATATGCAGGGCCAAGTGGCGCGATCTGTTCCATAATATCCACACGGCCGCCATAAGCGCCGATTGGCAATCCGCCGCCGATGATTTTACCCATCGCTGTCAGGTCAGGCTTAATATCAAGAAGATCCTGAGCCCCGCCGTACATGAAACGGAAAGCAGTGATGACTTCATCATAGATCACAAGCGCTCCTGCTTTATGTGTGAGTTCATTCACCTGCTGCAGGAAGCCCTCAGCAGGTTCAACAATTCCAAAGTTACCGACAATCGGTTCTACCAGGACACCTGCGATTTCATCTCCCCATCTTTCAAGTGCTTCTTTAAATGGACCGATTTCATTAAATGGAACCGTGATGACTTCACTTGCGATATTTTTTGTAACACCTGCAGAATCGGGTGTGCCGAGCGTAGCAGGTCCCGATCCTGCCGCAACAAGCACCAGGTCAGAGTGCCCGTGGTAACAGCCTGCAAATTTAATGATTTTATCTCTGCCAGTATAAGCTCTTGCTACACGGATTGTTGTCATCACTGCTTCTGTGCCTGAATTAACAAAGCGGACTTTCTCCATCGCAGGCATGGCTTCTTTCAGCATCTTTGCAAAAGTGACTTCATGCTTTGTCGGTGTTCCATAAAGTACACCTGTCTCAGCGGCGTGCGTAATTGCTTTAGTGATATGAGGGTGTGCATGTCCGGTAATGATCGGACCATACGCTGCAAGGTAGTCAATATATTGATTACCATCGACATCCCAAAAATAAGCGCCTTTTCCCCGTTCCATGGCAACAGGCGATCCGCCGCCTACTGCTTTGTATGATCTTGACGGGCTGTTAACGCCGCCGACAATATGTTCAAGTGCTTCACTGTGTAAAGCTTCAGAATTTGTATGTTTCATTTAAGCTCCTCCTGTCATTGACTCCTCCGTATTGTAATATGATCAAATTAGATCTGCAAACGAAAGGAGTGCTTTAATCATGGGGTGGCTGCTCGTGACTGTAACAACGTGTACCATGATTTTCTCGGTAAAATCATTATTGAAGCTCCCATGGGAAGGGTATATCTTTTCGATGAGAAACTTCGTCTATTTAAGCTGTACATACACTGTATTGTTAATTGGTTTTGCAATCATTTACACGGTGATGCAGATCGAAGGGATCAGGTCAGTTGAACCGGTCGAAACAAATTCATTTATAGAGCTGTTCATGGCGATGCTCTACTTTAGTGCCATGATGTTGTTTTCGGTTGGAAATGGAGAAATGCTTCCTGAAGGGGCCGGGCGCGCAGTCGCAGTCGCGGCAGCATTTATCGGACAGGTTCTGCCGGTTACCGTTATCTGGACGCTGATCGCAAGGGCAGACAGTCAAATTTTTGATAAATAAAGTGCGGTTGGTTATGCTTTAGTTAAGATCATCAAGGAGGGAATATCATGACTGCAGAAAAAGGCCAGAAAGCACCTGATTTCAAACTGAAAACACAGGACGGATCTGAAATTTCACTATCTGATTACAAAGGGAAAAAGCAGGTTGTCCTTTATTTTTATCCGAAAGATATGACGCCGGGGTGTACAACACAGGCCTGTGACTTCAGGGATCATCATGAATCATTTGAAGAACTGGATGCTGTTATTTTAGGTATCAGTCCCGATCCGGAGGAAAAACATAAAAAGTTTGTGGATAAACATGATCTGCCATTTACATTGCTTGTGGATGAAGACCACAAAGTCGCAGAAGATTATGGTGTATGGCAGCTCAAGAAAACATTTGGAAAAGAATACATGGGTATCGTGCGCTCAACATTCGCTATTGATAAAGACGGAACGATTTTAAATGAATGGCGCGGTGTTAGGGTGAAAGGGCACGTAGAAGAGACGCTTCAATATTTGAGAGGCCATAATAAATAATGATGAAAATGTTATAGGAATTTTATTATTTAGGTGTAGTTTCGCTGCCGGCGGTGACTCCAGCAGCGTCACCGCCGGCCCTGCGGAAAGCGTCCGCCAAAAGCAGAGCGAAACGATTAACGGGCTGAGCCATTATCACGTCTCAGCCTCATTTTTTTAATCATGAGAATATTGTCTTTATTTTGGATTTTTATGTAAGGGTTTAAATTTCTAAAAGCTATCATTATAATAGCTTTACCTGTCGTCAGGTAAGTTTTTAGAAAATTGATTCTTGTGAAAAAGTGGGGGATTTGATGGATGCTACAAAAAAGCGAGGTTTTTTTACCAAAGGGCTTGATGGAATCGAGCGCGTTGGTAACAAGCTTCCTCATCCAGTAACGCTGTTCTTTCTTTTTGCAGCGATGGTTGTATTAGCTTCAGCGCTTGGTTCAGCATTAGGCTGGACTGTTGAAAATGCTGAAGGAGAAGAGATTACTGTATTCAATCTCTTAAGCTCTGATGGTATTCTGTATATGTTTGAGTCAGCAGTATCGAACTTTACAGGATTCGCACCACTCGGAACTGTACTTGTAACGATGCTTGGTATTGGGATTGCTGAAAGATCAGGTCTGATCTCAGCAGCACTGAAAGCACTTGTTACGTCAGTACCTAAACAGCTATTAACAGCAGCACTTGTATTTGGCGGTATCATGTCATCAATGGCTGCTGATGCAGGTTATGTTGTACTTACTCCGCTTGGAGCGGTATTATTCGCTGGTCTTGGCCGTCATCCGCTGGCTGGTCTTGCGGCAGCATTTGCCGGTGTATCAGCAGGTTTCTCTGCAAACCTTCTTGTTACATCACTTGATCCGCTTTTAGGTGACCTGACAATTGCAGCAGCAGCTACAGTTGATGCAGGTTATGCTGAAAGTATGAATATTCT
The DNA here is from genome assembly GCF_044383825.1 of Jeotgalibacillus sp. JSM ZJ347. Classification (NCBI taxonomy): domain Bacteria; kingdom Bacillati; phylum Bacillota; class Bacilli; order Caryophanales; family Caryophanaceae; genus Jeotgalibacillus; species Jeotgalibacillus sp. JSM ZJ347. The sequence continues at coordinate 3,419 of NZ_JBISEN010000008.1, read as the reverse complement.
AATGAACTACTACTTTATGATTGCTTCAGTTGTCCTGCTGACTCTTGCAGGTACATTTGTAACTGAAAAAATCGTAGAGCCACGTCTTGGTACTTATAAGGGGTCTTACAAAGGTGAAGAAGGCGAAGACATGACAACGGTTCGTCCTGAAGAGAAAAAAGGTCTTTGGGCAGCATTTGCATCAATCATCTTGACTTCAGCACTGATCGCACTACTTGTTGTTCCATCATGGGGTCCGCTGCGTGCAGGTCTTCCAAATGATGAAATTCTTTCTGCACCGTTCTTCCAGACGCTTGTGCCAATTCTGTTTATCTTCTTCCTGATCCCTGGTCTAGTATTCGGCCTTGTGACGAAGAAAATTAAAAACGATACTGACGTTGCCGAGCAGATGGGCGACACGATGGCCACGATGGGAATGTACATTGTACTTGCCTTTGCAGCTGGTCAGTTCGTTGCATACTTTAATACAAGTAACCTTGGTCAGATCTTTGCTTACAATGCAGCAGGCTGGCTGAGCGACGCAGGTCTTGACGGTATGTTACTTGTTCTGGCATTCATGTTTGTAGTAGGTTTGATTAACCTGTTTATCGGTTCGTCATCTGCTAAGTGGGCATTCATGGCACCGGTATTCGTCCCTATTATGATGAAGCTTGGATATGCACCTGAATTCACCCAGGTACTATACCGTATCGCAGATTCGACAACGAATATTATTTCTCCACTGATGCCATACTTTGCAATTGTCATTGCATTTGCTCAGAAGTATGACAAGAAGGTTGGAATCGGTACATTGATTTCAACAATGATTCCTTATACAATTGTGTTCTCGATTGTATGGGTCATTATGCTTCTTGTATTCATGTACACTGGTATTGATCTTGGACCGGGTGCAAATATTTTCTATAATAACTAATCGATTTAAAAGGACTCCTTTTCCAGGGAGTCCTTTCTTCATATAGCCCATATGTGTTTTTGCACAGCTGGTGATTGGAGCGTAGGGGGCGACTCCAGCAGGAAGGGATAGGTGAGACAAAGCATGGCGCAGCCTGCTGGCCCACCGCCCGGTCGCGAAGTCCCCCTGAAGCGGAAATCAACAGCCAAATTTAATAAAGACAAACTGATAGATATTTGACAAATATAATAAATGGCAGGTACACTATTTATAAACATTATAAAGAAAGACTTTATATAGAAAGAAGGTGCATGACGGTGTCAGAAGTGCAATTAAGAGATGCATTAGATTCACTCAAAGGGACTGGAGTACGTATTACTCCTCAGCGTCATGCGATTTTGGAGTATCTGGTAGGCGCAATGTCACACCCGACAGCTGATGAGATTTATAAAGCACTAGAAGGCAAGTTTCCTAACATGAGTGTGGCGACCGTATATAACAATCTGCGCGTATTTCGTGAAGTAGGCTTAGTTAAAGAGCTTACTTACGGTGATTCTTCAAGTCGTTTCGATTTTGTTACAACCGATCATTATCACGCGATTTGTGAAGAATGCGGTAAAATTGTAGATTTCCATTATCCTGGCCTGGATGAAGTTGAACATTTAGCTTCTCACGTAACAGGTTTTAAAGTAAATAATCACCGGATGGAAGTATACGGCACATGTAAAGATTGCGAAGCAAAATCTGCTGCGCATTAAAAAAAGCAGTTCCTTTTTAAAAGGAGCTGCTTTTTTAATTATTTTTGTGTAGACTCTTTCTTCTTTTTATTATAATTCTCACTGAATTCTTTCCCCTCGAGATTCGGGTCAAGCGTTAGCGGTTCGCGGCAATACATGCACATATCAACCCGACCGAGTACCTTCGTCTGCTTTTCACAGTTTGGACAGGTAACAACCACAGCTCTGGTAGAAAGCATGCCGATCCAGAAATACACGATCATACTGAATAGAATGGATAACATACCAAGTGCAATAAAAATCAGCATGATAATCGGATTGTCTCTGAAGAAGATTCCGCCATACATGATAATGACTCCGATAAAAACGAGAGCAAGTGCAAATGAACGGATTTTGTTAATTTTATTTGAATAAGCTTTAGCCATAATTGTCCCTCCTGAACTTTTACTATATCATAGAAACCTGATAACAAAATAATGAAATCGTGACGGATTATTTAAGAAATCAATTGAAGGAATTCAAAAGCTTTTGTCGAATAAATGTAGGTGAGCAACTTAAAAGCGAAGGAGCCATTACATATGGAAGATATTTTACGTCCAATCTATCAGGAGCGGGCCAGCCAGACTAACACATTAGGTATTGTCATTATGGAAAAGCGTGATAAAAAAAGTCCAATTACAGATACATTCGATACAATTTTACTGATCATTGTCAAAGAAGCGGACAACCCGATCTTTATCAAACACTACACATATGAAGATAAGAAAGCTGCGATGCACGTTGTAACCGAAGCACGCCTTAGAGAATGGCTGCTGCTCGGATCAAACCGGAAAGTAGTCGATTGGATTTTAAACGGCAGAGCTGTATTTGACCGTAATGAATTTATCGACCAGCTTCGTCAGGAATTAAAAGACTTTCCATTCTATGAACGTAAAATCAAAATGAGCATTGAATATGCAAAGCTGATCAGAAGGTACATGGACGGGAAAGCTTTTTTTGAATCCAGACACTTTCTTGATGCATATAATCATGTTGTCCATTCTTTACATCATTTAGCAAGGCTTGCTGTCATCGAAAATGGCTTTCACCCGGAAGTAACTGTATGGAATCAGGTCAGACAAATTGAACCCGAAATCTATAAACTTTATGAAGAGCTGGTCAACAGTGAAGAGAGTCTTGAAAAGCGGCTTGAACTGTTATTCCTCGCAAGTGAATTTCTAATTCATTCAAGAATGGAAGTCGGCTCGAGCCATTTAGTCAGTATTATGGAGGAAAAGGAAAGCTGGAGCTTCCAGGACTTACATCTACATGAAGAACTAAGCTACTATTCTGTCGACCTTGCCGTCATGATCGAATTCCTTTTAGAAAAAGGTAAGGTCTATACACAGCCGGTTGAAACAAAAGGCAAAGGAATTTATCATAGACATTACTACGTTTGATTGAAAAAGGAGCGGGTCAGAGCCTGCTCTTTCTTTTTAAATGCACGGTTTAATAATCTGAAAATATGTTTTTTGAAAAACTTTTTAAAAAGCTATTGATCTTTTTGTGATCACTTGTTAAGATATTAAATGTCGCTTATAAGGCGGCGTTAACGCGACAAAATAAAATTTAAAAAACTTATTGACGCAGCTAAATAAATTATGCTAATATAAGAAAGTCGCTTAAGAGAGCGACGCCGCATTCCTTCTTATAAAGAAGTGAAGCGGAAAGAAGCATTTGAACCTTGAAAACTAAACAACCAAACGTCAACGTTTAAGATTTTAAGTCTTTTTCGAATAAAAAAGACAATG
>NZ_JBISEN010000007.1:0-81115 GCF_044383825.1 Jeotgalibacillus sp. JSM ZJ347 | reverse complement strand
TTTTTTATTCGAAAAAGACTTAAAATCTTAAACGTTGACGTTTGGTTGTTTAGTTTTCAAGGTTCAAATGTTTCTTTTCGCTTCACTTCTTTATAAGAAGGAGGGCGGTGTTGCTCTCTCAAGCGACCAATCTATCATAACATCTTTCAAAATATTATGTCAAACACTTTTTCAAAAAGTTTTTGCTGTGTTTTAGCTTGGTGCTTCAAAAGCGACGCTTATTAATTTATCATCGTTTTGAAATTTGGTCAATGCTTTTTTAAAAAATAATTTAAATGACCGGATTTTAATGATTAAACTTCTATTTTTCTCTGTGCTTTCATACACTTTTACAAGGATTTTTTTGGAGGTGTGCGAGATGAGGAGTTTAACGGTTCGTTTTTATTCTATCCTGCTGGTCATGCTGATGGTTTTTGTTCTTACTCTTGCGCCTGGGGTCACACGTGTGATGGAAGTGAACGGTGTTTGGCCATCGCCAGGCATTATTTATAAAGGTGATCAGGGAACTGCGCTTACTTTTAACGTAACGATTGGTGATGAGTCTGTCAGCTGGCTGATTCGTGAATTAAAATCGAAGGGGATCAATAAAGCTGCGTTCTTTTTGGATCCGGCATGGGTTGATCGGCATGCTGATGTGATAGATGAGCTGATTCTTTCGGGGTTTGACGTTGGCATTTATGATCTTCATCCGGGAAGGTATGAAAAGATGACGGATGCTAAGATAGATGAACATATTTCAAATTTAGTTTCTTTTTTTAATGAACAGGAGCTCTCCCCTGCTTATTACCGGACCAAAGGTGACCTGCTCACTCCCACTGTTGTTAAAAGGCTGAGAGCGCAGGATCTTCTGGTGGTGGACTTTTTAATAGATGAAGACACATTGAATGAACAGGGTACTTCTGTTGAAGGTGCTGTTGTCGCACTTGATCTGATCAATAATCAGGAGAAAATGCAGGAGAGCTGGGATAAGTGGTATCGTGCGTTATCAGATACTAAGGAAGTGAGATATGTGTCGGTCCTTGAGCTGCTGGCATCTTCTGATAGTAAAATTAAGTTATTGGAATGATAATTTTTCTCTTTACCCTCTTTAAAAATTTTTAAAACTAAAAAGTGATCCAAAATGGATTCTTTTTCGTTAGCTGTGCAGAGAATTGTTTTCATGACGGTTGTTTAGTACGATTAATGAACAAACGTCATATTAAAGGAGTATGCTATGTCACAGCAATTAACGGATATTGATTTGTATCAAAAGGTTGTGCACGAGCAGGATTCTCAGGCTTTGCGCCAGCTTTATCAGAAATACGAGAAACTGATTTATTCTTTTTCATATAAGATGACACAGGACCAGGAAGTGGCTGAAGAAGCGATTCAGGAGGTTTTCCTGAAGCTATGGAAGAAACACGCACCTTATGATCATTCTAAGGGGAAGTTTTCCTCCTGGCTGCTAACGATGACCAGAAACACCTGCCTGGATGCCCTTCGTAAGCGGAACCGCCATGAAACGGTTGAGTACATTGAGAAGGATACTTTAAGAGTCTCGGAAGAAACACCGGCGGATATTTTAGAATGGAAAGAACAGGGTTCAGCCATTCAGGAATGTATGAGTGCATTGAAAGACGAACAGCAGCAGATTGTTCAGCTGTTTTATTTTAACGGATATACCCAAGCGGCGATCTCTAAGGAAACTGATACGCCGCTCGGGACGATTAAAGGAAGAATCCGGCTTGCGCTTAAGCATCTGAAAGCTTGCCTCAAAGGGAAAGGAGGACATGAGGATGACTCAGCAATGTGACCGAGTGCTGGATTATTATAACCAGCATTTAGATGAGATTGAAAAAGCAGCTTTTGAAAAGCATCTGTCTGAGTGTGCAGACTGCCAGGAACTTCTTGCAGACCTCAAGTCACTCGAAGATACGCTTCCCTATGCAGCTGAGCCGGTTGAGCCACCGGCAGGAATGGAAGAGCGGATTTTTGCAAAGATCGCATCTGCCGATCATACTGAGCCGGCAAAACCAGTTCCCCTCCGCCCTTCTAAGAAAAAGCGGACGTGGACGTTACCATCAATCGCTGCACTTCTGGCGATTTCCCTGTTCGGAAATGCTTACTTATTTACTCAATTGTCTGATGAAGCAGACATTGTGGAGCAGGCAACGATTGATCAGGTGCTTCAGTATGCGGAACTTGCACCGACAGCCGGAGATGCGATTGGTACAGCAAGTATTATTGAACAGGGTGAAGAACAGAGACTGGTTGTACAGGCTTCAAATCTTGCTGCCCTATCTGAGGATGAAGTGTATCAGGTTTGGTTATTACAGGATGGACAGCCTGAGCGCGCAGGGACGTTCGTGATTGATGATGAAGGAAGAGGTTCAGTGATTTTCACATTAAATGAGGAATATGCGGAACGTGACTGGGATACGGTTGCAGTTTCCCTCGAGCCGGATGCGAACAGTGAGCTTCCGGAGGGTGAAATTATTCTTGCTTCAGAGATTTAAGTTTTATATAGAAGGAAGCACCAGGATAACGTTCCCTGGTGCTTCCTTTTCCTTTTTACACACGTGGAAAATAGATCATTGCGGATTCTTATTACGAGCAGCACTTCCTTCCGATTCAACACATACAATCAGCAGACAATGGCAGACTAAATGTAAAAAATACAAAAAAATTGTCTGCCGGAAATGCTTTTATATCAAAGCTTCAGACAGCGTGATTATACAAATTCAAAAAAACTTTTTAAAAAAGTGATCCAAATTTGATCTCTCTCCGTTAGCTATTTGAATACAACTTACAAAACAAAAGGAGAGATTGAATCATGAATTTAAAAAGAAGTCACCTAGCAGTCCCACTTAGTCTATTGTTACTTGCCCCGGCAGGAAGTGCCCTAGCAGAGGATCACGGCAAACATGGTGGTGAAGCCTCTTCTGTTGAAACACCTGCATCTGACCTCAGAACGACACTTGGTCATTATTTAAGTGAACACGCCTTCCTAGCGATTGAAGCGATGCGTCGTGGTGCAGATGGTACAGAGGATTTTGATGCAGCAGTTAATGCACTGAATGCAAACACTGAAGATCTGACTGGAGCAATTTCATCTGTCTATGGTGAAGAAGCCGGCGCTCAGTTTAATGAAATGTGGAATAGTCACATTGGTTTCTTTGTAGATTATGTTGTTGCAACTGGTGAAGGTGACCAGGCAGCGAAAGATGACGCACTGGCAAGCCTTGATGGTTACCGGGCTGATTTCTCAAGCTTCCTTGAAGGTGCAACAGGCGAACGCTTACAGGCAGATAATCTCGCTGAAGGATTACAGGCACATGTTAATCAGTTAATTGGTGCTTTTGACAGTTACGTTGCCGGTGATTTTGATCAGGCATATATGTATGAGCGTGAAGCGATCGGTCATATGCATATGGTAGCTAAAGGATTATCTGGTGCGATTACAGATCAATTCCCGGATAAATTCGATAACACAATGGCTGTGACACCTGCCGCAGATCTTCGCGCAGCACTGAGCCACCTGCTGACCGAACACGCTGCACTGGCAACGATGGCTATGCAAAACGGTATTGATGGATCTGAGGATTTTGAAGCATCCGTTGCACAACTGAATGCAAATACTGAAGATCTAACAGCAGCGATTACTTCTGTATATGGTGAAGAAGGCGGTCAGATGTTTAATGAAATGTGGAGTAATCACATTGGATTCTTCGTTGACTATGTAACCGCAACCGCTGAGGAGGATGAAGCGGCTAAAGAAGAAGCGTTGGCAAGTCTTGATGGTTACCGTGCTGATTTCTCAAGCTTCCTTGAAACGGCTACTGAAGAGCGATTAAATGCAGATCAATTAGCAGAAGGGTTACAAATGCACGTTGATCAGCTTGTTGGTGCATTCGACAGTTATGCAGCCGGTGACTATGAAGGTTCATTCATGGATATCCGTGAAGCGTATGAGCATATGCTGAACCCTGCAACAGGACTATCAGGTGCCATTGTTGATCAGTTCCCGGATCAATTCGCTAATAATATGCCTGAGCAAATGCCAAATACAGGTATGGGCGGCGCTGCCGATAACGATTTCCCTATTGAATATCTGCTGGCATTATTATTCGTCATTGCAGGTGGATCGGCATTTGCCTACAGAAAATTTGCAGCTGATACAAAAGAATAACATCCAGATATGGAGCGGGGCATTCAGCCTCGCTCTTTTTATATGGAAAGATATTACCCCAAAAAATCATTTGAAGGAATAAACTTCATTCTAAAATTGATGATCGTGAGTGATCAAGATAGCGGGATACGTCGTGACGAATTTGTGTGGAGATGGCTGCAGGGCGGCGGATTAATTGGATCATCTCTTGGATTATATCTATCACCTCCGCACATTATTCCACCACCTTTAAAAGTATTCGCACACTCGAAGCCAGACTCCCTCCCTTCCCAAAATAAAAAAGCACGCCCAAAGGCATGCTTTTACTTCGCTTTTGCTTCTTGTTCACGTGCGGCTTTACGTGCCAGTCGTGCTTCTCGGTCTTTTTTGGACCGCTCATTATATTTAGGCAGAGCAAGCATTTGATAGGCATTGGTTGCAATCAGTGTGAACATGATTGTGATCAGCCAATAGTTTTCATTACTTCTCAGTACCGGCAGCCATTCAAGTGTTGTGACAACGACCATAAAGAATAGCGTTGACGGGAAAATCATCTTGTTTTTCGCCTGCTTCGCTTTTATAAGTGAAACAATGATCCCGACTACGAGTAAAAATGCTGCAAGTGAAAAGTACGGTACCAGCGAGTCACCTTCATCCGCAAATGCCTCAAACCGGAAATATACTAAGTCAAACAGTACAAATGCGACCAGCACCATCTGCACCCAGTTCCATAATTTTAATGAGCGGAAAATGCTGAGTCCGAACTGGTGAATGGTCAGGTAGGCAAAGTACCCCATCTGACTTAATACGCTGAATGTCATTCCGACACCAATCATCCATACGATGACTGATAAAATCTCTATACTATCTTCACCCGCGAACTGAGTTGTTAATTCACTCCAGCGGACTGTAATTCCTACGATTCCTGTGGTGACGCCGCCGACAAGCAGTGTCATCATAAAGAAACGGATCCAATTTCGTATGGTCACGTCTATATCCTCCACATCTGTAAATACACATTCTCATTCGATTGTACCAGTCGTCATGTGAAAAATCCATGACTGCTATGTGAACGTGTATATTTCAGCCTTTTACGCAAAAGCTATGAAAAATGCCTGTACGGGAGGTGTCAAAATGAAGAAGGAGTTATTAGTGAGTTCAGTATTGATTCTGCTTTTGACAGGATGCGCCGAAGAAAAGACCGGCTATGAGGAAACGAAGCAGATGGTCACAGACCTGTTAAAAACCGATGACGGGAAGAAAGCAGTCAAAGAGCTGCTCGCAGATGAAGAAATCAAAAAAGAGCTTGTGATTGATCAGCCGATTGTTAAAGAGTCTATTCAGACGACTCTTTTATCTAAAGAAGGTCAGGACTTCTGGAAAAAAACGTTCGCTGACCCTGAGTTTGCAGAAACCCTTGCGAAGAGTATGAAAACCGAGCATGAACAGCTATTAAAAGATCTGATGAAGGACCCTGAATATCAGAGTATGATTCTGACCATTATGCAGGACCCTGCGATGCACGAGCAGACGATGTCTGTCCTGAACAGCCAGGCCTATAAAGAAGAAACGAAAAAGCTGATGCTTGAGATGATGGAAAGCCCGCTTGTGAAGAAAGAAATGCAGGATTTGCTGCTTGATGCGGCGAAGGAAATGGGTGAAGAAGGAGCACAGCAGCAGTCTGACGGTGAAGGCGGTGGCGGCGAAGGTGACAGCGGCAGCAGCGGTGGTGGCAACGGCAGTAGTGAAAGTGAGAGCGGTGGTGGGATGGGACAGTAATGATGTTGTTTTTGATATCACTAAAGTAAAGAAAGCACCCGGCTTCGAACCTGGTGCTTTCATTCATACTTACCACGGTTTCGGCCAGCGCAGCTGCTTCCGGTAACCTCTCTCCATCTCATCATTATGCTTCCAGCTCGCCTTCAGCTTATTGGCTATCATCTCTTCCTTTGTATCACCAACTAAACCTGTTTTTGTCGCCAGGTGCTTTTCCGTCTTATGCTTATCTTTGACCATGTACTCATAAAACTTCTGTGTTTCGCGATCAAGCTGTTTCCAGCCTCCGTTTTTCTTCATTTGCTCTATCCAGTTCTCAATCACAGGAATATCCCGGGTCATGATCAGAAGGATTTCAAAATAGACCTGATCAAGCTCTGCTGCTGTTTCCATCAATGCATGCAAATCGTCTTCTGACACAACAAAAGTGGAGCGGATTTTTGCTAAGGTTTCTTCATACACTCTTTTGTGTTCAAGATGCAGCTCATATAGACGCTCAATTTTCTGCTTTCCTTCTTCTAGTAAAGGAGAGGGTGATTCCTCCATCACTCTGAGCGGTCGGGCAAAAAATGAATCCGATACTTTTGCGCGTGGCGCCCCGCCGGTATAGAAAGATACAATCAAGGCATTATACATTGTCAGTGTATAATGAATTTCACGAATCTCAGCTTCCACCTCTTCTTTAGGTGATAAAATGGCACCACCTTTTACCTCTTCCCCACGATTGATATACACTACCTGATAGTAGTGCTTGCCATTAATTGCGACAGGATTACGATTTACCTCAATTTTTTCAAGGAACTTCTTATGTTTCTTTGCTTTTTTCTCTACAATTAATATTTCTTCTTTTTGAATAGGCAGCATTGATCTCAACCTTCCTATTACCACGGTTTCGGCCAGCGCAGGCGCTTACGATAGTTCTTCTCCATTTTTTCATTATGTTCCCAGCTCACTTTAAGTTTGTTGGCCATAACTTCTTCTTCCGTCTTACCCACTAAAGGCGGCTTAGTTGAAAGATTTTTCTCAGTTACATGAACGTCTTTAACCATGTATTCATAAAATCGCTGCGTTTCCCGGTCGAGTTGTTTCCATAGGCCGCTCAATTTCATTCGCTCAACCCATTCCTTAATAACAGGGATATCTCTTGTCATAATCTGCAGCATTTCAAAGTGAACTAAGTCCAGGGCCGCTGCAGTCTCCATCACATATTGAAGGTCAGATGCCGTCACGACAAAAGTAGAACGGATCCTTTCTAATGTTTCCTGAAACACTCGCTTATGTTCACGATGAAGTTCGTGTAGGCGGGCTATTTTCTCTTTTCCTTCTTCGAGTTCCGTAGAAGGTGATTCCTCCATCATCCTTAATGGCAGCGTAAAATATTTGTCAGGTACATTCGCCCGTTCAATCCCCCCATCATAAAAAGATAGAATGAGAGCGTTATAAACAGAGAGTGTAAAATGGATATCATGGACCTCAGATTCCACTTCTTCTTTAGGCGATATAATTGCACCGCCCTTTGTTTCACCCTGACGGTTAGTGTAAACTACCTGATAATAATGTTTGTTATTAATCTCAACCGGGTTACGGTTTACCTCGATTTTCTCTAAAAACTTTTTATGTTTTTTTGCTTTGTGCTCAACAATTTTAATTTCTTCTTTTTGAATAGGCAGCACCTACCTCAGCCTCCCTATCACTGACTCTTTGTTCGGTTGAGCCTAAATCTACGGGCACCCTTTAAACGATGTATTCAATTAAAGAAAAATGATCTCCCGCCTTTTTAATTTTATTTATATCTTAGGTGACCTCAACAGCCTTTTCGACTCTACTAACCAGCTCGCTTGCTTTTCATAAAAAAACTGTTTTAGAAAATCTTTTTGGTCTTCAAAGCTTCCATCTGGTAATGATGGTTGCTCTTTGTATTGCTGACGGATCCAATTTTGTTCATTTTTAATTTGGGCACTGCTGTAAAACCGTTTTGTTTCTAGAGATAGCTGATCCCACAAACCCTGTGCCTTCATTTCTTCATTCCACAATGCTAAGTTGCTATCAAAGTCTGCCATCATTCTCATCATATTGATTTGACACACTGCCAAGATACTTGCTTTCTCTGTTAAATAATTTACCGACTCTTTCGTTACGATTCTGGGGTTTTTAGTATACTCTTGAAAATCACTATACTCAGATTTTAATTTTTCATGAAAACTCTGTAGTTTTCTAATCTCGTTCTCTCCACTTTTTAAAACGGGAAACTTGTCACCGTCCGATATATCTAGTGCTTCTGTGAAAAACATCGGAGATACCCTTGATCTGTCGTTAGTAGTTGAATAAATACGACTAATAAAATCATGATAAAGAGTAATAATCTCACAAGCTGCTAACGCATCCCGATGATTACCCCCCCGATCCAGCAACGATTGCTTTCCCTTCTGTTTTATCACTGCGTTTCTTTAAATAAGCTGTCTCAAAATAATAAACATCGTTAAGAATTACAGCATTAGGATGAACAATCATATCTTCAAACAGTTTTTTATATTTTTTTGCAGTTTTTTTAGCTTTTTCCCATTCCAGTTCGATCATCGTTGATCTCTCCTGACCTTACTTTTATAAAAAATACGGTCTGTTAGACTTGCGGCCATCTTAATTTCTCCCGAAAATCTCTAATCCACCTTTGATGATGGTTTGCCAAATCCTCTTTCACAAATGCCAATTGCTCTGACAAATCACCCTCAGGCAAAACCGGAAAATCATCACGAGCGGCTTTTGTTATTTCTCTCTCTTGTTCGATGTTAATAAAAGAATAAAAATCCCTGGTATGCTGAGATAACTTTTTCCACAGGCCAATTCCCTTCAACTCATCCTGCCACTTCATAAGAACCTGATCATCGTCCGCCACGATATTCATAATATAGATTTGACTCAGCGTCAGCTCACTGGATTGATCATGTATATAATCAATTGCTTCATGTGTAACATTTCTTGGATCTCTATAAAATTCTCCGCTTTCTTTATAAATGGAGACGAAACGCTTTTGCCAATCAAACAATTCTTTTATACGCTCCAGCCCTTTTTGCAGAACCGGTGTCAGCTCCTCTTTACTTTGAAGCAGTTCAATCGGCTCTTCAAAAACGCTGTTAGGGATTTGAGACCGATCATGCGCTGTTTCATATATCGCCCCAATCATACTGTTGTATACAGCCAGCAGAGCGTGCGCACGGACGGCATCCTGAATATCTTCATAATCGTCTGCTGGAAATACCGCCATTCCAGCAATCTCATCTTTTTTCATATACAGGACTTCAAAATAAGTCACACCATTTATTTCAATAGAGTTTGGCTGGTAATGGATTTTTTCAAATAGCTTTTTATACTTTTTGGCTTTTTGCTCAATTGCAAACAATAATATCCCTCCTAATGTCAGGGCTTTAGTCAGCAGCGATCGCCTTTTATATAAATTCAGTTTTGCCAACTCAACTTTTTATCTAATTAAGTGGACTTTTGAGAAAAAGCACTCGCATAAAACCTTCGAGTGCTTCTCATTTTTTAAAATGGTGCAGGATAACGCAATGTTTTTCTATATCCACGAATTTCCTGCTCTATATCTTTTGAGCTTTGCTGATAGATCTCTTCTACCTGATCTTCCCACCGTTCAGCTGATGGTCTGCGTTTAGTTGCGAGAAGAGCTACATTCTTTTCTTTTCCTTTAAGCATTTCTTCATAAAATTGATGAACATTTGAAGGAAGCTGTCTCCACAGCCCCACATTTTTCATTTCATTGACCCAATCTTCAATTACAGATAAATCTTTAGTCATAATCTCGAGTAATTTCACATGAATAAGATCTATCATCACTGCACTACGAATAGCATGATCTATATCCTTCTGAGAAATAACAACTGCTTCTCTGAATGTCTGTATTATGTTATTAAAATAGGTTTTGTGCTGCTCTAGCAACTGACTCATTTCCTGAATTTTCACTTTACCTGCTTCAAGCTGTGAAAGACTATGCTCTTCTATTAGTTTAATCGGCTGTTCAAAGTACAAATCAGGCGCCTTTGCTCTTTCGCTGCCCGCTGCATGAATACTCAGTATAAGCCCATTATATTTTGATAAAAGCGGCTGAGCTTCTCTCGCTTCAGACTCTATTTCCTGATAAGGAGATAAAACTGCTGTTCCTTTAACCTCGCCTTTTCCACTAGTGTAAACTACCTCATAGTAATGCTTCCCGTTAACATTAACCGGATTAGGGTTCACTTCTATTTTTTCAAGAAATTTCTTATACTTTTTTGATTTATTTTTAACAATCTGTATTTCATTAGATAGCATGATTTTCCTCCAGTCATTTGATATATCAGTTTAGTTTTTCATCTTATCGGAGGATCAATCGCATTTTACTTTCCAAACCAGCCTGCAACTGTACTTAAACCATCTCCAACAGAATCTTTAACTGAACTGTAAGCTTTCTTAACTCCATCACCAACTGATTTACCAAATTTCTTAATACTATCCCAATTTTCCGCAACAAGCTTTGTTGTTTTTGCAACTCCCCAAATCGCAGCTCCACCTAGGACAAGAAATGGCGCAGCAGCCTGAGCACCCGGTATTGGAAGAGCAGCAGCCACCATACCACCATTTAATAAAGTTTCACCTAATGATGCTACTGCATCCGCTCCTTGAGCAACTCGTTCATTGGTTGGAGTGCTTGAATCCATCTTAAAGAAATCTATACTTTTTGTAACAGTTTCATAAGTACCAAATACTACTCCTACACCTGCAGCAACACCACCAAGGCGGCTGACACTAAGAGTAGTAGAACTTGCAGCACCAGCGCCTTGTAAAATAGTCTGGGTGCCACCTTGTATTGTACCTGCGGCTGTTCTACCTGCACTTATTGCATTATAGGCTTTCTTTCCATCAGTATACATTGAATAACCTGTATCCGCTGTATCGATTAAGTCGGTAACCTGTTTATTTTGTATACCTAACTTCAGACCACCTACTAATGCCGTTTTTCTAAGGTCTAACGTATCGGAGAATGTAAAACTATCGCCAAGTTTATTGGCATTATCGATTAAATTAATCTGTGCTCTTCCCATATCATGTACTGCAAATTTAATACCTGCATAAGGGTCAAATGATGATTCTTCACTGTCAGCCGTGCTGGTAATTGGATATCCCGCAAGTCCCATCTCTTCCAGAATCGGCCCCTGATAGCCTGCACCATAACCATTCTGGTTTATGTAAGGTGCTCCTGGTGACTGTCCGTACCCACCTGCCATGCTTCCATTTGGCACACCGGGTGCTAAAGGATTAAGAGGCCCATATTGACCTGTATTTGGATTAAATGGTCCGATTGGTGATTGACCGGGTCCACCTTCGATCGGGGCTCCTGGTGTAATAGATGGCGCTCCGTTGATCGGTCCACCTGGTGATATACCTGCTATTCCATCCATTGGACCACCCGGTGTCATACCCGGAACGATAACTGGATTTCCATTAAATGAACCCGGCGGCGCCAGAATGATCCCCACCCATGGCTGAATGGACCATGGCGCGCCTTGAAATTGTATCCCCTCAATACTATTAGGGGTTCCCTGAGTGCCGTTCCCTGAGAATGCGTCACCCTGAAATGTTTCTCCCTCAAAGGTATTACCTTCCCATGTATGACCATCCCATGTATGACCATCCCATGTATGACCATCCCACGTGTTCCCCTGCCACGTATTTCCTTCCCATGTATTGCCGCTCCAAGGTGTTACAGCGTAAGTGTATGAGAAGAGAAAAGATTGTGCGATTAAAAATAAAATAATAATGACAGGAGGCAGTTTTTTCATCATACTTTTCATTCTTTCCACCCCTTTTTTTATTCTGAAATCAGCGTTTTTTCAATTGAGTAAAGATCCATTTCTTTTCTCCATTTTGCGATGAAAAACGCGTATGTCAGATAAAACAGAGGAAAGAAGATTGTATTAACAAACACGTGAACCAATACGATTGCCAGGTAAGATGTTGTAACTGTGATCACAAGATTTTGAATCAATAATGATATAATCAATTCGATTACACCAAATACAAGGATCAGAGAAACAATTTTCCAATGATGTTTTTTAAAAATCTGGAGGCTCTCTCTTAAAGATCTCCAGACAGATTGTTCTTCTTCAATTGCAATCAGCGGAGCACTGATGACCATTGCCATCACAATCAGTCCCGGTAGAAAGAATAAGCCAAAACCGATCACTACTGCCAAGCTCATTACAACAAAAAAGAGGAAGAAGTGAAAAGACCGGATAACAGATTGTAAGAATGCCTGTCTTAAAGGCATTTCTATCCCCTGCTCTTCAAACTTCCAGAAATAAATAAATGGAATCTGCCCAAAAAAGAAAAGCAGAAGCATAAAGTAACCATTTACCACGTCCGCTGTTCCAAAATCACCATAAGGAACAGGAAAAGCTGCATACATATAATTTGAGATGTAAAAATAAGCTGCTAATAAAGGTATCTGAACAAATAAAATAATAAGCAAAACCCGCTCATACTTCTTACTGAAAAACGAAAATGCCGATCTGATTGGCTGATCCATCTAGACTCTCTCCTTTCAGGATGCCTGCTCCTCTAATTGCTGAAGATGACGTTTGCGATAAGTAAAAATCAACGCACCAATCGCAATCGAAGTAAACGGAAAGCTTTCTGAACCAGTGGCCCAAAGGATTAGTTCCACTGGAATCAAAATCGCGAATAAAACCAGTAATGCTGTGTATAATCGTTTCCAAGTCTTATATTTTTTCATCAAAATCTCTCCTCACTGTAATGAATAGTTTCTGTTATCAAAGCCTTCGAGCTCCTTTACAAATGCAAGCTCCGGTCCTGCGGATTGTCTTTTAATATTTCCATTGATGCCTGAGAACCAGTCGTTATACTGCGTTACTTCAACATCATGTGCTGCACTTACCACGACCTGTCCATCGTTGAAAAAAGTAATTTCCGCTTCATCAAGCGTGCCGCCGTTAGCTAAGATTGCATTTTTGGCTGCTTCTCTCATATCAAGCGACCATCTGAATTCCATTTCTTCTTCGATTTTTTCACGCAGCAAATCATCGCCAAGTCCTTTTGACAACTCTTCTGCCATTACCTGATCGAGCGCTTTATTCTGAATCTCATTTAACGAGTAACCACTCATTTCACCTGATGAAAGCGCTGAAGTCCGCTCTTCAACCTTTTCTTCTATGCTTTTCGGATATGAATCTACTATGCCGACCACTTCAGATTCATATTCTTCAATGACTTCGTCCAGCCGCTCATATAGTACAGCAGTCGCTGCCAGACTAGCCTGCTGTGCTGCGCTGTTTGCCTGTTCTTTAGCGATTAGCGCATTGGAAAAGTTCAGTACAAGCATGATCAAAGCAATCAAGATGACCATCAGGCCTAAGATGAAAATTGTGATGTTTCCTCTCTTTTCCTTCAGGTATTTCATTACTTGATCACCTTCCCTGAGGTATCTGCCGTATAGGAAAAGGATGGCTTCCCATTTGGAAAGAATTTATCAGGGAGAAAGACAAATGCGATATCTACTGATACAGCTGCCTGGAACTGGTCTGTGCCTGTAATCGGTGCGCCAGTGAACTGCACGTGATCTCCGGCTGCATTGACGATTTCTTCTGCAGCAGCTGATGCTTCCGAGGTTTCGGCTGTTACTGAATAGACCTTAGCCGCTTCATTTGCAGCTGATTCAGCCAAAATGACTGCGTGAGCCCCTGCAATGAGCTGCCAGGCAATCATAATTGTTAAAAACACTAGCGGGACCATTCCGATAAATTCTATTGTCATTGATCCTCGCTCATCCAGTCTTTCCTTTAACCACTTCTCCATCTGCTTTCCTCCCCTCTTTCAATTCCGCTTTCCCACTTGCTCTTTGTAAAACCAAGTGGGAAAACGGGGGCTACCCGTTTATTCCGCTTCGTCTGGTGCTAGTTCTTCAATTTTTTGTTCCATTTCAGCAAGGCCAGCGTCACGCATTTCCTCAAATTTCTCATCGTATTTCTCTCGCGTATCGTTGATTAAATCCTTAACTTCATCGGATTTTGATTGAAAGTATTTCTGCTGATCTCTTGTAATAAGACCCTCTTTCTCCATCATATAAAGCATCCGTCTGCCTGAAGCTACCTGCCGTGTACGATTGTCATGGTATGCAAGTGAAAATTTGACGATGGCACCTCTGGCATCAATACCTTCTGATAAAACATCACCCTTGGCATCACGCTTCCATTCTCTCCACCGCTTTAGAATTTCTTCCGTCTGATCGAACTCTGCAGCCAATTCTTCTGCATTGCTTACATTTGTGAACATGCCATCTGCTGTATCAGCCACTTCTTTCAGCTGAGCCTGTGTTTCTGAATCAGCATTAAAGCCAATCACATTAATAATTGGAGAAACATTACTCCCAGCAAAAGATTCAGCTGCTTTGACAGGGTCACCATCACATGTTTCAATTCCATCACTGACCAGGTAGATCAGATTTGTATTTTGTTCTCCATCCAGATCGGCAAAGCTTTCAGCCGATGATTCGAGTGCTCCTGCTACTGGTGTCCAGCCTGCAGGTTCGAATTTATCCAGCGCTTCCTGAAATGCAGCTTCATCGTATGGACCACGCTCATACACTTCTTCGATAGCGCCACAGGACATCGCTTTATCTGCGTCATCTCCAGTGCCCTCATGACCGTATACTCTTAGAGAAACATTCGCTTCTTCAGGTGTTTTTGATAAAAATTCATTAATTTCTTTTTTCGCCTGCTCCATTCGGGTATCGCTACCCACCATTGCACCCATTGAACCGCTGGCATCTAAAATAATTTCGATATTGTAATTTTCTTTGAACTGATACTGCGGGTCCGCTTCAGGGGTTCCTGACAGCTGGAACTGCATCTGATCAACGACAGTCTGAGGATCAGGAAAATCGAAAGCGACTAAAGAATAAAAATACTTATAATAAGCATCCAATTCCTCTTCTGTTGCATCCTCAGATAATGCAGGCAGACTTCTCATCTCCTCAAGCACCTGTTCTGCCAATTCTGGAGCTGTTGAGTCAATGATCGTATCTGTTGAGATTCCTGATGACTGATCAAACAATTCCCTTTCTGTACTTGGAGGATCAGGTAGATTTTTCGCCTCTACCACAGAGATTAGATCATTCTCTTCTTTTTCCTCCGTATGTCCTGATTGTGTCTTTTCTTCAGATAATGAAGCTTTTCCGGTTTCCTGTTGTTCAGCTTCCTGCTGTTCAGTCTCCTGTTCACTTTCCTGACAGGCAACTAACAGGAAAGCGAGGGAAACCGGTAAAAGTAGATTCAATTTGTTCATAGGTGTCCCTCCCATCTGCTACTTTTAATGAATTTTTATCCTGCGATGTCACTAATCCAGCCTTCAAATGCATCACGGACTGAATTTCCGATGCTTTCTCCATCACCAAACGCCGTAGACACCAGCCCAACAACCAACACAACAACCGCCGCAATTCCAAGCCATTCAAGCGTCTGAGATCCTCTTTCATTTTGAACCGGTACCATAAGCTTTGAGATCATTTGAAGCGTTAATTCGTTTAGTTTTTTCATGTCTAATTCCTCCTGTTTTTTAAAATAGATTCATCATGCTGTTTTCGCCATAAAGTAAGTTCAAGATCATAAGCCCGGCAATCATCAGAATGGAAACCGGCGCCACAATAAAAGTCGTCACCAGCGTCACTTTCGGTGAGGCCTTTGCTGCAAGTTCTTTGACCTGTTCTTCTCTTAACTGCCTCATATCCTCTGCCTGCAGCTTGAAGGTTGAGGCGACTGGCACACCGAGCTTCATTCCCTGAAGGAGTGATTTTATCAGCTGCTGGAATTCCTGGTTGCTGTTACGTTCAAGAAGATTGCGGTACGCTTGCTCTCGCTGTACGCCTAAGTCGATCTCCTGAATAAAACGGGTGAATTCTTCTCTGAGCGGACCATCAAAAAAGCGGATCACCTCCCTTAAAGCCTGATCCAGACTGACGCCTGCCTGAAGACTTGTACTGACCGTATCCAGAAAATCCGGAAGGTCCATCCGCAGGCCCTGCTGGCGCTGTTTGACCTGCTGGCGGATCACAATGATCGGCAGGAAATATCCGAGCAGCGGTGTCAGCACGATTCCAAATTGTGATAGCGGCAGCCCAAGGAAGAAGAAAAACATTCCGAGGAAAAAGCCGACTGTCATGAGCATCATTTTCAGTCCCTGGAAGCGGGCAACTGTTAACTCATAGCGATTACCTGACTTCTTCAACCAGTCCGCTACATCCTGATTCACACTGAAAAAGTTAATGCGCTGGCCAATGTCTGCAAATTCATCTGCGAATTTAGTTGTCTTATCGATAAGTCCCGCCCGTTGCTTACGCTTCTTCTCCTTTTTTTCAAAAGCATCGACCATTGTGACGTCGGAGATATGAAGCAGTAGTTCTCTTTTTTCTTTGATATAAACTGACCAGTTCCTGAGCCCGAGCAGGACAAGGAACCAGAAAAGCACAATACATAAAATGATTAAGGCATCCATCTTGATCACCTACACTTTGATATCCGTAATCTTCCGGATCAGGAAGAACGAAAGTATGATTCCTGCGCTGAACAATGCGAGAATAATAAGCCCTGGTGTGGTGGTCAGCGGGTCAGTAAACCCGTCCATTACATTGTTCATGATCAGCAGGATAAAGATTGGCATCGCCGGTACAATGATTGAGATGTAACGCTGCTCTGAAGTCATTGTCCGGATTGTCTGATGCAGAATTTTTCTGTCTTCGAGTGTGGTCGCCATTGTCTCAAGTGTTGAAGCAAGGTTGCCTCCTGTCTTTTTTTGGATCAGGAGTGTGGCCGCAAAGAGCTGAAAGTCTCTTGAAGTATTTCGCTCCTGCACTTTTTTCAGTACCTGTTCAAGCGGCACACCGAGCTTCAGTTCGTATGACATTCTTTTAAACTCTTCCTTAGCTGGTGAGCTGACTTCGTTTGCTACAAGGTCAATCCCCTGTGTGACCGTCATCCCGCTTTTAGAAGCATTGGCAAGCAGCCGGCAGACTTCACTCAGCTGTTCGTTAAAGCGCTCCTCATAGCGGTTTTTCCGTAGATAGAAAAGCAGAAAGTGTGATGCTGCAAGCAGTCCGACTGTCAGCACCAGGCTAATAAAGGCTGACATACTGAAGATCATGTTAAAGACCACATAGAGCAATAGGAAACCTACAATATGAGCCCCCATATACTCAGATGGCAGCAGTCCGACGTTTGCCATCTGCAGCTTTTTGTGGAGCTTTTCAGAAGATGGTGACGCATCATATTTGTCTCCCAGGACACTGATCGCACTTTTCCTCTTCTCCTCCGGGTACCAGGTGCGCATTTTCTTTTTCCAGTCCTGCTTGTGCCGCCTGTAATCAAGCAGGAAGTAAATCATGAATAAGAGTGCGAGTGCTGCTGAGCCGAATAGAACTGCAATGATCATGTCCATATCGGCTCGCCTCCTTTTTGGAAGAGGTGTTCATCGAATTCAATTCCAAACAGTTTGAGCCGCTCTACACATTTAGGCACAATGCCGGTCGGTTCGAAATGACCAAGTACTTCTCCGTCTTTACCTGTTCCTGTGCGTTTGAAAATAAAGATATCCTGCAGCTTTACCTGGTTTTGATCATTTACGTATACTTCAGATATATTGACGATCTTACGTTTCCCGTCACCAAGCCGCTCTGCCTGCACAATCATATCGAGTGCACCGACAATGTATTCGCGGATAATATGTGTCGGCAGGTCCATTCCTGCCATGACGACCATCCCTTCTACACGGTTGATGGCGTCACTTGGTGTATTGGCGTGAACAGTCGTCAGTGAGCCTTCATGACCGGTGTTCATCGCCTGCAGCATATCAAAGGCTTCAGGACCCCGCACCTCACCGACAATGATCCGGTCCGGTCTCATACGCAGTGCGTTTTTAACAAGCTGTCTGATCGAGACTTCACCTGATCCCTCCACATTTGGCGGGCGGGCTTCAAGCCCAACAACGCTTGCACGGTTCAGCCGTAATTCAGCGGAGTCTTCAATCGTGATGACCCGCTCACCCGGCGGAACTGCCTTCGCAGCTGCGTTGAGGAGCGTCGTCTTCCCGCTGCCGGTTCCGCCTGAGATGAGTACATTCATTTTGGCTTCTACAACTGCCTGGATGAATGCAGTCATCGGTTCATCAAGTGAGCCGAATTCAAGCAGATCGTCCATTTCAATCGGTTCCTGTCTGAACTTCCGGATTGAGATCAGCGTGCCGTTCAGACTGACTGGCGGAATGACCGCATTTACACGGCTGCCATCAGGAAGACGGGCATCAACCATGGGCGAGCTTTCATCAATCCGCCGTCCAAGCGGTGCAATCACGCGGTCAACGATATGGCGGACATGGTCATCATCCTTAAAGGTAACGTTGGATTCCTGCAGCTGTCCGTTGCGCTCAATGAAAACTTCCTTTGGACCGTTGACGAGAATCTCGGTGATGGTTGGGTCCTTCAATAGCTGCTCCAGTGGTCCAAACCCCACACTCTCATCGATGAGGCGTGACATCAGCACTTCACGGTCGCCGCGTGGAATGACTACTTTTTCCTCAAGCATGAATTGATTCACGAGACGGTCAATCGACGCCCGCCGTTCGTGCTCATCGGCTGCTGTCAGCTGCTCAAGGTTCGTCTCAGCCAGCAGACGCGTCTTATAATGCTCGAGCAATTCTTCCAGGTAAGGCGTCATTACTGACTGTACGCTTTCTTTTTGCGGTTCAGCCTGAGAGCGTTTGGTACGTTGAAACAGTGACATTGCATTCTCCTCCTTACTTCAGCATCGATCTGACCCATTTACGTATATCTTTTGCTGCCGGTATTAATTTCTTCTCCTTTGGTTCTTTTCTGATCGGCTGTCCTTTATTAATGCCGGCCTGTACACCCTTCATATCCCGTCTGATCTCAGCTGCATGAGGATAGGTGACGAAGCGCTCAAGATCTTTTTCGGACAGCTCATTTTCCTTGCCGACTTCATTTAACACAAGTTCAAGGCGATCTTCTGTTGGAATCCCAAGCTTTTGAAATAGGCTTTCTACATGCTTTAAAACACGTATAGACGGTGTATCGAGTGCGATTGTGTAGAATACCTTATCCGCTTCAATTAAGGCACCGTATGTTCTTTCATCAATCGAGGACGGGAGATCCACAATGATAAAGTCATACGTTCTTCGGCAGGCTCTGAGTACTTTTGTGACAAAATCCTCTGTAAGCCGTTCAGCAAGCTCTGCATCCCTTGGACTGATTAACAGATCCAGCTTGGAAAACGGTTCTTTTTCAGAAACGTTTTTTAAATGATGTTCACTCAGCTCCTCGACAACCGGCTCTAAATCCATAATGGTCCGGTTCGGCTCAATACCCAGGAATGTTTCCCCGCCGCCGTATTGAAGGTTCAGGTCAATATAAATGACCTGGGCAGTCGATTCTAACTTCAGTGTCTGAGCGAAAGCAGTACTTAAGAACGTCTTTCCGCTCCCGCCTTTTCCACTGTAAAAGGTAAAGACCTTTCCATTCCCTCTTTTAAAAAGCTGCTCTTTCGGCTGTTCAGCTGAAGCTCTTGAGACAATCGTTTCAACCCGGTCACCCAGTCCTTCAAGATCCTCAGGCATGACAAGATAATCGGTTACGCCTCTTCTGACGAGATCTCTGAAAAGCTGGAAGTCATGAGATTCATGAATGAAGATGACCGGTGCGTGCAGCTGCTCGGACTGGATCAGCGCAACCCGTTCAATATCGCCTTCATCATGGAGCAGTAAAATGACTTTGGGCTGTTTATTTTTAAGCTCCGATCTGAGATGAGACGGATCGAGCACTTCTGTTTTTAATGTTTCCGGCAGCCTTGTACGAATCGTAGACACCAGGGTACTTTCTCTTCCAATGACTAACACATCTAATTCTTCCATGGCACAGCCTCCTTTTTTAGACACTTGCTTTTAATCGTTCAGAATTACCCGCCTGAAGCTTCTTTCTTTTTATCAGCGGGCTTTTGTTCTGTTTTTTCAGGTTCTGCCGGTTGTTCTTCCGCTTTTTCCTCTGCTGGCTCAGCCTCTTCTTCCGGCTCTTCTTCAGCAGCCGCTACTTCCTGACCAGAAACTCCGACATTTGCTTTAATCACACGTACACTGTCCGCATAATTCTGCATATGAATCAGCTCCGGTGTGTCCTCAAGTGAAATTTCAACCTGAACGCCTGAGAACTGACCTTCGTTATTCGCAACGCGTGCTACTTTCACATCTTTCATAAATATATCTGTTTTGTTACCTTCATCTGTTCTGTTAGATACAATAATATCCACACGATCCAGCGGCTCAAGCGGTTCATCAAATGACACCCGCTCTGAGGACATCATGGTCACCAGCCGGTTATTCTCTTCAGTAACAGCAGATGCTTCTTTCAGCATATTTTTAGATATCACATCCCCTTCAGATAAAGGAACAACTGATACCTTATTCATCAGTTCCTCAGGGTCACGGATATGCTCTGCTGTGACAAACTTCTGTGGGATGCTCTCAGCTGCCACTGCTTCCGGCGTAATCACATCACGCGCATCAATATCTGATCCCGCCACATAGACGGTCACCATCGTCCCAAGGTCATTGTTTAACTCTTTGACCTTTTGCAGCGTAAAGTATCCCGCTGCTGCTGCAAACAACGCAGCAATGATAAAAAATATAAGCGCCCTTCTTTTAGATTCGATCATGACTTTCCGCCTCTCTTTCATTGACCGGTAAAATATAGTCGAATGGAATCATATAAACGTTTTCTAATATGACATTCGTGTCGTTCATCACATTTTTGCGAAATGAGCTGAAATAGCTATCACTGTTTTTAATGGATTTTTCGCATACTGTCAAATCGTGGGGGGAATTGAATATTACAGGAAAAGAAGATAGTCCGGGTTGTCTGACGAGTGCTGGGGTCTAATGTACTGCTTAATTAATTTCACACATAGTAACTTGGAAATGATTCGACAAAATTCTCAATTTGATTGTTTCATTCTTTACAAAACGTGCGACCATAGCACCTTTTTCCATGGAATGTACTGGAAAAAACCTTGATTTTGAGAGGTTTGAAGTTGATATTTATAGGTTTGAAATGGTTTTGGCATGTTGAAAGTCGATGTCTGGGTGAAGCATTTATTTTTTTGC
Source organism: Jeotgalibacillus sp. JSM ZJ347 (assembly GCF_044383825.1). Classification (NCBI taxonomy): domain Bacteria; kingdom Bacillati; phylum Bacillota; class Bacilli; order Caryophanales; family Caryophanaceae; genus Jeotgalibacillus; species Jeotgalibacillus sp. JSM ZJ347. The sequence continues at coordinate 59,967 of NZ_JBISEN010000007.1, read as the reverse complement.
AGATGATGTCATGAATTCATGGTTATTTTCCATAAATTCCTTCTCACCGTTCTCTTGTAGAAATACTTTAGCTTTCTTTGCTATTTTTATTTCATTTATTCCTCTAACCTGCAGTAAATACATAGGCCCCTTTTTGAAGCCAATAAAAAGCACCCCTTCTAGGAAAGGGTGCTCTTAGCCGTTAATCTCAGGTCATGTGACTCTCCATCTGCTGCAGGTGGTGTCTCCGATAAGCATAGAGTGTCGCTGCAATACCAATTGACGCAAATGGAAAGCTTTCTGATCCAGCTAACCAAAGCATCAATTCAACAGGAATTAAAATTGCAAACATAATCATTAATATCATGTAAAACCTTTTCCATCTCTTGTACTTTTTCATCTTCATCGCTCCTCATCATAGAATAGTTTGTTCTCTATTCAGCATCTTCCGGAGACATCTCTTCAATCTGCTTTTCCATTTCTGCAACGCCTTCATCAAGCATTGTCTCAAGTTCAGTTCTGACCTGTTCTCTTACCTCATCGCCTCTGTCATCTACCTCATCTGCTTTATCTTCAAGTACTCTCTGCTGATCAAGTGTCAGTTTCCCTTCATCACGTAAAATGCGGTTTGCATTGTAGAGGGAGAGCTTTTGGTCCCGCACGTTGGCTGACCATTTATTTGACCAGTCAATAATGGCAAAAGACAGATCATTGGATTGTCCTAACAGATCAATCGATGCATCCAGCTTCCATCTCTTCCATTTACGGAGGACGTCCTCTGAGCGCTTGAATTCCTCTGCCAGCTGATCCGCGTTGCTGACATTTGTAAACATGCCATCTGCTGATTCTGCAACCTCTTTCAGCTGAGCCTGTGTTTCTGAATCAGCATTAAATCCAATCACATTGATAATTGGTGACATATTACTGTCAGCAAAAGATTTTGCCGCTTCAACCGGATCACCATCACACGTCTCAATGCCGTCACTCACAAGGTAAATCAGGTTTGTATTTTCTTCCCCGTCAAGCTCTTTGAAACTCTCAGCTGCCGATTCAAGTGCACCTGCAACCGGTGTCCAGCCTGCAGGTTCAAACTGATCAAGCGCCTCTTCAAATGCACCTGCTTCATAAGCCCCTCTTTCATAGACCTCTTCAATGGCAGCACATGACTTTGCTTTATCCGCCTCATCTCCGGTGCCTTCATGACCGTACACACGCAAAGACACATTGGCTTCTTCAGGCACAGTAGAAAGGAAGCTGTTGATTTCTTCTTTTGCCTGCTCCATTCTGGTGCGGTCTCCGGCATATGCACCCATTGATCCACTCGCATCGAGAATAATTTCTACATTGTAGTTTTCTTTAAACTGAAACCGTTCCTCCGCTTCAGGTGTTCCTGACAATGCAAATTTCATCTGATCAGTGATCTGCTTTGGGTCCGGCAGACTAAAAGCAGTAAGCGCATATATATAGTTAAAATAAGCGTCCATTTCTTCTTCAGTTGCATTCTCCGGAAGGGCCGGCACGTCTTCAAACGCTTCTAAAAACTGCTCCTTCCGCTCATCTGAAATTTCCAGCCTCTCACCATTGAGCATACCTGGCTCCTGACTGATAAATTCTTCAGCAGCTGAAGGCGGCTCAGGTACATTTAACTGCTCAATGGCAGAAACCACATCACCCGTATCTGCTTCCTCAGTCGCTTCATCTTCTTCTACAGGAGCAGACGCTTCAGCTGTCTCCTGGTTTTCAACCTCAACTACTGCTTCCTGCTTAGCTGCTTCTTCTTCATTTTCCTGACAGCCGGCAAGTGCCAGACTGAGGCAGAATACAGGTAGTGCAATATATCTCTTCACACAGCTCCCTCCTGACTTCAAATTTTATAAAAATAGTATGTTCGCATCACATTAGCATTTGTTAATGTGACATCTGTTTTACTTATGCCATTTCCAGAAAGTGAGCTGAAATAGCTACCATTGTTTTTAATGGATTTTTTTAAAACTGTCAAATCGTGGAGGGAAATGAATATTACAGAAAAAGAAGATAGTCCGTGTTGTCTGAAAGAGATCAGGGTCTAATGAACCACACATTTTATTTCTGACATAGTTACTTGGAATTGATTTCCACAGGTTAACCAGGTTCACTATTACATTCTTTACAAAACGTGTGACCATAGCACCTTTTTCCATGGAACGCACTGGGAAAAACCTTGATTTAGAGAGGTTTGAAGGTGAATATTATGGAGATGATAGTTTTTTTGATACATAAGCTGTGTTTAAGGTCACAGTTTTTTTTGCACAGCTGTTGATTGTAGCGTAAGGGGGGCGACTCCAGCAGGAGAAATCGGACAGGTGAGACCCCGCAGTGCGAAGCGCGAGGAGGCTCACCGCCGATCCTGCGGAAAGCGTCCCCCCTGGAGCGGAAATCAACAGCCACCTTTTACAGAGCCCATGCAAAAAAATACGACCCCATCAAATGAGGTCGTATGATTTCTATTATTCGGTTGTTTTATCAATCACTTCTTCAGCAATCTGATCATAAATCTTACCGAGCTTATGATCTTCTGCGTAGACAGAAGGTGCAAAGTCATCTTCATCCCAGTCAGGCTGCTGAAGCGGTAATTTACCAAGAAGCTCTGTGCGCAGTTCTTCTGCAAGCTTCTCTCCGCCTCCTGTGCCAAATACATATTCACGCTCTCCTGTTTTCTTGCTCTCATAGTAAGACATGTTTTCCACTACGCCAAGAATCGAGTGCTCTGTCTGAAGCGCCATCGCCCCTGCACGTGCAGCTACGAATGCAGCTGTCGGGTGAGGCGTTGTGACGATGATTTCCTTACTTGATGGCAGCATCGCGTGTACATCAAGCGCTACATCGCCCGTACCGGGTGGCAGGTCAAGCAGCAGGTAATCCAGCTCGCCCCACTCTACTTCAGTAAAGAAGCTGTTCAGCATCTTCCCAAGCATCGGTCCTCTCCAGATGACTGGCGCGTTATCTTCAACGAAAAACGCCATCGAAATGACTTTCACACCTTTACGGTCAACCGGAATAATACGTTCGCCGCGTACGACCGGACGCTTATTGATACCCATCATATCAGGCACGCTGAAGCCGTAGATATCTGCATCAATCAGACCGACCTTTTTACCCTGGCGCGCAAGTGCGACTGCGAGGTTAACAGATACCGTTGATTTCCCTACGCCACCTTTACCGCTGGCTACTGCGATAAACTGGACTTTGTTGCCTGGTGCGAGCAGGTTATCTTCCACTGCATCTCCCTGCTGACCACGGAACTTCTCAAGCTTTTCAGGCTCAAGCTCTGTAAAGCGGATACCGACTGTTTCAGCTCCCGCTCCTTTAAGCGCTTCGACTACTGCCATCTGAAGCTGCATCTGTTCAGCAGTCCCTGTTTTTGCAAGGGCAATTTTCACACTGACGTGATTCTTTTCTTCCTTAATGCTTACTTCCACAATTCCTTCAGTTTCCGCAAGCGTTGTATGTAAAATCGGATCATTCATTGAACCGAGCAATTCTCTGACCTGCTGTTCAGTTACCAAAACAAGACACTCCTTTTGAATTCGTTTTCATCTATGCAAGTATAACATAGGTGAAACGCTCAAGTTCACTCAGGAGGCTTATCTTCTTTGGAATAATGTCTCAGAATTCCGAGGTAAATGGCAGCTGCAATCTGTTGCTGGTAATCATCCTGTAAAAGCCAGTACCGCTCCTCCGGATTTGATAAAAAGCCCGCTTCCACCAGCACACCAGGGGTCTCCGCATGACTCAGCACATAAATTCCGTCAATCGGCTTGGATTTCCTTTTACTGTCCGGAATGTGGCGGTTCAATTCGTGCTGAATGAACCTCGCCAGCCGCTCATTCTGATCATTATAAGTTGTATAAAATGTTTGCGGGCCTTTCCATCTCGCTTCAGGAATTGCATTCAGATGGATACTGATAAACAAGTCATTATCTTTGTTATTAATCAGGTCAAGTCTCTTCTTAAGATCCTCCCGCTTACGGTCACGGTACCCTTTCGTATCTTCAGCAGCCAGGTCCTTATCTGTCTCTCTTGAAAGAATCACAATGGCACCCTGCTCTTCCAGATAGGTCTGCAGTTTCTTTGCAATGGATAACGTCAGATTTTTTTCTAGTATGGTTTCATGACTTGCACCCCCATCCAGACCGCCATGACCCGGATCCAGCACAATGACTTCACCCGTCAGCGGCAGGCTCCATTCCTCCACTGCATAGAGTAGCGCACCTGCACCCATCCCAACCAGCAGCACAATCGCTGCGAGTATGATTGATTTCCTCAGCATGTCCTGTCCTCCTTATTTTCTAAAGGAGTATATGCAGCGATTGTACGAGATAGAATGTGAAGAAAATGATGATCCCCCTTTGAACTGACTGGTGTATGATAAACGAAAGAAGCTGTGAATGGAGTGGATCACAATGATATCTTTTCTGATTACATTGCAAAGAATGCTGCGTGCAATTTTGAAGGGTTTGAAAGAACCTGAGTTTCAAGTGTTATTAACGCTTACTGTTTTTACTTTAATCTCAGGTACGATTTTTTATAGTACGGTGGAAGGCCTGCGGGTGTTAGATGCCCTCTACTTTAGTGTGACTACACTTTCTACTGTAGGCTACGGAGATTTCTCACCCCAGACTGATTTCGGAAAGGTATTTACGATGGTATATATTTTTGCGGGAATTGGCATTATTGTAGGGTTCGTAACGAAGATATTTGAGCTGACTACTAAAAATAAAATAGAGTCAAAGCAGAAGAAAGCACAGAAAAAGAGCAGTTTGGAGTAAGAAATTCGGGCGGTGGATGGCAGGTGAATGTGATCCGGGATTTACCGGATGTGACTCAAGCTCTTTGCTTTATCTCTGTTACTCAACTGAATCAATAAACGCCGGAAAATCCACAGAAAAACCCCCAGGCATCTGCCTGAGGGTTTGTGTAAGCGAAAAAGAAAATTAACGCTTTGAGAACTGAGGTGCACGACGTGCGCCTTTAAGACCTGGCTTCTTACGCTCTTTCATACGAGCATCACGAGTCAGAAGACCTGCGCGCTTAAGTGAGCCGCGGAATTCTGGATCTACAGTAAGAAGTGCGCGAGAGATTCCGTGACGGATTGCTCCAGCTTGTCCAGTGTAACCACCACCATTAACATTTACGTGGATGTCATAGCTTCCAAGTGTTTCAGTAATGTTAAGTGGCTGCTTGATTACTTCGCGTAGAGTTGCGAATGGGATATAGTTTTCAACGTCGCGTCCGTTAATAACGATTGTTCCGTTACCAGGTACTAGACGTACACGAGCAGTAGAGCTCTTACGACGGCCTGTGCCGATATATTGAACTTGTGCCAAGATAGTTACCTCCTCTTAAATTGAATTAACCGCGTAGTTCGTACGCTTCTGGTTTTTGAGCCTGGTGCGGGTGCTCAGCGCCTGCATATACGTGAAGCTTTTTGAAGATCTGGCGTCCAAGAGAGTTCTTTGGAAGCATACCTTTAATTGCAAGCTCCAGCATTTGACGTGGGTACTTAGTGCGCATTTCTAGTGCTGTACGCTGCTTAAGTCCACCTGGGTGCATGCTGTGACGGTAGTAGATCTTGTCAGTTAGCTTCTTACCTGTAAGATGAATTTTATCAGCATTAATGATGATCACGTGATCACCAGTGTCAACGTTTGGTGTGAATGTCGGTTTGTTTTTACCGCGTAGAATCGCAGCTACTTCGCTTGCAAGACGTCCAAGAGTTTGACCTTCAGCGTCTACAACTAGCCACTTGCGTTCTACTTCGTGGCCTTTAGCCATAAATGTTGTACGCATGAGTTTACCTCCTAAATAAGATTATATCGTTATGAATTACTTCATTAGTTTTGTTGTATTTATAACACTTCACTCATTGTAAGGTCCGGGTTCTTACTTGAGGGTGAAATACATACCATAGGCTATCTTATAATGTTTGACACTCGTTGTCAAGGGGATGTCACACCCGGATTAGTTGTTTTAGTGATTTTTTTTATTTTTTTCATAAACCGCTGATGATTTCCGGATGTATTCATTGAATTGCGAAAGGTGTCAGCGGCGAATACAGGTACCGTTTATGTGATCGAAATACATTGGAATGTGACCTGAGTTCGTTAAGATCTGACCCTAAATTTCCTAAATATGATCCGACATTTTAAGTTTTCAGATTATATGATCTGAAATACGATGAATCCGACCCGAAAATCCTGGAATCTGACCGCAAATTTGGTGTATGTGATCCGAAAGTGACTTCTTCTATCTTCGTGCTATTCAGTCTTTGTAGTTCACTTCCCACAAATATAATCCATGTGCAGGGGCCGTTTTACCGGCAGCGCTGCGGTCTTTTGCTTCAAGCATCTTCACAACTTCTACAGGTTGATACTTGCCATTTCCCACTTCAAGCAGCGTGCCTGCGATGATCCGTACCATGTTGTATAGAAAGCCGTTTCCTTTCACACGGAAAATGATCTCGCCCTCGAATTCTTCGATTTTGATAAAATCGATGATCCGTACGCGGTCGACGACTTCTGTTTTAGCAGATGAGAAACTTGTAAAGTCGTGCTCCCCTTCTAAATAGGCAGCCGCTTCACGCATGGCTTCTAAATCAATCGTATACGGGTAATGAACAGCATAGTGACGTCTGAATGGCAGTGCTACAGGGCTTGTATTGACGATATAACGGTATTCCTTCGTTTTTACACCAAAGCGCGCATGAAACGTCTCAGGCGCTTCCTCAGCGCTTAATACGGCCACATCATCACCGATTTTCTGATTCAGGATGACTGGCCATTTCGCAGCCGGCACCTGCAGGTCTGTATCGAAATGAAAGACCTGTCCCATCGCATGAACGCCTGCATCTGTACGGCCGCTCGCTGTGATCCTGATAAACTTCCCTTTATGAACCTCAGCAAGCGCCTGTTCGATCTCACCCTGCACAGTCCGCTGACCCGGCTGTACCTGATATCCGTAAAACTGTGAACCGTCATATGAAACGGTACATTTAATTCGCATTCATTTCACTCCTTAAATCCAAAAACGGAATGCTGCAAGGGCTGCCGCGAGCAGAACCAGCGACAGCAGCGCAAATGTATCACGTGCTTTCCAGAATAAAAGCCTGTACTTCGTTCTGCCTTCACCGCCGCGGTAGCCGCGCACCTCCATTGCCGTTGCAAGATCCTCTGCACGCTTGAATGCATTCACAAACAGCGGAATCATCAGCGGCACAATGGCTTTAATACGATCTTTCAGCGGGCCGCTCGACATATCTGATCCGCGCGCCATCTGTGCTTTCATGATTTTATCCGTCTCATCCATCAGAGTTGGAATGAAGCGGAGCGCAATTGACATCATCAGCGCAAGCTCATGGGCCGGAAATTTGACCTTTTTCAATGGATTTAATAGACTCTCCAGTCCATCCGTAATTGAGATTGGTGTTGTCGTCAGTGTTAACAATGAGGTCATAAAAACAAGCAATGTAAATCTCATTGAAATAAAGAATGCCTGACGGATTCCCTCTTCATAAATTTTGATCATGCCAAGATCCAAAATGACATTGCCTTCACGTGCGAAAAACAGCTGTAAGAGGAACGTAAAAGCAATCAGAATCATCACGGGTTTTAAGCCGCTCATCAGAAATCTGAGAGACAGTCCTGAGAGCTTAATACTTGCGTAGGTGAAGGCGGCTGCAATCAGATAGCCCCAAACATCGTTTGCAATAAAAATAATGGCGATAAAGGCAAATACAAAAATCAGTTTTGCACGCGGATCCATCCTATGTGCAATCGAATCTGCTGGGATATAACGTCCGAAAATCATTTTTTCCATCATAACGGTTCGCCTCCCTGCTTCAGCATGTCAGCGAGCTCGTCCATTGTCAGGCACACCTTCGGAAATGCTTTGCCGGCTTTTGCTTCAAGCATCCGCTGAAATTTCACAACTTCCGGAACGCCAAGCCCCCATTCTGCCAGACGCGCTGAGTCACTGAACAATTCACGCGGCGGCGCTTCATGCACTTTTTTTCCTTTATGCATCACAACGACTTTATCAGCGTAGCGTGCAGCGTCTTCCATACTGTGTGTAACGAGTACGAGTGTAATGCCGCGCTCTTTATGAAGACGATAGAACATCTCCATCATTTCACGGCGTCCGCGCGGATCAAGACCTGCTGTCGGTTCGTCTAAAATGAGCACTTCTGGTTCCATCGCAAGTACGCCTGCAATCGCAACCCTTCTCATCTGACCACCTGAAAGATCAAATGGCGATTTCTCCAGCACATCCTCAGACATGCCTACTTCTTTTAGCCAAAAAGCGGCGCGTTTCTGTGCCTCTTTTTCTGAAACGCCAAAGTTCATCGGACCATAGCAAATATCCTTCATGACGGTTTCTTCAAATAGCTGCTGTTCAGGAAACTGAAAGACAATGCCAACCTTTTCACGGATCGGCTTTAAATCCTTCTCTTTGCGTCCCGCTTTTACAACCCGATCACCGATTTGAACTGTGCCTGAAGTCGGCTTCAATAAAGCATTCAGATGAAGTAAAAGTGTCGATTTACCGGACCCCGTATGACCGATGATTGCTGTACACTGACCTTCCGGGATTTTAAAACTGACATCCTCCACCGCTTTTTTCTCAAATGGAGAATTCGCCGCATAGCGGTACTCTACTTGTTCAAGTATGATGTCCATAACTCATTCACCAACTCTTCTTCCGTCAAAGGCTTGCGCTCAAGCGGTATACCTTTTTCGTTTAATACGTGCGCCATTTTCAAGGGAAACGGCAGGTCGAGACCGAGGTCTACAAGTTCCTGACCAAGTGCGAAAATCTCCTCTGGCGTTCCTTCTCTGTACACTTCCCCCTGATTCATCACAATGATGCGGTCTGCCTTCGCCGCTTCTTCAAGGTCATGCGTAATGGATAGCACGGTCATCTCTTCTTCCTTCTTAAGCTCTCTCACAAGCTCGATCACCTCTGCCCGTCCTGTAGGATCAAGCATTGAAGTCGCTTCATCCAAAATAATAATATCCGGTCTGAGTGCAAGTACGCTTGCCATCGCAACACGCTGTTTTTGACCACCTGACAGGTGATGTGGCTCCTGCTGCAGGAAATCATCCATCTTTACCTGTTTCAGCGCAGTCTGCACGCGTTCCACCATGATTTCCTGAGGAATCCCATGGTTTTCAAGACCGAACGCAACATCATCCTGAACGGTTGTACCGACAAACTGGTTATCCGGATTTTGAAAGACCATGCCGATATGACGGCGTGTGTCCCATACGGTATCTTTATTCAGTCCGATCCCGGCAATGGTCACAGAACCCTGTTCAGGAAAGTAAAGTCCATTCATCAGTTTGGCGAGTGTGGACTTGCCGGAGCCGTTATGACCGACGATTGCTGTCCATTCACTGGATTTGATTGTGATGGAGACGTTTTTTAAAACTTCTCTTTCTGTTCCGGGGTATTTAAATGTAATGTTCTCAAGTGAAATCATATTGCTCATTGTGCCGGAACTCCTTTCATCTATTCTCTGCTCTGCTAGATTGTTAAAAAGTATTTCGTTTAAGAATCGCTGCTGATTTCCGTGCAGGGCTTCGCTTTCCGCGGACGAACGCTCGAGCCTCCTCAGGCAGAAAACCACTCCGGGCCAGAAGTGCACTGGCACTCCCACCCGTTTTTCCGCAGGAGTCTCCGCCCTGCACTCCAATCATCCGCTTAATTTTAATCAATAAGTAGTTTGCTTTTTATATACGTAAATACCTGAGACTGCTATATATATTTAAAAATTTCATCTAGAGAATTGATCGTAGCGGAAAGCGGTGACGCCGGCCGCGGGGAAAGCGTCCGCCTGGAGCGGAGATCAATTCTCGTTTGTTTTTATACTAAACTCCATCAAACTCTCACTTGAGTTTAACATAGCTTAATACAAAAAAAGCGCGCACCTCATTCAAGGAAATGCGCAAGTTTGTGGCTTATATATTTCCGTGTCCATTGTGACGATGGATGAATGAGGTGCTTAGAGCTAGACGGGACAGGCGGACCTGCCCATCATAGCGCTCTGCTTTTTGCGTGTCGTATGAATCGTTAAACAAAGAGGGCGAGAGCAGTTAGGCTCCGCCCTCTCAGTGTGTAATCTGAATTAAACTAATTCGATGATTACCATTGGTGCGCCGTCTCCGCGACGAGGACCAACTTTCATGATACGAGTGTATCCACCTTGACGTTCAGTGTAACGAGGTGCTACATCGTTGAAAAGTTTTTGAAGAGCATATACTGTAGACTCTTCGCCTTCTTCGTTCTTAACAGTTGCTTGATCGCGACGGATGAAAGCAGCTGCCTGACGACGTGCGTGCAGGTCACCACGTTTACCAAGAGTGATCATTTTTTCTACTGTTGAGCGAAGTTCTTTCGCGCGAGCTTCAGTTGTTTCAATACGTTCGTTGACGATAAGGTCAGTTGTAAGGTCACGTAGAAGTGCTTTACGCTGAGAGCTTGTACGTCCTAACTTTCTGTAAGCCATGAAGGGTTCCCTCCTTTATTAAAATTCTGTTCTATCGGTCAATTAGTCTTCTTTACGAAGGCCTAACCCTAATTCATCTAATTTAGCCTTAACTTCTTCAAGGGATTTACGTCCAAGGTTACGCACTTTCATCATATCCTCTTCTGACTTGTTAGCCAGTTCCTGGACTGTGTTGATTCCTGCACGTTTCAGGCAGTTATAAGAACGGACAGATAGATCAAGTTCTTCGATTGTCATCTCCAATACTTTCTCTTTCTGATCTTCTTCTTTTTCTACCATGATTTCTGCATTCTGTGCTTCGTTCGTTAATCCAACGAAAATATTAAGGTGTTCAGTCAGAATCTTAGCACCTAGAGCAACAGCTTCTTTCGGGCCAATGCTTCCGTCTGTCCAGACATCAAGTGAAAGCTTATCGAAGTTAGTCAACTGACCAACACGAGTGTTTTCAACCTGATAGTTTACACGGGAAACAGGTGTGTAGATTGAATCAACCGGAATAACTCCAATTGGTAAATCTTCACGCTTGTTCTGGTCTGCTGGTGTATAACCGCGTCCTCTTGATGCAGTTAAACGCATACGAAGGTGACCGTTTTTGCCCACTGTCGCAATATACAGATCCGGATTAAGAATCTCTACATCGCTGTCATGAGTAATATCGGCTGCAGTTACCTGACCATCACCCTGAACATCGATTTCCAATGTTTTTTCTTCATCTGAATAGATCTTCAATGCCAGTTTCTTGATATTCATTACAACTGTTGTGACATCTTCTACGACGCCTTCGATCGTTGAAAATTCGTGCAGTACGCTATCAATCTGAATAGACGTTACTGCTGCACCAGGAAGTGAAGATAATAGGATACGACGCAAGGAGTTACCCAATGTTGTACCATACCCACGCTCAAGTGGCTCTACAACGAATTTTCCGTACTTGGCATCATCGCTGATCTCAACCGTTTCAATTTTTGGCTTTTCAATTTCGATCATTCAAATTTACCCTCCTTCAAAACGTCGAAACCCCGGAATGTATTCCGAAATTCCCCATGTTTACGGTTCCCATTGTGCTTTACAACTGGATCATTCTTTTCTGTAAGAAGGAAACGCCTCTTCCAGTATTGACCAGAATCAGCCGATCTTATACAGAAAAATTAAACACGACGACGCTTTGGCGGGCGGCAGCCATTGTGAGGTACTGGCGTTACGTCTTTGATTGCCGTTACGTCAAGACCTGCAGCTTGTAGTGCGCGGATAGCCGCTTCACGACCTGCACCAGGACCTTTTACTGTTACTTCTAGAGTTCTTAGTCCGTGTTCCATTGAAGCTTTAGCTGCTGTTTCAGCTGCCATTTGCGCTGCGAATGGAGTAGACTTACGAGATCCGCGGAAACCTAGTGCACCAGCACTTGACCATGCAATTGCATTACCCTGCGTATCTGTAATCATCACGATTGTATTGTTAAAAGTTGAGCGGATGTGTGCAATACCAGCTTCGATATTCTTTTTCACACGACGCTTACGAGTTTGTTGTTTACGTGCCATTGTAGGAAGTAACCTCCTTTACCTAATTATTTTTTCTTGTTCGCTACAGTCTTACGAGGACCTTTACGAGTACGTGCATTATTTTTCGTGTGCTGTCCTCTTACAGGAAGACCACGACGGTGGCGAAGACCACGGTATGAACCAATTTCCATTAGACGCTTAATGTTAAGTGACGTTTCACGACGAAGGTCACCTTCAACTTTATAGCTGTCAAGCGTTTCACGGATTTTGTTAAGTTCATCTTCAGTCAGATCACGAACGCGAGTGTTTTCAGAAACACCAGCTTCTTTAAGGATTTGACTTGCAGTTGATTTACCGATACCAAAGATATACGTTAGAGAAATCACAACGCGCTTATCGCGAGGGATATCTACTCCAGCAATACGTGCCATTTACATGAGCACCTCCTTCATTATTAGCCTTGTTTTTGTTTGTGTTTAGGATTGTCGCAAATCACCATTACTTTACCTTTTCTGCGGATGACTTTGCATTTCTCACAGATTGGCTTTACAGATGGTCTCACTTTCATCTTATCTAAACCTCCTTAGTGGTTCGGAGTGCAAAAGATTATTTGTAACGGTAAGTGATACGGCCGCGAGTCAGATCATATGGAGATAATTCCACAGTGACTCTATCGCCTGGCAGGATTCGAATGAAGTGCATACGAATTTTGCCTGACACGTGTGCAAGCACAGTGTGACCATTTTCTAATTCTACCTTAAACATTGCATTAGGCAAAGTTTCAGCAACGGTGCCTTCAATTTCGATAACATCGTCTTTCGCCATCGAACAAATCTCCCTTCTTTATCAATCTTGCAGAGTGCTGACAAATGTCGTCACTGCATGACGCAGTTTTCCGTTTGTCACACGCCCTGTTTCGGATATACTATTTTGAACTTCAGGGGATACATAGTCGCATGAAGTCAAATGATGAATGTTTTTCTTTTTTGGCCGGTCAAACTTCCGGTTTTCACCGTCCGCAATTAAAACAAACTTTTCATCTAACCGATGAATGACAACCGCATATACTCCAGTATCGCGGCCCTTGTTCACCTGCACAATTTGCCCTATCCCGGGGGGCGAATCGGATTCAAACAAAAAGGATCACCTTCAATCAGGTTCTTGTCAGGATTTCGTAACCTTCTTCTGTGATCGCAATCGTGTGTTCAAAGTGCGCACACATTTTACCATCAACTGTTACGACTGTCCAGTTATCAGCAAGTGTCTTGACGTAGCGACTTCCTGCATTCACCATCGGTTCAATCGCTAGTACCATGCCAGGCTTTAGGCGAGGTCCTTTATCAGGCGGACCAAAATGAGGAATTTGCGGTGCCTCATGTAAGTCTTGCCCTACACCATGCCCCACATACTCCCGTACGATTGAAAAACCGTTTTCTTCAGCATACGTTTGAACAGCATGAGAGATGTTCGATAAACGAACACCCGGTTTTGCTTCTTCCAAGCCACGGTAGAGAGACTCTTCCGTTACTTCAAGCAGCTTTTGTGTCTCTGCCGGAATATCACCTACAGGGTAAGTCCAGGCTGAGTCACCATGATAGCCTTTGTACTTTGCGCCAATATCAATACTGATAATGTCGCCGTCCTTAAGCTTCCGGTTACCTGGAATGCCGTGTACGAGCTCTTCGTTCACAGAGGCACAAATGCTTCCGCTAAAACCGTTGTATCCTTTGAAGGATGGAACCGCGTCATGCTGACGGATGAACCGGTCAGCAATCTCATCAAGTTCCTTCGTTGTGATCCCAGGCGCTATATGCTTTTGCAGCTCCTGATGGGTTAACGCAACGATCTTGCCTGCTTCGCGCATGATCTCAATCTCGCGAGGAGTCTTGCAAATGATCATTAGCGAAGGCCCCCAAGCAATTCATCAACGTCAGTGAATACCTTGTTGATATCCTGCTGGCCGTCAATGTCTCTGAGCACGCCTTTTTGACTGTAGAAGTCAAGAAGCGGCTGAGTTTGCTTCATATTAACATCTAAACGATTTTTAACAGTTTCAGGTTTATCATCTTCACGCTGGTAAAGTTCCCCACCGTCTTTATCACATTTACCTTCTACTGCAGGAGGGTTGAATACTGTGTGATACGTCGCACCGCAGGTCTTGCAGATCCAGCGGCCGGTAAGACGCGTCATCAGTTCTTCTTTTTCCACCTTAATGTTTAGAACATAGTCAAGTTCTTTGCCAAGGTCTTTGAGTAATGCATCAAGCGCATCGGCTTGTGCCACTGTTCTCGGGAATCCATCTAACAGAAACCCTTCTTGGCAATCGTCATTGCTTAATCGTTCACGAACAATACCGATCGTTACTTCGTCCGGTACCAGGTCGCCCTGATCCATGTACGATTTCGCCTTCAATCCAAGTTCTGTTCCGTTTTTAATTGCTGCACGGAACATATCCCCTGTTGAAATATGAGGGATATTATATTTTTCAATAATTCTTTCAGCCTGAGTGCCTTTTCCGGCACCAGGTAATCCCATTAAAACAATATTCACAAGTAAGCCCCCTCATTGACGATGGGCTTCAGGGCTCGCACCCCAAAACCATGTGATTATCTCATGAACCCTTTATAGTTCCGTTTCACCAGCTGTGCTTCAAGCTGCTTCATTGTCTCAAGTGCAACCCCTACAACGATCAATAGGCTAGTACCGCCGATTTGAACCGATTGCGGAAGACCTGCAAGATTAATGAAGAAGATTGGCAGGATTGAAATTACTGAAAGGAAAATCGCTCCTACGAAAGTTAAACGGTAAAGAACGCTCGTCAGGTAATCCTGAGTCGCTTGTCCAGGTCGGATTCCTGGGATATAACCACCTTGTTTTTTAAGGTTTTCTGCCATATTCTCCGGATTCACCTGAATGAATGCGTAGAAATACGTGAACGCAACGATCAGTGCAACGTAAATCGTCATACCGATTGGTTGAGTATAATCAAATACTTCCTGAATCGTTGTTGTAATGTTGTTTTGACCAAAGAAAGTAACGAGTGTCTGCGGTGTGATAATAAAGGAAATCGCGAAGATTACCGGAATTACCCCTGCAGCATTCACTTTCAATGGAATGTGTGACGACTGTCCGCCCGTTGCCGGTGCATTCTTGCCGCCTACACGCTTTGCATACTGAACCGGGATTTTACGCAATGCCTGTTGAACGAAGATTACGCCAACAGTGATTGCAACAACCGCAAGTGCCAGTAGTGCCAGAATAACGATGTTAAGGAAAAGCTGTTCCCCAGCACCTTCAATCTGTTGTGCATATAACTGATTAACGCCATTAGGAATAGCGGCCACGATACCTGCAAAGATAATGATGGAAATACCATTTCCAACACCTTTTGCTGTGATCTGCTCTCCTAACCACATTAAAAAGGCTGTCCCGGCTGTCAGTACGATTGCGATAAGCATGTACGTTGTAATCGATGTATCAGGGATCAATGATCCACCGTACATACGATTGAAGCCATAAGACATTCCAATTGCCTGGATAAATGCCAGTACAATCGTGAAGTAACGTGTAAACTGAGCCAGCTTACGA
The DNA here is from genome assembly GCF_044383825.1 of Jeotgalibacillus sp. JSM ZJ347. Classification (NCBI taxonomy): domain Bacteria; kingdom Bacillati; phylum Bacillota; class Bacilli; order Caryophanales; family Caryophanaceae; genus Jeotgalibacillus; species Jeotgalibacillus sp. JSM ZJ347. Next base: position 44,358 of record NZ_JBISEN010000007.1, on the reverse strand, counting down.
CGTCCAACATCTCCCTGTTTAGACCACTCAGCAAATTTCGGAACAACGTCCATTTGCAAAAGCTGAACAATGATGGAGGCCGTGATGTACGGCATAATACCCATCGCCAGGATCGAGAAGTTGATCAATGCTCCACCACCGAATGTATTCATAAATCCTATCAGACCAGCCATTTCATCCTGTGCCTGAAGGACTTGTGCATCTACACCCGGTACCGGAATGAAAGTTCCGATCCTAAAGACCACCAACATTAAAAGGGTGAAAATAATTTTATTTCTTATATCACCCACGCGCATAAAATTGGAGATTGTCCGAAACATTAAACCACCTCAGTTGTTCCGCCGGCAGCTTCAATTGCTTCTTTAGCAGCAGAAGAGAATTTGTGAGCTTTAACAGTCAGCTTCTTCTCTACGTTACCCTTAGCAAGAATCTTAATTCCTGCTAATTCTTTGCTTACTACTCCAGTTTCGATCAGAAGTTCCGGTGTTACTTCCGTACCTTCTTCAAAACGGTTAAGTGTGTCCAGATTAACAATCGCAAATTCCTTGCGGTGGATGTTTGTGAATCCACGCTTTGGAAGACGACGTGCTAATGGGTTCTGACCACCTTCAAAGCCTGGTCTTACGCCTCCGCCTGAACGTGCGTTTTGACCTTTGTGACCTTTACCTGAAGTTTTACCATTACCAGATCCGATACCGCGACCAACGCGATTGCGTTCTCTGCGAGATCCTTCTGCAGGTTTTAACTCATGAAGTTTCATAGTGGCACCTCCTTGTTGATAAACATGAAATTAGATTTCTTTAACTGATACCAGGTGAGACACTTTATTGATCATACCGCGAATAGCTTCGTTATCTTGCTGTTCAACAGTCTGGTTAGTCTTACGAAGACCAAGAGCCTGGACTGTTGCACGCTGATCTTTACTGCGTCCGATCACGCTGCGAGTGAGGGTAATTGCTAGTTTATTTGCCATCACTTATCCCTCCTTATCCTAACAGTTCTTCCACTGACTTACCACGTAGCTTAGCAACGTCTTCTGCACGCTTAAGCTGCTTAAGGCCGTCAATTGTGGCACGAACCATGTTGATTGGTGTGTTAGAACCTAGTGATTTTGAAAGAATGTCGTGGACACCTGCAAGTTCAAGTACCGCACGAACTGGTCCACCAGCGATGATTCCTGTACCAGGAGATGCTGGCTTGATTAAGATTGAGCCTGCTCCAAAGCGGCCTGTAACAAGGTGAGGAGTCGTTCCTTCAACCATTGGTACTTCAATCAGATTTTTCTTCGCGTCTTCGATTGCTTTACGGATCGCATCAGGTACCTCTTGGGCTTTACCTGTACCGAAACCTACATGGCCATTCTTGTCTCCTACTACTACTAGAGCAGAGAAACGGAAGCGGCGGCCACCTTTAACAACCTTAGCGACACGGTTAATCGTAACTACGCGTTCTTCAAGTTCAAGTTTGTTTGGATCAATGCGACGCATCTGGATTGTCCCTCCTTTTTCTATTAAAATTCAAGTCCGTTTTCACGTGCAGCTTCAGCAAGAGCTTTCACGCGGCCGTGGTAAAGATATCCTCCACGGTCAAATACGACTGATTTCATTCCTTTTTCTGCTGCGCGTTTAGCGATTGCTTCGCCAACTTTTTGTGCAGCCTCGACGTTTCCGCCAGTTTCAAGACCAAGCTCTTTCGTAGATGCAGCAGCTAGTGTTACGCCGTTAGCATCATCGATAAGCTGAGCGTAGATGTGCTTGTTTGAACGGTAAACATTCAAACGCGGACGAGATTCAGTTCCCGTGATCGTTGTACGAACACGTGCATGACGTTTCTTACGTACCGCATTCTTGTCAACTTTAGTAATCAATCAAGGTCACTCCTTTCATGCGCCTAAGCGGCATTATTTACCTGTTTTACCTTCTTTACGACGAACATATTCGCCTTCGTAACGGATTCCTTTACCTTTGTAAGGCTCTGGAGGACGTACGTCACGGATGTTTGCAGCTAGTGCGCCTACGCGCTCTTTGCTTGCGCCTTTAATTGTAACCTTTGTGTTTGAAGGAACTTCGATTTCGATTCCTTCTTCCGGTGTGATCTCAACTGGGTGAGAGTATCCTACGTTAAGAACAAGCTTGTTACCTTGTTTCTGTGCACGATATCCAACCCCGATAAGCTCAAGGCTACGTTCAAAACCTTTAGATACACCCTCGATCATGTTGTTCAGGATCGCACGAGTTGTACCGTGGATTGTACGGTGTTCTTTTGAGTCAGAAGGACGAACAACTGTAAGTGTGCTGCCTTCCTGCTCGAATTTCATTTCTGAATTAAAAGTGAATGAAAGTTCACCTTTAGGTCCTTTCGCAGTAACATGTGAACCGTCAAAAGTTAATGTTACATCTGAAGGTACCTCGATTGGTTTTTTTCCTACACGAGACATTTTGTTGCACCTCTCTTTCGATTAAAAAGTATTACCAGACGTATGCTAGAACTTCTCCGCCAACTTGCTTAGCGCGAGCTTCTTTGTCAGTTACAACGCCAGTTGAAGTAGATACGATTGCAATTCCTAGGCCGTTCAGTACGCGTGGAAGCTCATCAGCTTTTGCGTAAACACGAAGACCTGGTTTTGAAATACGCTTAAGGCCAGTGATAACACGCTCATTGTTTGCACCATACTTAAGGAAGATGCGAATGATACCCTGCTTGCTGTCCTCGATATATTCAACGTCACGGATGAAACCTTCACGCTTGAGGATTTCTGCAATTTCTTTTTTCATGTTAGAAGCAGGAACCTCTAGCTTCTCGTGACGAACTTGATTCGCATTACGGATGCGAGTCAGAAGATCTGCGATTGGATCTGTCATTGTCATATTAATTTACCTCCTTCCCAAAATCGGGTATTACCAGCTGGCTTTCTTAACGCCAGGAATTTGACCCTTGTATGCTAGTTCACGGAAACAAATACGGCAAAGCTTAAATTTGCGTAGTACTGAGTGTGGACGTCCGCAACGTTCGCAACGTGTATACTCTTGTACTTTGAATTTTTGCTTGCGCTGTTGTTTCGCAATCATTGATTTTTTAGCCACGTTTACGCCTCCCTTTTATAGAGATTACTTTTGGAATGGCATACCGAATTGTGTTAGAAGCTCACGAGACTCTTCGTCTGAGTTAGCTGTCGTTACAATTACGATGTCCATGCCACGTACTTTGTTCACTTTGTCATAATCGATCTCTGGGAAGATAAGCTGCTCTTTAACACCAAGAGTGTAGTTACCGCGACCGTCGAAAGACTTTTTAGATACTCCGCGGAAGTCACGTACACGTGGAAGAGATACAGAGATTAGCTTGTCTAGGAAGTCATACATACGCTCGCCGCGAAGTGTAACTTTCGCACCGATTGGCATACCTTCACGAAGACGGAAGCCTGCGATAGATTTCTTAGCTTTTGTAATCAAAGGCTTTTGACCAGTGATTGTTGTAAGCTCCTCTACAGCTGTATCTAGTGATTTAGTGTTTTGAACTGCTTCACCAACACCCATGTTGATTACGATTTTTTCGATTTTTGGCACCTGCATTACAGAAGTGTAATCGAACTTCTTAACTAGAGCAGGTGTAATTTCATTATTGAACTTTTCTTTTAGGCGGTTCATGCTTGAGTACCTCCCCTCTTCATTAACTATTTATCTAAAGATTCACCTGATTTTTTAGCAATACGTACTTTCTTGCCGTCCTCAACTTTATAACCAACGCGTGTTGGTTCGTTCGTTTTCGGATCGATCAGCATCACGTTTGATACGTGAATTGCTGCCTCCATGTTAGAGATTCCACCTTGTGGATTCATCTGTGAAGGTTTTGAATGTTTCTTGACGATGTTCACACCTTCTACAGTTACGCGGTCAGTTTTCGGAGAAGCTGCAAGAACAGTACCTGTTTTGCCTTTATCTTTTCCGGAAATAACCATTACTTTATCGCCTTTTTTTACGTGCATCCTGTCGCACCTCCTTGATACGGTGGTTGATTATCAATTAAAGAACTTCTGGTGCTAGAGAAACAATCTTCATGAAGTTGCTGTCACGAAGTTCACGAGCAACCGGTCCGAAGATACGAGTTCCACGAGGGCCTTTGTCGTCACGGATGATGACACAAGCATTCTCATCGAACTTGATGTACGTACCATCTTTACGACGAACTCCGCTCTTTGTACGAACGATTACCGCTCTTACAACTTCACCTTTTTTAACAACGCCTCCTGGTGTTGCTTGTTTCACTGTGCAGACGATCACATCACCAATATTAGCAGTCTTGCGGCCTGAACCTCCAAGAACTTTAATGGTTAACACTTCACGTGCGCCAGAGTTGTCAGCTACTTTTAAACGTGATTCCTGTTGAATCATGTTGGTTACCTCCCTTCGGAATTAACATTTCCGAACAATATATTAGATAATAACCGCTTCTTCTACGACTTCCACTAGACGGAAACGTTTTGTTGCTGAAAGCGGACGAGTTTCCATAATACGAACAATGTCGCCTGTTTTGGCTTGGTTTTGTTCATCGTGAGCTTTGTACTTCTTAGAGTACTTTACTCGTTTGCCATAAAGTGAATGTTTCTTTTGTGTTTCAACTAGCACTGTGATTGTTTTGTCCATTTTGTCAGAAACAACACGGCCAGTGTAAACTTTACGCTGGTTGCGTTCACTCATGCTGCAAACCTCCTCTCAGTTTATCAGTTGTTAGCGCCGATTTCTCTTTCACGAATCACGGTTTTCATGCGAGCAATGGCTTTTCGTACTTGACGGATGCGAGCAGTGTTTTCAAGCTGACCAGTAGCCAGTTGGAAACGAAGGTTAAATAGCTCTTCCTTCAAAGATTTTACTTTTTGTTCAATTTCGGCAGTGGTAAGGTCACGAATTTCATTAGCTTTCATTTGATTCACCACCAATTTCTTCTCGTTTTACAAACTTAGTCTTAACCGGAAGTTTGTGTGATGCAAGACGAAGTGCTTCACGAGCAACTTCTTCAGATACTCCAGCGATTTCGAACATAATCTTACCCGGCTTTACAACTGCTACCCATCCTTCTGGTGCCCCTTTACCGGAACCCATTCGGACTTCTAGAGGTTTCTTAGTGTAAGGCTTGTGTGGGAAGATTTTAATCCATACTTTACCGCCACGTTTCATGTAACGTGTCATCGCGATACGAGCAGACTCGATCTGACGGTTAGTGATCCAGCTAGCTTCAAGAGCTTGAAGACCGTATTCACCAAAGCTTACTTCAGTACCGCCTTTTGCCTGTCCGCGCATCTTTCCACGGTGTACACGACGATATTTAACGCGTTTAGGTAATAACATGATTAGTTTCCTCCTTCCTCGGATTTCTTGTGGTTCTTGGTAGGAAGAACTTCTCCACGGTAGATCCATACTTTAACTCCGAGCTTACCATACGTAGTATCCGCTTCAACGTGAGCGTAGTCGATGTCAGCACGAAGAGTATGAAGTGGAACAGTACCTTCACTGTAATGTTCAGCACGTGCGATGTCTGCTCCGCCAAGACGACCAGAAACCATTGTTTTGATCCCTTTAGCGCCAGCACGCATTGTGCGTTGGATTGATTGCTTTTGAGCACGACGGAAAGACACACGGTTTTCCAGTTGACGTGCAATGTTTTCACCTACAAGCTTCGCATCAAGATCAGCGCGTTTGATTTCAACGATGTTGATGTGAACTCGCTTGCCAGTGATCTTGTTAAGGTCTTTACGAAGTGCTTCGACTTCAGTACCACCTTTACCGATAACCATACCTGGCTTAGCAGTGTGAATTGTAATGTTAATGCGGTTAGCCGCACGTTCGATTTCTACTTTAGAAACAGATGCTTCTTTCAGACGACCTTCGATGTAGTCACGTACTTTAAGGTCTTCGTGAAGCAGGTCTGCGTAGTCTTTGCCTGCGAACCATTTTGATTCCCAGTCACGAATGACTCCGATACGTAGTCCAATTGGATTTACTTTTTGACCCACGTGTTATCCCTCCTTTTTTTCAGATACCACGATTGTGATGTGGCTTGTACGTTTGTTAATGGCACTTGCACGACCTTGTGCACGAGGACGGAAACGTTTAAGTGTTGGTCCTTCGTTAACATATGCTTCAGAAATCACAAGGTTGTTAATGTCCATGTCGTAATTATGCTCAGCGTTCGCTACAGCAGATTTTAATACTTTCTCGATCACTGGTGATGCAGCGCGTGGTGTGTGGTTTAAGATAGCCACCGCTTCGCCAACCTGCTTACCGCGGATTAAATCTGCTACTAGGCGTACTTTACGAGGAGCAATACGAACTGTGTTTGCAACAGCTTTTGCTTGCATTAGGATAGCCTCCTCTCAATTAGCGTCTTGTTTTCTTATCATCACTTGCGTGACCTTTGTACGTACGGCTTGGTGCGAATTCACCTAGTTTATGACCAACCATGTCTTCTGTCACGTAAACCGGTACGTGTTTGCGTCCATCGTATACAGCGATTGTATGACCGATGAAGTTAGGGAAGATTGTTGAACGACGAGACCAAGTTTTAATAACCTGCTTCTTGTCTGATTCATTAAGCTTCTCAACTTTTGACATTAAATGATCGTCCACAAAAGGTCCTTTTTTCAAGCTGCGACCCATATTGGAACCTCCCTTCGTGATTGCCCTACGGTCCGTTTGATGAACCGTAGCTCAATCCCGTTATTTTTTACGACGACGTACGATAAATTTATCGGACTTGTTTGTCTTCTTACGAGTCTTGTAACCAAGAGTTGGTTTGCCCCATGGTGACATTGGTGATTTACGGCCGATTGGCGCTTTACCTTCACCACCACCGTGTGGGTGATCATTCGGGTTCATTACAGAACCACGTACAGTTGGGCGCTTGCCTAACCAGCGTGAACGTCCTGCTTTACCGATGTTGATTAGTTCGTGTTGTTCGTTACCAACTTGTCCTACTGTCGCACGGCAAGTTGAAAGGATCATACGAGTTTCGCCTGAGTTAAGACGTACAAGAACGTATTTACCTTCTTTACCTAGAACCTGTGCTGATGTACCAGCTGAACGTACAAGCTGACCACCTTTACCAGGCTTAAGCTCGATGTTGTGGATAACTGTACCCACTGGGATGTTGATTAGTGGAAGTGCGTTACCTGTCTTGATGTCCGCTTCAGGACCTGACATAACTTCCATGCCTACTACTAGTCCTTTAGGAGCTAGGATGTAACGCTTCTCACCATCAACGTAGTTGATTAGTGCAATGTTTGCTGAACGGTTTGGATCGTATTCGATCGTAGCAACGCGTCCTGGAATGCCATCTTTCGTACGAGCGAAATCGATGACACGGTATTGGCGCTTATGGCCTCCACCATGATGACGAACTGTTAACTTACCCTGGTTGTTACGGCCACCTTTACGCTTAATAGGCGCAAGAAGTGATTTTTCCGGCTTGCTAGTTGTAATCTCAGCAAAGTCAGAAGCTGTCATGCCGCGACGACCGTTAGAGGTAGGTTTGTACTTTTTAATCGCCATGTCTGTTCCCTCCTCTTCTATTTATCGGTTTATTTTAAACCTCGAAAAATTCGATTTCTTTGCTGTCTTCTGTCAGGGTTACAATTGCTTTGCGACGCTTGTTAGTATAACCAGTGTAACGTCCCATGCGCTTGAATTTACCTTTGTAGTTCATGATGTTTACTTTCTCAACATCCACACCAAAGATTTCCTGGATTGCGTCTTTCACCTGTGTTTTGTTAGCACGAGTGTCGACTTCGAACGTGTATTTCTTCTCACCCATAAGGTCTGAAGAACGCTCTGTAATTACGGGGCGCTTAATAATATCGCGAGCATCCATTATGCAAGCACCTCCTCTACTTTTTGAACTGCACCTTTCGTCATAACCACTTTGTCGTGGCCAAGTACATCAAGTACGTTGACGCCAGTAGCAGAAATAACTGTTACGCCTGGAATGTTACGTCCAGATAGAGCAACGTTTTCGTCAAGACCTTCAGTCACTACTAGGACCTTCTTGTCTAGTGAAAGGCTGCTTAATACTGAAGCAAATTCCTTCGTTTTTGGCGATTCGAATGAAAGCGCCTCTAGAACTAAGATGTTTTCTTCAGCAACTTTGCTTGAAAGAGCTGATTTGATCGCCAGACGACGAACTTTTTTAGGAAGCTTATAGCTATAGCTGCGTGGTGTTGGACCGAATACAGTACCACCGCCGCGCCATTGTGGTGAACGGATCGAACCTTGACGGGCACGTCCAGTTCCCTTCTGACGCCATGGCTTACGACCGCCGCCAGCTACTTCAGAACGATTTTTTACTTTGTGAGTTCCCTGACGCTGTGCAGCACGCTGCATCAGTACAGTTTCGAACATCACTGCGTTGTTTGGCTCAATGCCGAAGATGGATTCGTTAAGCTCGATATCACCAGCTTGTGAACCATCCTGTTTAAATAAGGATACTTTAGGCATTCCTGTTTCCTCCTTTCCGATTAACGTTTATTATTTCGCTTTAATCGCGCTTTTTACTGTGATAAGTGTCTTGTTAGGGCCAGGAACGTTCCCTTTAACAAGCAATAGGTTACGTTCAGCATCAACCTTAACGATTGAAAGGTTCTGAACTGTAATCTTTTCTCCGCCCATGCGTCCAGGTAGTAATTTACCTTTGAATACGCGGTTTGGATCAACAGGACCCATTGAACCAGGACGACGGTGGTAACGAGAACCGTGAGTCATTGGTCCGCGGGATTGGTTGTGACGCTTGATTGCACCCTGAAAACCTTTACCCTTCGATACTCCTGTTACATCTACTACATCGCCTTCTGCGAAAATATCAACCTTGACTTCTTGACCAATCTCATACTCGCCAAGCTCAACACCGCGGATTTCACGGACGAAGCGCTTAGGAGCCGTTTCAGCTTTAGCGGCATGTCCTTTTGATGGTTTGTTAGCAAGCTTTTCGCGCTTGTCTTCGAAACCGATCTGGATTGATTCGTATCCGTCAGTATCAACAGCTTTCTTTTGAAGAACTACGTTTGGCGTAGCTTCGATTACTGTTACTGGGATAAGATCGCCGTTCTCAGCAAAAACCTGAGTCATTCCAATCTTTCTTCCTAAGATTCCTTTGGTCATTAGTCACACCTCCTATAATGTTTAATAATTTATTTTTTGTTGATTAAAGTTTGATTTCGATGTCAACGCCAGACGGTAAATCAAGACGCATTAGCGCATCTACCGTTTGTGGTGTTGGGTTCACAATGTCTACTAGACGCTTATGTGTGCGCATTTCAAACTGCTCACGAGCATCCTTATATTTGTGGACCGCACGAAGAATTGTGTAAACAGACTTTTCAGTTGGAAGCGGGATTGGACCCGAAACACTCGCACCTGAACGTTTTGCAGTTTCAACAATCTTCTCAGCAGACTGATCTAGAATTCTGTGATCATATGCTTTCAAACGGATACGGATTTTTTGTTTTGCCATTATTTTCCCTCCTTTATCGCCTATTTAGGAATAGACATTCTCCGCAGAAATTTCCCACACACGAGCCATGGCAAAGCGGCCGGGTGTGTCGGCAACCTCCTGCATCATCGCAAGTCAAAGACCAACATTAAATATTATACAGAAAATAATTCATTTGTGCAACCCCTGTTGCGAAATTACTTTCCGAATACACTTTGTCTATTATAAGACGCATCCAGCTGTCTTTCAAGTGGTAAGAAAATATGCAGAAAATTCATAGGTTTTTCCGGTGCTTAATGAGATATTCTGCTGCTTTTGACCAGGGATGATTTGTTCGAAACGCCTTGTGCCTGTCGTTTAAAAATGAGCTGAAAGATAAATAGTGGAGATCTTCATCTGAGAGCATATGCAGTTCGATTCGATCCTTTAATTGATGTAAATCACGTTTGACGGCAATTGCTTTTTCATCCAGGTGAAAAAGTCTTGAGATCATGGATCCGAACCGTCTTTCTTCTATGGTAAAGTACCCTTCCCTTTCCCACTGCTTTAATAGGGATAGGTATTGTTCATTCAGATCAATGTAGCTGCTCATGGCTGAGATGGACAGTTCAGTAGGTTGGCTGTTTTTTAATGACTTCTGATAAGTAAGTATGACGAGTGGCAAAATCGGCTGGATCTGACGCTTTGGTTTTTTAGTCTGCTGATCATAGACTGATAGCCAGAGATGGATCGGCTGCATAGCGGTGGCTCCTTTTTGATTTCAGGTTATGTGCGACAGGTTTCTTCTATAGTAGTGTAGCTGATTTGGCGGGGGCGGGGAAGTGAGTTTGGGTTCCTGGGCTGGTGATCAAGTGGCAGGGCGAGATGGTTTTTAGGATCAGATACTGTGTATTTCGGATGAGGTTCAAGGGATTTCGGGTCTCATTCGATATTTTTCGGTTCACATATTCAAAATTTCGGTTCACATTTAAGCATTTTCAGATCACATTCCACTCGTATCCCTCCTTCCCTTTTCACGCATAAAAAAATCCTGCACCCATAAGGATGCAGGATTTGTATAAGCAAAGTCGCTATTACTTCTGGATAGAAGCTACAACGCCAGCGCCTACTGTACGTCCACCTTCACGAATAGAGAACTTAGTTCCTTCTTCGATTGCGATAGGAGAGATTAGCTCAACAGTCATTTCGATGTTGTCGCCAGGCATAACCATTTCTACTCCTTCAGGAAGGTTACATACGCCAGTTACGTCCGTAGTACGGAAGTAGAACTGTGGGCGGTAGTTAGTGAAGAATGGAGTGTGACGTCCACCTTCTTCTTTTGATAGAACATAAACTTCAGCTTTGAAGTTAGTGTGTGGAGTGATTGTTCCTGGCTTAGCAAGAACCTGTCCACGGTTGATGTCGTCGCGAGAAACCCCACGAAGAAGTGCGCCAATGTTGTCGCCAGCTTCTGCATAGTCAAGAAGCTTACGGAACATTTCAACACCAGTAACAGTAGTTTTCTTCGGCTCTTCAGAAAGACCGATGATTTCTACTTCGTCACCAACTTTAACTTGTCCACGCTCAACACGTCCAGTAGCAACTGTACCACGACCAGTGATTGAGAATACGTCCTCAACTGGCATCATGAATGGCTTTTCAGTGTCACGCTCTGGAGTTGGGATGTAGCTGTCAACAGCTTCCATAAGTTCGAAGATTTTCTCTTCCCACTCAGCTTCTCCTTCAAGAGCTTTAAGTGCAGAACCTTTGATTACAGGAACATCGTCGCCTGGGAAATCGTACTCAGAAAGAAGGTCACGGATTTCCATTTCAACTAGTTCAAGTAGTTCTTCGTCGTCTACCATGTCACACTTGTTCATGAATACAACAAGGTAAGGTACACCTACCTGACGAGATAGAAGGATGTGCTCACGAGTCTGTGGCATTGGGCCATCAGCAGCAGATACTACAAGAATACCGCCGTCCATCTGAGCAGCACCAGTGATCATGTTCTTAACATAGTCGGCGTGTCCTGGGCAGTCAACGTGTGCGTAGTGACGAGTGTCAGTTTCGTACTCAACGTGTGCAGTTGAGATTGTGATTCCGCGCTCGCGCTCTTCTGGAGCACCATCGATTTGATCGTATGCCATTGCAGATCCACGACCATATTTCTTGTGAAGTACAGTTGTGATTGCAGCAGTTAGAGTTGTTTTACCATGGTCAACGTGTCCGATTGTTCCAATATTCGCATGGGTTTTCGAACGGTCGAATTTTTCCTTAGCCATTACGGAATTCCTCCTTAAAATAATTAAAAGTTAATTAGTTTTATTTTTAAATGTGGCTTCCCTGGGGACGGTTGCCCCCAGAAGTCACCACAGCTTACATAAGTAGTTATACTTTATTGTAAGGGTGAAATCAATTATTCACCTTTATTTTTTTTGATGATTTCTTCACTCACAGACTTCGGTACTTCCTCGTAGTGATCGAAGAACATTGAGAATGTTCCACGTCCCTGCGTGTTAGAACGAAGTGAAGTTGCGTAACCGAACATTTCAGCAAGCGGTACAAATGCTTTAACGATTTGTGTGTTACCGCGAGCAGACATACCTTCTACGCGTCCACGGCGAGCTGTAACGTCACCCATGATGTCTCCCATGTATTCTTCTGGGATCATAACTTCTACGCGCATTAGCGGCTCAAGAAGAACCGGGTTACACTTAGAAACTGCATTTTTAAGTGCCATAGATGCAGCAATCTTAAACGCCATCTCAGAGGAGTCAACATCGTGGTATGAACCATCGTATAACTTCGCTTTGATGTCGATTAGAGGGTAACCAGCAAGTACACCGTTGTCTAGAGAGTCTTCAAGACCCTGCTGAACAGCCGGGATGTATTCACGTGGTACAGATCCCCCAACGATTGCATTTTCAAATTCAAAGCCTGCTCCTTCTTCGTTTGGAGAGAATTCGATCTTAACGTGACCGAACTGTCCACGACCACCAGACTGGCGGACGAACTTCCCTTCAACTTGTGCAGAGCCGCGGAATGTTTCACGGTAAGATACCTGAGGAGCACCCACGTTAGCTTCTACTTTGAATTCACGCTTCATACGGTCAACTAGGATATCAAGGTGAAGCTCACCCATACCCGCGATGATCGTCTGTCCAGTTTCCTGGTCAGTGTGTGCGTGGAATGTTGGATCTTCTTCCTGAAGCTTCTGAAGCGCCTGAGACATCTTGTCCTGGTCAGCTTTAGACTTAGGTTCGATCGCAACAGAGATAACTGGCTCAGGGAATTCCATTGACTCAAGAATAACAAGACTCTTTTCGTCACATAGTGTGTCCCCTGTAGTTGTGTCTTTAAGACCAACTGCAGCAGCGATATCTCCAGCGTACACTTCCGCAATTTCTTCACGAGAGTTAGCGTGCATCTGCAGGATACGTCCTACACGCTCACGCTTACCTTTCGTTGCATTCTGTACGTATGAACCAGACTGGAGCACACCAGAATAAACACGGAAGAATGTAAGCTTACCTACATAAGGGTCTGTCATTACTTTAAATGCAAGCGCTGAGAATGGCTCTTCGTCGCTAGCTGGACGAACAACTTCTTCTTCTGTCTCAGGAACATGTCCTGTGATTGGCTTAACATCAAGTGGTGACGGAAGGTATTCAAGTACTGCATCAAGCAGAAGCTGAACCCCTTTGTTTTTGAAAGCAGAACCACAGATTACTGGGTAGAATTCAACGTCACAAGTTCCTTTACGGATTGCAGCTTTGATTTCATCCACTGTCATTTCTTCGCCTTCAAGGTATTTCATCATTAGATCTTCATCAAGATCTGCTACCGCTTCAATTAGCTTTCCACGGTATTCTTCAGCTTGTTCCTTGTATTCTTCAGGAATTTCACGCTGCTCAGTACGAGTACCAAGATCATCTTCATAGAAGTATGCTACGTTTTCAACAAGGTCGATGATTCCTTCGAATTCATCTTCCGCGCCGATTGGCAGTTGAATTGGGTGAGCATTAGCCTGAAGACGGTCGTGAAGTGTTCCTACAGAATATAGGAAGTCTGCCCCGATCTTATCCATCTTATTAACGAATACGATACGAGGAACACCGTATGTTGTCGCTTGACGCCATACAGTTTCTGTCTGTGGCTCAACACCCGACTGGGCATCAAGTACACCTACAGCACCATCAAGTACACGCAGTGAACGTTCAACTTCTACTGTGAAGTCTACGTGTCCTGGTGTATCAATGATGTTTACACGGTGGCCCTTCCATGAAGCAGTTGTTGCAGCAGATGTGATCGTGATCCCACGCTCCTGCTCCTGCTCCATCCAGTCCATCTGTGATGCACCTTCGTGCGTTTCACCGATCTTGTGGATACGGCCAGTGTAGTAAAGGATACGCTCCGTAGCAGTCGTTTTACCAGCATCGATGTGAGCCATGATACCGATATTACGAGTGTCTTTTAAGGAGAACTCTCTAGGCATTGGTCTTTCTCCTTCCTACTAAATGAGATTTGGTTTATAAAATGCTGAATCTTACCAGCGGTAGTGAGCAAATGCTTTATTTGCTTCAGCCATTTTATGCATATCTTCACGCTTCTTAACTGAAGCGCCAGTGTTGTTTGCTGCATCAAGAATTTCATTAGCAAGACGCTCTTCCATCGTCTTTTCTCCACGAAGACGCGCATAGTTTACTAACCAGCGAAGTCCAAGTGTAGTACGACGTTCCGGACGCACCTCAACCGGTACCTGATAGTTCGCTCCGCCGACACGACGAGCACGTACTTCAAGAACTGGCATGATGTTCTTAAGCGCCTGGTCGAATACTTCTAGAGCATCTTTCCCAGAACGTTCTTGAACGATATCGAAAGCAGAATATAAGATACGCTGAGCTGTACCTTTCTTTCCGTCAATCATGATTTTGTTTACTAGACGAGTTACCAGCTTCGAGTTATGAATCGGATCTGGTAAAACATCACGTTTTGCAACTGCACCTTTACGAGGCATGTGATTTCCTCCTTTCATAGGAAAATAACTTCTTTATATTGAATCGATTACTTTTGGTCTTTAGGTCTCTTAGTACCGTATAGTGAACGACCTTGACGACGTCCATCTACACCAGCAGTATCAAGCGCACCACGTACGATGTGGTAACGTACCCCTGGTAAATCCTTTACACGTCCTCCACGGATAAGAACAACACTGTGCTCTTGAAGGTTGTGCCCGATACCAGGAATGTATGCTGTAACCTCGATCTGGTTTGTAAGACGCACACGAGCGTATTTACGAAGTGCCGAGTTCGGCTTCTTCGGTGTCATCGTACCAACACGAGTACAAACACCACGCTTTTGTGGTGATGAAAGGTTAGTCGCTTTCTTCTTGAAGCTGTTGTAACCTTTGTTAAGTGCTGGTGAGTCAGACTTTGAGCCCTTTGATTGGCGTGGATTACGCACTAATTGGTTAATAGTAGGCATGTTTATGTCCTCCCTTCTTCATTATTTTAAGCCCACACATCCAGGTGGTTCATTTTAGGGTAAAAACAAAGTCTTTGCAACTTCTGCTGCAAAAACATGTTTACATAGTAATGGCTACCGCAGCAGCACCAACCTCGATCCCGCACGCTTTGCCCAGCTTCTTCATTGAATCCACATGGGTTACGTTTACGTTCATCTCTTCAGCGGTGAGTAGCACCCGGTCAATTACATGGCGGTCGACATCGTCTGCAACGATGACTTCCTTCACTGACCCTGCTTTGAGTGCCTTTACGACTTGCTTGGATCCTACAATGATGTGTTTAGCCTGTGATACTTTTTCATAAGACATAATCATATCCTCCAAAGTAACAGGTTGTTAATTAGTAGCAACCTTGAATATATTATCATCTCAATGATAGGTTGTCAACAAAGTTTGTAAATAATTGCAGTGTCTTTATAAAGATTAAATAGAATCAGCTGATCTCCGGTAACCGCTGTTGATTTCCGTGGGGGACCTCGCTTTCCTGCCCCCGGACGGTGAGCCTCCTCAGGCTGCGCCTTGCAGGGTCTCACCTGTCCCTTCCTGGGGCGGGAGTCTACGTCCCCCACTACAATCAACTGCTAGTACTTCCATAAAAACAATTGCATTCTTCTAAAACATAATAGATAAAAAAGGTGACGCCACAAGGGCGCCACCTTTTTGCTTTCACAGGCTGTGAATTATTCCACGGATACTGCTTCTTCCTCTGGAATGTCTTCATTTTCGATCTCAGCCTGGCGATAGCGCTGCATACCTGTTCCGGCTGGAACAAGTTTACCGATGATAACATTTTCCTTGAGTCCAAGTAGCTCGTCACGCTTTCCTTTGATTGCTGCGTCTGTCAGGACACGAGTTGTCTCCTGGAATGATGCAGCTGATAGGAATGATTCTGTTTCAAGAGATGCTTTTGTGATCCCCAGGATAAGCGGGCGGCCTGTTGCCGGCTGCTTACCATCAAGCAGAACCTGTTCGTTTGCTTCCATGAACTGGTGTACATCAAGCAGTGAACCTGGCAACAGTTCTGTTTCTCCGGCTTCAATAACACGGACTTTACGAAGCATCTGGCGAACCATTACCTCAACGTGCTTATCACCGATTTCAACACCCTGCATACGGTATACTTTTTGTACTTCTTTCAGTAGATATTCCTGAACGGCAGCAACGTCACGGATCTTGATCAGTTCTTTCGGATCGATTGAACCTTCTGTTAGAACCTGACCGCGTTCGATGACATCATCAACTGCCACTTTCAGACGTGCAGTGTAAGGAGCAGAATACGTCTTTGTTTCTACTTCACCTTTCACTGTAATATCCTGCTGACGGTCTTTACCTTCTGTGATCTCAGTTACGACACCATCAATTTCAGAAATCGTAGCCTGACCTTTCGGGTTACGCGCTTCGAAGATTTCCTGGATACGCGGAAGACCCTGTGTGATATCGTCTCCTGCTACACCACCTGTGTGGAATGTACGCATTGTAAGCTGTGTACCCGGCTCACCGATTGACTGGGCTGCGATGATTCCGACTGCTTCGCCGACTTCAACTTTTTCACCAGTCGCAAGGTTCTTACCATAACACTTCTCACATACGCCATGACGCGTGTTACAAGTGAATGCAGAACGGATTGACACTTCTTCTACACCAGATTCAACAATCTGACGGGCGATATCTTCTGTGATCAGCTCATTGCGTTTCACGAAGATTTCACCAGTTTCAGGATGCTTCACAGTCTGGTTAGAGTAACGGCCTTCTAGACGCTCTTCAAGCGCTTCGATGATTTCTGTTCCGTCTTTTAATGAACTTACGCGCAGACCACGGTCAGTACCACAATCCTCTTCACGGACAATAACATCTTGTGCTACGTCTACAAGTCGGCGAGTCAGGTAACCTGAATCGGCTGTTTTCAGTGCTGTATCGGCAAGACCTTTACGTGCACCGTGTGTAGAGATGAAGTACTCAAGTACTGTCAGACCTTCACGGAAACTTGACTTGATCGGAAGCTCGATGATACGTCCAGCCGGGTTGGCCATCAGACCACGCATACCGGCAAGCTGCGTAAAGTTAGATGCGTTACCACGGGCACCTGAGTCACTCATCATGTAGATTGGATTCAGGCTGTCGAGTGTAAGCATCAGCTTATCCTGGATAACATCCTTCGCTGCTGACCAGATTGAGATGACACGCTCATAGCGCTCCTCTTCTGTAATCAGACCACGGCGGAATTGCTTCTGGACTTTATCAACTTTCAACTGTGCCTCATCAAGGATTTCCTGCTTCTCAGGAAGTACCACGATATCAGCGATACCAATTGTGATACCAGCACGTGTTGAGTGCTTGAATCCAAGATTCTTCATGCTATCAAGCATTTTAGACGTATCCGTTAAGTGGAATCGCTTGAAGACTTCAGCAATGATGCTTCCAAGGAAACCTTTCTTAAACGGCGTTACAAGATCAGCTGATTTGAAGTGTTCTTTTACATCAGTTGTCGGGTCAACGAAGTACTTATCAGGTGTATTTACCTCAAGGTTCTCCATTGTTGGCTCGTTGATGTAGTGGAACTCTTCCGGAAGAATTTCGTTAAAGATTACTTTTCCGACAGTTGTCAG
The DNA here is from genome assembly GCF_044383825.1 of Jeotgalibacillus sp. JSM ZJ347. Taxonomy (NCBI): domain Bacteria; kingdom Bacillati; phylum Bacillota; class Bacilli; order Caryophanales; family Caryophanaceae; genus Jeotgalibacillus; species Jeotgalibacillus sp. JSM ZJ347. Next base: position 26,769 of record NZ_JBISEN010000007.1, on the reverse strand, counting down.
AAGAAGTTTCTTCGTCTGTTCTTCCGTAAATGTTGGTTTATTTACAGCACCTGCATGGATCGCAATACGTGTGTGCAGGTGAACATAACCATTCTGGTATGCAAGAAGGACTTCATCCGCATCGCGGAATACTGAACCTTCACCTACAGCGTCTTTACGTTCTAATGTCAGGTAGTAGTTACCAAGTACCATATCCTGAGACGGTGTAACAACTGGTTTCCCGTCCTTCGGATTAAGGATGTTCTGTGCAGCAAGCATAAGAAGGCGCGCTTCAGCCTGAGCTTCAGATGATAGTGGTACGTGAACCGCCATCTGGTCACCGTCAAAGTCAGCGTTATAAGCTGTACATACGAGCGGGTGAAGACGGATCGCACGGCCTTCAACCAATGTTGGTTCGAATGCCTGGATACCAAGACGGTGAAGTGTAGGTGCACGGTTAAGTAGAACCGGATGCTCCTTGATGACATCTTCAAGTACGTCCCAAACTTCATCATGAACACGTTCAATCTTACGTTTTGCACTCTTAATATTATGCGCAAGACCGCGCTCAACAAGTTCTTTCATGACGAAAGGCTTGAATAGTTCAAGTGCCATTTCCTTCGGCAGTCCACACTGATACATTTTCAGGCTAGGTCCAACAACGATAACTGAACGGCCTGAGTAGTCAACACGCTTACCAAGAAGGTTTTGACGGAAACGTCCCTGCTTCCCTTTCAGCATATGAGAAAGAGATTTCAATGGACGGTTACCTGGTCCTGTAACCGGACGACCACGACGTCCATTATCGATTAGTGCATCTACAGCTTCCTGCAGCATACGCTTTTCATTTTGAACGATGATGCTCGGGGCACCAAGGTCCAATAGACGCTTCAGACGGTTGTTACGGTTAATCACACGACGGTACAGGTCGTTCAGGTCAGATGTGGCGAAGCGTCCGCCATCAAGCTGAACCATCGGACGAAGTTCCGGTGGGATAACAGGTAATACATCAAGAATCATCCAGTCAGGGTGGTTTCCTGAGTTACGGAATGACTCCACTACTTCAAGACGCTTGATCGCACGCGTACGACGCTGTCCCTGAGCAGTTTTTAATTCTTCTTTCAGCATTTCCGCTTCTTTATCAAGATCGATATCCTGAAGCAGCTTACGGATTGCTTCAGCTCCCATTGCAGCCTGGAACTTACCGCTGTACTTTTCACGGTACGCACGGTATTCCTTCTCAGAAAGAAGCTGTTTCTTTTCAAGTGCAGTGTCCCCTGCTTCAGTTACTACGTATGAAGCAAAGTAGATCACTTCTTCAAGCGCACGTGGTGACATGTCAAGCACAAGTCCCATGCGGCTTGGAATGCCTTTGAAGTACCAGATGTGAGATACAGGTGCAGCAAGCTCGATGTGACCCATACGTTCACGGCGGACTTTTGCACGCGTTACTTCAACACCACAGCGGTCACAAACGACGCCCTTATAACGGACGCGCTTGTATTTACCGCAGTGACACTCCCAGTCTTTCTGCGGGCCGAAAATTCGCTCGCAGAAAAGACCGTCTTTTTCAGGCTTCAGTGTACGATAGTTAATCGTTTCAGGTTTTTTCACTTCACCAAATGACCAAGAGCGGATCTTGTCTGGTGAGGCTAAACCAATTTTCATATATTCAAAGTTATTAACATCTATCAAGGAGCCTACCTCCCTTTTCGTTTAAAGGTTTCACCCTATTGTTGATTCCCAGTGTCACAACTATTCTTTCGTACCGACAGTTTCAGAAGCTGGTGCTTCTGTTTCCGGCGCAATGTTTAATGCATCAGCCTGATGGATGTCGTCATCGTCATCAAGGTCGCGCATTTCGATTTCTTCGTCGTTGGCAGATAGCATCTTCACATCCATACCAAGACTCTGAAGTTCTTTGATTAATACTTTAAATGATTCAGGAACGCCCGGCTCCGGAACGCTGTCACCTTTCACGATCGCTTCGTACGTTTTCACACGTCCGACAACGTCATCTGATTTGACAGTAAGAATTTCCTGAAGTGTATAAGCGGCACCATATGCTTCAAGTGCCCAAACCTCCATCTCACCAAAACGCTGCCCGCCAAACTGTGCTTTACCGCCCAGTGGCTGCTGTGTAACGAGTGAGTATGGTCCAGTTGAACGTGCGTGAAGCTTGTCATCAACCATGTGCGCAAGCTTAATCATATACATGACGCCTACTGATACACGGTTGTCGAATGGGTCACCAGTTCTTCCATCATAAAGAACTGTCTTACCATCACGTGACATACCTGCTTCTTCGATTGTTTCCCAAACGTCTTCCTCATTGGCACCATCAAATACCGGTGTTGCGATATGGATACCCATTGCACGGGCAGCCATTCCCATGTGCATCTCAAGAACCTGACCGATGTTCATACGAGATGGTACACCAAGTGGATTTAACATGATGTCAATCGGCGTGCCGTCTGGAAGATATGGCATATCTTCTTCTGGAAGAATACGTGAGATAACACCTTTGTTACCGTGACGTCCGGCCATTTTATCCCCTACAGAGATCTTTCTCTTCTGTACGATATACACGCGTACCAGCTGGTTCACACCAGGAGGCAGCTCATCGCCGTCTTCACGGTTAAAGATTTTCACATCAAGGATGATTCCGCCTGCTCCGTGTGGTACACGAAGTGACGTATCACGCACTTCACGTGCTTTTTCACCGAAGATTGCGTGAAGCAGACGTTCTTCAGCAGTCAGCTCAGTTACACCTTTAGGCGTTACTTTACCAACAAGAATATCTCCATCTTTTACTTCAGCACCGACACGGATAATTCCACGGTCGTCAAGGTTGCGAAGTGCATCCTCACCTACGTTTGGAATATCACGTGTGATTTCTTCAGGTCCAAGCTTTGTATCACGAGATTCTGATTCATATTCTTCAATATGAATAGACGTGTATACATCGTCTTTTACAAGGCGCTCACTCATGATGACAGCATCCTCGTAGTTAAAACCGTCCCATGTCATGAAGCCGACAAGTACGTTACGTCCAAGCGCAAGTTCTCCTGCTTCCATCGATGGTCCGTCTGCAAGAATTTCACCTTTTTCAACACGGTCACCTACAGCAACGATTGGACGCTGGTTGTAGCATGTACCCTGATTTGAACGGATGAATTTTTGCAGGTTGTATTTATCAAGATCGCCTTCTGTCTCCTTACCGTCGACATCTGTTAAGCGGCGTACCCAAACCTGGTTGGCCTGAACGCGCTCGACGATTCCTTCATACTTATTAATCACTGCAGCTCCTGAGTCCTTCGCAGAAACGTGTTCCATTCCTGTACCTACAAAAGGTGCTTCTGGATTCATTAGTGGAACTGCTTGACGCTGCATGTTCGCTCCCATTAACGCACGGTTCGAGTCATCGTTTTCAAGGAACGGGATACATGCTGTCGCAGCAGATACAACCTGCTTAGGCGATACGTCCATGTAGTCGATACGGTCACGCTTGAATACTGTGTTTTCACCGCGGAAACGGGAAACAACTTCTTCATCAAGGAATGAACCATCTTCGCCAAGACGCGCATTTGCCTGTGCTACAACATAGTTATCCTCTTCATCAGCAGTCAGATAATCAATGCGTTCTGTTACTCTGCCTGTCTCAGGGTCAACGCGGCGGTATGGTGTTTCGATAAATCCGAAACGGTTTACCTTCGCAAAACTTGACAATGAGTTGATCAGCCCGATGTTCGGACCCTCAGGCGTTTCGATCGGACACATACGGCCATAGTGAGAATAGTGAACGTCACGTACCTCAAAGCCGGCACGCTCACGTGTTAAACCACCAGGTCCAAGTGCAGACAGACGACGTTTGTGCGTCAGTTCCGCAAGCGGGTTTGTCTGGTCCATGAACTGAGAAAGCTGAGAGCTTCCAAAGAATTCTTTGATAGAAGCAATAACAGGACGGATATTAATCAGCTGTTGAGGCGTGATTGTATTTGTATCCTGGATTGACATTCTTTCACGAACCACACGTTCCATACGTGACAGACCAATACGGAATTGGTTCTGCAGTAACTCCCCTACTGAACGCAGACGACGGTTACCAAGGTGATCAATATCATCTGTTAAGCCAACGCCGTGCAGCAGGTTAAAGAAGTAACTGATAGAAGAAACGATGTCAGCAATCGTAATGTTTTTCACGCTGTCATCAACATAAGCATTACTGATTACATTGATTTCCTGACCTTCTTCTGAGTTAGGCACCTGAATTTTTATTGTCTGAAGTGTTAGATCCTCTTCAACAACTCCGCCTACCTGATTATAAGTAATGAAGCCTACGCCACTTTCGAGGTTAGGAATCAGCTTATCAAGGTTACGACGGTCAAGCGTTGTTCCTTTTTCAGCTAAAATTTCGCCAGTTTCAGGGTCAGCAAGTGTTTCAGCCAGAACCTGTCCAAATAGACGATTTTTTATATGAAGCTTTTTATTCATTTTATAACGGCCGACATTAGCCAAATCATAACGCTTAGGGTCAAAGAAACGTGATTCCAGAAGACTCTTGGCATTCTCTACAGTCGGTGGTTCACCCGGACGCAGACGCTCATAGATTTCCAGAAGCGCTTTTTCAACACTTTCGGTATTGTCTTTTTCAAGCGTATTGCGGATATACTCGTTGTCTCCGATCAGATCAATAATTTCCTGATCAGATCCAAAACCAAGTGCACGCAGCAATACAGTCACAGGAAGTTTACGTGTACGGTCGATACGGACGTGAACAACGTCTTTTGCATCTGTTTCGTACTCAAGCCAAGCACCACGGTTTGGAATAACCGTTGCACCGAAGCCGCGCTTCCCGTTTTTGTCCATTTTATCGTGGAAATAAACGCTTGGAGAACGAACAAGCTGAGAAACGATAACACGCTCTGCTCCATTAATAATGAAGGTGCCTGTTTCAGTCATCAGCGGGAAGTCTCCCATAAATACATCCTGGTCTTTTACTTCGCCAGTTTCTTTATTCAATAGACGTACCTTTACACGAAGCGGCGCAGAGTAAGTCACGTCGCGCTCCTTAGATTCGTCAACAGAATACTTAGGCTCACCAAGGCTGTAATCAATAAACTCAAGTGACAAGTTTCCTGTGAAATCTTCGATCGGCGAAATATCGCGGAACATTTCGCGTAATCCTTCTTCTAAAAACCAATCGTAAGAAGCTGTCTGAATCTCTATCAGATTCGGTAAATCCAGCACCTCACTAATACGCGCATAGCTTCTGCGCTGGCGGTGTCGTCCATACTGAACTAGTTGACCTGTCAACTGATTCACCCCTCAAATCAAGCATTTTAGCGTCCGCTTATCTCTTAAAAAAGAAAAAACGAACATAACACAAATAGAAAACGGGAAAACTCCACATTTTCTATTCTTTAAAACTTTATTTAAACCATTTTACCCAAAAGACAGCCCATTTATACAAAATGGACATACTTACTGATATTAATATTTTTACATCTTATAATAGTAACACAACCACTATAGGCGGTCAATCTTTTTTTGCTTTGAAGATAAAGTAGCCTTTTTGCTTATCCGCAACTTCCACACTTGAAAATAGTGCTTCAAGCTTCGCTTTTGCAGATGGTGCTCCCTGCTTTTTCTGGATCACTACCCATAGCGTTCCGCCTGATACGATTTTTTCTGCACTCTGCTCGAAAATACGGTGCACGACTTGCTTCCCCGCACGTATCGGCGGGTTTGTCAGGATCGCTGCAAAAGACTGCTCTTCAACCTGATCAAGGCAGTCACTTTCATAAATTGAGATATTGCGAACCTGATTCTGCTCCGCATTTTCTTTTGCTAATTCAAGCGCCCGTTCATTGACATCCACCATATGAATCTTTCTTTCAGGCATCTCTTTCGCAAGCGTCAAACCAATCGGACCATAGCCGCAGCCCGCGTCAAGCACCGGACCGCCGACCCCAGGCTCTTCGAACGCTTCAATTAGCACTCTCGAACCGAAATCTACTTCATTTTTTGAGAATACACCCTGATCAGTTTTGAACTTTAACACGTGCCCGCGAAGCGTAAAATTCCACCAGCTTGGCTTACTTTTAACGCCAGGCTTTTTTGAGTAATAATGATCCGACATAGCGACCACTCCACCCTTCTTCTTTTCGATAAAAAAAGCCCGCTATATTTCAAGCGGACTTTCTCATAAGGCAAAATTACTTAACTTCTACGCCAGCGCCAACTTCTTCAAGTTTAGCTTTGATTTCTTCAGCTTCTTCTTTAGAAGCGCCTTCTTTAACAGCTTTAGGCGTGTTGTCTACCATTTCTTTAGCTTCTTTCAGGCCAAGACCAGTGATTTCACGAACCACTTTGATAACCTTGATCTTCTGAGAACCAGCTTCAGTAAGAACAACGTCGAATTCAGTTTGCTCAGCAGCAGCTTCTCCAGCTCCGCCACCAGCTACAGCTACAGGAGCAGCAGCAGATACGCCGAATTCTTCTTCGATTGCTTTTACTAGGTCGTTCAGTTCAAGAACTGTCATTTCTTTGATTGCTTCGATCATTTGTTCTTTAGTCATGATATAGTTCCTCCTCGTGGAATGTTTTTAGTTTGGTTTGGATATTGCTATCCGGCTAACAGGGAATTATGCGCCCTGTTCTTCTTTTTGATCTGCAACTGCTTGAGTCGCAACTGCGAATCCGCGCATTGGCGCAGTAAGAACGCTAAGAAGCATAGAAAGTAGGCCTTCGCGTGATGGAAGTTCTGCAAGAGCTTTCACTTGTTCAAGTGAAGCAACAGATCCTTCGATCACACCTGCTTTAAGTTCAAGTGCTTCATGGTCTTTCGCAAAGTTGTTAAGAATCTTCGCTGGTGCAACAACATCTTCAGCAGAAAATGCGATTGCATTAGGACCTGTAAGGCTTTCATCAAGACCTTCAAGACCAGCAGCTTCTGCAGCACGGCGAGTCATTGAGTTTTTGTATACCTTGAACTCAACGCCTGCTTCACGAAGCTGTTTACGAAGCTCAGTTACTTCTGCAACAGATAGTCCGCGGTAATCAACAATCACTGATGCTGCGCTTGATTGTAGCTTTTCCTGGATTTCTGTTACAAGCTGTTTCTTTTGCTCGATAATACTGCTCATCCTAACACCTCCTGTAATATTTGCTGTAGGCGTCACTTATACCGTTCCGATCATAAAAAAGCCTCTATGCCGGAAAGTAGACATAGAGGCGTATCATTTCAAATAAAAGAAAGTTCTTTTAATCGTCATGACCTCGGCAGGAAATTAAGTCACTCAGGACACCTGCTGTCTACGGTACAAATGAATATATAATTTCACAACAGAGAACATCATAGCAGATGTTCTCATGTTGTGTCAATAATCTTTGTTAATTATTTTACTGTTACAGAAGATGGGTCAACTTTGATTCCAGGGCCCATTGTAGATGTTACTGCTACTGACTTCATGTAAGTTCCCTTAGATGAAGCTGGCTTCGCCTTCTGGACAACATCAAAGATTGCGTTGAAGTTTTCAACAAGCTTTTCCTGATCAAATGAAACTTTACCGATTGGCACGTGGATGATACCAGACTTTTCAGCGCGGTATTCAACTTTACCAGCCTTGATTTCATTTACAGCTTTTTCAACATCAAATGTAACTGTACCTGTTTTAGGGTTTGGCATAAGGCCTTTTGGTCCAAGAACGCGTCCTAGTTTACCAACTTCACCCATCATGTCAGGTGTTGCAACGATTACGTCAAAATCAAACCAGCCACCTTGAATCTTTTGAACAAGTTCGCTGTCTCCAACGTAGTCTGCGCCAGCCGCTTCAGCTTCTTTTGCTTTTTCGCCTTTAGCGAAAACAAGAACGCTTTGCGTTTTACCAGTTCCGTTTGGAAGCACAACTGCCCCACGGATCTGCTGGTCGTTTTTACGAGTGTCGATACCAAGGCGGAATGCTGCTTCCACAGTTGCATCGAATTTTACAGTGCTTGTCTTTTGCGCAAGCTCGATTGCTTCAGTTACTGAGTAGTTTACTGAACGGTCAACAAGCTTTGCAGCTTCTTGATACTTTTTACCTTTTTTAGCCATTATAAGTTCCTCCTAATGTGGTTTTAGCGGAATAACCTCCCACGAATAAAGGTTGCGAGTGAATGATCTTCAGCTTCGCAACCCTGTCCAAGACAAAACATCAATTAGTCTTCAATCGTAATCCCCATGCTTCGAGCAGTACCTTCAACCATACGCATTGCTGCTTCAACATCAGCTGCGTTAAGGTCAGGCATTTTTGTTTCCGCGATTTCACGTACCTTGTCACGCTTGACAGCCGCTACTTTGTTGCGGTTTGGTTCACCAGAACCTGACTCGATTCCTGCTGCTTTCTTTAGAAGAACTGCAGCTGGCGGAGTTTTAGTAACGAATGTAAATGAACGGTCTTCAAAAACCGTGATTTCAACAGGGATGATAAGACCAGCCTGATCAGCTGTACGAGCATTAAACTCTTTACAGAATCCCATGATGTTCACACCAGCCTGACCCAATGCAGGACCTACCGGCGGAGCTGGATTAGCTTTCCCAGCAGGGATTTGAAGCTTTACCATTTTAATAACTTTTTTAGCCACGAGACACACCTCCTTAAGTCCGTGATGTGGTAATAGGGCTTTTGTTTTTGCCCTCCCACTCAAAACTGATTCTTTTATATAAAGAATATAAAATGTTAGTTCAGTCTCTCTATTGAGACATACTGACTTAAAAGATGTTACCATCTTTCAAATCATAATTCAAGCCGTTCTTTTTATATTTTAAGGAAATTGGTGAAATAAGCGGATTTTCTTTTGGTTGTACTTTGTTAAGGCTGGCTGATGAGCTACGCTTCAGGGGGGGCGCTTTCCGTGGCCGGGCGGTGAGCCAGCAGGCTTCGCCATTGCCTCACCTGTCCCTTCCTGCCACAGGAGTCGCCCCCTTCCGCTCCGCTCATCAGCTGTGCAAGTATAGAGATGGATTTTATCAAACCCTTTTAACAAAGTCTTTTTCCATCAACCAAAATCAAAACCGCTCCCAACACCTCTTAATCCAGCTTCGTAATTTGTGTGAATTCAAGTTCAACTGGTGTTTCGCGGCCGAACATGTTGACGAGTACTTTGACTTTCCCTTTGTCAGCGTCGATTTCTTCGATAACGCCTGCGAAGTTCGCGAATGGTCCTTCGTTGACTGTGACGTTTTCGCCAAGTTCAAAGTCTACGTCTACTGTGCGTTCCTGCATACCCATTTGCTTGAGCAGCTGTGTTACTTCTTCAGGAAGAAGTGGTGTCGGCTTTGCGCCACCGCCTGATGAGCCAACGAATCCTGTTACGCCAGGTGTGTTACGCACAACGTACCATGAATCATCGGTCATAACGATTTCTACAAGTACATAACCAGGGAACGTTTTACGTTTCACTGTTTTTGCTTTACCGTCTTTGATTTCAGTTTCTTCTTCTTCCGGTACGACAACGCGGAAGATTTTATCCTGCATCCCCATTGTCTCAACACGTTTTTCCAAGTTCATTTTCACTTTATTCTCGTAGCCGGAATATGTGTGAACCACATACCAATTCTTTTCCACGAATGGGTTCCTCCTTTATTAAGGCAGATGCCTTTTTTACACAACACTTATCTATCTGATCGTCATATTATCCAAAAAATCATTTTAAACAATGAAAAAACCCGTTAAACGGGCTTTGACATGTCTCCTGCTATTGTACACGAAATGCGCTTCAGGTGCGAAAAGAAAGCGGATTATAAAATCCAGTTAATGATCGCATCAATACCCATGTCGATCACGAAAAAGAATACTGCAACAAAGATCACTGTTGTTAAAACTGTAACCGTGTACTTTGTGAGTTCTTTACGCTTCGGCCAGCTGACCTTACGCATTTCGGAAGCAACGTTTCGAAAGAAGTTGCTGATTTTACTCATGATGACGTACCCTCCAACCAGTGTTATTTCAAACAGCCTGCCAGGGGGCAGGCCATCATACCGTCTGCTTATGGACAGTATGAGCATTACAGTAGCGACAAAATTTCTTCACTTCTAATCTATCGTTCTGCCTGTTTCCATTTGAAGGGATCGAATAGTTACGGGAACCGCATTCAGTACAGGCAAGGATTGTCTTTTTAGTCATAATGTTCATTCCTTTTCAGGATGTGCATCCTTTAAAAAATAACACTCTATGGAAGTCATGTCAATATAACATTCCTGTTAGAAAGTCAATTCCCGAGCCTCCAGATAGCGCTCTAATTTCCTTTTGACACGCTGGAGTGCATTATCAATTGATTTCACATGACGGTCCAGCTCCTCTGAAATCTCCTGATAGGACTGACCATCCAGATACAAAGCAAGCACCTGTCTTTCAAGGTCACTTAAAAGCTCAGCTACCTTACCTTCTATCTTGCTGAATTCCTCCCGGTGAATCATCAGGGCTTCAGGATCAGTCTGCTTTGCAGGTGAGATCACATCCATCAGCGTCCGGTCCGATTCTTCGTCGTAAATCGGTTTATCCAGAGATACATAGGAATTAAGCGGAATATGTTTTTGGCGGGTTGCTGTTTTAATCGCTGTAATGATCTGACGGGTAATACACAATTCAGCAAATGCTTTGAAGGATGTGAGCTTTTCGCCTTTATAATCGCGAATCGCTTTATAAAGCCCGATCATTCCTTCTTGTATAATATCCTCTTTGTCAGCGCCAATCAGAAAATAAGAGCGTGCTTTCACTCTGACAAAATGGCGATATTTATTGATCAGAAAATCAAGTGCATCACTATTTCCACTGTGAATCTGTTCGATAATTTTATCGTCTTCCATTCCACTGAATACGTTTCCTGCTGTCTGAGTTTGTGCGTTCAAATGGATCCCCCCGCCTCTGTGAAACAAATAGATAGAAATATTATACTTTACAGAATTTTTAAGCGTCAACCGCTCATTTGCCGCCGCGCCTCCATTTTTCGAATATTTCGGCGATTTCATTACTGATTGGAATCTTTGAAACAGGGCGTGCTGATTGGTTTTTTTCGATCTTTTTGGAAATTTTCTTTTCGATTTGATTTACTTCAATTAAAAGTTCGCGGGCAGACTTTCTGAGCGCTCCCTGACCAAAAATAGCCCACTGCTCAGTAAAGTCACTTGTTGCAACAATGACCTGCGTCTGAATATCATTCAGTTCAATTGCAAGCTTCTCAATCCGCTCATCAGCTGTTTCATTTTTCCGCGTGAAGATAATCTCCACGCGGTAATTGTACATTTTCTTAGACATGCCTTCGACAAACTGCGCGTCAAAGACAATAATCACGCGGTGGCCTGTATACCCCTGATATTCTGCCATCATCTCTATCAGCCTGTCCCGTGCAGAACCAAGGTCATGACTTTTTAATTCAGTCAGTTCAGGCCAGGCGCCTATTATGTTATAGCCATCGACGAGCAGTACATTTTTCATCCCGGATCATCCTTCCAGCGGATGACGGCGACGGTAAATTTCATACATTAAGATACTTGCAGCAACTGATGCATTCAGCGAAGTGACATGACCGCTCATTGGCAGGTGAATCAGGAAGTCACATTTATCACGCAGGATTCTGCTCATCCCTTTTCCTTCACTGCCAATAATGAGTCCAACCGGCATTGTTCCGTCAAAGCGGCGATAATCTTCACTGCCTTTTGTATCGGTTCCGGCAATCCAAAGGCCTTTATCCTTCAGTTCATCCAGCGTACGTGAAAGATTCGTCACACGCACAACCGGCACGTGTTCAATTGCGCCTGTAGACGCTTTTGCAACCGTGGCTGTCAGCCCGACTGCGCGGCGCTTTGGAATAATAATGCCGTGTACGCCAACTGCATCTGCTGTTCTCATAATTGAACCAAGGTTATGCGGGTCTTCAAGCTCGTCCAGAATCAGGATAAACGGATCTTCACCCTTTTTCTCAGCGAGCGCAAAAACATCATCCATTTCTGCGTATTCATATGCTGCAATGGACGCCACAACACCCTGATGCTGACCATCCATCAGCTGGTCAATCTTCTTTTTCGGTACAAACTGAACCAGTACATTCGCCTCTTTTGCGAGTTGAATGACCTGCTGCATCTGCCCTTTCTGTGAACCTTCGCCGATCCAGATTTTATTGATTTCTCTTCCGGCTCTCAGCGCTTCTAGCACCGGATTCTTCCCGCCAATAAACTCTTCACTCATCGCCCGGCTCCTTTCTGCTCATCTACAATCATGGAGATGGCTTTAACTATGATCTCTTCCATACGTTCTTTCCTGTCTGTTAAATATAAATAGCCAATTAAAGCTTCAAATGCTGTACTGTAGCGGTAGGTTGCCACATCTGTGTTTTTTGGTATACTGCCCGACTTTGCATTGCGTCCGCGGCGGATAATCGCCATTTCCTCTTCAGAAAACAGCTCCATGTCAAACATTTTGTGCAGCACCTGCGCCTGGGCTTTTGCTGAAACATAACGGATCGCTTCACGCTGAAGTGCGTTCGGTCGAATCGTCCCGATCAGGAGAAGGTGGTGTCTGACGAACTGTTCGTAGACGCCATCTCCCATATAAGCAAGTGCTAATGCATTCAGCTGTTTCGGATCTAGTGAAGAAGATGAGTAATCCATTGTTACCCTCTTCTCCAGCGAATACCCTGTTTTGTATCCTCTAAAATGATATTCATTTCTTTTAACTGGTCACGAATCGCATCCGCTGTTGCAAAATCGCGGTCTTTACGAGCCGCTTCACGCTTTCTGATTAATTCATCAATGTCCTCATCAAGCATTTCCTGATCCTTTAATTCAATACCAAGCACGCCTGTGAGCTCTTTTAACGTCTCTGTAAATGCATCAATGACCTCAACAGATGTATTCTTTTCTCTTAAGTAAAGGTTCGCTTCACTTGAAAGATCAAATAACACTGAAATGGCATTAGCTGTGTTAAAGTCGTCATCCATCTCTTTAATAAATGCGTCGTTCTTTGCCTCAGCTTTTTCGATCCATTCTGCATTATTGTCAGTTAAACCTGAGCTTGATTCTCTGCGGTGCTTCAGGTTTTCATACGCTGTACGGATTCTGTCGAGTCCCGCTCCAGCCGCTTCAAGCAGCTCACGGTTATAGTTAATCGGGTGACGGTAGTGAACCGACAGCATAAAGAATCTCAGTACCTGCGGATCTGCTTCTTTTAAAATGTCATGAACGAGTACAAAGTTGCCGAGTGACTTCGACATTTTTTCATTATCAATATTAATGTAACCATTATGCAGCCAGTAGTTCGCAAAAGGCTTGCCTGTTAATGCTTCTGACTGGGCAATCTCATTTTCATGGTGAGGGAAAGCAAGATCCTGACCGCCTGCGTGGATATCAATTGTATCTCCAAGATACTTTCTTGCCATCGCAGAGCACTCAATATGCCAGCCCGGACGCCCTTCACCCCACGGACTTTCCCAAGAGATCTCCCCTTCTTTCGCCGCTTTCCATAAAACGAAGTCCAGCTCATCTTCCTTACGTTCATCAGATTCGATTCTCGCGCCGATGCGCAGCTCATCAATTGACTGGTGTGACAGCTTACCGTAGCCATCGAACTTTCTTGTACGGTAGTAGACGTCTCCGCCTGACTCATAGGCAAAACCCTTTTCAATAAGCGACTCAATAAACTCAATGATCAGTTCAATGTTTTCAGTAACACGCGGATGAGCGGTGCCACGTGCGCACCCAAGTGCCCCGACATCCTCAAAGTAAGCATCAATGAAGCGCTCTGCAACTGCAGGAACCTCTTCACCCAGCTCATTTGCTGCGCGAATTAACTTGTCATCTACGTCTGTAAAGTTAGAAACGTAATTCACGTCATATCCTCTGTATTCCAAATGGCGTCTCACTGTATCGAATACGATTGGCGGACGGGCGTTACCGATATGAATATAGTTATAAACCGTCGGACCACATACATACATGGATACCTTTCCTTCTTCAAGCGGTTTAAACGGTTCTTTTTGTCTTGTTACTGTGTTATACATCTGAATGCTCATGGCTGTGAGCTCCTTTCACGTTCTTTCTTCAGCTGGTCTTTGACAAAAGCCAGTTCTGTTTCAAGTGTTCTGATCCGCTCCCAGATTGGATCCGGCATATCCTGATGATCCAGATCCCTGCGGACTTTTTTGCCGTCTCTGATGACGACCTTGCCGGGGATACCGACAACAGTCGAATTTGCAGGTACATCCTTTAATACGACAGAGCCTGCACCGACCTTTGAGTTTTCCCCTACAACAATTGATCCAAGCACTTTTGCACCTGTTGCAATCAGGACATTATCTTCAAGTGTCGGATGCCGCTTCCCTTTTTCTTTACCGGTTCCACCGAGTGTGACGCCCTGAAAAACCGTCACGTTATTCCCGATTTCGCACGTTTCCCCGATCACAACACCCATACCGTGATCAATGAAGAAGCGGCGGCCGATCTTAGCTGCAGGGTGAATTTCAATCCCTGTCAGCACTTTCGCCATTTGCGAAATTGCCCGGGCAATAAAAAACAATTTCCGCTTATAAAACCAGTGCGCAATCCGGTAGGCCCAGATCGCATGAAGCCCGGAATAAGTTAAGACGATTTCAAAAGCAGAGCGGGCTGCAGGGTCCTGGTCAAACACAGTATCTATATCCTCACGAATCCTTTTGAACACACCATTCACTCCTTTCATTTTATCCGAATTTCTTATAATTCCAACTAATACGATATGAATTAGTTGTTTTAAAATAGAAAAAGCGTCTCTGTCAAATGACAGAGACGCTTTTGCGCGGTTCCACTCTGTTTGAGGCAATCTGCCCCCAACTTAGTCAGGATAACGGCCTGAACCGCTGTTGCCTACATATACTTTCAGCAAAAGGCTCAAGGGTGCATTTCAGAAAACAGTCAGCCCAAACCGCTTTCAGCCTTTGGCGGTTCTCTCTTTTTGAGCTTTTATTTTTCTTACTTCTCCCTCTCAAAGCTTTTATATATCAAACGATGGATGAGCTGTTTTAAAGTTTTCTATAGACATACTATATACTATTCTTTTCAAAATGTTAATCAGTCAGCTTACTCAAACGTGCAAGTACTTTTTCTTTACCCAACACTTCAATTGCGCTTGGAAGGTCCGGTCCATGCGTCTGGCCAGTTGTTGCGACACGAATTGGCATAAATAATTTTTTACCTTTATGACCTGTTTCTTTCTGTACTGCTTTAATCGCTTTTTTAATTTCCGCTGCTTCAAAGTTTTCAAGTGCTTCAAGCTGACGGCTCAGCTCTGCCATAACTTCAGGTACCTGTTCTTCAGCAAGCACGGCACTCGCTTCCTCGTCATACGCAATTTCATCTTTGAAGAACAGTTCAGACAGTGCCACAATCTCAGCACCATAGCTCATCTGCTCCTGATAAAGTCCGACAAGCTTGCGCACCCACTCATCCTGCTCAGGTGTACGGTCTTTCGGGATCTTACCTGCTTCTTCTAGGTGAGGTGTTGACAGTGCTACTACTTCGTCCAGGTCAAGATTCTTCATATACTGATTGTTCATCCACTCAAGCTTTTTCGTGTCGAATACTGCCGGTGACTTCGACAGGCGGTCAGCATCAAAGCGCTCGATCAGTTCTTCTTTAGAGAATAGCTCATCTTCCCCTTTTGGAGACCAGCCAAGCAGTGCAATAAAGTTAAATAACGCATCCGGCTGATAGCCAAGATCCTTATACTGCTCAATGAACTGAATGATTGCGCCATCACGTTTACTCAGCTTTTTACGGTCTTCATTGACAATCAGTGTTGTGTGACCAAACTTCGGAATGTCCCAGCCAAACGCTTCATAAATCATCAGCTGCTTCGGTGTATTTGAAATGTGGTCATCTCCACGCAATACGTGAGAGATCTTCATGTAGTGATCATCGACAGCTACTGCGAAGTTATACGTTGGAATTCCATCTTTTTTCACAATAACAAAGTCGCCGATGCCGTCACTTTCAAATGATACATCATCTTTTACGATATCATTGAACGTATATGTCTTGTTCTGTGGTACAGCAAAACGGATGCTTGGCTTACGTCCTTCTGCTTCGAGTGCAGTGCGCTCATCATCTGTCAGGTTGCGGCACTTTCCGCTGTAACGCGGCATTTCACTGCGTGCAATCTGTCCTTCGCGCTCTGCTTCAAGCTCTTCTTCTGTGCAATAACACTTATAAGCAAGTCCTCGCTCAAGCAGGTCATCATAATGCTTCTTATAAAGGTCATTACGCTCTGACTGGCGGTATGGACCGTAGTCGCCCCCTACATCAATGCTTTCATCCCAGTCAATACCGAGCCACTTCAGGTACTCCAGCTGAGACTCTTCTCCGCCTTCGATGTTACGTTTTGTATCTGTGTCTTCTACACGGATGATGAATGTGCCATTATGGCTTCTTGCGAATAGGTAGTTGAATAGTGCTGCTCTTGCATTCCCGATATGCAGGTGTCCTGTCGGGCTTGGTGCGTAACGTACGCGAATGTCTGTAGACATAGAAAATCCTCCTAAAATGATTGCTTAATATATTGGCGTTAGATCTCCGTTTCAGGCGGACGCTTTCCATGGCCGGGCGGTGAGTCAGCAGGCTGCGCCATTGCCTCACCGGTCCCTTCCTGCCACAGGAGTCGCCACCTTCTACTGCGATCACTGCTGTGCATGTACAAAGTGTATGCTTTTTAAAGTCGTGTTTCATACCATTTTCGTGCGCATAACGACTTTAGCAAGTTCTACTGATCAGGTCTTCTGTAAAAGGATAACCGCTTGTGCTGCGATGCCTTCTTCACGGCCTTCGAAGCCGAGCTTTTCGGTTGTGGTTGCTTTTACGTTGACCTGCGTCTCTGATGCTTCAAGCAGTTCTGCAATGACTGTGCGCATGCCCCCGATATGAGGCGCCATTTTCGGCTTTTGCGCGATAATGGTACAGTCAATGTTCCCCAGGCGATAGCCGTGTTCTCTGACGATGCCCCAGACGTGCTGAAGTAGTTTTTTCGAGTCGGCACCTTTAAATTCCGGATCTGTATCCGGGAAGTGTCGTCCGATATCCCCTTCACCGATTGCACCAAGTGCTGCATCTGCGACAACGTGAAGCAGTACATCTGCATCTGAATGTCCGAGCAGTCCTTTTTCATAAGGAATGGTGACTCCGCCGATAATCAGCGGGCGGTTCTCTGCAAGCTGATGGACATCATAGCCCTGTCCAATTCGAAACATGGCAGTTTCCCCTCTCTATTGATCGCTTTTGGCTAAAATGGCTTCAGCAAAAACGAGATCTTCTTTTGTGGTCAGCTTTATATTATCATAATCTGATTCAATGACCGCTACTTTTCCACCGGTTTTTTCGACTAATGAAGCTTCATCAGTCCCAAGGTAGCCGGTGCGCACTGCTTCTTTGTGGGCTTTCATCAGGAGATCAAGCTGAAAAGCCTGCGGGGTCTGTACCGACCACAGGCTTGACCGCTCTACTGTTTCTGTTACTAACCCATTTTGTACTTTTTTAATGGTGTCTTTTACAGGGACTGCTGCGATCGCACCACCTTCAGCTTCAGCTGCTTCAGCCAGCTGATGAATCACTGAACGCTTGATAAATGGCCGTGCCCCATCATGGACCATCACGATCTCCGCAGCGGATACTTTTAACCCCTCATATACGCTATGCTGACGCTCTTCCCCGCCTGGCACCATCTGCGTGACTTTCGTCAGGCTGTGCTGTTTGATTAGCTGTTCGAGCGTCTCTCTGTCATCCGGATGAATTACAAGAATAGCGCCGCTGCATGATGGGTCCTGTTCAAAGACACGCAGCGTATGAATAATGATGGGAACCCCACTCAGTTCAAGCAGGAGCTTGTTGCGGTCCGCTCCCATTCGTTTCCCCCGGCCCGCTGCCGGAATGACAACTTCATAATTCATAAATGACTCCTTTTACAGTGCTTTCTCATAAGACTTTGGCTTTGCGAAAATCATTCGGCCTGCAGACGTCTGAAGTACGCTTGTGACGATTACATCGATATGTTTGCCGATAAAGTTCTTGCCATCTTCCACAACAATCATCGTGCCGTCATCAAGATAGGCGATACCCTGATTCTGCTCTTTCCCGTCTTTGATCATCTGAACATGCAATTCTTCACCCGGTAATACCACCGGCTTCACTGCATTCGCCAGATCATTAATATTTAATACCTGCACATCCTGCAGGTCACACACTTTATTCAAGTTAAAATCGTTCGTTACAACAATCCCGTTCAGTACTTTCGCAAGCTTCACAAGCTTACTGTCCACTTCCTGAATATCTTCAAAGTCACCTTCATAGATCGTGACCTGAATCGGGATATCACGCTGGATCCTTTTTAAAATATCAAGCCCTCTGCGACCTCTGTTTCGCTTCAGTGCATCTGATGAATCTGCGATATGCTGAAGCTCACCAAGCACAAACTGAGGAATGACAATTTCCCCATCTAAAAAGCCTGTCTGACAGATATCTGCAATCCGGCCATCAATAATGACGCTTGTATCAAGAATCTTATGACGCTTTGAAGCCGGTACATCACTGACTTCCTTAGCAGCTGATTCCTCCAGCTTTTTAGAAGAGTTACTTCTTGAAAACAATTGGATCAGTTCATCTCTTTTCGTAAAACCAACCTGAAAGCCAAGATAACCGAGAATTAACGTCAGGAGAATCGGTACGACTGTATTCACAATCTGGATTTCAATGTCATTGACTGCCACCCCCAGAAGGAAAGCGGTGATCAGACCGATAATCAAACCGAGTGTCCCGAATAAAATATCAGTGACCGGCGCTTTGACCAATGAATCTTCCGCCCATTTAATATAGTTGACAACATATTTAATGGCCCAGAACGTTGCTGCATAAAAAATGATTGCTCCTAAAATCGCGGTTACATAAGGGTTGTTTAAAATGGCATAATCAAGATTAAAAGGAATAAGGACTAATTCAGGTAATAAAAATACCCCCAATGTTCCACCGACGATCAGAAAACAGATTTGAATAATTCTTTTTAGCATCCCTTCACCTCCTCAGATGAAATTTTTTCTATTAGATAAGCTTGTGAAAAGAGTAGCATGAGTGTAATAAGCAAGTCAATTTAAACAAAAACGAAATATCATATCATACAACAGAAATGCTTACAAACCATTTTTTGTTAGTGATCTGCTAGAGATTGTTCCCTGACGGATTTGAGTCCCTGCTTTATTTTTCTCGCACGGATCCCTCCGACCCCGTCCACTTCATCAAGTTCTTCCACTGTCGCCTGCTTTAATTGATCAAGCGTGCCAAAATCTCCGATAATATTTTCAATAATTGTAAGCGGCAGACGAGGAATTTTATTCAGCACACGGTACCCTCTTGGCTCTGCCTGACTCTCAAACTCTGTAGAAGATGGGTGTCCGAGCAATTTCATAATGGTCTCATCATCCATCACCTCAGATGATACATCTTCAGCAAATACTTCATACATATCCTGCGCCGCTGCATGATTATTACAGGCATAATCACGGATCACCATCACTGCTTCTTTCTCAAGGTCTGCAAGCAGCTCATTCAGCTGGAGGCGGACCAGCCTGCCCTCAGATCCAAGCTCACTCAAATAAAGCAGCAGCTCATTTTTGATCCGGATCACCATTTCAAAACGGTGAAGTACCTGAAGAACGTCGTTATATGTGACAGCTTCCTCATATTCAAGCAGCGTTAAATGAGACAGACTCTGATCGAGCACCGTACGATATTTTTCGAGCGTCTGCAGCGCCTGATTTGCTTTTGCAAGAATCACTGCAATTTCTTTTAACGCATAGCGGTACGTGCCTTTATAAAGTGTGATGACATTCCGCCTCTGTGAAATGGCAATGACCAGAGAATCTGTCTCTCTTGCGACCCGCTCCGCAGTCCGGTGCCGCATCCCGGTTTCTGATGAAGGAATCATCGGGCTCGGGTTCAGCTGCGCATTGGCAATCAGAATTTTACTGCCTGACTCATTCAGAATAATCGCCCCGTCCATCTTTGCAAGCTCATATAGATAAGTTGGGGAGAATGGACAATGGATCTGAAAACCCCCGTCTACAAGCGGCTTCATCTTATCGTTACAGCCAACAACAATCAGGCCACCTGTCCCGGCACGCAGGACATTATCAATCCCTTCTCTAAAAGGTGTTCCCGGTGCCACGAGCTGAATAATGTCAGCTGACGGACGCTTTCTTCTCCGATTATCCATTTTTTATCCCTCCAGTGTTTTCTTTAAGGCTTCTGCTACATTTGATACCCCGATGACTTCAATACCTTCAGGGAATGTCCAGCCACCGATATTATTTTCAGGAATAATGACACGCTTAAATCCGAGCTTTGCTGCTTCCTGCACGCGCTGTTCAATCCTTGAGACGCGGCGCACCTCACCTGTCAGACCAACCTCACCAATCATACAGTCAAACGGTTTTGGCGGCTCATCACGGTAGCTTGAGGCGATACTGACGAGTACAGCCAGGTCGACTGCCGGCTCATCCAGCTTTACACCGCCTGCTACTTTTAAGTAGGCATCCTGCGTCTGCAGCATCAGCCCGACACGCTTTTCAAGTACAGCCATTAATAATGACACGCGGTTCTGATCTATTCCGGTTGCCATCCTTCTCGGATTATTAAAGCTTGTCGGTGTGACAAGTGCCTGAATTTCAACAAGTATCGGCCTTGTTCCTTCCATTGAAGCAACAACAGTAGAACCAGCCGCTCCCTGTGAACGTTCTTCAAGAAAAATCTCAGACGGGTTCCCAACTTCACGCAAACCTTCTTCACGCATTTCAAAAATACCCATTTCATTTGTCGAACCAAATCGGTTTTTCACAGCGCGCAGAATTCTGTAAGTATGATGACGCTCCCCTTCAAAATAGAGAACGGTATCCACCATATGCTCCAGAATTCTTGGTCCTGCAATTGATCCTTCTTTTGTGACGTGACCAACGAGGAAAATCGCAATGTTTTTCGTTTTGGCAATCCGCATCAGCTCAGCTGTACATTCACGTACCTGCGTAACGCTTCCCGGTGCTGATGTGACTTCAGGGTGATAGACGGTCTGAATTGAATCGACGATGACAATATCAGGGGACACCTGTTCTATGGAGTGGTGAATCGATTCGAGATTTGTTTCCGCATAAATCATTAATTCTTCAGCTGTCACACTCAGCCGATCAGCGCGAAGCTTCGTCTGTTTAATTGACTCCTCACCTGAGATATACAGCACTTTATTTTTCGTCTCAGCAAGCTGTGATGACACCTGAAGTAAGAGCGTAGACTTACCGATTCCGGGATCTCCCCCGATCAGTACCATTGAACCTGGAACCACACCGCCGCCAAGCACGCGGTTTAACTCCTGCATCTTGGTCGTCACGCGCGTTTCTTCACGTGTCTCTACTTTAATGAGTGGCGTTGCCTTAGACTGGCTTCCCTCCGGTGTATGGGTGAACGATTTTCTCGGTTGTTTACCGGTTATCGTCACATCCTCCACCATTGTGTTCCACTCACCGCAGCCAGGGCATTTTCCCATCCACTTAGCAGATTCATACCCGCATGAATTACACATAAACTTGGATTTCTTTTTTGCCAAACCTGTTCCCTCCGTTAAAAAAGGTGCACGTGACAGCCTTTCACACGTGCACCTTCTGACATTATTTCGTTACATCTGCTTCTTCTTTGCGGGATACGGTAAATTCTCCGTCTCTATAATCGATTTCCACCTTATAGCCTTCAAGCACATTACCTTTTAACAGTTCTTCAGACAGGCGGTCCTCGATATGCTTCTGGATTGCACGACGCAGTGGACGTGCACCGTATTCCGGATCGAACCCTTCATCTGCAATTTTTTCTTTTGCAGCTTCTGTGATCTCAAGCTCGATGTCTTTTTCTTTCAGACGCTTCACAAGCTCGCCGGCCATCAGTGAAACAATCTGCTTCAGATGGTTCTTCTCAAGCGAGTGGAAGACGATTGTTTCGTCAATTCTGTTCAGGAATTCAGGACGGAACGCACGCTTTAATTCTTCAAGCACTTTGCCTTTCATATCCTTATAATCCTGACTGGAATCCTGTACGGCAAACCCGACATGACGGTTTTGTTTCAGCGCGCTCGCACCAACGTTAGACGTCATTATCAGCACAACGTTACGGAAGTCAACTGTACGACCCTTAGAGTCTGTCAGGCGTCCATCTTCAAGTACCTGCAGAAGGATATTGAATACATCAGGGTGTGCCTTTTCGATTTCATCAAGCAGCACGACTGAGTATGGCTTACGGCGGACTTTCTCAGTCAGCTGACCGCCTTCTTCATATCCCACGTAGCCTGGAGGTGAACCGACAAGACGTGACGTCGAGTGCTTTTCCATATACTCTGACATATCAATCCGGATCATTGCATCCTCTTCACCGAACATTGATTCAGCAAGTGCGCGGGCAAGCTCTGTCTTACCGACACCAGTTGGTCCCAGGAAGATAAATGAACCAATCGGACGCTTCGGATCCTTCAGTCCTGCGCGTGCACGGCGAACTGCTTTTGCAATAGCCGTTACCGCATCTTCCTGACCAATGACGCGCCCATGAAGTGAATCTTCAAGGTGCAGAAGCTTCTGTGTTTCTGTTTCAGCAAGACGTGATACCGGTACACCCGTCCATGTAGATACAACGTGTGCGATATCCTCTACTGTCACTTCAGTATTCTCCTGACCCTGCTTTTCTTTCCATTCTTTCTTTGTTTCTTCAAGCTTTTCTTTCGTTTTCTGCTCTGAATCACGAAGAGAAGCCGCTTTTTCAAATTCCTGACTCTGAACCGCAGCATCCTTTTCGTTGCGGATTCCTTCAAGCTTAGCTTCAAGTTCTTTCAGGTTTGGTGGTGTTGTATATGAACGCAGGCGCACTTTCGACCCTGCCTCATCAATTAAATCAATTGCTTTATCCGGAAGGAAGCGGTCAGAAATATAGCGGTCTGACATTTTCACTGCTGCTTCAATGGCTGCATCTGTAATCGATACACGGTGGTGCGCTTCATAACGGTCACGCAGACCTTTTAGAATCAGTACAGACTCTTCAGCTGTCGGCTCATCCACCTGAATCGGCTGGAAACGACGCTCAAGCGCTGCATCCTTTTCAATATACTTACGGTACTCATCAAGTGTTGTTGCACCGATACACTGCAGTTCACCACGTGCAAGAGACGGTTTCAGAATGTT
The DNA here is from genome assembly GCF_044383825.1 of Jeotgalibacillus sp. JSM ZJ347. NCBI lineage: Bacteria > Bacillati > Bacillota > Bacilli > Caryophanales > Caryophanaceae > Jeotgalibacillus > Jeotgalibacillus sp. JSM ZJ347. The sequence continues at coordinate 3,531 of NZ_JBISEN010000007.1, read as the reverse complement.
TGATGCGTCAATCGCACCTTCTGCGCCACCTGCACCGATCAGCGTGTGCAGCTCATCGATAAACAGAATCACGTTTCCTGCCTGACGAATTTCATCCATCACTTTCTTCAGACGGTCTTCAAACTCTCCACGGTATTTCGTACCTGCAACAACTGTACCCATATCAAGTGTCATCACGCGCTTATCGCGAAGAATTTCAGGCACTTCATTTTGTACGATCTGTTGTGCAAGCCCTTCTGCGATCGCTGTTTTACCAACACCAGGCTCCCCGATTAATACCGGGTTGTTTTTTGTACGGCGGCTTAATACTTCAATTACACGCTGGATTTCCTTGCTTCGGCCGATCACCGGGTCAAGGCTTCCTTCCCGGGCAATCACTGTCAGGTCACGTGCCAGCCCATCAAGTGTTGGTGTATTCGCACTTGCATTTGAAGCCTGCTGTCCGCCTGCTTCATTACTGCCAAGAAGCTGCAGTACCTGCTGGCGTGCCTTATTCAGGCTCACACCTAAGTTGTTCAGTACGCGTGCTGCCACGCCTTCACCTTCACGGATCAAGCCAAGCAGAATATGTTCAGTGCCTACATATGAGTGACCTAGCTTACGTGCTTCATCCATTGAAAGCTCAATGACTTTCTTTGCTCTCGGTGTATAGTGAACGCTAGGTGACTGTTCTGTCCCTTTACCGATTAACTCTTCTACTTCTTCCTGAATTTTCGTTGTGCTCAAATTAAGCGTCTGCAGTGCTTTCGCTGCGATGCCCTCTCCTTCACGAACGAGACCAAGAAGGATATGCTCAGTACCGATATTTGAATGGGAAAGGCGGATCGCCTCTTCCTGTGCCAATGCTAATACTTTTTGTGCTCTCTCTGTAAATCGTCCAAACATCATATGTCTGATCCTCCTTTATCTTTACTTACATCCATCTCCAGACGCTCGCGAATCAGCGAAGCCCGCCTGATGTCTCTTTCCACAGGACGCAGGAAACCTCCTGCATACTGCTGTAAAAATCCTGGCTGTGTTAAAATCATCAGCTCATTTAAGATGCTCCTTGACACATTTTCAATAAAGCCGAGATCAATGCCGAGACGCACATCCGACAGGCACTTTGCCGCTTCTTTTGACTCAATCACGCGGCTGTAACGAAGTGTACCATAAGACCGGAATACCCTGTCTTCGAGCTGGATCCCTGATGATTTAACCAGTGCCTCCCTGGCTGACTTCTCCTGGGCAATAATCTGATCCACCACGTGCAGAAGGTCCTCAGTAATGTCTTCTTCCGACTTTCCGAGTGTCGTCTGGTTGGAGATCTGAAAGATGTTACCTAAAGCTTCGCTACCCTCACCGTAAATTCCTCTAGCCACCAGACCAAATTGTCCAATTGCAGGAATAATCCGGTTCATCTGGTGCGTCATCATTAACCCTGGTAAATGCATCATAACAGATGCACGTAATCCCGTCCCAACATTTGTCGGGCAGGTAGTTAAATAACCGAAATGCTCATCGAACGCATAATCAAAATGCTTTTCAATCGCATCATCTATCTCAAGCGCTTTTCGCAGTGCTTCCTTCAATTGAAGCCCTGGAAACAGACACTGAATCCGCAAATGATCTTCTTCATTCACCATAAGGCTGACATCTTCATCATTTGACAGCCAGACAGAAGATGAACCTGAATCCTCAGCAAGGTTCGGGCTGATCAGATGCTTCTCAACCAGCACCCTTTTCTCAAGCCCCTGCAAATCCTCCATCTTTAACTCCTCGAGCGGATACCCTGTCTGCTGAACTGCCGCACCTACTGCCTCTGCAGTCTGCTCCGCCTCTTCCTTCGTAAATACAGTCGGAAACGCATGCTGATGATGATTTCTCGCCAGACGGATCCTCGTAGACAGGACAATCTCAGACGAAGGACCATCCTCATTCATCCACGAACTGACTGCCTGACTTAAAAACTTCTTAAGACTCATCAGCACCGCCCCCTTCGTCACGAATCTCCGCTTCCAGTGAACGGATCTGATCACGGATCTCAGCCGCCTGCTCGAATTCTTCCTGTTCAATTAAAGTTTTCAGGTCAGAACGTAGCTCCGTTACCTTCCGCTTCATATGAATCGTTCCACCCTGTCGCTCAGGAAGCTTCCCCTGATGCACAGTATTGCCGCTGTGCAGCCTTTTTAAAATGGGCGGCAGCTGATCCCTGAAAGATTCATAACATTTCGGACAGCCAAACTTTCCGATTTTTAAAAACTGATCAAACGTCATCTGACAGCCACTGCATTCAACTGTCTGGCGTTTATTCTGCTGGGGCTGACTCTGCTTCATCACAGGCGAAACATTCAACAGTCCAGCAAGCAGATGATTAAATGAAAAAGCACCATCATCATTCATAAATGCTTCACCCTTATCCTGGGCACATACCTCGCATAAATGAATTTCTGTCTTTTTGCCATTAACAACATTCTTTAAATGAACAGCTGCAGGCCGCTCCTGGCATTGCTCACACATCATCTCGTTCACCCCGCGACCTTATTGATATTTTAAAACCGTCAGCATGGCAGTCAGGATTCGCCCCCTGATCTCATCCCTCACAGGAAGAGGAACGTTTAAAGTGGAACGATCTATCGCACTCAGCATCAGCTTCGCTTCTCTTTTCGAAATCACTTCTTCATCAATTAAACGGAAGACCACACTCTCAGCAGCAGCCTGTGAAACCACCGGCTGTAAAATCTCTAAAATCTGATCTATCAGGTGAGCATGATCATCACTTCTTACTTTTATAATACGTATATACCCTCCGCCGCCACGCTTACTCTCCACAACATAGCCACTTTCAATCGTAAAGCGGGTTTTCATCACATAATTAATCTGAGAAGGCACACACTGGAAACGCTCAGCAATCTCACTGCGCTTTATTTCCACTATTTCACTCCCGCTCTTTTCTAAAACCTCTTTTAAATAGTTTTCAATGACATCAGAAATATTTTTCACGTTGCCACCTCCTCTATCTTGACTTTGACTATCTTTGACTAAGATTATACAACATAGTTCAGTGTATGTGCAATTGAGGGGATGGATACTGGTAATTGGAGGGGAGATTGGTGTGGAGCGTACTGGTGGAGGGGAAATAAGGGATATGTGACTTTTCTTGATGAGATTAATGAAGTTTACGAGGAAAATACTCCATAAAATGAAGGATTTCCAGATGTATTTCAGGTTGCTGAAGCAATTATAATTAGGATTGAGGGAATCAAATCATATATTGAAATGATTGATCCAGGATTGAGGCAATAACTTTCGAGTTAAAGGAATTCCATTGTCCATACCTGTACTTAGAGTTTCGTCTTTTTGCTTTTCATGCCTTTAGGATTCTGGACTTTTGACTTCAATGCTCTTGGGATCTCTCCTCTTCAAATGCTTTTTTAAACACAAAAAAAGCCTCCCCCTCAGGAAAGACTCAGTGTGCCTAGCGACGTCCTACTCTCACAGGGGGAAACCCCCAACTACCATCGGCGCTGAAGAGCTTAACTTCCGTGTTCG
>NZ_JBISEN010000006.1:0-87331 GCF_044383825.1 Jeotgalibacillus sp. JSM ZJ347 | reverse complement strand
CGAACACGGAAGTTAAGCTCTTCAGCGCCGATGGTAGTTGGGGGTTTCCCCCTGTGAGAGTAGGACGTCGCTAGGCAATCTGAGTCTTCCCTGAGGGGGAGGCTTTTTTTGTGCGTTGGAATGCTTCTGAGGGATAAGATCCCAAAGGCATCTAAGGCAAAAAGACGAAACCCTAAGTGCATATGTGGACGACGGAATTCCTTCTATTCGAAAGTTGTTGCCTCAATCCTGGGATCGATCACTTCAATATTCAGTTTGATCCCCTCAACCCAGATATTAATTCCTTCAGCAGCCACAATATCACCCTATATTCCCCTCATTTGACCGCGCCACCACCCTTCACCCTCTGAACCCAGTTTAGAAAGGTGAAATAGGTCTTAATTTTTATAGTTTCGTTTAATGGAGTGTAGAAAGGGTATCTAAATATAGTGTAAGAAGATAACATCCATTACTGAAAAGGTGGTATGTAGACGATGAGTAAAAGAGTATTAATGGTATTAACGAATACGAGTGAAATTGATAAAGATCATCCGACTGGACTATGGCTGTCTGAATTCGCTGAGCCTTATGTAGAATTTAAAAATAATGGTTATGAGGTTACAGTGGTGAGTCCTAAGGGCGGCGGAATTCCGCTTGACCCAAATAGTCTGGATGATGGTGAAAATCCTGCTGAGTGGAAGCAAGCTGAGGAAGAACTTCAGAATACTGAAAAGCTCTCAAGTGTAGTTTTTGAGAACTTTGATGGCATTTTCCTGCCAGGCGGACACGGCACGATGTTTGATTTGCCGAATGAGCCACAGCTTCAGGATGCACTAGCGCATTTTGCTGAAAATAATAAAGCAATCGGAGCTGTATGTCACGGACCAGCCGGGTTTGTGGATGTAGAGCTGTCAGATGGCACGTATCTAGTGAAGGGCAAGAAGATGACTGGTTTTACAGATGAAGAGGAAAAGGATACTGGACTAGATTCATTAATGCCATTCCTTCTTCAGTCTAAGCTTGAGGAGCAGGGTGCTCATTTTGTTGCGCAGGGTAACTGGGCAGAGCACGTTTTGACTGATGGAAAGTTTGTGACTGGACAGAATCCACAGTCCAGCCAAAAAGCTGCTGAAGCATTTGTAAAAGTCTTATAATCGAAACCAAAAGGGCAAATCCAAGTGGGTTTGTCCTTTTTTATATGCTACTTAATTTGAAACAATTGCGCTTTCTATCCTTATATTAGTCAAGGAGGGTATAATGTATATCATTGTTACGATCCTGCTCATTAGTTTATTACTGTTTATCTTGTTCAATTGGCTGATGGGTTATAAAAAAGGAAATAATATTATTGATTTCAATGAAAGTTACTTTAATTTTAATGAATATATTGAAGCGATTAAAAAGAAGCTGGAGGATGATGGGAGAGAGGTTACTTAAAAGGGGAATGGTCAGTTTGAAACCGATGGTAAGGATTATTTATTTATTGAACAGAACGTGAGCATGGGAGGGGTTCCGGTTCAGTGGACGATTTAAAGCTTTATGTTCATCAAGCTTCAGGCGCTAGCTCCTTGGGTCATAAGCCACGAATCGGTAAACGGGAAAGTTCACCCGTTTTCCGCTCCGTGTCTTACGCTTGTCGGGTCTTAACGAGGCGCTTCTGCTTTTCGATTTACAGCAGTTGTTCGAATACTTTTTGGACAGCTGTCCCTTCTTCGAATGATATGAGGTCCGACGGTTGTCCGGTCGTAATGGCGTGATGAAAAGCGTTTAAGAGTGAGCCTGAAGCAGATGTTGCACGCTCTTGAATCAGCTCAAGCGGCTGCTCCGGTGTTCCATATTTTAATTCAGCCCACTGATCGAGTGAAAGAACCCCTTTTGTCCCATAGATTCTGTAGGTCAGGTCATCTTTCATACCGATTCCGCTATGACCGTTGATCAGAAAAGGAATATGTCCGGCTGTGCCGAATGCGATGATGTTGGTTTCGCTTTCTTCTTCATTATCTGGATACTGTGTTTCTTTTGATGTGATCGCAATTTTTCCAAATAATTTATTTGTTAATTGAATAAAATGAGGTGTGATTTCTCTGATAAATCCGCCCTGCTCACGTTTTGCGATCCAGTCATTTTGCTGCCAGAAGCGCGGCCAAGTTTCAAATCGCATTGTTAGCTCGATTCGTTGTATGTCCCCGATCTTTGTAAGCTTTTCTTTTAAAAGAGCCACTTCATTACTATAATGAAGCGGGAAATGAATTGCGTTAATCACTTTTGCTTTTTTCACGGCTTCCGTCATGTCTTCTGCCTCTTTTACTGAATTGGCAAGCGGTTTTTCGCATAGAATGGCGATACCGCGTTTGGCAGCGAGTGTTGTATAGTGATGGTGAAACTTTGGTGGAACGGCTATGTATATTGCATCAAGCGCGCCATATTCGATTAATTCTTCAGCGTCAGTATAGTGTATGGCTTTTAGTGAGTGCTGTTGTGTGGTTTGTTTCATCAGCTCTTTATTCACATCACTGATCGCTGAAACAGTAAAACCTTCGTGTTGTTCAAATGCCGGAATCAGGCGCTGTCCTATAGCGCCAAGACCGATAATTCCAATGGATAACTCTTTCATTATGTTCACTCCTGTATGTAAGATAATACAATTATATCACTTAGGTACACGAAGTAATGAAAAGTTCATGATTTGGGACGGAATGACCTTTACATTTTCAGTGAAGGCTAGTAGGATTGCTTTTAGGATTTGAAAATATCGGAAAAGAGGAGAATAAAGTTGCTTGAGAACAGCTTAGTAATGGTAGCGATTATTTTTTCAATTAATATTTTTTATGTATCGTTTTTTACCATTCGTATGATTTTAACGTTAAAAGGATATCGCTATTATGCTGCAGGTGTCAGCATGGTAGAGGTTGTTATATATGTAGTTGGTCTGGGTCTTGTACTTGATAACCTGAATGAGATTCAGAACCTGATCGCTTATGCGGTCGGTTATGGCCTGGGTGTCATTATCGGCATGAAGATTGAGGAGAAATTAGCGCTCGGTTATATCACGGTAAATGTGATTACGACTGATAACGGGCTTGAACTTCCAAGTAAGCTGAGGGCACTCGGATATGGTGTGACAGACTGGGAAGCGAATGGTCTTGAGGGTGACCGCTTTGCAATGCAGATCCTCACGCCAAGAAAATATGAACTGAAACTTTATGACAGAATTAAAGAGATCGATCCAAAGGCATTTATGATATCATATGAACCAAAAGCAATTCACGGCGGCTTCTGGGTAAAGAGTGTGAGAAGAAGAATGTCACAGGAGGAAAAGAATGAGCAAAAAGTGGTTTGATGTCGAAGAGCACGAGTCGATTGGTGACTGTCTCGACAGAATGGCAAAAGAGGGCTACATGCCGGTCAGAAGAATGGAAGAACCGGTATTTCAAGAAGTAAAAGATGGATCTTCTGTAAAACACGAGCCAATCAGACAGAAAATCAGATTCCAGGGTCAAAAAAGCGAACAATGAAATGTTCAGAAAATACAATGTTCGTTTTTGTGTTGACGTTCTGATGTCAGCTTGTTATGATGATTACGAAATCAATTGAATGAACGGCCTCATATAAAATCGGGAATATGGCCCGAAAGTTTCTACCCTGCACCGTAAATGACAGGACTATGAGGGAAAGAGTCAGGCGACCCGTATATTCTGCAGGTCTCCCTGACATAAGTCAGCAGCTTTCCTTCATCCTTACCAATGAAGAAAAGCTGCTGATTTTTTATTTATTGTATTTATAAATACAAGTGTGATGAGTAACTATCAGATTAATTAATTGCACAGAGTTAAGCATCCGCCTGAAATGCAGCTTAACGGACAATGTATATAAAGATCAATAAACCTGGATGGAGTGAGAGGATGTCAGCACTGGTTAGCGTCATTATGGGAAGTACGTCAGACTGGCCGTCGATGAAAAAAGCATGCGAAAAACTGGACGAGCTGCAAGTACCTTATGAAAAGCAGGTAGTCAGCGCTCACCGTACACCGGACCTCATGTTTTCATTTGCAGAACAGGCAAGATCACGCGGAATCAAAGTCATCATTGCAGGAGCAGGCGGCGCAGCACACCTGCCGGGCATGGTAGCAGCGAAGACTACCCTGCCTGTGATCGGTGTACCGATTCAGTCGAAAGCGCTAAACGGACTGGATTCACTGCTATCAATCGCCCAAATGCCAGCGGGCGTCCCTGTTGCGACAGTTGCAATCGGGGATGCAGGTGCAGCAAATGCAGGTCTTCTCGCAGCGCAGATGCTTTCATCATTTGATGAAGAATTGGCTGAAAGAATTGCTAAAATGCGAAAGAAGAGTGAAGAAAAAGTACTTGAAAGCAGTGGTGATCTCGTATGACTAACATGATTCTCCCTCCAGCAGTGATTGGCATTATCGGTGGCGGCCAGCTTGGCAGAATGATGGCACTTGCTGCAAAGGAAGCGGGTTTTAAAATAGCAGTCCTTGATCCTGCTGAAAACTGCCCGTGCGCGCAGGTTGCTGATTACACAATCCAGACCGCTTATGACGATGAGAAAGGCTTAGCAGAACTCGCTGAATTAAGTGACATCATCACATACGAATTTGAAAATATAGATTATGAATCTTTAAAACATTTAGCAAAAAAAGCACATGTGCCTCAAGGTGCTGAACTCATCAGAATCACACAAAACCGTCAATTTGAAAAGGAAACACTTACAAAAGCAGATGTTCCGACTGCTTCTTATAAAATCATAGAAAACGAACAACAATTATATGATATGATAGGAACGTTCGTTTTTCCGATGTTATTGAAGACAATTACCGGTGGGTACGATGGTAAAGGTCAGGTAAAGCTCGAAAGTGAAAAGGATATTGAAGAAGCTGCACAGCTGATCAAAAATAACGGCACATGCATATTAGAAGCTTTTGTTGATTTTGACTGTGAGATTTCAGTGATCATTCACCGCAATGAAAAAGGCGAAACCGTCACCCAGCCAATCGCTGAAAATATTCATGAGCATCAGATTCTGCACACTTCTATTGTGCCCGCGAGAATAAGTGATGATGTAAAAGCGGATGCAATCAGGCTCGCTGAACAGGTAGCCGATCAGCTAAAGCTTGTTGGAACGCTTGCAGTTGAAATGTTTGTTGGTAAAAATGGAGAGCTTTATGTGAATGAACTTGCGCCAAGACCGCATAACTCAGGTCACTATTCAATAGAAGCAAGTTCTTCATCACAATTCCATCAGCACATCAGATCCATTGCGAACTGGCCGCTTGCACTATCAAATCTTTTAAAGCCGGCTGTGATGGTGAATTTACTCGGTCAGCACGTTGAACCGGCGCTAAATTCAATCGCACATTACCCGCACTGGTCACTTCATTTATACGGAAAAGACGAAGCGAAAACTAACAGGAAAATGGGGCATATCACAATACTGACAGATGATATTGAAAAGACGCTGAAAGAAATTGAAACATCAGGCGTCTGGACCCCTGCAGTCAAGGAGGCACAACGATGATTGAACGTTATACGCGACCTGAAATGGGTGCGATTTGGACTGAGCAGAACCGCTTCGAAGCATGGCTTGAAGTTGAAATTCTGGCATGTGAGGCATGGTCAGAGCTTGGTGATATTCCGAAAGAAGATGTAAAAAAAATCCGCGAAAACGCTTCATTTGATGTAGACCGCATTAAAGCGATCGAAGAAGAAACGCGCCATGATGTTGTGGCATTTACAAGAGCGGTTTCTGAGACGCTTGGTGACGAGAAGAAGTGGGTGCATTACGGACTGACATCAACAGACGTAGTAGATACGGCACTTTCATATCTGCTTAGACAGGCCAACGAAATTCTGCTTGCAGACCTTGAGCGTTTTGTAGAGATTTTAGCTGAAAAAGCAAAAGAACATAAAGACACAGTGATGATGGGCCGTACACACGGTGTCCACGCTGAACCGACGACGTTCGGACTGAAGCTTGCACTCTGGTATGAAGAAATGAAGCGTAACCTGGACCGCTTTAAGCGCGCAGCAGATGGCGTTGAATTCGGAAAAATGTCAGGTGCAGTTGGTACTTATGCAAATATCGATCCATTCGTTGAATCATATGTATGTGAAAAGCTCGGCTTAACACCTGCACCTGTTTCAACTCAGACCTTGCAGCGCGACCGCCATGCAGATTACATGGCAACACTTGCACTGATCGCGACGTCTATCGAAAAGTTCGCTGTTGAAGTCCGCAGCCTGCAAAAGAGTGAAACGCGCGAAGTGGAAGAATTCTTTGCAAAAGGTCAAAAAGGATCTTCTGCTATGCCGCATAAGCGTAATCCAATCGGCTCTGAAAACATGACGGGACTTGCACGTCTGATCCGTGGTTATATGCAGACAGCTTATGAAAATGTTCCGCTTTGGCATGAGCGGGATATCTCCCACTCATCAGCAGAGCGTGTCATTTTACCGGATGCAACAATCGCATTAAATTACATGCTGAACCGCTTCGGTAACATCATCAAAAACCTGACAGTGTTCCCTGAAAACATGAAGCGCAACATGGACCGCACACTCGGTCTGATCTACTCACAGCGCGTACTGCTCGCACTGATTGACAAGGGACTATCACGCGAAGAAGCCTATGATACAGTCCAGCCAAAAGCAATGGAGGCATGGGAAAAGCAGGTACACTTCCGTGAACTCGTTGAAGCAGAAGAAAAAATCACGTCAAAGCTGTCACCGGCAGAAATCGAAGACTGCTTTGATTATACTTACCATTTGCAGCACGTAAATACAGTATTTAAGCGTATCGGACTTTTATAATCGTTAGATGAAGAAGCAGTCACTTTCTATTTAGGATATCGTTTATTTTTACAATCTGAGTTGATCAGAGTGTAAGGCGACTCCAGCGGGATGTGACGGACAGCTGAGACCCCGCAAGGCGAAGCCTGAGGAGGCTCAGCGCCGTCCCCGCGGAAAGCGTCCGCCTGAAACGCAGATCAACGGTTCTTAATGAGACATTATCCGAAATAATCCCAATATTCCGACATTCGAAAGGATGAAATCCAGTTGAAAAAAGAACAGCTCCTTTACGAAGGAAAAGCAAAACGACTCTATCAGACAGATCAAAAAGACGTTCTATGGATTGAATATAAAGACTCAGCCACTGCATTTAACGGTGAGAAAAAAGAAACGATTGCCGGTAAAGGTGTGCTGAATAACCTGATTACAAGTCTTCTTTTTGAAAAGCTGAAGGCTGAAGGCATTGAGTCTCACTTTATTAAAAAGATTTCTGATCACGAACAGCTGGTAAAAGCCGTTGAGATCATTCCAATTGAAGTGGTTGTCAGAAATACAGTAGCAGGAACGCTTGCGAAGCGGATTGGTCTGGATGAGGGAACAAAGCTTAAGAAAACGATTGTTGAGTGGTATTACAAGGACGATGATCTCGGTGATCCGCTCATTAATGAAGATCACATTGAAGTACTCGGACTTGCTTCAGCTGAAGAGCTGACACTTTTAAAAGAAAAAGGACTTCAGGTAAATGAAGTCATGACTGCATTTTTCAAGGGAATCGGTCTTGATTTGATTGATTTCAAGCTTGAATTTGGCCGTGATGAAAACGGACAGGTGCTGCTTGCTGATGAGATTTCACCTGACACGTGCAGGCTTTGGGATATTAAAACAGGTGAGAAGATGGATAAAGATGTGTTCAGACGGAATCTTGGAAGTCTGACAGAAGCTTATGAAAAGGTATTAAACCGACTGGGAGGCGTCAAATCATGATTAAAGTTAAAGTTCATGTAACGTTAAGAGAGAGTGTACTTGATCCGCAGGGAACAGCAGTAAAGAATTCCCTTCATGCAATGAATTACAGTGAAGTGCAGGATGTACGAATCGGAAAATACCTTGAGTTGTTAATCGAGCCTTCTGAGCGTCCGATTGAAGAATCAGTAAAAGAAATGTGCGAGAAGCTGCTCGCAAATACAGTTATTGAGAACTATGAGTTTGAAGTGGAGGAGGCCGTTACACAATGAAGTTTGCGGTCATCGTATTTCCAGGATCAAATTGTGACATTGACATGTATCATGCCGTAAAGGATGAGCTTGGTGAGGAAGTGGAATATGTCTGGCATGATGAAGCTGACTTAAGTCAGTTTGACGGCGTATTACTGCCTGGCGGATTCTCTTATGGAGATTACCTTCGTTCAGGGTCAATCGCGCGCTTTTCAAATGTCATGAGTGAAGTGGTGAAAGCGGCTGAAGAAGGTAAGCCGGTGCTCGGCGTATGTAACGGATTTCAGATTCTGCTTGAAGCAGGACTGCTGCCTGGCGCTATGCTTCGCAACCAAGGACTGAAGTTTATCTGTCGTCCTGTCGAACTTGAAGTTGTCAATAACGAAACCATGTTCACTAAAGCCTATCAGTCTAATGAGCGCGTCACAGTACCAGTCGCTCATGGTGAAGGGAACTATTTCTGTGATGAAGAAATATTAAAGCAGCTTGAGGCAAACGGACAGATTGCTTTCCGTTATGCTGACAATCCAAATGGAAGTCTGCTGTCAATTGCAGGGATCACGAATGAAAAAGGGAATGTACTTGGCATGATGCCTCACCCTGAACGTGCTGTGGACGAGCTGTTGGGTAGTGCAGATGGACTTAAATTGTTTCAATCAATCGTAAAACACTGGAGGGACTCTCATGTCGTTAATGCTTGAACCGGTACAGCAGCAAATCAAGGATGAGAAAATCTACCGCGAAATGGGGCTGACTGATGAAGAATTCAGCCTTGTAGAAGGTATCCTTGGCAGATTGCCTAACTATACAGAGCTTGGATTATTTTCAGTCATGTGGTCAGAGCACTGCAGCTATAAAAATTCAAAGCCTCTTTTAAAGAAATTCCCTGTAACAGGCGAGCAGGTACTGCAGGGACCGGGAGAAGGAGCTGGCATTGTTGATATTGGAGACGGCCAGGCAGTGGCATTCAAAATCGAGAGTCATAATCACCCATCTGCCATCGAACCTTATCAAGGCGCGGCAACAGGTGTTGGCGGCATTATACGTGACGTATTTTCAATGGGAGCTAGACCCATTGCGATACTCAATTCCCTACGCTTTGGAGAACTGGATTCTCCTCGTGTTCGGTACTTATTTGAGCAGGTAGTGGCAGGAATCGCGGGCTATGGTAACTGTATCGGAATCCCGACAGTCGGTGGGGAAGTACAGTTTGACAAATCGTATGACGGCAATCCACTTGTAAATGCCATGTGTGTTGGACTGATCAATCACGATGAGATCCAGAAAGGTCAGGCAAAAGGTGTCGGCAACACAGTAATGTACGTTGGCGCTAAAACAGGCCGCGACGGTATTCACGGAGCGACATTTGCATCTGAGGAATTAACAGAGGATTCAGATGAGAAGCGTCCGGCAGTACAGGTAGGGGATCCATTTATGGAGAAGCTTCTGCTTGAAGCATGCCTTGAACTGATTAAAAACGATGCCCTGATTGGTATTCAGGATATGGGTGCAGCGGGTCTGACGAGTTCATCAGCTGAAATGGCAAGTAAAGCGGGTTCTGGGATTGAAATGAACCTTGACCTTGTACCTCAGCGTGAGAGTGGTATGTCAGCTTATGAAATGATGCTTTCAGAGTCACAGGAGCGTATGCTGATTGTCATTGAAAAAGGACGTGAAGCGGAAATCCAGGAATTGTTCCATAAATACGATCTTGATGCAGTAGCAGTCGGAACGGTAACGGATGATAAACGTCTTCGCCTTCTTCATGAAGGAAACGTTGTAGCAGATGTACCGGTTGATGCACTTGCTGAAGATGCGCCGGTTTATCACAAGCCCTCAAAAGAACCTGCTTACTATCGTGAATTCCAGGCGATTGAAAATGAAGAGCCTGAAGTTGAAAACGTGGAAGAAACGCTTCATGCATTATTGAAGCAGCCTACAATTGCAAGTAAAGAGTGGGTCTATGACCAGTATGATTACCAGGTGCGCACAAATACAGTTGTAACGCCTGGATCTGATGCGGCAGTCCTTCGTATCCGCGGCACTGAAAAGGCGCTGGCGATGACGACAGACTGCAACTCACGCTATCTGTACCTTGACCCTGAAACAGGCGGGAAGATCGCAGTAGCAGAAGCTGCACGTAATATTGTCTGCTCAGGCGGTCGTCCGCTTGCGATTACAGACTGCCTGAACTTCGGCAGCCCTGATAAGCCGGAGATCTTCTGGCAGATGGAAAAATCCGTTGATGGCATGAGTGAAGCGTGCCGCGTGCTGAATGCACCGGTTATTGGCGGAAACGTATCTTTATATAACGAAACAAATGGTACAGCAGTCTACCCGACACCGGTTGTCGGTATGGTCGGGCTGATTGAAAACCTTAAACATATTACAACACAAAGCTTTAAACAGGCTGGCGATGCAGTATACCTGATCGGTGAGACGAAAACTGAATTTGGCGGAAGTGAGCTGCAAAAGTTGACTACCGGAGAGATTACAGGTAAAGCGCCTGAGCTTGACCTGGCAACAGAGCTTGATCGTCAGGAAAAGGTTTTAGCAGCGATTAAGCAGGGACTCGTACAATCAGCTCATGACCTTGCTGAAGGCGGACTGGCAGTGGCGCTTGCTGAATCAGCATTCGGATCAGGTTTTGGTGTAACAGTAGAAACTGAAGGGTCTGCAGTTACAGAACTTTTCAGCGAAACACAGTCAAGGTTCTTAATCAGCGTAAAGCCTGAGGATCAAAAAGCTTTTGAAACACTGACAGGCGCTAGAAAGATCGGTGAAGTGACAGCACAGCCTGTATTAAAAGTTGTGCATAACGGAGCGGCCGTCATTGACCAGCCAATTGAAAAATTTGAAGAGAGCTGGAGAGGAGCAATCCCATGCTTGCTGAACTAAAAGGATTAAATGAAGAATGTGGCGTTTTTGGCGTCTGGGGTCATCACCAGGCTGCACAAATGACGTATTATGCACTTCAAAGCTTACAGCACCGGGGGCAGGAAGGAGCGGGTATTGCTGCCACTGACGGGGAAAACTTATCTTTTTCCAAAGGTGAGGGGCTTGTAACGGAAGTATTTACGCAGGAAATGCTTGCTGAGCTGAAAGGTCACGGTGCAATCGGTCACGTACGCTACGCAACGGCAGGAGGAGGCGGCTATGAAAACGTTCAGCCGCTCGTCTTCCGCTCACAAAGCGGTACGTTGACACTGGCTCATAACGGGAACCTGGTGAATGCAAATCAGTTGAAGCATCAGCTTGAGCGCCAAGGAAGCATTCTTCAGACAACTTCTGATACAGAAGTACTTGCCCACCTGATTAAAAGAAGCGGCTATGCATCACTTGAAGAACGTGTGAAGAACGCACTGACCATGTTAAAAGGTGCTTATGCGTTTGTCATTATGACTGAAACTGAATTAATGGTTGCACTGGATCCGCATGGTTTAAGACCACTGACGCTTGCGAAAGTGGGCGATGGCTATGCAGTGGCATCTGAGACGTGCGCATTTGATATTATCGGAGCAGAAGTGATCCGTTCAGTAGAACCTGGAGAACTGCTGATCATCAATGATGAAGGCATTCGCTCAGAGCGCTTTTCATATGCAACAAACCGTGCAATCTGTTCAATGGAATACATTTATTTTTCACGTCCTGACAGTGATATTGACGGAATCAACATTCATTCAGCAAGAAAGCGTCTTGGCAAACAGCTTGCACATGAATTCCCGATCGAAGCAGACGTAGTAACCGGCGTACCGGATTCAAGTATTTCAGCGGCAATCGGCTACGCTGAAGAAGCATCGATTCCATATGAAATGGGTTTAATTAAAAACCGCTATATCGGACGGACATTTATCCAGCCTTCACAGGAGCTTCGGGAACAGGGTGTAAAAATGAAGCTTTCACCTGTTCGTGGTGTTGTTGAAGGTAAACGGGTTGTGATGGTAGATGATTCAATCGTTCGTGGCACAACCAGCCGACGTATTGTGAAAATGCTAAAAGAAGCTGGCGCAACAGAAGTACATGTTGTCATCAGCTCACCACCAATTAAAAATCCATGCTTTTACGGCATTGATACAAGCAGCCATGAAGAGCTGATTGCATCAAAACATTCAGTAGAAGAAATCCGCCAGCAAATCGGTGCAGATACTTTATCATTTCTAAGCGTAGAAGGTCTTGTCAAAGCAATTGGCCGTGAAGATGAAGGTGAAAACCGCGGTCACTGCCTTGCGTGCTTTACAGGAAAGTATCCAACTGAGATCTACCCGGATACACTTCACCCATACGAAAAAGAACTGGCGCGTTAACATCAAAAGATAAATTCAAAAATAAATGATAGCAGGCGTTAAATTTCTAAAGTGATTTTCTTATTATCTACAGCGCAGGTCGCAGTGGGAGTGGCGGCTCACAGGAAGGGACAGATGAGGCTTATGGCGAAGCCTGCTGGCTCACCGCCCGGCCGCGGAAAGCGTTCCCCTGAAACGGAGATTGCACGCCAATATACCAAGACCCAACAGCGTATTCAAGGAGGAACATTCATGTCTGATGCCTACAAACAGGCCGGAGTTAACATCGAAGCAGGATACGAAGCAGTAGAACGGATGAAAAAGCACGTCAAACGTACAGAACGCGCAGGCATCATGGGCGCATTCGGCGGATTTGGCGGCATGTTTGACCTGTCAGCCCTCGACTATAAAGAACCCGTGCTGATCTCAGGCACAGACGGCGTCGGAACAAAGCTGAAGCTTGCATTTGCCATGGATCAGCACGACACAATCGGTATTGACTGTGTAGCAATGTGTGTGAATGATATCGTTGCACAAGGCGCAGAGCCGCTGTATTTCCTTGATTACCTGGCAGTTGGTAAAGCAGAGCCTGAAAAGATTGAACAGCTGGTGAAAGGAATCGCAGATGCTTGCGTTGACTCCGGTTGTGCTTTAATTGGCGGGGAAACTGCTGAAATGCCGGGAATGTATGAAGAGGACGAATACGATATGGCCGGATTTGCAGTTGGTGCAGCTGAAAAGAGCCGGATCATTACAGGTGAAGCGATTCAGCCTGGAGATGTGTTAATAGGACTGCCATCAAGCGGGATCCACAGCAATGGCTTCTCACTAGTCAGAAAAGTACTGCTTGAACAACATCAGATGCAGCTGACTGACCGTCCTGAAGGCTTTGAAAAAACACTTGGTGAAGTGCTTTTAACACCGACACGACTTTATCCTAAAGCGGTGAAAACGGCGCTTGCAGCAGGTGAAATCACTGGGATGGCACATATCACGGGAGGCGGATTTTATGAAAATCTTCCGCGTATGCTTCCTGAAGGAACATCCATTGAAGTGAACAATAACAGCTGGCCGGTGCTTCCGGTATTTGACCTGATTCAAAAAGCCGGAGATTTTTCAGACCAAGCAATGTTCAGCGTATTTAACATGGGGATCGGTTTTGTATTTGCAGTCAGACCTGATTATGCAGCAGCGGTTCAGAGAAAACTTGCTGATTCAGGTGAAGAAAGCTATGAAATCGGCCGTGTGACAGCTGAAAATGGAAAGAAGGTTACAATCTATGAGTGACATTAAATTTGCTGTATTTGCATCAGGAAACGGGAGTAACTTTGAAGCAATCGCACAGGCGGTCCGTGACGGCAGATTAAAAGGTTCACTCGTTTTACTCGTAACAGATAAGCCTGGTGCGTTCGCAGTCAATCGCGCAAAAGCATTAGGCATTGATGTCTGTGCAGTGAACCCGAAGGACTTTCCGTCAAAAGCTGAATATGAAACAGCAATCCTTGAAATGCTTCATGAAAAAGAAGTAGAATGGCTGGTATTAGCAGGGTATATGAGACTTATTGGTCCTGTCCTTCTTCATGCTTACCCAAAACGCATTGTCAATGTTCATCCATCACTGCTTCCCGCATTTCCGGGGAAAGACGCGCTTGGACAGGCAATCGACAGCGGGATGAAAGTAACGGGTGTGACCATTCATTACGTAGATAAAGGAATGGATACTGGTCCTGTTATTGTGCAGGAACCTTTTAAGATTCCGGACGGATGGGAAAGAGAAGAGATTGAAAAGGTGATCCATGGAATTGAGCATCGTCTATACCCTGAAACACTCAACCAGCTATTTGCTGAAGCATTGGAGGAAACAAAATGACTAAACGTGCATTAATCAGTGTATCTGAAAAAGCGGGGATTGTAGAATTTGCAGAACAGCTGCAGTCGCTTGGCTATGAAATCCTTTCAACAGGCGGGACAAAGACGTTGCTTGCTGATAACGGAGTTGAAGTAAAAGGTGTGGATGAAGTAACCGGCTTCCCTGAAATTCTTGAAGGTCGTGTAAAAACACTTCACCCATCTATTCACGGCGGACTGCTTGCCAAGCAGGATCAGCCTGATCATCAGCGCCAGCTTCAGGAGCAGGGGATCGAAGCGATCGACCTTGTTTGTGTGAACCTGTATCCATTCCAGCAGACGATTGCAAAGCCGAATGTATCATTTGAAGATGCGGTTGAAAATATCGATATCGGTGGACCTACCATGCTGCGCGCAGCTGCAAAGAATCATGCGTATCTGACAGTTGTCGTTGACTCAGAGGATTATGAAAAAGTAATTGAAGAGTTAAAAGCAGGCGGCGTATCGCCGGAGTTCAAAAAGCGTCTTGCTGCAAAAGTGTTCAGACATACAGCAGCCTATGATTCTTACATTGCACAATACTTAACAGAGGAATCAGGAGAAGAGAACCCTGAGCGAATTACGGTTACGTATGAGCGCAAGCAGGATCTGCGCTACGGTGAAAACCCTCACCAAAAAGCAGCATTCTATCGTAATCCTTTAGGGTCTGAATTCTCGATTGCTCACGCACGACAGCATCACGGGAAAGAGCTTTCCTATAACAATATTAAAGATGCCGATGCAGCGCTTCAGATCGTAAAAGACTTTGATGAAGCAGCAGCCGTTGCGGTCAAACATATGAATCCATGCGGTGTTGGTACCGGTGAAAGTCCGCAGGAAGCATTCCAGCGCGCATTTGAAGCAGATTCCACTTCCATCTTTGGCGGTATTGTTGCATTTAATAGAGGTGTGAATAAAGAAACAGCCGAAAAACTGGCTGACATTTTTCTTGAGATCATCATTGCTCCAGCATTTTCAGATGATGCACTTGAGATTCTGACAAGAAAGAAAAATATCAGACTGCTGACTGTTCCTTTTGACCGTCATTTAAAGCATGAACATATTTATACGTCAGTTGAGGGCGGTCTGCTTGTTCAGGATCAGGACCGCTATACGCTTGAGGACGCTGACTTAAAAATCGTCACAAAACGTGAGCCGACTAAAGAAGAGTGGACAGCAATGAAGACTGCCTGGAAGGTGGTGAAGCACGTTAAGTCGAATGCGATTGTTGTTGCTGAACAGCACATGACGCTTGGAATTGGCGCGGGTCAGATGAACCGTGTCGGCGCTGCGAAAATTGCGCTTGAACAGGCGGGCAAACGCGCCGAGGGAGCTGCACTTGCTTCTGATGCCTTCTTCCCGATGAATGACACGGTTGAAGCGGCTGCGAAAGCCGGTATTACGGCGATTATTCAAACGGGTGGATCGATTAAGGATGAGGATTCGATTCAGAAAGCTGATGAGTATGGCATTGCTATGGTCATGACAGGCGTACGCCACTTTAAGCATTAATTTGTTTTGTTTTCTGGAAAATGGCGTTTGATCTTCATTTCAGGTGAACGCTATTGAGTAACCGTAAGTGAAACTTTTCTATTTGCGTAAGAGGTCCATGTCAAAGCCGCTTACAGAATATTTTTAGCCGGCTTCTCTTTGAGGCCGGCTCTTTTTTAAAAATCACTTCAGGAGGAATACACATGAATGTATTAGTAGTTGGACGCGGAGGACGCGAGCATGCACTTTGCTATAAATTTCATCAGGACACATCAGTTAGTAAGGTATATTGTGCACCGGGTAATGCAGGCATCGCAGCGCATGCTGAATGTGTGGATATTCAGGAAACAGATCAGGGTGAGTTAGTAACGTTTGCAAAAGAAAACAATATTGCCTTAACGGTTATTGGACCCGAGCAGCCGCTTGCTGAAGGGTTGACAGATCTTTTTTTAGCTGAGGGACTGAAAGTATTTGGTCCGACTAAAAAAGCCTCTGCAATTGAGGGCAGTAAAGCATTTGCAAAGGAACTGATGAAAAAATACAGCATCCCGACAGCCGACTACGAAACATTTACAAGCTTTCAGAAGGCATCTGATTACATAAAGAGTAAAGGGGCTCCGATCGTTATTAAAGCAGACGGTCTTGCAGCCGGTAAGGGTGTAGTCGTTGCAATGACTGAAAATGAAGCGCTTGAAGCAGCCGAGGATATGCTTGAACATAACCGCTTTGGTGACTCATCCGGTAAAATCGTAGTAGAAGATTTTCTGGATGGGGAAGAGTTTTCATTTATGTGTCTTGTCAACGGGGGATCTATTATTCCACTTGCGCTCGCCCAGGATCATAAAAGAGCATATGACAATGATAAAGGTCCGAATACGGGTGGCATGGGTGCATATTCACCTGTTGCGCATCTGCCTGCTGAAACAGAAGAAAAGGCAATGAATGAGATTATTGAGCCGGTTGTTCAGGCAATGATGAAAGAAGGGACGCCTTTTACAGGTGTGTTATATGCAGGATTAATTCTGACTGAAGGCGGCCCGAAAGTGATTGAATTCAATGCCCGCTTTGGCGACCCGGAGACGCAGGTTGTTCTGCATAGAATGAAATCTGACCTTGCACTGCTGCTGCTAAACTTGTTAAGAGGTGTAACGGCACAGGCTGAATGGAGTGATCATACGGTTATTGGCGTGGTCCTTGCATCAGAGGGATACCCGGGCTCCTATGAAAAAGAACATTCAGTCCAGACTATACTGGATGCGGAAACATTCTTCTATCACGCGGGTACAAAAGTACATGGCTCTGACATCGTTTCCGACGGAGGAAGAGTGCTCCTTGCTGCCGGATCAGGAGAGGGGATTGAATCGGCACGTGATGAAGTATATCGTGCGCTGGATTCAGTTCACACAGACCATTTTTTCTATAGAAAAGATATTGGCAGTAAAGCATTAAAAAGAAGTTAAAATTTTCAGAAAAATTAACTTATATGGAGCGATTGAGAGCATTTAGTTGAAAAACATTCTTTTTGCACCCTTTAAGAGCGTTTTTCCCTCTTGTATATCACTGACTATCACTTATAATGAGATTACATATATTCTTTATAGAGAACGAGAGGTGATCATATGGTGCGAAAAGAATGTCCTAAATGTATGCGCTCATCCTATAGCAGCGGGTCACGCGAAACCTGGATATGTCCGGTATGCGGTGAAGATCTCACTACATATCCGTCACTTAGAGCAATCTCTTATTACGAACTGAATCAGCATATTCGTCAATCTGTGTACCAGTATTCACCAAAATAAGTCAATTTGATATTGTAACACAAATTTAATGTTGAAAAAGTCAGAATATTTAGGTAAATATGACTATTTATTTACTTTAAACCAAGTGATAATATAAGTCTATAACATAATTCAATACTTAAACTCAAACTTTTAGCCCAATGTTGATCCCGGTGCCGCAATCGCTATGAGAGAACAGAAAAAGGCAAACCATCTGAAAGGATGGGACGCAAAGCTTACGGGTCTAAGGCCAATAAAGAGATAGGGGAGCTATGACGGCTGAGCCGCCTGAAGTACTGTAGAAAGTATTTTAGGAGGGGAATGTAATGGGTCATAAAAATGAAATCGATGTTGAATGGATGGCGCTAATTGAGGAAGCTGTACAAGCGGGAATTTCACAGGAAGAAATCAGAGATTTTCTGGAGAGTGCAGGTTCAGCCAATTGGAGGAGGAATGATTTAGTTGTTGGTTAATTCATACGCGAGACAATGAAAAAGCCTGTGCAAAGTTAGACGCTGCACAGGCTATTTTTGATTGATCCGCCATTTATTAAATTCAATAAACTCTTTAAATTGTTCTTTCGAGATCCCTGACTCCATCGCTGTCTTCGCAAGGTTTACCCATTCACTATCCACATTTTTTTCATCGCTGTCCGGATCCAGTAGAGAGTTGACCGTTACACCAAGTACAGGAGCTATTTTTTCTAAAAATTGGATAGAAGGATTTTTCTGAAGATTTCTCTCAAGAGAACTGATATATGATTTAGCAACGCCTGCCTGTTCAGCCAGTTCAGTCAGCGACATTTTCTTTTCTTTTCTTAAAGCTTTAACGCGGTCTCCAATCATGACAATCACTCTCTTTGCTTAAATATTCTTATATAAATAATATCATACAAATAAAAAAAGACCACTAATAACTGTAATTGAAAAAAATCATTTGACTGAATATTCAATATATTTTTTAACAACATATGATTAATACAGTAAATGTATATTTATCTATCGCACTTAAGAATATTTTAAGATGCTAAAGGAAAAGATTGATGATCAATATGGATTTAAATGTATTTTTTAAAAATAATGTTCACTTATGCACATAATCATTAAAAAGTCACATTTCTTTTGTGCGGTGACGCGTAAAATATGGTAAACTGAATGAAACTTTTAGAGGAATGCTTGGAGTGATGAGAGTGGAACAGAGATTCCCGTGGAAGATCAGTCATTTAAGAGGCCATACCTCCATTTTGGAAGGGAAAAAATCCCCTGATCTTGTACTTGCTGATGTAAATTATTTAAATTCGTCCCTTCATCAATGGGTGAGAGGGAATATATGGATCTATCAGGATAGAATTATTTATGCAGGGAGCGGTATGCCTGAGAAAATGAATGGAACTGAAGTGCTTCACCTTGAGGATAAATGGATTGTACCCGGTTATATTGAACCACATGTCCATCCATTTCAATTGTATAATCCGCAAAGTTTTGGAGAATATGCAGCGAAGCGTGGAACGACCACATTTATTCAGGATAATTTAATGCTCCTTTTATTATGCGACAAAAAGAAAGCGCTTCCTTTTATGCAGCAATTCAAAACTTCACCGCTGACTTACTACTGGTGGAGCAGGCTGGATTCTCAGACTGAGCTTCGCAATGAAGAAGAAGTTTTTACAAATGGTGAAGTGCTTTCCTGGCTTGATGACCCGAGCGTTTTACTTGCTGGGGAGCTGACTTCATGGCCTAAGCTTGCTGAAGGGGATGATCTGCTGCTGAGCTGGGTGCAGGAAGCACGTCTGCGATATAAGAGGGTTGAAGGTCACCTGCCGGGAGCATCAGAAAAGACGATTGCAAAAATGTCGTTGCTCGGTGTAACGGGAGACCATGAAGCGATGACAGGTGATGATGTGTGGAAGCGTCTTGAGCAGGGGCTTGCCGTGACGCTCAGACATTCATCAATCAGACCTGATCTGCCAAAGCTGATTAGAGAACTTAAAGAGCGGAAGCTTTATTCTTTTGACTCATTAATGATGACCACCGATGGCTCAAGTCCGTCATTTTATGAAAGCGGTATCATGGATCAGCTAGTACAGATTGCGATTGATGAGGGTGTAGAACCGATTGAAGCCTATCACATGGCTTCATATGCCATTGCAAAATATTACCGCCTGGATTATATGCAGGGGATGATTGCGACGGGACGACTCGCAACGTTAAATATTCTAAGCGATCCGGAAAATCCGGTGCCTGAATCAGTGATGTCAAAAGGGGAATGGATCTTGAAAGATGGACAGGAGCAGGAACCACAGTTCAAACCCGACTGGTCAGAGATTAACCCGCTTGAGATCGACTGGGAGCTGGAAGCTGACGATCTTCAGTTTTCTATGCCGTGTGGGATCGATATGGTCAATAACGTGATCACCAAGCCATATTCAGTATCCATTGATGCGAGTGTGAACGAGCTTCCTCGGAATAATGATGAGAGCTTTCTCATGCTTGTTGACCGTCACGGAGAATGGAAAATCTGTACGCTGATTAAAGGGTTTGCGAGTACCCTTGGTGGACTGGCTTCTTCTTTTTCAAGCACAGGTGATATTTTACTGATTGGCAAAAGCAAAAAAGATTTGCTGGATGCCTTCAAAAGAATGAAAGAAATCGGTGGAGGCATCGTACTGATGGATCAGGGGGAAATCTTGCATGAGATTCCACTGTCACTTGGCGGTGTCATGTCAGATCAGCCGATGGAAACACTGATTGAGGATGAAAAGAAACTGCGCTGTGTTTTGAAGGAATGCGGGTATTGTTTTGATGATCCTGTGTATACATTGCTATTTCTATCTTCAACTCACTTACCTTATTTAAGGGTGACACAGCGCGGAATCTATGATGTAAAGAAGAAAACGGTACTCTTTCCAACGATAATGCGTTAAAATGTAAAAGAGTCCTATTTTTAGCTGAGCACACGTTTGCTCTTGCAATACTTTTAAAAGGAGCTGTATCTGTCTGATGCAAATCGATAAGTTAAGAGGGAAGGAACTGGACCAGCTATGCGAAGCCGTCCTTTCACTTAAAGACAAAGACGAAGCCTACCGATTCTTTGATGACTTGTGCACAATTAATGAAATACAATCTCTTGCTCAGCGCCTTGAAGTAGCACGTATGCTGCGCGAAGGGAATACTTATCATAAAATAGAAACACAAACCGGTGCAAGCACTGCAACGATCTCGCGCGTAAAGCGCTGCCTGAATTATGGCAATGATACGTATGCAATGGTGCTTGAGCGCGTTCATCAGAGTGGTGACAGCGAGGAAGATAAAGCGTAATATTTTTAAGGGGGCGGGACATTGTGTCTTGCCCTCTTTAATCGTTTCGCTGCGCTTCAGGCGGACGCTTTCCGGACGGAGGTTGCTGAGCCTTCTCGCCTTCGGCTGCGGGGTCTCAGCTGCCCTCTAATCGTCCCGGAGTCACCGCCCGGCCGCAGAAAGCGTCCGCTTGAAACGGAGATCAGAGCCAATATGCTAGAAAACCTCTCCATTTCAGGAGGTTTTTTAACACTTCATATCTTCATCCCCACTTCTCTTTTAGAGTCAGTTTTTCGGTGCTATAATAGTACGGATAATGAGTGTTCGAATGGAGGATTTGGGATGTACGATGTCCGGGAGTGGAAGCATGTATTTAAACTGGACCCTAATAAAGAAATAACTGATGAAGCACTTGAACAAATTTGTGAATCAGGCACAGATGCAGTCATGGTTGGCGGCTCTGATGGCGTAACACTTGAAAACGTACTTGATCTCATGGCAAGAGTACGCAGATATACCGTGCCGTGTGTGCTTGAAGTATCGGCACTTGAAGCCATTACACCGGGCTATGATTTATATTTTATCCCGACCGTTTTAAATACAGAGGACCCGAAATGGTTTAAAGGCCTTCATCATGAAGCAGTGAAAGAACATGGTGACCTGATGAACTGGGAGGAGATTCTTGCAGAAGGATACTGCATTTTGAATCCGGATTGTAAAGCAGCATCATTAACAGGAGCGGATGCAGCAATCAGTGATGACGAGGTCATTGCCTATGCCCGTATGGCTGAACATCTATTTTCACTTCCGGTTTTCTATATGGAATACAGTGGAACCTACGGAGATCCGTCACTTGTAAAACGGGTCAGCAAAGAATTAACAAATACAGTGCTGTTTTACGGTGGCGGTATTAAAAGCGAAAAGGAAGCCAAGGAAATGGCAGCACACGCTGATGTCATCGTGGTCGGTAACATTATTTATGACGACCTGAAAGAAGCGTTGAAAACAGTTTTAGATTAGTATTTTATTAAAGACAGTTTCTGTTTTTGCACAGCTGCTGATTGAAGCGTAAGGGGGCGGCTCGCAGGAAGGGACAGGTGAGACAGAGTATGGCGAAGCCTGCTGGCTCACCGCCCGGCCGCGGAAAGCGTCCCCCTCTCGCTGTAATCATCAGCCATCTTCAAGGAAGCTTAAATTAAAGTTGTCCGGAAGCAAATATCCGGGCTATAATAAGAACAAACGTTCGAGGTGGTGCAACGATGCAATTTTTAACAGATCGTCTGCTGAACGGGATGAACCCTGAGCAGGCAAAAGCAATAAAAGCTACTGATGGCCCACTGCTGATTATGGCAGGAGCAGGTTCCGGGAAGACTAGAGTACTGACACACCGGATCGCGTATTTAATGATCGAAAAAGGTGTAGCCCCATACAACATTCTGGCGATTACCTTTACCAACAAAGCTGCGCGTGAAATGAAAGACCGTGTAGAAAGCATTCTTGGCGGAGCAGCTGAGGATGTCTGGATTTCAACATTTCACTCCATGTGTGTGAGGATTTTAAGAAGAGATATTGACAGAATCGGATATAACCGCAATTTCACCATTTTGGATTCAACAGATCAGCAGTCAGTGATCAAACGTATTTTGAAAGATAAAAACCTGGATCCGAAGAAATTTGATCCGCGCGGCATACTTGCTGCAATCAGCTCTGCAAAAAATGAGCTGACAACGCCTGAACAGTTCGCAAAAGATACAGGCAGCTATTATGACCAGACAATTAGTGAAGTGTTTTCTGAATATCAGAAGAGACTGCGCAAAAATTCAGCGCTTGATTTTGATGATCTGATTATGCAGACGATTCATTTATTTGAACGCGTACCTGAAGTGCTTGAAAACTATCAGCGAAAATTTCAGTATATTCACGTGGATGAGTATCAGGATACAAACAGAGCGCAGTATCTGCTTGTAAAGCAGCTGGCGTCACGCTTTAAAAACCTATGCGTAGTCGGTGACTCAGATCAGTCGATTTACCGCTGGAGAGGCGCAGATATTACGAATATCCTGTCATTTGAAAAGGATTATCCGAACGCAAAAGTCATTCTGCTTGAGCAGAACTACCGTTCAACTGAAAAGATCCTGAATGCAGCGAATGCAGTCATTCAAAACAACCCGAACCGTAAAGTGAAGAACCTGTGGACAGATAATAAAGGCGGACAGAAAATCACGTATGTGCGTGCAGACAGTGAACAGGGAGAAGGACAGTTTGTTGCTGGTAAGATCAATGAACTGGTCCGCTCAGGTGTCAGAAAGCCATCTGATTTTGCGATTCTGTACAGAACCAATGCACAGTCCCGCGTCATGGAGGAAGTACTCATGAAATCGAATATTGAGTACACCATTGTTGGCGGTACAAAGTTCTATGACAGAAAAGAAATCAAAGATATTCTGGCTTATCTGAGACTGGTTGCAAATCCGGATGATGATATCAGCCTGATTAGAATTATTAATGTACCAAAGCGAGGTGTCGGTACAACTTCGCTTGATAAGATTGCAAACTACGCACGAGACAATGAAATGTCTATGTATAATGCGCTTGAGCTTGCAGACTTTATCGGACTGAGCGGACGAGCTGCGAAGACAGTGCTGGAGTTCCGTGATTTTATTAAGAACTTCACTCAGATGCAGGAATACTTATCCGTGACTGAACTGGTGGAAGATATTATTGATAAGTCGGGCTACCGTGAGTCGCTACAGGCTGAAAAAACGATTGAATCACAGAGCAGACTTGAAAACATAGATGAATTTCTGTCTGTAACGAAAGAATTTGAAAAAGCAAGCGATGATAAGAGTCTGATCGCATTCCTGACAGATCTTGCACTTGTAGCAGACATTGACCAGCTTGATAAAGATGATACCCCGGCAGATGCTGTCACGCTCATGACGCTGCACTCTGCGAAGGGTCTTGAGTTTCCGGTTGTTTTCCTGATGGGTCTTGAAGAAGGTGTATTCCCACACAGCCGCTCGCTCATGGAAGAAGCTGAAATGGAAGAAGAAAGACGTCTTGCATACGTCGGAATTACACGTGCAGAAGAAGAGCTGTATATTACCAATGCACAAATGAGAACGTTATTCGGGCGAACCAATATGAACCCGGTATCAAGATTTATCGCTGAAATTCCGGCTGAATTGCTTGAAGAGCCAATGAAAAAAGAAACATCTTCAGGCAGCAGAAGCTTTGGCTCACCAGCAAAACCACAACCAAGAAAAAGTCCGGTCAGACGCCCTGCTCCTCGTAACACCGGTGGCAGTGATATGGGATGGAGTGTTGGCGATAAAGCTCAGCACGGTAAATGGGGAACAGGTACTGTGGTCAGCGTAAAAGGTGAAGGGGATTCAATGGAGCTTGATATTGCATTTCCAAGTCCGACTGGTGTAAAACGTCTGCTTGCGAAGTTTGCGCCTGTTAATAAAGTGACATAAGGAGTTGAGCCTGTGAAGCCCACAGAAAAAAGAGTACAGGAGCTGCATGAGCTGCTGAACCAGTACAATTACGAATATCATGTGCTGGACAAGCCTTCAGTTCCTGATGCTGAATATGATCAGTTATTAAATGAGTTAAAAGAAATAGAAGAAAAAACCCCTGACCTGAAAACTTCAGATTCACCGACTCAGCGCGTCGGCGGAGCAGTGCTTGAACAGTTTTCAAAAGTTACACACCGTACATCCATGCTGAGCCTGGGCAACGCCTTTAACGAAGAAGATCTGAGAGATTTTGATCGAAAGGTGAGAGAGGTAGCGGGTGACAGTGTGATGTACAGCTGTGAGCTGAAAATAGACGGACTTGCAGTTTCACTCAGATATGAAGACGGTCTTTTTGTACAAGGCGCGACTAGAGGAGACGGATCAGTTGGCGAAGACATTACAGCCAACCTGAAAACGATCCGTTCTATTCCACTTCGTCTGAAAAAGCCCCTTTCGATTGAAGTCCGTGGTGAAGCATTTATGCCGAAGTCTTCTTTTCTCAAGTTGAATGAAGAAAGAGAAAAGAAAGAGGAAGCACTTTTTGCAAACCCGAGAAATGCAGCGGCAGGATCACTCAGACAGCTCGATCCGCGCATTGCAGCTTCAAGAAACTTGGATATCTTTCTTTATGCGATTGGAGACCCGGGCGATACAGGTGTCAGATCTCAAAGCGAAGGCATGAAGCTGCTTGATGAAATGGGACTGAAAACCAACCCTGAAAGAAAAATGTGTAGTTCCATTGATGAAGTTATGGATTATATCCATGAGTGGACTGAAAAACGCGCTGATCTTTCCTATGATATTGATGGAATCGTTATTAAAGTGGATTCACTGGATCACCAGGATGAGCTTGGCTTTACTGCAAAAAGTCCGAGATGGGCAATTGCGTATAAGTTCCCTGCAGAAGAAGTTGTTACGGTTCTTCACGACATTGAACTGAGCATCGGCAGAACAGGGGTTGTTACACCAACTGCACTGCTTGAACCGGTTAGAGTAGCAGGGACAACTGTGCAGCGTGCTTCTTTGCATAATGAAGATCTGATTCGGGAAAAGGATATTCGTATCGGCGACCACGTTGTCATTAAAAAAGCAGGAGATATTATTCCTGAAGTGGTCAGTGTGATCACTGATAAACGGACGGGTGATGAAAAAGAGTTTCATATGCCGACGCACTGTCCAGCCTGTGAAAGTGAGCTTGAACGTCTTGAAGGAGAAGTCGCATTGCGCTGTCTGAATCCGAAGTGTCCTGCTCAACTGCAGGAAGGTCTGACTCACTTTGTATCCCGTAACGCAATGAACATTGACGGTCTTGGCGAGAAGGTCATTGCCCAGCTTTACCGCAGTAAATTAATTCAGGACGTGGCTGACCTGTACCGCTTAACAAAAGAACAGCTGATCGGACTTGATCGGATGGGTGAAAAATCAGCTGATAATCTGTTGAAGGCAATCGAAGCCTCTAAAAATAATTCGATGGAAAAACTTCTGTTTGGACTCGGTATTCGCCATGTCGGTTCAAAAGCTGCCAAAACAATTGCAGAACACTTCAGATCAGTGGATGCGTTAAAAGCTGCAACAGCGGAAGAATTGTGTCTAATCGATGAAATTGGTAACAAAATGGCCGATGCGATCGTCACATACTTTGAGAACGAAGAAGTGCTTGAATTAATAGAAGAACTCCGTGAAAATGGCGTCAACCTTACGTATACAGGACCGGTGAAAATGAAGGCTGAAGAGATTGATTCAGCTTTTGCAGGAAAAACAATTGTACTCACTGGGAAATTAGCACAATTGACACGTGGGGACGCGAAAGAGAAAATAGAACTGCTTGGTGGAAAAGTAACCGGCAGTGTCAGTAAAAAAACAGACCTGCTGATTGCAGGAGAAGATGCCGGCTCAAAGCTGACAAAAGCACAAGATTTAAATATTCCGGTGTGGGATGAAGATCAGCTGGTAGAAGAAATCACAAAACAAGAGGTGTAGCAGTTACATGAAAAAATGGTTAGCCGCTGCGACGGGTACTGCACTGCTGATGAGCGGCTGTATGCCGTCTTTTCAACAGGAAGATGAAGTTGTGCAGGAAAATGCCCCTGAAAACAGTGAAGAGCAGACGGTCATTATTCCTAATTTCCAAATATCTGATGAGTTTTACCGCACATTGCTTCCATATGAAGCATCGCCATCGAGAGGGATGGTCGTCAATAACTTAAATACAAATTATGATATTGCTGAGTTTGAAAATGGTTTGATGCGAGTGGCACAGCAGAACTTCTCACCTGAAGAATATTTCTTTCAGGCCGGGCAGTTTCTTGAAAGTGAAACCATTTCAAGTTGGCTAAATCGCGAGTTTACCCCTGAGCAGCTTCAGGAATACGGCATGGAGCCTGAAGAAAATATTGGATTAAATCCGGTTGACAATGGTGAAGGGACCCGCGCTGAAAGAGCAGAGAGAAGCCCGATTTACCTGGCCCATGTTCTTGAACATAATTACTTCGTAAAATCATCTGAAGATGAATCGAAGGTAAGACTTGGCGGAGTTGTAATCGGTCTTGCGATGAATTCTGTTTATTACTATAACAATGATGGGGATCCGTATGGTCCGACGTTTGAAGAGAATATTCCGCAAAGCAGATTAGCAGAAGAAGGACAAGCGATGGCAGCAGAAGTTGTCACACGCATTCGTGCAATGGCTGCTGAAGACCCTGAAAAAGCAGAGCTTGCAGAAGTTCCGATTACAGTCGCTTTATTCAAGCAGGAACCAAAAAGCACTGTGATCCCAGGCAACTTCTTTGGCTATGCCACTGCAGATAGCGGAAGTAGTGAACTTGGCGGATGGAACGAAATGAATGAGAATTATGTGTTATTTCCATCTGAAGAAGCAAGAGAAAGTTATCGGAATGACGAGACTGCTTTTCTGAATTTCAAGCAGGATGTAGAGACGTACTTTCCAAACTTTAATAGCGTAATCGGAACAGGTCTTTACCGCGGCGATCAGCTGTCTCATTTGCAAATTGATATTCCGATTCAATTTTATGGGAAGTCAGAAATTGTGGGCTTTACTCAATATATAGCTGGTAGATTAATTGATTTGTTCCCGGAATACTTTGACATTGAAGTAAGCATCACATCAATCAATGGCCCGGAAGCGCTCATTATAAAAGAGCCTGATGATACAGAGCCGTTTGTTCATATTTATGAGCAGTAAATAATGAGTTGATAAATATCGGATGATTGCAGCTCCAGGCGAACGCTTTCCGGACGGTTGTTGCTGAGCCTTACGCTGCAATCACCTTGAACATTTCTTATGATATTAATATCAAAAAAGAGTATCATGCTGGTTGAATTGACAGCGTGATACTCTTTTTATTTAGTTATGTTAAAGACCAATGTTGTTTTAGCACAGCTGGTGATTGTAGCGGAAGGGTGACGACTCCAGCAGGAGAAGCGTGACAGGTGAGACCCCGCAGGCGAAGCCGAGGAGGCTCACCGCACGCCCTGCGGAAAGCGTTCCCCCTGGAGCGGAAATCAACAGCCCCCTTAAACAGAGCTTTTTACTTTAATACATATTAATAATTGCGCAGCCAACGTTTCAGAAAAGCATTTATAACTTCCAAATCTCATCCGCATACTGCTGAATCGTCCGGTCGCTTGAGAAGTAGCCGGAGCGTGCAATGTTGTGGATGCTAGAAGTCAGCCAGCGTTTTCTATCCTGATAAGCTTCAGATGCTTTCTCCTGCGCGCGCACATAGGCATCGAAGTCCTTCAGCAGGAAGTACTGATCGTTTTCCATCAGAAGTGAATCGGAAATCATTTCAAAGTCATAGAAAGTATCCGGGAAGAAGCCGGAAGTAAACTGATCAATGATCTTTTTGATTCTAGGATCTCCGTGATAATAATCGTAAGAATGATAACCACCGTGCTTTTCATATTTCATGACTTCCTGTGCAGTCAGACCGAAGATAAAGATGTGTTCAGGTCCGGTCAGTTCTTCAATCTCAACATTGGCACCATCAAGCGTACCAAGTGTTAATGCACCGTTCATCATAAATTTCATATTCCCGGTTCCGGACGCTTCTTTACTAGCAGTTGAGATCTGCTCACTGATATTTGTCGCAGGGATAATTTTTTCTGCCAGTGATACTCTGTAGTTTTCAAGGAAAACGACAGTTAAATAATCCTTTGATACAGGATCATCGTTCACAAGGTTGGCTACTGAATGAATAAGTTTGATCACCTTTTTAGCATAATGATATCCAGGGGCCGCTTTCGCACCGAAAATAAAGGTTTGCGGATGCGGCTTGAAAGAACTGTCTTCTTTCATTCTGTTATAAAGATGCATTACGTGCATGATATTGAGCAGCTGTCTTTTGTATGCATGAAGTCTTTTAATCTGTACATCAAAAATTGAATCCGGATTAACTTTAATACCGTTTTTCTCATAAATGAGGTCTGCAAGAACTCTCTTTTTATCATGCTTTATCTGATCAATCTCGTATTGGAAAGAAGCATCATCTGCATGTTTTATGAGATCATTCAACTTTTCAGTATCCTTCATCCAATTGGTACCAATCGCATGATTAATGGCATTGGTCAGTTCAGGATTTGCCTGAAACAGCCACCTTCTATGTGTAATGCCATTTGTTTTATTGTTAAAACGGTCAGGGTAAAACTCATGAAAGTTTTTCATTTCACGCATTTTGAGAATTTCTGTATGTAGCCTGGCAACGCCATTAATACTATGACTCCCTACAATCGACAGGTGCGCCATTTTGACGAAACCGTGTGCAATGACAGCCATTGACTCAATACGGTCCCAATCACCCGGATAAGTCTCCCACAGTTCCTCACAAAATCTTTTATTGATTTCTTCAATAATCAGATAAATTCGCGGGAAAAGCGGTCTGAATAAATCAATGGACCATTTTTCAAGCGCTTCAGATAAAATGGTATGGTTTGTATAGGAGATGGTTTCAGTTACAATGCTCCAGGCTTCTTCCCAGCCCATACCTTCCTCATCCATCAATACACGCATTAACTCAGGGACTGCGAGTGCTGGGTGTGTGTCATTAATATGAATGGCGACATGCTCATGAAGTTCGGTCAGGTCCTCATGATCTTCTTTATAATCGCGAAGAATGCTTTCAAGGCTTGCTCTTACAAGGAAATACTGCTGTTTTAACCTGAGAATTTTACCGTCGTCAGACATATCATCCGGATAGAGAAATTCAGAGATCTGCTCGGTATCACGCTTATATTGCATATAATCTTTATGAGGAGGGAAGTGTTTTGCAGGTTCTGCTCCCCATAGCCGCAGCGTATTCACTCGGTTTGTATCATAGCCGATGATAGGCATATCATATGGTACAGCAAGAACAGTTTCTGCTTTTTCGTGCGTGAAGATCATTTGTCCATTTTTTTCAGTCCACTTCACTTCACCCCAGTAAGGCACTTCTACAGCCAGATCCGTTTTTCTGACTTCCCATACATTTCCGTTGCGCAGCCACTGCTCAGGCAGTTCAACCTGATAGCCATTTACAATTTTCTGCTCAAATAATCCATGCTTGTAGCGAATTCCGTGACCATGACCTGCCATCGAAAGAGAAGCCATTGAGTCAAGGAAGCAGGCAGCAAGACGTCCTAATCCGCCATTACCAAGTCCTGCGTCAGCTTCTGCTTCTTCAAGATCACTCAGATTGATGCCAAGTTCTGTTAAGCCTTCTTCTACAAGATCTTTTACTCCAAGGTTTACTAAAGAGCTAACAAGCAGCCGGCCGAGAAGGAATTCAATTGATAGATAATAGACTTCCTTATGATCGCCTTTACGGGAGTCTTCATTCGAAGCAATCCAGTTCGTACTAACGTATTCCCGCACCATCATGCCAAGTGTATGGTACTGGTGCTGAGGAGTTGAATGTTCAAATGATAAACCGCTTGATTGTTCAAGCCGTTGTGAAAAGGCTGCTTTAAATGCTCTTTTATTTTGGAACATGCATTATTTCCTCCCTTGAAGTCCTTGATAAAGGTCGTAATATTCTTTCGCAGAACGTGCCCAGCTATAATCACCGGACATTGCATTTTCCTGCAGAATTGTCCAGACTTCTTCATTGTTAAAATGCGCTAAAGCGCGTTCAACTGTATGTTTCATATCATGTGCATTGTATGCGTTAAAAGTGAATCCGTTGCCTGTATGGTCTGTTTCATGCCAGGAATGGACTGTATCATTTAATCCACCGGTTTCACGGGCAATAGGGATCGTTCCATATTGAAGTGAAATCAGCTGACTCAGTCCGCATGGTTCGAAGAGAGAAGGCATGAGAAAGAAGTCTGCACCTGCATAAATTCGGTGGGCAAGTGCTTCACTGAATCCGATATAAACACCTGTTTTCTCAGGAAAAGCGCTCGCCAGGTAATTAAAATAGCTTTCAAATTCGTGATCACCGCTGCCAAGTACAATCAGCTGCATATTCTGTTCATTTAACAGTTCATGCATGACCCGTTTCACGAGTGACAGACCTTTTTGCTCAGTCAGTCTCGTGACCATTGCAACGACAGGGACATGTTCAGAAACTGGCAGATTGAATTCCTTCTGCAGTGCAGCTTTGTTGATTTTCTTATCATCAAGTGTCTTATAGGAATAAGGCTTCTCAATATAAGTATCTTTTTCAGGGTGATAGGAATCAGTATCAATCCCATTTAGAATCCCACTCAGCTTAAATGACTGATCACGCAGAAGACCGTCCAGTTTTTCGCCAAAGAACGGTGTCTGGATCTCGTCTTTATAAGTCGGACTCACTGTTGTCAGCGCATTTGCACTCAGCAGGGCACCCTTCATAAAGCTGACCGCCCCGTAGAATTCAAGCTCACCCGATGTGAAATACTGATGATCAAGATTCAGCAGGTCACCAAGCACACTTTCCGGGAATAGCCCCTGAAATTGCAGGTTATGAATCGTGAAG
Organism: Jeotgalibacillus sp. JSM ZJ347; assembly: GCF_044383825.1. Taxonomy (NCBI): domain Bacteria; kingdom Bacillati; phylum Bacillota; class Bacilli; order Caryophanales; family Caryophanaceae; genus Jeotgalibacillus; species Jeotgalibacillus sp. JSM ZJ347. The sequence goes on along the minus strand of NZ_JBISEN010000006.1, from coordinate 56,122 downwards.
ACTGTTTTTATGTTTTTATAAAACGGATACGCTCTGTACTGGCGGTCAAGTAAGAACGGTACCATACCCGTATGCCAGTCGTGGGCATGGATGACGTCAGGCTTAAATGGAATGAGTGGCAGTGCATCAAGAACAGCTCTGCTGAAAAAGGCAAAGCGCTCACCATCATCAAAATCGCCATACAGTGTGTTTCGTTTGAAATAAAATTCATTATCGAGCAGGTAGTATGTAACGCCCTCATGCTTTAATGTTTCAATTCCACAGTACTGACGTCTCCAGCCGACATCAACATAGAAGGTTTTAATTTTCTTCGCTTTGGAAAGCAGTTCTTCTGAAATGGATGAATATTTCGGAAGCATCACCCTTACATCTGCTCCAAGCTTCATTAATTCTTTAGGAAGAGCCCCGGCGACATCACCGAGGCCTCCTGATTTTGCAAATGGTGCACATTCAGATACAGCAAACAAAACTTTCATTATTGCACCACCGCCGCTTCACGTACGCTGCCTTTACGAAGTACCAGCGGCTGTTCAGCTGTTCCTTTTAATGACGTTCCATCAAGCACTTTTACGTCTTTGTCTAAAATAACGTATTCTAAAGAACAGTTTTTACCGATCTGAGACTTCTGCATGACAACGCAGTTTATAACTTTGGAACCTTCACCGATTTTCGCAGCTCTTGAAACGATACTGTTCTCAACGCTTCCGCGGATATCAGCACCATTGGCAATCATCGAGTTACGCACCTGGGCAGTAGAGCTGTATTTGGTTGGCGGCTCATCTTTTACTTTTGTATAGATTGGACGCTCCTGTGTAAATAGCTGGCTCCATACATCATGGCGCAGAAGGTCCATTGAGTGCTTAAGGTAAGCAGGAATTGAATCAATCACTGCTGTGTAATCACTGTGTTCATAAGCCCCGATTTTAAAATTATGAAGCGGCTGCTTGACAACATCAGATACACTGATGAACTGGGAATTTCTTCTGGCTTCAATCAGTTCAATCAGCAGTGCTTTGCTGATGACATAGGTCTCGAGCGACTTACCGTTATGCTGGACTTCAGTAATGTCATAGTCATGAATTAAATGTTCAGCTAATGCTTCTTCAAAGTCGATATTCGCAATTACGTAGCTGCTTGCGATCACGACATAGTCCTGATGGCTGCGCTTGAAAAATTCAATGTGTTGTTCAAGTCTTGAGAAAGACCCGATACTTGTTGTTTCATCTGGCTCAAAGTAAGGAGGGAAGAAGAAGAGACCATCTCTTTTTCTATCCATATCCCAGTTCTTACCTGAACCGATATGGTCCATTAATGAGCGGTACTGGTGCTTCGGAAAGATCGCGACACTGTCTACACCTGAATTCACCATATTTGAAAGAACGAAATCAATAAACCGGTAGCGCCCTGCAAAAGGAATAGAGGCAACGGAGCGGTTTAAAGTCAGATCCTGAAGTCCACCCATTACAGTGGCTGCGTCAATTACTCCTAATAAACGACTCATGCCGTCACATCCTTTCTTAATTTTTCCACAAGATCTTTTGTGACAAGAATGATTTCATTATCATCATTTTCCGGTGCGATCGTTAAGCCTTCAGGAACCTCGATATCACCCGGAACAATCGCGCGTTTGATTGTTGTATCTTTTCCGATGACCGCATCCGGCATAATCACCGATTCATGAATGTTCGCATTCACTCCAACTGACACTCCCTGGAAAATAACGGAGTGTGAGACTTTCCCTTCAATGACACAGCCTTCATTAATGAGAGAATCCGTTACTTCAGAAGTGGCAGCCAGATATTGAGGCGGCTGGTTCGGGTTACGTGAATAAATTCTCCATGAATGGTCAAACAGATTCAGTCCAGGATTTTCTTTTAACAGATCCATATTGGCTTCCCACAAACTTTTCACCGTACCAACATCTTTCCAGTACCCTTCAAAAGGATAAGCCATTAAACGTTTACCTTCGTTCAGGAATAAAGGAATAATGTCTTTTCCAAAGTCATGTGATGAGTTTTCATTCATATTATCCTGATCGAGATACTTCTGAAGTGACTTCCAGTTAAAGATATAGATCCCCATTGACGCCAGGTTATTCTTTGGTTCTTCCGGCTTTTCATCAAACTCAAGAATCTCAAGGTCATCATTTGTGTTCATAATACCAAAGCGGCTTGCTTCATCCCAAGGCACTTCAATCACTGAAATCGTGGCTTCGGCTTCATTCTGAATATGATAATCAAGCATCTTGGAATAATCCATTTTATAAATATGATCACCTGACAGGACAAGGACGTATTCAGGATCGTATTGTTCAATATAGTTCAGGTTCTGATAGATGGCATTTGCGGTTCCACTGTACCATTTTACTCCTGTTGCTTCAGTATAAGGGGGAAGTACAGTCACACCACCGTTGCGTCGGTCAAGATCCCAGGCGCTTCCAATTCCGATATATGAATTCAGTACCAGTGGCTGGTACTGCGTCAGTACACCTACTGTATTGATTCCTGAGTTTGTGCAGTTACTTAGTGTGAAATCGATAATCCGGTACTTACCTCCGAAAGGTACTGCCGGCTTGGCAATTTTTGTTGTAAGGGAATGAAGGCGGCTTCCTTGTCCTCCTGCCAGTAACATCGCTACACATTTTTTCTTAACCATCATGTCACGCTCCTTGTTTATTTTTTTGCCGGCTTCCAAATGGTGATGCCAAGCGGTGGGATCTTAATATCAAGAGACTGTTTTCTATTGTGAATCGGATTTTCCTCAGTGGCTGCTGTCTGATTCAAATGATTAGTTCCGCCGAAGTCCTGCCTGTCACTTGAAAACACTTCTTTCCACTTTCCTTCAAATGGGGCACCAATCCGGAAATGATCATAGCTGACATTTGTGAAATTACAGACCACCATCAGCGTATCACTCTTCCGTTTGCCTCTTCTGATAAATGAATAAATACTTTGGTCTGCATTATCTGCATCAATCCACTCAAAGCCCTGCGGATCGTGGTCAAACTCATGTAGCGCTTTATGAGCCTGATAGAAATTCATTAACTCTTTAGTGAAAACGTCTGACTGGGCATGTGAATCATAATCTTTTAAAAACCAGTCAAGACCTTGTACATATTTCCATTCATCAAACTGTGCAAATTCGGCACCCATAAACAGGAGTTTTTTACCTGGGTGTGTCATCAGATAACTGAGAAGTAGACGCCATTGTGCGAACTTTTCCCAGTATTCCCCCGGCATTTTATGAAGAAGGGATCGCTTGCCATGGACCACTTCATCATGTGAAAGGGGAAGGATGTAATTTTCCGAATAAGCATAGACAAGCGAGAAAGTCAGCTTGTGATGGTGATGTCTGCGCTCAAAAGGAGGATGCTCCATATAATCCAGCAGATCATTCATCCAGCCCATATTCCATTTATAATTAAATCCGAGTCCACCTTCATGAACAGGTTTTGTGACACCCGGCCAATCAGTAGAGTCTTCAGCCATCATCAGAAAACGCGGATTTTCATTGAATACCGCTTTATTTAATTCCTGAAGAAACTCAGTTGCATAAGGATTAGCTGTTTCAGGTTCGCTATTAGCCCAGTAAATAATATTGGCAACTGCGTCCACTCTCAGTCCATCTATTCTGAAAAAGTTCATCCAGTAAAGTGCATTGGAGATCAGAAAGCTTCTGACTTCTCCTTTTGCCAGGTTAAAGTTTGCCGTGCCCCACTCAAGATTTTCCCGGTCGTTGAATGAGTCATATTCATATAAGGGCTCTCCATCAAACATATATAAGCCATGGGAATCCTTACAAAAATGACCCGGAACCCAGTCAATCAGGACGCCTATATCCTCCTGATGACAGCGGTCAATGAAGTACATCAGATCATGCGGTGTTCCAAATCGGCTGGTAGGGGAGAAGTAACCTGTACCCTGATAGCCCCATGAAGCATCCAATGGATGTTCAGTTAAAGGAAGCAGTTCGATATGGGTAAAACCTCTTTCCTTTACATAAGGAATTAATTCTTCAGCATATTCTCTATATGTAAAATAAGAGCCATCTTCTTTTTGCTTCCATGAATTTAAGTGAAGTTCATAAATAGCAAGGGGTCTTTCATATATGGGTCTTCTTTTTCTTACACGTTGGCGATAAAGCTGATCGCCCCACTTATACCCGGAGAGGTCATAAACGACTGAAGCAGTCTGTGGACGCAGTTCAGAATGGAAAGCATAGGGGTCTGACTTCATAATCAGGTCACCGGATGCCGTCGTGATTGCATACTTGTAAAGTGCTCCTTCCAGATTTTGATCAATGAAACAGCTCCAGATTCCTTCTTTATTAACCCGTGTCATTTCATACTGGCCAGGTTCCCAGTCAGTAAAACTGCCTGTTACAGACACTGCCTGTGCATGAGGTGCCCAAACGGTGAAGCGTGTCCCGGTCACCTGCTTTTTCTGTTTTACAAGATGAGCGCCAAATATAGCGTGTGCGTTGTAAAGTGTACCTTCATGGAAAAGGTGTATGTCAAAATCACTAATTGTCTGATCCATGCGCGCCATCCTTTCTAATTAAATTCGTCTATACAATTTCCACATTACCATATAAAACTCCTTGTTTTATCGAAAATTCGATAAAAATTTTGAAAATTCAGAAGTAAGCGTTTGCATTGCTTTTTTGCTCAAAATTGAATAGAAAATCACAGAGTCTGACTTGAATAGGAAATTTTCACTGAACACTGCATAATTTTCCCTCAATCTGTACTGGTAAAACTTATATGATGAGAAAGTTTTTATTATAGGAGAAATTTATTAGAATCAGGTCACAGATGATACTAAAGAGGGGGGGATAAAAAAACGGCTGGTCATATCGACCAGCCGTTCATGAATCTATTATTTATTTGATTCTACTTCGTGTACCTTTTCGAACTTGTCATAACCTTCACGTACTGTTTCGCGTGAATTGGATGACATTAAGCTGACGACGACAATTGCAATTGTACTTAAGATAAAGCCTGGAATCATTTCATATAAGAATCCGCTTAGATCAAGTACGTATACCCACAGGATAACTGTTACGGCACCTGTAAGCATACCTGCAAGGGCACCCCAGCGCGTCATACGCTTCCAGTATAGAGAGAATAAGATAGCAGGACCAAATGCAGAACCGAATCCAGCCCATGCGTTACTTACAATATCAAGGATCGTGCTGTCAGAATCAAGTGACAGGATGATCGCAACTAATGCAACTAATAGTACTGAAATACGTCCAACAAGTACAAGCTCTTTATCTGAAGCACTGCGCTTTAAGAACGTATTGTAGAAATCCTCTGTCAGCGCACTTGATGTAACAAGCAGCTGAGAAGAAACTGTACTCATAACTGCCGCAAGGATGGCTGCAAGTAAGAAACCTGAAATTAACGGGTGGAACAGTACCTGAGAGAAGAAAATAAAGATTGTTTCAGGATTATCAAGCGTACCACCTGTTTCTGAAATATAAGCAATACCGATTAAACCGGTGAAAAGCGCACCGATGATCGCAATAATCATCCATGTCATACCAATACGGCGAGCTGATTTTAGTGATTTAACATCACGGATTGCCATGAAACGTACGATAATGTGCGGCTGACCGAAGTAACCAAGACCCCAGGCCATTAACCCGATGAAGCCAAGGAATGTTGTGCCTTCAAAGAAAGAAGTTAATGTCGGATCAATTGTATTTAATGTATCAAATGTCGGTCCAATACCACCGAGCTCCATAAATGCAACAATTGGTACTAAAATAAGTGCAACAAACATAATACAACCCTGTACGAAGTCAGTCATACTAACTGCCAGGAATCCACCAAATAGCGTATAAGCAAGTACAACCCCTGCAGTAACAAACAGGCCAGTTGTATAGTTCATTCCAAATGCACTTTCAAATAATACTCCACCAGAAACCATACCTGAAGATGTATAAACAGTGAAGAAAATAATGATGACAATTGCGGATACGAAACGCAAAATCTTTGTATTGTCTACAAAGCGATTCTCAAAGAAATCAGGTATTGTAATAGAATCGTTTGCCACTTCCGTATAAGTTCTTAAACGAGGTGCTACTAAAATATAATTTAAATATGCCCCAATGGATAAACCAACCGCAATCCACATGCCCGAAATTCCGGATACATAGATCGAGCCTGGTAGACCAAGCAACATCCACCCACTCATGTCGGATGCTCCTGCTGATAGTGCTGTTACAGCCGGGCCCATCTGTCTGCCACCCAGCATATACTCTGATAAGTTGCCGGTTGACTTTTTATAAGCATAATAGCCGATTGCCAGCATCCCGATGAAATACAATGCGAGAGATATATAGACTTCAAAAGTAATCTCTACAGCTTCCACCAAATCTCCTCCTTGTAAAATGAATTTTCTGTGTCAATTGTTTCATGACGCTTACAATTGAATAACCTAACAAAAATTTTGCGGCTGTTCAAGGAATATAAACTGCGTCATACCGGCTCAAACAGCTGTCATCCTATTAAGCGCAAGGGATAGAGCATGATTTAATAAAGATTAAAGTAAAATAATTCAGAAAATTAAATCATACCTTATTTTAATCTTAAAGCTTAATCTTTGGCAAGCGAAATCACCGCTGGGGTTGATATATAAGTGTTTGCGAATGGAATATTCATCCTGGATCAGACTCGAAAAAGGAATTATATGTGAATCTATGCATGAATAGATGACCTGTAAAGAGATATTTTGTACAATGGTGATATGATCTAAGAAAGGGTGAGCGTATGGCACAGGGAAAGAGTGTTGATGATTATATTCAGGAAGGAATATATGGTGCCAGAGAAACTTTACCGGATGAAAGAAGAATGTTTTTAACGTCAATCAGAGAACGTGTGGAATTTGTTCTACTGCAAAATCAGGTGCGCGAATCTAATGTGTATCCTGAAATTGAGCAGTCAGTAAAGAAATACAGTGACCTTAAAATGTTCTTAAACGGAAATATGAATTACCGCTTTTTATCAAAATATATTCAAATGGCTGACCGTTATAAAGTACCTTATCAGGTCGTTACAAATAAGGAGCATAACTCTGAATATGGTCTTGTGCTGGCGCACGCAGAGGCAGTGGATAAAGAAACGATCAAACTTCCAAAGAGACATGCAGATAACGGGGCAGCACCATCTTTTTGGGAGCGTCTCTTCCGTTCATAACATGTTTCTTCTATATTAATTATTGCAAAGCTGGGTATCATGTACAGTAAATGAAAAAAATGAGTCAGCCAATAGGCAGGGTCTTCAGGTAAAGTTGCCTGAGACCCTGCCTTTTTGGTATGATAAACAGTATTGTGAGTGTTCGAACATACACGGAGGTGAGTCACAATGACGAAAATTACAAAAGATGAAGTAAAACACGTAGCGCATTTGGCGAGACTGAATATTGATGAGCAGGAAGCTGAGAAATTTGCAGACCAGCTGGGCTCAATCATCACATTCGCTGAACAGCTGAATGAGCTGGATACAGAAAACGTTGAACCGACAACGCATGTTCTTGATATGAAGAATATTTTGCGTGAAGATAAGCCAGTTGACGGGCTGCCGCGTGAGCAAGTATTAAAAAATGCACCGGATCACCAAGATGGACAGGTGAAGGTGCCGACGATTTTAGAGTAGGAGGTCAAAAGAATGTCTTTATTCGATCACAAACTGGCTGATTTGCATGATCTTTTACATAAAAAAGAGATTACAATTGCTGATCTTGTCCGTGAATCATATAAGCGTATTGAAGAAGTTGATGGAAAGGTCCAGGCCTTTTTAACACTTGATGAAGAGCGTGCACTTGCACGTGCAGAAGAGCTTCAAAATAAAATGGGCACTGACGAAGGCCTTCTTTACGGAATGCCAATCGGTGTAAAAGATAACATTGTTACGAAAGAACTGCGTACAACTGCAGCAAGTAAGATCCTTGGAAACTTTGATCCGATATACAATGCGACAGTAGCGGACAAACTGCACACAGCTGATGCAATCACAATCGGAAAGCTGAATATGGATGAATTCGCAATGGGCTCTTCAACAGAGAACTCTCATTTTGCAAAAACAAAAAATCCGTGGAACCTTGAGACTGTTCCAGGCGGATCTTCAGGTGGATCTGCAGCAGCCGTTGCAGCCGGGGAAGTGCCATTTTCACTTGGGTCTGATACAGGCGGATCAATCCGTCAGCCTGCTTCATTCTGTGGCGTTGTAGGTCTTAAGCCTACTTACGGCCGCGTGTCACGTTTTGGATTAATTGCATTCGCATCTTCTCTTGATCAGATTGGTCCTATTACGACAAATGTAGAAGACAATGCGTATCTATTAGAAGCGATCGCAGGACTTGATCCAAACGATTCAACGTCTGCGAATGTAGACGTACCGAAATATCGCAGTGCACTGACTGGCGATATTAAAGGGATGAGGGTCGCTGTACCGAAAGAATACCTTGGTGACGGGGTAAGTGAAGAAGTACGTCAATCTGTACGTGAGGCGCTGAAGGTACTTGAAGGACTTGGTGCAACAATTGATGAAGTATCACTTCCACACTCTAAATACGGCGTAGCAACTTACTACCTGCTATCTTCTTCTGAAGCTTCAGCGAACCTTGCACGCTTTGACGGGATCCGTTACGGCTACCGTGCTGACAACGCTGAAAATCTGATCGATCTTTATAAAAAGACACGTGCTGAAGGCTTCGGTGACGAAGTAAAACGCCGTATTATGCTTGGAACGTATGCACTGAGCTCTGGCTATTACGATGCTTACTATAAAAAAGCACAAAAAGTACGTACATTAATTAAGCAGGACTTTGAAAAAGTGTTTGAAGACTATGACGTAATCGTAGGTCCTACAACACCAACTCCTGCATTTAAAATCGGCGAGCAGATTGATGATCCGCTGACAATGTATGCGAATGATATTCTGACAATCCCAGTGAACTTAGCTGGCGTACCTGGTATTTCTGTGCCTGCAGGACTTTCTGAAAGCGGGCTGCCGCTCGGTCTACAGATTATCGGGAAGCACTTTGATGAAAGCACTGTTTACCGCGTAGCACATGCATATGAGCAGGCAGCAAATCACAACATGAAGCCGGAACTGTAGGAGGGAGAAGACATGACAAACTTTGAAACGATTATCGGACTTGAAGTCCACGTAGAATTAAAAACTGATTCAAAAATGTTCTCTCCTGCACCTGCGCATTTCGGTGCGGAGCCGAACACAAATACAAACGTCGTAGACCTTGGCTACCCGGGCGTATTGCCTGTCATCAACAGACGCGCTGTTGACTGGGGTATGAAGGCAGCAATGGCACTGAACTGTGAAATCGCTGAACATACGAAGTTTGACCGTAAAAACTACTTCTATCCGGATAACCCGAAAGCATATCAGATCTCACAATTTGATCAGCCAATTGGTGAACACGGGTGGATTGAAATTGAAGTAGACGGTTATAAGAAAAAAATCGGTATCACGCGTCTTCACCTTGAAGAAGATGCAGGTAAACTGACGCATACAGATAAAGGGTATTCACTTGTCGACTATAACCGTCAGGGAACACCGCTGATTGAAATCGTATCTGAGCCGGACCTTAGAACACCGGCTGAAGCATACGCATATCTTGAAAAAATCAAGTCAATTATTCAGTACACAGGCGTTTCTGACTGTAAGATGGAAGAAGGGTCACTTCGCTGTGATGCGAACATTTCACTTCGTCCGGTTGGACAGGAAGAATTCGGTACAAAAACGGAGCTGAAAAACCTGAACTCATTCAACTTTGTTAAAAAGGGTCTTGAGTTTGAAGAGAAGCGTCAGGAAGAAGTACTGCTTTCAGGCGGAGCAATCCAACAGGAATCACGCCGCTTTGATGAGTCGACAGGCAAGACGCTATTAATGCGTGTAAAAGAAGGCTCTGATGACTACCGCTATTTCCCTGAACCGGATCTTGTATCAATGGTGATTGATGAAGAGTGGAAGGAGAGTGTACGTAAAACGATCCCTGAACTTCCAGATGCACGTAAAAAGCGCTATGTAGAAGACCTTGGTCTGCCGGCATATGATGCAATGGTACTGACGCTCACAAAAGAAATGTCAGATTTCTTTGAGCTGACGCTTGAACAGGGTGCTGATGCGAAGCTTGCTTCTAACTGGCTGATGGGTGAGGTATCTGCTTACCTGAATGCTGAGCAAAAAGAACTTGATGATACAGCGCTGACGCCACAAGGTCTTGCCGGCATGATTAAGCTGATTGAAGATGGCACGATTTCATCTAAAATCGCAAAGAAAGTCTTCAAGGAACTGATTGAAAAAGGCGGAGATCCACAAAAGATCGTAAAAGAAAAAGGTCTTGTTCAGATTTCTGATGAAGGCCAGCTGCTTGGCTTTGTTACTGAAGCACTGGATAACAATCCACAGTCGATTGAAGACTTTAAAAACGGTAAAGACCGTGCAATTGGTTTCCTGGTTGGTCAGATTATGAAGGCATCGAAGGGGCAGGCGAACCCTCCGATGGTGAATAAGCTGCTGATGCAGGAGATTAAGAAGCGATAAGTACATTGGGAAGAAACGCACTTTTGGGGTGCGTTTCTTTTTTGCGAGTGGTTGTTGTAGGATAGTCAGGGGAAGGATCCTGGTGCGCAGTAATGATTGCTTCACATTTCTGATTAATTCAATGAGCAATCAGGTTTATTCGTCCTGTGGCAGGATGTGGGTAGATGATTCCATTACTTTTTGATAAGATTTCGATCAGCCCAGGCATTTTAACTTACACTTTTTATTTTTTTCCAATACCCCGCCACTCTGTATTATCGGGAAAAAGCAAGCTATCTATGGTAAAATCCGTTAAATAACAGTATGATGAGGGTAAGCCTTACTATAAGGCTTATTCTTTTTTGTTTACATACAATGAAAAGTGATTATAATTTTATAGTATGCTTAATTTAAAAAAGGCAGGCTGAATATGATGAAACGAGCTAGAATTATTTATAATCCAACTTCAGGCCGAGAGATTTTCAGAAGGCATTTACCTGAAGTTTTAATGAAATTAGAGCAGGCCGGATATGAAACTTCCTGTCATGCGACAACGTGTGCGGGTGATGCTGCGGTTGCTGCGGCTGCAGCAGCTGATCGGGGATTTGATCTGATTATTGCTTCGGGCGGGGATGGTACGCTGAACGAAGTAGTAAATGGTCTTGCTGAAAAACCGAACCGTCCAAATTTGGGACTCATTCCGATGGGGACAACAAATGATTTTGCGCGTGCGCTTCACATTCCGAGAGATATTGAAGATGCAGTGGATATCATTATAAAAGGTGACACGATTCCTGTGGATGTCGGCAGAATGAATGATAAATATTTTATTAATATTGCCGGCGGCGGGCGCATGACTGAACTGACATATGAAGTACCCAGTAAACTGAAAACCGTACTTGGGCAGCTGGCATATTACTTAAAAGGTATCGAGATGCTGCCTTCTTTCAAGCCTACAAATGTCCGGATTGAATATGATGGAAAAGTGTTTGAGGGAGAGGTCATGCTCTTTTTGATCGGGCTGACGAACTCAGTGGGCGGATTTGAAAAGCTGGCACCTGACTCTTCCATTAATGATGGGTTGTTTACACTGATGTTCCTAAAGAAAACGAACATGGCGGAAACCATCCGTGTGATTTCACTCGCACTTCGCGGAGAACACCTGCAGGATCCACATCTTGAGTATGTGAAAGCAAATCATATTAAGGTAACGTCAAAGGAAACGGTTCAGTTGAATCTTGACGGAGAATTCGGCGGGCTGCTTCCTGCAGAGTTTCAGAACCTGTATCGTCACCTGAACGTTTGTGCTCCGCTGGATAAGCTGCGTAAGGAAGACCGTGTAGATAATGATAAAAATGTAGTATTAAAGAACAGTCTGATTGATGAAGAAGATGAAATCAGAAGTGATAAATAAGTAAAAGCCCGGCGCAATTGCCGGGCTTTTATACTATACCTGTTCCAGCCAGTCGACTGCATTGTCCATGTCAGCTGCAAGCTTTGAGGCTTCTTCTATTGGCTGCCACTCGAAGTGGAATTTCATGCCGTCATCTTTCCCATCGCTTTCCACTGTATATTCCCACTCATTTTCTACCGGACGTATTAATGCCAGATGGAAAAAGTTACGCTCATAATACTTTGAGCGATCCTCTGAATAATACATCTGTTTATGAAGTTTACCCTGTAATTGAAGCTCATCTCTCTTCAACCCGGTTTCTTCTTCAATTTCGCGATAAAGTGCATCAATCAGCAGTTCATCGTCTTCAACGCCGCCGCCAGGTACCTGGAGGCCAGCTTGCGGACGATCCTTCTGTGAAAAGACAAGCAATTCAGTCTTTCCTTCATTCTCCCGCGTGATATATGCGAGTACTTTCTGTTTAACAATCTGTCCCATATCGCTTCCTCCTTAGTTTGAATTTTTAGAATAAAAAGAATAGTTTCTCTATTCTACACACCATTAAATAAAAAATCAAGGTTATTTAGGTAATTTTATATATACCCCTTATAGGGTATGGTTAAACAAAAAGGTGAATATTTATTACTTTGGCGAATGATTTCCGCTTCAGGGGGATGCTTTCCGCGGCCGGGCGGTGATTCGCCATGCCTTGTCTCACCTGTCCCTTCCTGCCGCAGGAGTCGCCCCCTTACGCTTCAATCATCCACTGTGAATAAACTTGAATGGTGGATTAATAAAAAGAAATGAAATGATTATTCATACTTTGATTCATGATCAATTAATTTCAGTCATTGAAACAAATATGTGCTACAATAATGGGCAGCGATTCTAACGAAGAGGGCGATGTACTAATGACAAAAAAGCAGGCTTTACCTGTTAAAAAGAATGATACTGTGACAGTGACGATAGAAGATTTAACACATGAGGGACATGGTGTTGGAAAAGTGGACGGTTATCCGTTGTTTATTCCACTGACGCTTCCTGATGAAGAGGTGAAAGTAAAAGTCCTTAAAACGACGAAGAATTTTGGTTTTGGCAAGATGCTTGAACTTGAATCAGTGAGTGAGCATAGAACGGAACCGCCATGCCCTGTCTATGACAGATGTGGAGGGTGTCAGTTGCAGCATTTCAGCTATGAAGGACAGCTTTCTGCGAAACAGAAGCAGGTGCAGGATGTACTTGAGCGGATTGGAAAGATCAACGATGTCCCGGTTCACCCGACACTCGGTATGGAAGATCCTTGGCGCTACCGTAATAAAAGCCAGATTCCTGTCGGCAGTGAGAGTGGGCGCGTCATTGCAGGATTTTATGCAACGAGAAGCCACCGGATTGTGGATACGGATGTGTGCCTGATTCAGGAAGATATCAGCGACCGTGTGATGAATATTGTTAAGGAAGAAGCAGCGCGTTTTGGCATTCAGCCTTATGACGAAGAGCGGCATAAAGGAGTGCTGCGTCATGTCGTTGTCCGCTACGGCAGAACTTCAGGTGAAGTGATGGTTGTGCTTGTAACAAGAACAAAGCATCTGCCGCATGCCGAGGACTTAACGGCTGTGCTACGTGAAAAAGTGCCAGGTATGAAGTCCATTGTTCATAACATTAATGATCAGCGGACGAATGTGATTCTTGGAAATAAGGGACAGACGATCTGGGGCAGCGATGTGATTTATGATTCAATCGGTGATGTAAAGTTTGCGATCTCAGCGCGCAGCTTCTATCAGATTAACCCTGTACAGACAGAAGTTCTTTACCAGAAAGCCCTTGAATATGCGCAGCTGACAGGAGAGGAATTTGTGATTGATGCTTATTGCGGCATTGGAACGATCTCACTCTTTTTAGCGCAAAAAGCGAAGAAAGTGTTTGGTGTTGAGATTGTCAAACAGGCGATTGAAGATGCGAAAGCCAATGCAGAACTGAACGGCTTTGATAACACTGAATTTGAAGCGGGACCAGCTGAAGAAGTGATTCCTGCATGGTATAAAAAAGGCAACCAGGCAGATGTCATTGTTGTGGACCCACCGAGAAAAGGCTGTGATCAGGCACTGCTTGATACGATGGTTGCGATGAAGCCGAAGCGTATTGTGTATGTGTCATGTAACCCTGCAACACTTGCGAGAGATCTGAGGATATTGGAAGACGGCGGGTATAAGACGCAGGAAGTACAGCCTGTTGATATGTTTCCTCAGACATCGCACGTTGAGAGTGTTGCCTGGCTTGAACGAGCGTAAAAGTTTTTAAAATGAGGAGATATGGAAGTAAACAGAAAATGGCTATCAATAACTGAACAAACGAGAAAAATGCTGATCGGAAATGTATGCTGTGGTCAATGTCTGGATGCAGTAACCATAAAGGATGTTATCATCGCAAGTGATCCAATTGATGTTGTGCTTGAGGGGAAGTGTGCCGATTGCGGGCATCCTGTGGCAAGAGTGGTCGAAATGAATGAGTGAAGTTTGTAAAATAAATTAATCAGGACTTTATTTTAAGGATCTTGAGCCACATCAGGGTTTATGAAATAGAGGGTTAGCTAGCTGACTTGGATCAATGATCTGAGTCGGCTTTTTTAAGTTGACCTGGATATAATGAAGACAGAAAATGCAGTGGGTGTATTATGTCTTACTACGAACTACCCAAGTGAAAGTGATAGATGAGTTATCCTGATCGTGCGAAATTTCACAATATATAATCTTTATGATTTTATATTGTGTAAAAGTTCTTCCTCATGTTAAAGTGTCAAAACAAACTTCATATGAATTCCTTGTATATCTATGGTGATATGGACCATAAGTCTCTACCTGGCAGCCTTAAATTGCCGGACTATAAGGAAAGTCATTCTATGCATGAAAAGTGTATGGGGCTTTCTTTATATTGTGAGAAAGTCACATACACTTTTTATTTTTCCTTTAAGTGGTCTGACATCTTACGACTATATAGAATTATAAGCAATGATTGAAGTAAAACATCACCGGGAGGTATTTTGCTTTGAGTTTAATTTATGGCATTTTTTCTTTGATAGGAGTCCTTTTTTTAGCATGGTTATGGAGTAGTAATCGTTCTGCGATTAAATGGCGTACAGTCATGATTGGGATTGTTCTTGAATTTTTACTCGTATTGTTTGTATTGGAAGTTCCTTTTGGGCAAACACTGTTGAACCAGGCGGCGCTCGGTGTGCAAAAGGTTATCGATTATAGTACAGAAGGTATCATGTTCGTTTTCGGAGGTTTTTTTGAAGAAGGGACCAACATCACTTACGTTTTTGCGATTAATGTCCTTGGCGCGATCATTTTCATTTCCGCTCTTATTTCAGGGCTTTACTATTTACGCATCATTCCGTTCTTTGTAAAATATATCGGAATTGGGCTTGGCAAAATTTTAGGTACAACAAAGGTCGAATCGTTCAATGCGATCGGCAACTCTTTTTTAGGTCTTGTAGAAGCTCCGTTATTGATCAAGCCTTACCTGATCAAGCTGACCCGATCTGAGGTATTTGCTGTAATGGTTGGAGGCACCGCATCTGCAAGCGGGGCAATTCTGATCGGGTATTCTTTAATGGGGATTGATATGAGGTTCCTGCTTCTCTCCGTTTTCAGTGTGCCGATCGTTTCACTCATCATTGCCAAGGTGATGGAGCCTGAGACTGAGGAGTCGCAGACAACAGGGGATATTGCACTTGGAAAAACAACGCATACGAATATATTCGAAGCAATATCAGATGGTGCGCTGAACGGTACAAGACTTGCCATCAATATTGGAGGGCTCCTGATTGCTTTTATTGCCATCCTGGCGATGATTAACGGGCTGCTAGGTCTAATCAACACAGATCTTTCCACCATTTTCGGTTATGTCTTCTTTCCTTTAGCATTACTGATTGGTATTCCAATGGATGAGGCATTCAGGTCAGCTTCTATTATAGGCACAAAGCTTTCAGTTAACGAATTTGTTGCCTTTAACGAGCTTTCAGCAATGATGGATGACCTTTCTCCAAAAACAGTGGCCATTTTATCCGTTGCACTATGCAACTTTGCTAATCTGTCTTCAATTGGCCAATTGATAGTTGGATTAGGTTCACTTGAGCCAAGTCAGCAAAAGACTGTATCCAAATTAAGCTTAAAGGCAATCGTGGCAGGGACCCTGGCAAGCTTTATTACAGCGATTATTGTCAGCATCTTTTTATAAGTATTATAACGATCGTGAAGGTAGTATGCGGTCAAATATCAGTAAAGAACCAATCAGAGACAAAGCTGATTGGTTCTTTTAAAAATGGGGGTTTT
This sequence comes from Jeotgalibacillus sp. JSM ZJ347, assembly GCF_044383825.1. Classification (NCBI taxonomy): domain Bacteria; kingdom Bacillati; phylum Bacillota; class Bacilli; order Caryophanales; family Caryophanaceae; genus Jeotgalibacillus; species Jeotgalibacillus sp. JSM ZJ347. The sequence continues at coordinate 39,849 of NZ_JBISEN010000006.1, read as the reverse complement.
AAAAAGAACTTCCTGAATAGTTGATCTGCTAATGACGATAAGAGCACAATATTATCTGTGATGATAGCAAGTTGAAACAAAATGACTTTGCTGCTGATTTGCAAAGGAAAAAGATTTATTGTTAAATCTGACCCTGCAGGCGTTATACTGGTAGAATACTACGCTGCGTCAATGGTGTAGGCGGAGTGATGGTAATAGATGAACAAAGAACAGGAGATTTAAATGAATAACTATAAATTAACAATTCAATATGATGGTGGCCGTTATAAGGGCTGGCAGCGGCTCGGAAATAGTGACAATACGATTCAGGGTAAAATTGAAAATGTGTTAACAGAGCTTGCTGGTGAAAAGATTGAAATCATTGGATCAGGCAGAACGGATGCGGGTGTGCATGCACTTGCACAAATCGCGAATTTCAAAATGAGTAAGCATGCAACTGAGGAAGAGGTCATGCAGTATCTGAACAAGTATCTTCCTCATGATATCAGTGTGATTGATGTGAAAATGGTGGATGACCGTTTTCATTCCCGCTACAATGCAAAGGATAAAACGTATATGTATAAGATTTGGAACGAGCAGTATACGCACCCATTTATGCGGAAATACAGCATGCACGTTGAGGAAAAGCTTGATACCAAAAAAATGAGAAAAGCATCTGCATATTTCCTCGGGGAGCATGACTTTACTTCCTATTCCAATGCAAAGTCGAAGAAAAAGTCTATGGTGCGTGAAATTCACTCACTTGAAATCAATGAGCATGACGGTTTTATCGAAATCAAAATCCGGGGCAATGGTTTCTTATACAATATGGTAAGAAAAATTGTTGGTAGTTTAATCGAAGTTGGATTGGGAGAAATGGATGCTGCTGCAATACCCGGCATTCTTGAATCAAAAGAAAGAATTCAAACAGGTCGTATGGCAATTGCAGAGGGATTGTATTTAGAAAAGGTCGGTTTTTAGACTATACTTATATAAATAATACAAAATGCTTAATTGACCCAGTACTCACATTAATTAGTGAGTGCTTTTTTTTTATATTTTTATTGATTATCAATAAAAATATATTTATAATCATATTAAATATAATGATTTTCAATTAATTTGAAATCGGAAGGTGATGGGAAGATGAATCAGACAACAGGTATTTCACATATCGCAGTCATTATGGATGGGAACGGACGGTGGGCAGAGAGAAGAGGTCTTTCTCGAACGGAAGGTCATCTTGAAGGGGTGTCAGCGGTCGTAAGAATTGTCAAAAAAGCGTCTGAGAGAAACGTGAAGTTTTTAACGCTATTTGCATTTTCATCGGAAAACTGGAAGCGACCGCAAAAAGAAGTTGAATTTATTCTTCAGCTGCCAAAAAAGTTTTTGTTTCAGTATCTGCCCGAACTGATAAGAAATAATGTGAAAATAAATCTGCTTGGAGATCTTCAGCAGCTGCCATATAGCACACGTGAAGCGCTGAAGCATGCAGTGAAAAAGACGGCTAAAAATGACGGGCTGCAGCTGAACTTTGCTTTGAACTACGGTGGAAGACAGGAGATTCTAAAAGCTTTTGAAATGATGAAAGAAGACGACGTGGAATTTACTGAAGCTGCCGTATCAAAATATCTATACACGAATCAGATGCCGGAGCCGGATCTGCTGATTAGAACAGGTGGGGAGAAAAGGCTGAGTAATTTTCTGCTCTGGCAGATGGCATATACGGAATTTTATTTTTCCGCTGCACTTTGGCCTGACTTTTCAAATGAAGAATTTGATCTGGCAATCAACGAGTTTAACGGTAGACACAGGCGTTTTGGAGGATTGTAGAAAAAAGAATCTCGCCTGCCGGAAACGAATTAACTCTCACAACATACTTGACCTGAAACGCGTTTCATCCTTTACGTTCAATTCAAATGAACTGAAGGAGGGAACGCGTATGTTGTATTTACCGGTATTGTGTGCAATTGTTTATGTAGCATGTCTGACTGGTTCAAGGGTTAAGCCTGAGGAGGTTCAGCCGATTGAATCAATTGAGGATTATTTCCGATGAGGTGAAGGTATGACAAATATTCGTGATGTGGCAAGACTCGCCGGGGTCTCTGTTTCAACCGTATCAAGGGTGCTGAATCAACATCCATATGTTCAGGAAGAGAAGCGGCAGGCAGTGCTTGCAGCGATTGAAGAAAGCGGGTATGTGAAAAATCTGAATGCAGTGAGTCTCAGCAAAGGAAAAACCGAAATGGTTGGGATTGTACTTCCATTTACTGACCATTCGTATTTTGCAGCACTGCTTAAAGGCATTGCTGAAGAAGCCCGAATCAATAGCAAAAAGCTTGTCATGTTTCAGACAGATTATGAAACTGACCAGGAAATTGCAGCACTTGAAATGTTAAAGCATAAGCAGATTGATGCCTGCATTTTCTGCTCACGCTCGAGTGACTGGGCACTGATTGAACCGTATCAATTATATGGACAACTTGTCATGTGTGAGGAAATTCATCAGGAGGTTTCCTATACGTTTATCGATCAGTATGGGGTATTCATGAAGGCGCTCCATTATCTTGAACGAAAGGGCTATAATCGGATAGGTTACTGCATTGGCAGAAGGTCAGGAACAAATAGTCAGGAAAGAGAACGTGCATATAGAGACTTTTTAAGCAGCAGACAGATTCCATTTAATAAATCCTGGATTTTTGATGACTGTTATCATGTGCAGGACGGGGAGCGGGTGTTAGAAGAAATCAGCCGCATGACCGATAAGCCTGATGCCCTTTTAGTCACGAATGATCAGACAGCTGCAGGTATTTTGCTCACCGCTGAAAAAACAGGGCTTAATATACCTCAAGATCTCGGTATCATGGGTTTTGAGAACCATCCGATTGCTGAAATGCTATCAATTACAACGATCGATCTGCCATTAGAAGAAATGGGAAGGAATCTTTTCAAACAGGCGATAAAGCATGGCATCGAAAAGCATGAAGTAACCGTTTCATTGATTGAAAGACGAACGTTGTAAACCTGTTTCAAATAAAATTTTATCTATACAAGTGAATAATAAAAGAAAAATGGAAAGGTTGAAGAAGCTTACTTTGACGAGATATGTGATGATGTAAAACGTGACGTAGGAAAAGTATAAATACTTGATCTTAAACTCGTTTCATCCATTATGTGAGACTTACACATAACTAAAAATAGAAACATACAACTTATATATGGCTGAAAGAAGATCAATATAGTAATTGTCACAGGCGTGCTAAAGCAATTGACTTAAGCACGTTTTTTTATGTTTTTGTATAAACAGAAAATTCTTAATTGAGAAAATATACCTTTGACAATGGTGAAAAAAGGAGGATAATTATATTAAAACAGATAAAAATGGGTCTTTTGCTTTGTATCCCAATTGGATAGGAGAGGGAATATGGATTACTTAGTGCAATTCCAGCTGAATGTCTTTGCCTTTGCCATATTAATTATCCTTTATATTATCGTGAAAATGAGGTCGAAAGTTGAAACCTTCAGTAAGAAGTTGCTGATCCTGATTATGATCACAAGCGCGGTCGCGATGGCACTGGAGCCTGCTACATGGATTTTTGATGGTATGCTTTTCCCTGGTGCTTATTTTCTGGAATACAGCACCAACTTTTTACTGTTTCTTATTGGTCCTGTCCTTGGCGGATTCATGCTGTCTTATGTGGAATATCATATTTTTAAAGACCCGAAGCGTATCATTAAAAAAGGTTACTATCAGCACTTAAGTGTTCTGACATTTTTCGTACTACTGGTGAATATGATGTATCCATTGTATTTTGACGTGGACCCTGTCTCAAACAGCTACAGCAGTGGAGCATTTAAGGACATTCATTACGTTGTACTGGCAAGTTTTTATATCTACATGATGTACTTTCTGTTAAAAAACCGCAAAAATACGAATTCATATGTCATTAATATTTTTCTTGGTTTCTTCGCGCTTCCGATATTTGGAATGGTGATTCAGATGTTTGATTCAAAGCTGTACTTTTCATGGACATCCGGTGTGCTTGGTATTCTGGTGGCATACATATTTTTAGAATCCACTACAACAGAAGAAGATTTTCTCACCAAGCTTTATAACCGTCACAGCTCTGAGGTTTATCTGAAACATTTAAAAGAAGTTGAAAAGCCTTTTGGTATCATGCTGATGGATTTAAATAATTTTAAAGACATCAATGATGAGTATGGTCATCAAAAAGGTGATCAGGTTTTAATCGGGTTTGCAAATGTATTAAGAAAAGCATTTCAGCAAAAGGGATTGATTGCGAGAATTGGCGGCGATGAATTCATTATAATATTTGAAGGTGAATATATGAAGCCCGATCAAATTGCTGCAGATATCGACCTTCATCTGAATAAACTCGAGGACCCGGTGTTGAAGCAACTAAGCTTCAGTTATGGGTTTGAAATGTATCAGCAGCAGTTCACATTAAAAGAAATGTACATGGCTGCAGATGAAAAAATGTATCGTTATAAACGCGAATTTAAATCAATGAAAGATAAAGAGCAATTGATGTAATGATATAAGGTGATATAAATAAACGGTGATAGACGAAAAGAGCCTGGAGCTGATCCAAGGCTCTTTTTAATATGACCAATGCCCTGTTTATAAAAATCTATGGAAAGCAACCCAGCTTTTAAAAGTTTTAAACATAAACTATCATATCCGGCTTAAAAGAGGGGAATAAATAGCTTCTTCAAGTCAATCAGGCTGTGACTGCGGCGGAACAACAGCAGCTGCAAACCGTTGAAGTTTGTGCAGAGGCTACTGTGACACTTACACCGACCGTTACCTGTATCAATGGACCATTAGTGAATACCAGCTGTACATTTACAGTCTCACAGGTCATCTGTGTAACGATTCCTCTGAAGTTCTCTGCGGATGTAAGTGCAGTGCCATCAGGAGGCGCATGCGGCGAAGCTGTTGCAGGTAGCTTACGTCCATCCAATCAAGACGATGATCTCGAATAACTGAGCGAGGCTGAGACAAAGTGTCCCGGCCTCTTATCAATCTTTAAGACTCATCATCCAGACAGTCAGGTGCTTCAGTATCACAAAAAACTTTACTGGTTTCACAAAAGCATCTGCTTCAAACTTCAGCGGTATTTTAATACATAAATCCTGAGAAACGGTGAATCTGCAGCCATCATCATGTTTTTTATCTTTTGCTTTATATTTGTTCAGACCAAACCTCGGATAGGACGGCTCAAAATCCGGTTCTTCCTCTACATTGGAAGGTGCACACTCAATACTTTAACCCTCCGTTATTTTTACAGTCGGCTTAATTGTGACGATGGCTTCTACTCTCACATTCTTATGCATGATGGAGATACACGTCTCAGTCTGCGATGGTTTATCATTTATTTTTTCATCCTCTGTGGAATGTTCTATATAACAGTTAATGCTTTAAAAAGAAATTATGTCTGTAGTGTTTCAGCAGAAAATTTGTGATTTTGAAACCAAATGACTGATTCTTTGGTACGATAAATAAGAAGTTTTTTAAGGGAAGGTGATCATTGATGTCATCTGTACTGTCAAAAATATACGAGGGCTTCATGATCATACTTGTGATCTTTACGATTACAACCTTGTGGAGTGACCAGCCGTACAGCTCACTGACAAACTGGATTGTCTGGCTAATCTTTTTTATTGACTTTGCTGTCAGGTTTTACAGAGCAGATTCAAGATGGGGATTTATCAAAAAGCACCCATTTCTGACAATCGCGATTATTCCATTTGACCAGTTTTTTCAGGCTGCAAGAATCGTCAGGGTCATCTATCTGTTCCGTACAAAAACGATTACCAAGCATTATGTGCAGCCAGTGATCGATAAATTCAGCAACGCTTCAAAGCTGATTTTACTGGCAAGTGTAATTGGCTTATTTTTCATAGAATCCTTGGTCATCTGGCTACTTCCAAATGTCATTACCACTTACGGGGAAGCGCTCACCTTTATATTTAGTCAGCTATTATTCTTTGGCCGACGCATTTATGAAATAGAATCTACACTGATGCATACCTTTGTTATTGTCAATTCAATTATCGGCGTGATTATGCACGGGATTGCCCTGCAGTGGCTTTTCAATAAATTTGATCATACATTTGCTGCCGCTAAAAAGTACATGAAAGACAAGGTGTCTTCATCCTGACGTTTATATTTCCTTCAACTGGGAACAAGTGGTGTATGACTTGTTAATAGGAGGAATTGATCGATGACTAAGACGATTTTTATTACCGGTGCAGGTACCGGTCTTGGAAGAGGGGCTGCGCTCGGGCTTGCGAAAGAAGGACATAAAGTCATTGCAACAACGGAGTTAACTGCGCAAAAAACAGATTTGATGAGAGAAGCTGAAGATCAGGGTCTTGAAATGGACGTATTCAAACTCGACATTACCAATCAGCGTGACCTGGCAGAAATCGCAAAATACGATTTTGATATTTTTGTTGCCAATGCTGCTATAAATGAAGGCGGACCGCTTGGTGAAGTGCCGATGGACCGTTTTCGTGCATTATTCGAGGTCAATGTGTTTGCAACACTTGAAACAGCGCAGCTAGCAGCTCAGAAGCTTGTGAAAAAGGGGAGCGGGAAGATTGTCTTTATGAGCTCAATGGCAGGCATTTCTGCTACGCCATATGTTGGACCATACACTGCTACAAAACATGCACTAGAAGGCATCGCCCAGACAATGAAGGCTGAGCTTGAAGAATTCGGTGTGAAGGTGGCAACCATTAATCCAGGTCCATTTGCCACAGGCTTTAATAAGCGCAGCGCTGAAGAAAAGTGGAAATGGTATAACGAAAACGAACACTTCACACGTAAAGAGGACATGATCGAGCAGGAAGAAGGACTAAAAGAATTTGATCCTGAAGATATGATTAAAAAAATGATCGAAATTATCCCGGCCGATCACCATAAATTCCGCACGGTTTATCCGCAGGAAACAGAGGATCAGCTGAAAGAAACGCAGAAAGAACGCTGGAATATGGAGATTTAAACAATAAAGCAGCTGACTATCAGCTGCTTTTTCTGTGCGAAAAATCATAATCTGCGTTAGACTGTATATACAAACCAATTGAAAAAGGTAGGATGGACAATGGAAAAAAGTATCATTTTCTTCGATATAGACGGCACACTACTCAATCACGATAAAAAATTGCCCGCTTCAACAAAAAAGGCAATCTTTGATCTTCAGGAACTCGGTCACGAAGTCGCAATTGCAACAGGACGCGCACCGTTTATGTATGAGGATCTGAGAAAAGAACTCGGAATCCGCTCATTTATCAGCTACAACGGTCAGTATGTTGTACTGAATGATGAAGTGATTTATACAAATCCCCTTAACGCTGATGCGCTCGAAAAGCTGACAGCGACGGCCGTTGAAAATGAACACCCGGTCGTATACATGGATCATAAAGATATGAAGGCCAACGTTCGTCAGCATGCTTATATTGAAGAAAGTATCGGCACATTAAAAATCGATATGGAACCGACACATGACCCGGACTATCATGTAGATCGTCCGCTATATCAATCTCTTCTGTTCTGTGAACGCGGAGAAGAAGAACAATACAGACAAACATTTGAAGACTTTGACTTTATCAGATGGCATGCCTATTCAGTCGATATTCTGCCTAAGGGCGGTTCAAAGGCGCAGGGTATTTCAAAAATGATTGAAAAACTGGGCTACCCCCCTGCACGCCAATTTGCATTTGGAGATGGTTTGAATGACATTGAAATGCTGACTGCTGTTGAAAACAGCTTTGCCATGGGGAATGCGATGGATAAAGTGAAAGAGTCAGCTAAATTCGTGACAAAATCCGTTGAGGAAGATGGAATTTTACATGGGTTGAGGATGGCAGGTTTAATAAAGTGAAAAAAATCCGGCGTGATGCCGGATTTATTTTATAGTGGGGGGAGAGAGGAAGTAGTTATTTTTACACTATTCTAAGAACAGGGTTGCTTTTTCTAAGAACGTCAGCTGTTGTTCTGAGAATCACACGTTGCATTCTAAGAACAACTCATGTTTTTCTCCGAACACCACTCATTTTTCTACGAACCCAGAACCCCAAACAAAAAACGAGTCACTCATCCCCCGACCAATATACCTTCACCGATTCATTAAATTTCTTTAACAGCACGCCGAACTGTTCACGTTCCTCATCCGTCCAGTCAAATAACAGCTCGTCTACTTTTTCTCTTCGTATTTTCTGATATTCAACCATTTCACGCTGCCCGGCTTCAGTAATTTCATATAAATAAGAACGTTTATCCTGAGGGAAAGGGACTTTTTTGATGTAGCCCTTCTGATCGAGTGAAGCTGCCTGCCTGCTGACAGTTGAAATATCAAGCTGCAGTTCTTCAGCAAGCCCTTTAACACCGGCAGGACCGTGCGTTGATATTTGAAACAAGAGCAGATAAGCTGCCCGGACGAGATTTTCTTCCCGTTTACTTCTTGAAACTGATGCGATCCTTCTGGAGAGCACAGCCATTTCTAATTCTATTTGTGCCAACGATTCTTCTTTCATGTGTATACCGCCTTTATTACGTGATAAAGCAAGTTGTTTGCCACCTGATAGTTGTATGATACAATTATATAGTTGTATAATGCAAATACTTGATTCGTTTTGAGAAATTAAATAGACAGAAAGAAGGATATAACTATGGCACATGCAGAAAGTCAGCCGGCTGCCGGAGCCGGAATTAATAAGGTACCACTGCTGATTGTGTTAATTTCAGGCGCATTTGCAGCGATCTTGAACCAGACACTTCTGGCAACTGCGATTCCTGTTATTATGGAAGACCTTCAATTGAATGCTTCTACTGCACAATGGCTGCAGTCAATCTTTATGCTGGTAAACGGGATCATGATTCCGATTACAGCATTTTTAATTGAGAGATTTACGACAAGACGATTATTTTTAACAGCTATGGGGCTGTTCGCATTTGGTACGCTGGTCTGTGCGATTGCACCAAACTTTGGCGTTTTACTGACAGGCCGTGTACTTCAGGCATCCGGGGCGGGAATTATTATGCCGCTTATGCAGACGATCCTGTTTTTAATTTTCCCGATTGAAAAACGCGGACAGGCAATGGGGATGTTTGGTCTCGTTATTGCTTTTGCGCCGGCAATCGGACCGACATTGTCAGGATGGATGGTTGATCAATTTCCGTGGAGAAGTTTATTTTATATTATTCTTCCGGTTGTGATCATTGATATCATCGTCGCCTATTTCATTTTGAAAAATGTCACGAAGCAGACGTTCCCTAAGGTTGACCCAATGTCAATTGCGCTATCCACACTTGGTTTTGGCGGACTGCTGTATGCTTTCAGTACAGCCGGAAACAGTGGATGGGCAAGTGCCCAGGTGCTGATTTCACTGGTCGTCGGACTGATTGCGCTGCCAATATTTATTACTAGACAGTCAAAGTTAAAGCAGCCGATGCTGGAATTCAAAGTGTTCCGCAATAAAGTCTTTACGATCACAACCATTATTGGAATGGTCGTATTTATTGCGATGATCGGAGGGGCGGTTGTACTGCCGCTGTTAATGCAGAATATGCTTGGATTTTCTGCTTTTGAATCAGGACTGATGCTGCTTCCTGGAGCAGTACTGATGGGACTGATGAATCCTGTATCAGGTAAGCTTTTTGATATGTTTGGTGCGAGATGGCTTGCGATTACGGGAATGTCGTTACTGACCATTACAACCTTTATGTTTACAAATCTGACGACAGAAACGACGTTCACTTATCTTGCTTCAGTTAATGCAGTGCGGATGTTTGGTCTGGCGCTTGTCATGATGCCGGTCACAACAGCCGGCCTGAATCAGCTGCCGACAAGCCTGATTCCACATGGTACCGCCATGAATAATACAATGAGACAGATTGCAGGAGCAGTCGGAACAGCATTACTTGTCACAGTTATGTCCACTGCTGCCATTCCTTCTGAAGGAGTGGAGGGGATGGTCCACGGTGTAAATATTTCATTTATTGTAGCAGGGATTACAGCGCTTATCGGTCTTGTCCTCGCATTTTTTGTGAAGTCCAAAAAAGAAATCGATCGTGACATTGCGAATGAAAATCGCGCGTAAATCAGGACAGTGCTCTGCAGAGAGCACTGTCTTCTTTAGTTTTTCAAATGAACGTTTCTTAACTGGAAATATAGGGTAGAGTCAATCATCAACCATTATTGGAGGAAATCAAATGGCATTAAAGAGTTCAGGATTACTGACAAAAGAAGACATGGAAAACCACGAGCAGCTGCCGGAGTGGCTGATCAAAGAATACCAAACGTTCGAAAAAACTGTACTGGATCCAACGTTCCCCTGCTATTTTGGCATGAAAGGCCAGCGTAAAGGAGAACTTCGCTATGCATACATATCACAGGATGACTGGACCAATTTACCGGAGGCAGTCGGAGAATTTCTGACACTTTTTAATGAAGCGACAAAGATTAAGCATGGACTGTTTATTTTTGTTGAGCCGTTTGAAGAAGAAGGTAGACTTGATGATTATCGCGCACAGTTCTGGGATATCATTCAATATCTTCATGATCAGGATACAGTGGAATGGCCTGAAGACCATCCCAAAGACCCTGAGCACTTTCTGTGGGATTTTCATTTTAAAGGGGAGCCAATTTTTGTCTTCGGAAATGCGCCAGCCTATAAGCAAAGAAAGACAAGAGATCTTGGAAACAGTATGGTGCTCGGATTTCAGCCGCGAGCCATTTTTCAGGGGCTTGAAGGTACAGAAAAGGGTGGTATCATGTCCCGTGAAAAAGTCCGAGAGCGCGTTGAAGCATGGGATCAGCTGCCTAAGCATCCTGATATCAGTCATTTTGGTGATCCAGACCACAATGAATGGAAGCAGTCCTTTATTGGGGACGATATAGAGCCGATCACAGGGAAATGTCCATTTATGCATAAAGACTTGAAAATCCATTCATGAGAGGAGCCGGCATGATGAAAAAGTGGCAGGCAGAAGATGTAATAAATACACTACCAGAAAGAAAGGCAGATGCACATAAAGGTACATATGGTACAGCACTCATTGCTGCAGGAAGCAGATTCATGCCGGGTGCTGCTGTCCTTTCAGCAATTGCGTGTATGAGAAGCGGAGTCGGAAAACTTGAAGTCGGTACAGAAGAATCAGTCATTCCATATATCATCCAGCATCTACCTGAAACAACGTTTGTTCCGGGTTTTTATGAGCGGCTGGAGAATCTGTCATTTGACCACTATCGCGTTCTAGCGGCAGGACCTGGAAGAGAAGCGGATGATGAAACTGAACAGACGGTCAAAGCGTTTCTGTTAACAGACCTTCCTGTGATTCTCGATGCCGGTGCACTAAGTAAAAGAACATATTCAGGTCGAAAAGCGCCAACTATATTAACCCCTCATCCGGGGGAGTTTGTGCGTATATCAGGATGTTCAAAAGAGGAGCTTGAAGAAAACAGGCAATCAGTCGTGACTCAATTTGCACAGGAAGCAGGTGTTACGATTGTGTTAAAAGGAAAACAGACGCTCATCGCATTTCCTGATGGTGAAATGTACGAGAATACAACCGGAAACAGTGCATTGTCTAAAGGAGGGACGGGTGATACTTTAACAGGTATGATCAGCGGGATGATCTGCTGTCATGAAGATTGGAAGTATGCTGTATTGAATGGAGTCTACATGCACGGAGCAACTGCAGATGACTGGGTTAAAACGAAATCTGCACACACCATGCTTGCACATGAGATTAATGATTTACTCCCGGAAGTGTGGAAAAAATATGAGAAATAATCAGTCCGTGAACGATTTGTGAAATACTGAACAAAATATTGCGTAAATGGAAAACATCCTTTATTATAAAGGTATCAAATAAATGTGAAATGTTTCACAAATCAAACGTCAGCAAACAGCACTTATTTTTTTATCATCTTATGTGAAATATTTCACAAATAAAAGGAGAGTTGTACATTGGGTGAAAAATGGTGGAACGGTAAAGTGGCAGCGGGTATTTGGACAGTATTAAGAGTCTGGTTAGGTGTTCAGTGGCTTCAGGCAGGGTGGGGGAAAGTGACAGGCAAATTCGATGCGACAGGTTATCTGCAGGGTGCGATTGCGAAAGCGGGAGGAGAAGCACCGGTAGTCGCAGGCTGGTATGGTACATTCCTTGAAACGGTGGCACTGCCAAACGCAGAGATTTTTAACATTCTGATTCCCTGGGGAGAATTGTTTGTGGGACTTGGTTTGATTGTCGGATTGCTTACAATGCCGGCTTTAGTCGCAGGTGCATTTATGAACCTTAACTTCCTGCTTGCAGGAACAATCAGCACAAACCCTGTATTACTTGCAGCAGCAGTGGTTCTGATGTTTGCAGGATATACGGCAATCCGCTTCGGCTTAGACAGATGGGCAGTACCAATGGCGAAAGAAAAAGTAACGAAACGTACTTTGAGAGAGGTACACGCATAAATTAGGGAAAGAGAGCTGGAGGGCTGAGGTCCTCTGGCTATTTTGTGGTTTTGAGGAGGGGGCTACAAAGAGGCCGGTCCGGTGAATATATCTATCGGCAATCGGTTGGATTCGATCAGCAATGATGATCATTCCATCATCTTTACCGATTATTCGGCCTGAACGGATTTTGCGGGATTTTTCCGCTCACCGATCAAAATTTTTCACTCATTTCTTGATTTTATTCTATCACCCATTAAAGTTTTCAAGCGTTGCTACTGCCTGCCCGTCTTCTTCATTGAAGTCAGCCCGTACAACGTTCATTTCTTTTTCCTCAAATGCTTCAACTGTTGCAAGTCCAATTCCTGAGGCGCCACCTGTTACGATTGCAGTCTTCCCAGCAGATTCATCATCGTTTCCTCCTTAAAATTGACTTCCAATATCTTCATTCGACATAAGTATAGAGATTCCTTTAAACTCATATCAACAAGCAATTAGATGTGTCTTTACATCAATGTCATTAATGAATACTATGATATTAGATTTGGATTATATTTTAGGAGGATGAGTCCATGAATCATGAGCATCTTCTGTACAGAGTAGTTATGAGTGGAATTAAAGAAATGGTTTTTATTGTGAAAGTGGAAATTGATGGGGAATTTACATACGCTTTTATCAATGAAGAAGCTAAGATGAGGGCTGGATTAAGTGAACGTGATTACGGTAAACCAATCAGACTCATTCAGGATCCAGACGTAACATCTTATTTATATGAACAGTATAAACAGGTGGTGATGACACGGGAAGACGTGATCTATAAGGACGCTTATCAGTCTTCATCAGGAGAAGTCTATTATTCGAAGACGCGACTTTCACCGCTCTTTGATGAACAGGGAAACTGTGCATATATCACTGCGCTGGTTCAGGATATTACTGAATCAACCTGGGCTGAGAGAAGTGCGATCGAATCAAAAAAGCGTGCTGTTGAAAGCAGCGAGCGGTTCAAATCATTATTTGAACATAACCTGGATGCGATGATGCACCTGAACCTTGAAGGTGAGATTGAATCCATGAACAGAGCGGCAGAGGATCTGTTTCATCAGGAAAACATTAGAGGAATGAATTATACTCACTGGATCGCATCTGCTGACAGGCTTCAGACTAAAGACTGTTTTCAATCGGCGGTTGAAGGTAAAGCAGAGTCACTCAGGCTGTCGATCAGACTTTCTGAAGATGAAGTGATTGAAGGGATCTCGCTGTTTGTGCCTGTTTTAGTGAACGGTGAAGTGACAGGGATCTACTGGATCCTGAAAGATGTAACAGGGGAAATAAACGCTGTAAGGAAGTTTGAAGAAAGTGAAGAGAAATTCAGAATCATTGCAGAAAATGCACAGGACCTGATTACACTAGTTGATCATAGAGGATTGATTATCTATACTTCACCTTCCTATAAAAAACTGCTTGGCCATGATGAAACTGATTTTGAAGGAAAACCTTTTTCATTCGGCGTAGAAGAAAAGTATATCGAGAGAATAGATCAGGCATTCGTCCGAGCAATAAAAGAGGGGGAACCTTTCAATCTTCAGGTCAGACAGCTTACTGCTGATCATACAACGATTTGGACTGAAGTGCAGGGGACGCCTGTATTTGACGAGCAGGATACGTTTAAATATATGGTTGTGATCTCAAGGGATATTACTCTGACCAAACAACAGGAAACAAAGCTTAAGCATTTTGCCTATCATGATTCCCTGACAGGACTCCCGAACAGACGGATGCTGCAGGAGGAAATGAAGAAGGAATTAGCTAAAGCTGACACTGTATTTTCTGTAGTAATTTTAGATATCGATCACTTTAAGTCAATCAACGATCAAAAAGGGCATGATGCTGGTGATGCAGTCATTGAAGAATTTGCTGCACGGCTGACTGGCAGTGTCAGGTGGTCAGATCTGGTTGTCAGGCTTGGAGGAGATGAGTTTGTCATCCTGTTATATGATGTGCAGTCAAAGGCAGTTCTTTCTCAAATTGCAGATAAGATTCTTGAGTCAATAAGAGCGCCTTGGTTCATCCGGCATCATCAGTTTGATGTGACGACAAGTATTGGCATGACGATTGTCAGGGAAAAAAACCACTCGGCTGAAGAGATTCTAAAAGCTGCTGATGAAGCACTTTATCTGGCAAAAGAAAAAGGGAAAAATACCTTTGCAGTGCTTGAGCTGAACTAACGGTCTATTTGCCTTCTTTTGTTAAAATCAGTATAGTGAAAAGGCAGACAGTTATGAATGAAAGAGAGTGAAAAACATGGGACGTAAGTGGAATAATATTAAAGAGAAAAAAGCAGCAAAAGATGCAAATACGAGTCAGGTATATAATAAGTTTGCAAGAGAGATTTATGTAACGGCAAAACAGGGAGAGCCGGATCCGGAAGCAAATACGGCGCTTCGGATGGTGCTTGATCGTGCAAAGACATATAATGTACCAAAAGCCATTATTGAAAGAGCAATTGAAAAAGCGAAAGGCGGCGGAGAAGAGAATTACGACAGCCTTCGCTATGAAGGGTTTGGACCTGCCGGGTCAATGATTATTGTGGATGCACTGACAAACAACGTGAACCGTACAGCTTCTGAAGTGCGCGCAGCTTTCGGTAAAAATGGCGGTAACATGGGTGTGAGTGGATCTGTTTCATACATGTTCGATTCAACTGCTGTGTTTGGCGTTGAAGATCAATCAGCAGAAGAAATCCTTGAACTGATGATGGAGCATGAGATTGATGTGCGTGATGTGCTTGAAGAAGAAAGCACAGTGATTATTTATGCTGAACCTGATCAGTACAATGCGGTTCAGCAGGCTTTAAAAGAAAACGGAATCATTGAATTGACTGTGGCGGAACTGACAATGCTTGCACAGAATGATGTAGCGGTATCTGAAGTAGACCAGGAACAGATTGAGAAGCTGATCGGTGTACTTGAAGAGCTTGAAGACGTTCAGCAGGTTTATCACAATGTAGAAATGAATTAAAGGTATAAGACGGTTGTCCAAAATGGACAGCCGTCTTTTTTGAGATACGGTTTTTAGTCTTTCTCTACTTCATACGTGATCTGGTGCTTAAATGATCCGGTGTAGGCCTGACCGAATGAGTTAACCGTGATACGGACAACTTCATCGTGGACAAAAGTCAGAGAAGAGCCAGCCTGTACTGCGATTGTTTCCTGTGAGTTTCTTCGGAAAATTGTTACGTTGATGCCGTCTATGCTGAAGTTTTCAATTGTTGCAGCCATCGTGACCGGAAGAGAGTTTGGCTCTGTGTCGAAGATAATGTTGTTTGGGGTATTCCTGTTTCCGGCGATCGGTGCGCAGTTTTCAAATAGCATCAATACTTTTTTGTCAGGACGCGGACGCTTTGGGCAGTCACAGTCGCATTTTCCAATCGAACCAAGTGGCATTTTGTAATGGTTTTTGCAAGTCATTCTTTTCACCTCCTGATAATAGAATATGAAAGTAATAGAGTTCGGACAGGGCTTCTATGAAAAAAGGCGAAACACTCTATTCATCAGAGAAACGATCTAGGGAGGCAAACTATTTATCTATACGGTAGATAGGTATATCGTGTAGATTGCACTACATAAGAGAATAGTAATGCGTAATATAGCACATAAAATTTATTGGGAAAATAAGAAAATACACTCTAGAAAAATTAACTAAAATGTCTGAATATTATATATGTTCGGTATTTTAAAATAATGGAAGGGGTGGATGATAAAAGTTTCACATATGTAAACTCGAAAGGGGAAAAAGGATGAAAAAGAGATCGGATAAATCACTCATTTCAACATTAGTACTGCTGTTGTTATTATCAGCATTCGGCATGGGGGCCGGAGCAAACTCAGCGCCAAAAGATGCAGAGAGCCTCGCTCAGCTAAAAGGAGACTTTAACTTTCAGTCCGGCAAAGAAACAACGGTTATTGTTGAGCTGGAAGAGCCTTCGATTGCTGAAGCTAAGTCTAAAGGCGTTTCACAGTCAAAAGGAAACCTTAAAAATGAGCGCGGGGCAGTAAAGTCTGACGTGCTTAATAAAATTTCAGGTGCTGAAGTTCATAAGGAGTACGATACGGTATTCTCAGGATTCTCATTAGAGCTTTCTGAAAAGGATGTACCGGCTTTACTCACTATAGAAGGTGTAAAAGCAGTTTATCCAAACGTTACATACACAGCATCGGTTGTTGATGAAGCAACACCGGTTTCACAAGATAACCTGAAAGCTGAAATGTTCGACAGTGCCCCGTTCATCGGTTCTGATGAAGCATGGGCTGAAGGATTTACAGGTGAAGGCGTTACAGTTGCTGTCATTGATACAGGTGTAGATTACACTCACCCGGATCTTGCACATGCATTTGGTGATTACAAAGGATATGACTTTGTAGACAATGATGAAGATCCACAGGAAACACCGGCAGGAGATCCGCGTGGTGAATCAACACTTCATGGTTCTCACGTAGCTGGAACAGTTGCAGCTAACGGCGCAATTAAAGGTGTTGCACCTGATGCTACACTGCTTGCATACCGTGTGCTTGGACCTGGCGGAAGCGGTTCAACTGAAAATGTTGTAGCAGGAATTGAAAGAGCCGTTCAGGACGGGGCTGATGTGATGAACCTTTCACTGGGTAATTCACTGAATGCACCTGACTGGGCAACATCTATTGCACTTGACTGGGCAATGGAAGAGGGCGTTGTAGCTGTTACTTCTAACGGTAACAGTGGCCCAACGAACTGGACTGTCGGTTCACCTGGTACATCACGTGAAGCGATCTCAGTTGGTGCAACTCAGCTTCCTTACAATGTATTCTCTGCGTCAGTTGATACTGCAGGAGATGCAGAATATCCATCAGCTAAAGTGATGGGCTTCCCATCAGATGAAGCAATTCTTGGACTGGATGGTCAGGAACTTGAATTTGTCTACGTCGGTCTTGGTAGTCCGGCTGACTTTGAAGGAAAAGACCTTGAAGGTAAAATTGCGCTGATTCAGCGTGGACAATATCCATTTGTTGAAAAGTCGGATAATGCAAAAGCTGCTGGTGCAGTCGGTGCCATTATTTTTAATAACGTAGTGGGCGAGCAGCCGGATATCCCTGGTATCTCTCTACCTACAATTAAAATGATGAAGGAAGACGGCGAGAAATTACTTGCTGAGCTTGAAGCAGGAAATAATACAGTAACATTTAACGTAGCATTTGACCGTGAAGTAGGCGAGTCAATGGCAGGGTTCTCATCCCGTGGACCGGTTGTCGATACATGGATGATTAAGCCTGACGTCTCAGCACCTGGTGTAAATATCGTCAGCACTATCCCAACACACAACCCGGATCAGCCATACGGCTATGCAGCACTTCAGGGTACAAGTATGGCGGCACCGCACGTAGCCGGCGCAGCAGCACTTGTTCTTCAGGCAAACCCTGACTGGTCAGTTGATGATGTTAAAGCAGCGCTGATGAATACAGCTGCTGATATCATTGACCCTGCAATAGGTGAAGAATATCCGCACAATACACAGGGAGCAGGCAGCATCCGTGTACTTGACGCGATTGAAACTGAAGTACTGGTTGAAAATGGCAGCCATTCATTTGGTAAGTTTGTTAAGTCAAATGGTAAGCAGGTTGAAAAGAACCACTTTGAAGTGAAAAACCTTTCTGACAAAAAAGTAAACTACTCTTTTGATGTTGACTTTGGTGTAAATAACAGTGCAATTAAAGTTAGCACAAGCGGGAACACTAAAGTAAATGCAAACAGCTCTAAGAAAATCAACATGAACGTTCAGGTTGATGCTTTTAAGCTTGAGGCTGGCTATTATGAAGGCAGCATTACAGTATCTAACGGTGAGCAGACAGTAGACGTACCAACGATCCTGTTTGTAGGCGAGCCGGATTACCCTCGTGTATCTAGCATGGGTGTCTATCAGGCCGGTGATGCATTCACAATTGAAGGGTATTTCCCTGGTGGAGCAGAGACTGTAGAACTGTTTGTCTATGCATCAAATGAAGCTGGTGCACCATTAGCTTACGTTGGTGACATTGCAATTGTTGAAGATGTAGAAGCAGGATTCCAGACATTTGCATGGGATGGTAAAATAAACGGCACTAAGCTTGAGGCAGGACAGTACTATAACGTATATGCTTACGCAACGTTAAAAGGTAAAACAGACCTTGCCGGAGTTAATTTTCAGGTTCAATAAGAATAATAAAAAGCGCGTCAGGGTCTCTGACGCGCTTTTGTTAATAATTGACCCACGCTTTGTCATACATCTCAAGCAGAATCGGGTCAATTAATGTATTAGGCTGATAATCCAAAGTATTTCCACTGTTATCCGTAATATCACGGTCAATGTCTTTCCCAAAAGTTCTTAAACTCTGTAAAGTTTCCTCATTTAAAAACTCAGTCTCTACATTGAAGGTCATATCATCCAAGGCCTCTGAATCCTCACGCTCTGCAAAGACAAATCCCCAGTCACCAAAGCTCGGTACATCCACATGAAGGTTTTCAACATGCAGTCCGGTTTCCCTGACTGTATGACTAATGGTCCAGTATACTTCAGTTGCGAAAGTAGGGCTTGTTGCCTGAATCATCATTGCTCCACCAGGAACAAGTGAGTTACGGAGCAGCTGATAAAACTGAAGCGTATAAAGCTTATTCAGTGACTCATTATTCGGATCAGGCAGATCAACAATAATCACATCATAAAATTCACCAGACTGTTCCATAAAAGAAAATGCGTCTTCGTGATGAACGGTTACACGCGGATCACTAAATGAATCTTCATTTAGCTGAAGCAGATCGTAATTCGTTGCAGCAAGGTCAACCACCGCCGGGTCAAGATCTACTAAATCTACAGATTCAACGTCATCATATTTCCAGAGTTCACGCAGAACGAGGCCGTCACCACCGCCGAGCACTAATACATCCGCAGGTGAATCAGCAGCTTCAACAGCAGGGTGGACGAGCGTTTCGTGATAGCGGTATTCATCTGTTGAGCTCATCTGAAGCTGACCGTCTAAAAACAGTCTGACATCACCGCGCTCTTTTGTAAGAATGATCTGCTGGTAATCGGTTTGTTCGTGAAAGATGATCGGATCGCGGTACAATTTCTGCTCAAAAGAAAAAGCCATTTCCTCTCCCCAGAAGATGCCTGAAAACAGAACAAGGAAAAACCCTATACCTGCAGTAAGATGAAGTCTGAAACGTTTGATCTCTTTTTTGAAATAAAAGAGTACCCATAAGGCAACCGCTACATTAATCAAGCCGACTAGGAAAGCAGATTTGACAAGTCCGAATTCAGGTCTCAGAAAGAATACAAATAGTAATCCGCCGATTAACCCGCCTGCATAATCCGAAAACAATACCCTGGCTGTACTTTTACGCAGCGTCACGCCAATATCATTGGCTTTTCTGATCAGAATTGGCAGTTCAAGGCCGGTCAATCCGCCAACAATTAAGGTGATCGAATAAAGAAAGATGGCATCAGTGCCATCAGGAAGAAAAGCTGTCACACCGAAAAACAGGAAGGTGGAGAGACCACCGATAATTCCGATAGCATATTCGATCCAGATAAAAGAGGGGATTAGGTTACGCGTGACGCGTTCACTAATCGATGCACCAACCCCCATTCCTGTTAAAAAAAGTGAGATGGTGAGCGTATACTGCTTCACACCATCTCCTAAAATGTAAGAGCCTGCAGCTCCGAATAATACTTCAAATATAATTCCGCATATCGAAACGATTCCTGAAGCCCAGTAGATGGTCTTGCTCTGTTTGATGCCCAGTTCATTCATCGTCTTCATGGTGAAGCTCCTTACCGTTTAAATTATGTAATTGACGCGCCAATTACAAATGCAAGTCCGACTGATACACCAAAGCTGATAATGCCGACTGCAAGGTTACCCTTATGAAGCTGTTCTTCAACTGAGAATTTACGTGTAAATGCTTCAAACAGTAAGTAGCCGATCATCTGAAGCACTACGCCGAGTCCACCCCAGACCAAAGTTTCCCATACTGCAAAACTGTGATAGATCGCAAAAGCAAGGATAATACTGATACCGATAATTTTTCCGCTGATTGATAATGCAACAGCTTTATTTCCGGCAAGGATTTCATCCCAGTCCTTATATTTCGTAGTAATCAATTCAAATACTGCAACCCCGACCAGGATGACGACAATCGCAATTGCAAAATACATAATCGTTAATAAAAATGGTTCCATTTCATTTGCTCCTCTCAAAATAGAAGTTATTTTCCAAATCCGATACCGCCACCGCGATTACTAGATCCGCGTATTGTGGGTGTAGAGTTTTTACCTACGTAAGAACCGGCTGAATTATAGCCGCCATAGCAGCGTTCAGGGTTCAAGTTACATTGTCTATTACGTGAATCATACCAGTTGTTTCCAAATATATTTGAGATCAGGCTTGCAAGCAGATAGCCTTCAAAAAAACTCGGACCGTAGTTATTACGCGCAAATTCTTCTTCTGCTACTTCGATCAGCGTTGTATCCGGATCATCTTCTGATTCAGTCAGCGTCACAAAAACATTATCAAAGATGAAAATCTGTTTTCCATCGTTAATGTCACTCATTTCATCAGGTGTTTCATGATTTTGGAGTTCATCGGACACTGTTGCCAGATCTCTATTTTCAGCCTGATAAATTCTTGCATAGCGATCACTGATTTCCGCGCTTTCCACCGTATCGTATAAAGTATATGTAGTGCTGATATAGTCTTCGATGCCATCTTTAAATATAGAGCCGCCACTGTTTCCGCAGGCTGCTACAAACAGCATGACAGCGATAATCATGACTGACATAATCGACCGTTTCATATTCTCACCGCCTTTTTTCGGATAAAGATATTTAGTATTTTACAGCAAAAGAAGGGCCTTGGTGACAAATAATGTCACACCGGCCCTGGCAAGTTTTACTCTTTACCCATTTTCTTTTTCAGTGCTGCAAGCTCATCATCAACGCTGTTATCAAGTGCATCAAATTCATCATCAAGGCTGCGGTTTGACTGGCGAAGGTCTTCACTCGTTTCAGCTTCCGCCTCAAACTGCATCACTTTTTCTTCCATTCTTTCAAACCCGCCGCGTGAAGCATCGTTGTTGATTCCTGAAAGTGTGCGGTTCATTTTCGTGCGTGTTTTTGCTGATTCTGCACGTGCTTTCAGTGAATCTTTCTTCAGTTTCATTTCATTGTATTCTTTCTTCATTTCATCAAGCTTTGTTCTTAGACCTGCAACGTCTTCTTTAGCTCTTGCATATGAGTCTTCAAGAGAAGCTGCCTGATCTGCATGATTCTTTTTGTCTTCAAGTGCGCGGCGGGCAAGGTCTTCGTTACCGGATTCAATTGCCTTCATTGCCTGCTCTTCACGCTTTTTCATCATGCTTTCCGCATCTTCAACTTTCTTTTGAAGCATTTTTTCGCTGGCAATCTGCTTTGCAACTGCAGTTTCTACTTCGCGGATATCTGCTTCCATTTCACGCATAAACTGATCAAGCATTTTTACCGGATCTTCAGCCTTATCCAGCATAGAATTTAATTCTGAACCTACTACTGTTTTTACTCGTTTAAAAAATTGAAACATTTTTCATCCCTCCAATTATTTTAATGTGATCCTGCAATAATTTTAAGCTCATATTCTTCAATACTATAGCCTGTGCTGGCTTCAACATCGCCACCCCAGATTTCTACGGATAATGCTTTTTCATCATCTTCATCATAGTATTCAGCGTATTTACATTTTACACCGTCGACATTCTGACTTCTGCCTTCACCTTTCACAATTGCTGAGCCGGTTTCATCCAGGTAATACATAATGCCTTCGTGCTCTATTTCTTTAGGAAGTGGCTCCTGAAGCTTCAGCGTTGATTTTTTGTAAATGCCAAGCTCAAGCTCATCATCCATCTCAACACCAAGCCAGATTACTTCCTGCACACCCTGAAGCTGATAGGCTGACCACTTAAACCCGTGATCATTGTATGAAAGCTTACCGACTACTTCATAATCCTGCAGATCATAGGTGACAATATCACCGATCTTCAGGTTATGAACGGTTCTGTCCTTCACTTCCGGACGCGATTCTGTTTTTCCGCCAAACAGCCGCTTAAAAAAGCTCATCTGTTCATCATCCTTTTTTCTATGTCTTTCCTGTTACAATACCTTATACGTGAGAAAAGATAAAAGGTTTCATTAAATTAATTAAAACTTTTTTAATCGGAAGTTGTTCTAATATATAGATAGAGATTAAAAGGGGGAGACAGATGGATCTTGAGAAAATCGCATCTGATGCCGTCAGCGGAGATGAAGATGCATTTGTCATGCTGATGAAAGCATACAAAATGGACTTATACAAAACGGCGTATGCCTATTTAAAAAATGAACAGGATGCAATTGAAGCAGTACAGGAGACGACTTACAGGGCTTATAAATCCATTCAGACGCTAAAACAGCCGGCCTATGGTAAAACCTGGATGATCAGGATAGTGATTAATGTATGTCAGGCCGAATTAAAAAAGAAAAAAAGAATGTCACCTCAGATTATTGAGGAAAATGAAATGGTATCTGATGCAACAGACTCTTTTCTGGAAACAGCAGAAGCACTCGACAGTCTGGAGCCACAAGAAAGGGAACTGGTCCATATGAAATACTTTCAGGATATGACGATTACACAGGTCGCATATGCACTGAATATGCCTGAAGGTACAGTGAAAACAAAACTCTACAAGTCATTATCACGTTTGAAACGCTGGTTTGAGAAGGGGGAGCATACCCGTGTATCAAAATGAGAAGAATAAATTAAAAGATTATCAGCAAAAAATTCAACAGCTGCCAGTACCGGATGAGCGGCTGGACGATGCAATTCTGAAAGGAATGAATAGAGCACGCGGTAAACATAAGCGTGCATTTAAAAAATGGTTCATTCCACTGACTGCAGCAGTCATTCTCATCCTCTCATTTGTCATGACTGTCAGAGTATCCTCTGTCATGGCAGGCCATATTTCATCCATTCCGGGGATGGACGGGATTGTAGAATTAATCCGTGATGACAAGGGACTTCAACAAGCGGTTGAAAATGATTATATGGAAGCAATCGGCGTCAGCCGTTCCAGAGACGGCGTGATCATCACGATTGATTCTGCCATACAGGATGAGCAGGGGCTTGTCATATTCTACACTGTAGAAATTCCGGAACCGGTAAGAGATCCGTTTTTTGCAGTAAGTGATTTGCTTGATGAAAACGGTGAAAGTGTGGATACATCTTATTCAACAGGAACGGATCTAGATGCAGACCCTGAGAGTACGTTGCTTACAGGATCAGCAAACTTTTTCTTCGAAGATGGCTATTCTCCTGGAAGAGAGCTGACAGTGGTATTCGGTGACAGGCAAAATCAGCACGTGTTTGAAGGTGAAATCGAAATACCAATTATGTTATCTGCTGAAAAAGCGGACACACAAACGTATGAGCTGAATAAAATTGTCAGTATTGAAGGGCAGGAACTTACCATTAAAGAAGTGAATATATCACCGATCAGAGCCAGTGTTGAACTGATACCCGATCCTTCCAATGAGAAAAAAATCCTGGCCTACGAAGCGATGAAGATGACAGATGAGCGCGGAGAGGAGTGGAAGCAGGCAGCCCACGGACTTACCTCGACCGGTGATGCTGAAGCAAGAACCGTTTATTTTGAAAGCAGCTATTTTGATATGCCTGAAAGCCTTTCTCTCATTATCGGAAAAGTGCAGGCAGTCGAACGGGGGCATGAATCAGTAAAAGTCGATACTGATACCGGGAAAGTGATTTCGGTACCGGATGATTCGGGGATCACGTTTACATCCATTGACCGCCTCGGGATCGAGCTTGAAATTAACAGGGCTGACTTTGGGTACAGTCTTTTCAGTCAGGCGACAGATGCTGATGGCGAAATTGTTGATATTCCGTCAGCAGGTTACCGCTCATACGATGGGAAATCCATGATGAACTTCAGATTTGAAAACAGCAATTATCAAAACCCGCTGACGCTTGAGTTTGCCTTTTATCCGGGGTGGATTGAATCAGATGAAGCGATTCGGATCTATGAATGATGTATTCAATTGACTTGTCGTTAAGTGTAAAAGTAAAAAATGATTAGATGATAGGGTATGGGAGAGTAGGACCGGGTAAGAAATTGACTGCGACAGCAATTTCTTTCTGGTAGGGCTGCTGTTAACGAGAAGAAAACGACAATAATCAAAAGGCCGGGACAAAGTAAAAAACGTCCCGGCCTTTTAGCTGTTCTATGATATTTTTGACTGTTGCTCTTGTTCATCTGTCTTATCGTCTTCACTTTCATAATTATACTCATCTACAAAAGTGTCTCTATCCATCTCTTCGCCTTGCTCATCTTCAAAGGCAGGTTCTTCAAATAATTTATTGTCTTCAGAAGTGACTTCAGCCGGCAGTTCGAACCTTGCAATCAGATCCTGAAGTTCTTCTGCCATACCGGTTAATGCTGAGGCAGAGGCTGTGACTTCTTCCATAGATGCGAGTGTTTGCTGGGCAGCGGCACTGACGCTTGCAGAATGATCGTTTGTATCCTTTGCAATTCCGGTCATGCTGCCAACCGTTTCAGTTACTTCATCTGATTTTGCAGCAATCGATTGTGCTGTTTCGTTCATCTGCTCAATTTGTGTCGTCATCTGTTCCACTGAACCTACGATGAGCTGGAATTTCTCACGTGTTTCCTGTGCAGAGGTGATACCGCGTTCAACTTCCGCTTTAACCAGATTCATTGTTTCAACTGATCTTGAAGAATCTTTTTGCATTTCAGCAATGAGATCATTAATTTTGTGAGTAGAACCGGCAGATTGTTCTGCAAGCTTTCTGACTTCATCAGCGACTACTGCGAATCCTTTACCATGTTCGCCGGCACGTGCAGCTTCAATTGCTGCATTCAGCGCCAGAAGGTTTGTCTGATCTGCGATACCCCTGATTACTTCAAGGATTGAACCAATTTCATTTGTCCGTGATGACAGGTTCTGAATCGCATGGTCAGATTCTCCAACGCGTTCACTGATTAATTCCATTTTATCTACTGTATTTTTGACTAAAGTACCGCCTTCATTTGCATGAGAGAGGGACTCATTAGAATAATTTTCTATCACATTGGCACTCTCAGCAATTGTCTGAATACCGAGCGTGACATTACGAAGAGATTCCACGCTTCTGTCAGCAGCAGTCACCTGATTTTCAGAACCTCTAGAGATTTCTTCAATTGACCCTGCAGTCTGTTCAGTTGCTCTTGAAGTCTGTTCAGCATTAGCTGAAAGCTCTTCTGATGAAGCGGCCACCTGAGCAGAGTTAAGTGAAATCTGCTGAATTAAATCTTTCAGATTATCCTGCATCGCAATAAATGAATGCTGAAGCTTAGCGATTTCATCTTTTCCTTTCATCGGTACAGGCTGATCAGTTAAGTTTCCATCAGCTACCCGTTCTGCCATCGCAGTCATTGCCTTAAGCGGCTTTGTAATGCGTGAAGTTAAAATAACACCAAGTAAAATCGCAATGATAAAAGCTGCACCCATCATAATAGTTGAAAGTGTACGTGCCTGTGCAATTGAAGCGTTGGACTCAGCCAATGTAGATGAAATATCTGCATTAATCATATCGATCATTTCATTTGCTTCACCTGCGAGTTGATTTGCAAGCGGCGTCATTGTACCAGTTGCTCTGACCCTTGCAATATCAGGGTTTGATTCAAATAAAGGCAGCAGGTCTTCACCAATTGTCAGCATCTCAGCATTTTTAGTACGAATCGAAGAGAGGAGCTGCAGAGAGCTTTCATCATTCATTAACGATTCAACCCGATTACTGAGCTCCGCTGTTAATGTATTCAATTCATAAAAATTATCCAGGTAAATGGTCTGAGAAGATAACATATAACCTCTGTATGTACTGTTTTGTTCGTGAACAGTGCTTTCTAATTCAAGTATGGCAGCTCGTGCTTCAAAAAGTGACTCAGTGACATCTGCAAATGTCTGGCTCATTGCACGCATATTAATATAAGAATAAACGCCTGAGGCTGCAAAAATCAGTGCAACGATCAGGAAAGCAGAAACCAGCTTTTGACCTACGGACCCCTTCATCGTGTCATCCTTTCCTCTAGTTATATGGGTATAAAGTAATAATCAATTCATCATAATATTATGGGAATATGTATTTCGAGTCAAGAAAATTTTTTGACGATTCTTGTAATTTGGATAATAAAAAGAGACTGAAAAAATCTTCAGTCTCTTAAGCGTTTCGCTACGCTTCACTAAAATTTCAATAAAAATTAAATAAATACCTCGTATCTATTATATGATTTCATTCCTGAAATGAATGATTAGTCTTCCTTCGCTTCCTGCCAGTGTTCACTGCAGAATGCTTTGACGGTTTCGATTTCTTCCTCTTCAAGTTCGAAACTTAAAACCTCGCCATCACTGCTTTTGATCAAATCATACTTCATCAATTGTTCTTCGTCGTCTTCAACCTTAAAAAGCGCTTTAATGCTGACATCGCCATCCTGAAAAAGTTCATCTTCTTCATCCTTTGCAAGCTCAAGCATAAATTCAAAGCGGTCTCCCGATAGAATACCAAACGCGTCATTTATTTTTTCAACTGTATAAGCTGTAATGTTCATATGAATGTCCACCTTTCATGTGTTATTGTTTCAGTATACATCAAAGCGGTAATGGTATGTACGAAAGCAGTAAATGAGGAGGTAATCAAATGAATTTGAATGCTAAAAAAGTAATTGCACTTGTAAGTGATGATTTTGAAGATCTGGAGCTTTGGTATCCGGTTATGCGACTGCGGGAAGAAGGCGTGGTTGTGCATATCGTAGGTGAAAAAAATGGACATGAATATAAAGGTAAATATGGCGTTCCTGCTGTAAGTGATTATGCATTTAGTGAAATTAACGTAAGCGAATATGATGGAATTTTAGTTCCGGGTGGCTGGTCACCAGATAAATTAAGAAGATATAAAGAAGTGATTGAAATGGTTCAGCATATGAATCAGCACCAGAAAATGATTGGACAGATCTGTCATGCAGGCTGGGTGCTGATTTCAGCTGATATATTAAAAGGTGTCAATGTTACAAGTACGCCTGGTATTAAAGATGATATGACCAACGCAGGGGCGATTTGGCATGATGAAGCGGTTGTGACTGACGGACATATTATTTCAAGCAGAAGACCGCCTGATTTACCTGCATACGGAAACGCATTAGTGAAAGCTTTAAGCTGAATGAGTTATTGAAACACCCGGGTGGTATTGAAGAAACCAACCGGGTGTGTTTTGTATGTATAATGCTTCACAAGCGTTTTTGAAATTGTTTTTTGATATAATTTAATGATCGCATGATTTAAAGGAGTGAGTCCGTGGATTTTACGGTAGACGGTTTGATTTTTCTTATGGCTGCCATGCTCATTATCGGTGTAGCTGCTACAAAGTTTTCTTCGCGTCTAGGAATGCCTTCTCTAGTACTTTTCTTAATTGCCGGTATGCTTCTCAGTGAAATTATCTACTTTGAAAACACAGAATTTGTCCAGCTTGTTGGGATATTAGCACTTATTATTATTCTTTTTGAAGGTGGTACACAGACCAGCTGGCAAAGCATCAGACCTGTAGTTGGTGCATCGACCTCACTC
Source organism: Jeotgalibacillus sp. JSM ZJ347 (assembly GCF_044383825.1). NCBI lineage: Bacteria > Bacillati > Bacillota > Bacilli > Caryophanales > Caryophanaceae > Jeotgalibacillus > Jeotgalibacillus sp. JSM ZJ347. The sequence continues at coordinate 11,684 of NZ_JBISEN010000006.1, read as the reverse complement.
GCGACAGCAGGTGTTCTGATTACATCTGGAATTGTTGGTGTAGCTGCTGTATGGATACTGGACCTTTCATGGCTTGAAGGATTATTACTTGGTGCCATTGTTGGCTCTACAGATGCTGCGGCTGTTTTTTCAGTGCTTGGCACAAAGAATATTAAAGCAAAACTGACTTCCACACTTGAAGCTGAATCAGGTACAAACGATCCGATGGCTGTTTTTTTGACAGTGATGTTTATTGAACTGATTCAAATACCTGAGACAGGGGTCTGGTCAATGATCTCAGGGTTTATCATTCAAATGTCTGTCGGTTTGATTGCTGGGCTTGTACTTGGAAGACTGACGGTTTTTGCAATTACGAAGATCAACTTGGATGCATCAGGTTTATATCCTGTTCTGGCTTTATCTTTTGCAATTTTTACATATTCAGGTACTACTTTTATAGGCGGTAGTGGTCTATTAGCTGTTTATATAATGGCGGTTGTTGTTGGGAATTATGAAATTCCTTATCGTCATTCAATTCTAAGGTTTAATGAAGGATTTGCCTGGATGATGCAGATTGTCATGTTTATTATGCTGGGTCTGCTCGTATTTCCGAATCAGCTGCTTGAAGTCATCTGGCAGGGCATGCTGCTATCATTGATTCTGATGCTGATTGCACGGCCGATAGGGGTTTTTCTGAGTATGATAGGAATGAAATATAATGGGAAAGAAAAGCTCTTTATTTCATGGGCGGGCTTAAAAGGAGCCGTACCGATCGTATTAGCGACTTATCCAATTGTTGCCGGTGTTGATAATGCGATGCTGATTTTTAATACTGTATTCTTCGTTGTTTTGACTTCAGCTTTAATTCAGGGTGGAACGCTCTCCTGGCTTGGGAATAAGCTTGGTCTTGCAGGTGATGACAAGCCGCAGAGTCCATATAGCCTCGAGTTAATCGCGCTTGGTAAAACAGAATCAGAAATGGTTGAATTAACCATACCAAAAGAAGCGGCGGTTGCCGGAATGAAACTGGCTGATATTACATTACCTAAATATACGCTTATTACTGCAGTCATCAGGAAAGAAAAGATTCTCACACCAACCGGAGTGACGAGACTGAAAGAAGGGGACACGCTGTATGTCCTGACGAAAAAGAAAACCCGTGATCTTGTGAAAGTACGCTTTTACCAGAAAAAGTGGGTTGATGAAGAAAAGAACGAAACAGTTGAAATGGAAAACGATGAAACAAAAGAGTCTGGCTCCTGAGCCTGGCTCTTTTGCTGTTTTGGTATGAGAACATCGTAGTAAGATGACTTAATTCAACAGTCCGGTCACCAAATCTCTCTGAAAAGTCGCAAAATTATGGTACAGTACGAGTAGGTATTTCGAGTCTCAAATGTTCTGGAAGGAAGAATGCGCATGACAAAAATCACTTCATTTTTAACACCTTATAAAGTCGCTATTATCATTGCACTTTTATTAATGTTGACCGAACTGGCAGTTGAACTGGTTCAGCCTTTAATTATTTCTTATATTATTGACCAGGGAATTCTTCAAAATGATTTGTCCGCCGTCATGATGTGGGGGGCGGTACTTGTCGGCTGTTCGCTCGCCGCATTTGCAGCCGGTGTGACTAACTCCTTTTATTCTTCACATGTCAGCCAAAGCTTTGGCTTTGATATCAGAGAGGCACTGTATAAAAGAGTGCAAGATTTCTCTTTTTCAAACTTCAGTGTTTTTCCAACATCTTCATTGATCACGCGTCTGACAAATGATGTCACGATGCTTCAAAACACAGTATTTATGAGTTTGAGAATTATGATGCGTGCGCCGCTGCTCGTGATCGGAAGTGTCATTATGGCGCTGCTTGTCAATCCGATGCTTGCACTGGTTCTTGTGATTTCGGTTCCGGTATTAATCCTGTTTTTAATTGTTGTTATGAGTAAAGCAGGAAATCTGTTCAAATCTGTTCAGGAACGTCTGGACCATGTAAATAATGTGATGCAGGAGAATCTGAGCGGGATCCGCCTGATTAAAGCCTTTTTAAGAGGAAAGCATGAAATGAAAAGGTTCCGTCAATCGAGTGAGCAGCTGATGGATAAAACCGTTTCAGCGCTGCGCCTGATTGAGGTGACGATGCCGGTCATCTTGCTTTTAATGAATATCAGTATACTTGTCATTCTCTGGTTTGGAACGGTTGAAGTGAATACCGGAGGCGCAAGTGTAGGGGAAGTAGTAGCGATTGTAAACTATGCGACCAGAATGACCGGTGCACTTTCAATTGTCACGATGATCATCATGGTATTTTCGCGTGCAAAAGCATCAAGTACAAGAATTGGTGATGTGCTGAATACAGACATTGATCTGTATGACCAGACTTCAAGCAAAAACTTTACCATCAAAAAAGGTGAAATATCATTTGATCATGTCAGTTTTACATATCCGGAGACTTCAATGAAAATCATTGATGATTTGTCTTTTGCCGTAAAAGCAGGCGAAAGAGTATCAGTGCTTGGAGGCACGGGTTCAGGTAAATCAACCATTTTCCAGCTGATTCCGAGGCTATATGATGTAAACGAAGGAACCATCAGAATTGATGGACATCCAATCAGTGATATGACGTTAAAACACCTTAGAAATCAAATTGGTTTTGTACCCCAGGAAGCGATGCTTTTCACCGGTACAATTCAGGAAAATATTAAGTGGGGAAATGAACACGCTACATTTGAAGAGGTACAGGAAGCTGCAAAGCGTGCGCAGATTCACGATACAATCATGAGCCTGCCAAAGCAGTATGAGACAGTTCTTGGTCAAAAAGGCGTTAACCTGTCAGGAGGACAAAAACAACGGCTATCGATTGCAAGGGCACTGGTGAAAAAGCCGGTTATTCTGCTGCTGGATGACAGTACAAGCGCACTGGATATGAAAACGGAGGCAAAGCTGCTTCAGGCGCTTGAAGAGCTTTCATGCACAACGATCATGATTACCCAGAAAATCAGTACGACAATGGCTTCAGACAGAATTCTGCTGATTGAAGATGGTAAGCTGCTTGATCAGGGGCACCATGATGAGCTTGTAAAAGAGTCAGATCTTTACAGAAAAATCGTTGAATCCCAAGCTGGTAAGGAGGCACTACCGTATGCTGAATGAAATCAGACGTCCTTTTCAATATAAAAGGAGATCACTTGATGAAATCGAGGAAGCAGCTGCCGGATCCAAAAAACGTAAAGCGGATGATTTTACCGGGACTGTTAAGAAGATCTGGCATTACCTGTCAATGAACAAATTGAAGCTTTATCTTGTGCTATTAATGGTGGTAATCAGTTCAGCTATGGCACTGCTGGGACCGTTCCTTGTTGGGATGGCGATTGATGACTACATTGTTTCGGGAGATATTGAAGGACTGCTTCAGCTGATCTGGGTGCTTGGAGCGGTGTACGTTGTTTATTCACTGTCTATGTGGTTTCAGGCGATGTGGATGGTCAGAATTGCACAGCAGACGGTCTTTACAATGAGAACCCAGTTATTTAACCATCTGCAGAAGCTGCCAATTCCTTTTTTCGATAAAAGACAGCACGGTGAATTAATGAGTCGTGTGACAAATGATATGGAAAATGTCAGTTCGACGCTTAACAGTTCTGTGATTCAGATTGTCTCAAGTATACTGACGCTGGTTGGAACGGTTGGCGTTATGCTTTATTTAAGCCCGTTGTTAACACTCATTACAGTGCTTGTGATTCCGGCAATGGTCTTTGGACTGAAATGGATTACGAAGAGAACGGGAAGACTGTTTAAAGAACAGCAGCGAAATCTTGGAGATTTAAACGGCTACATTCAGGAAACTTTATCAGGTCAGAGGATTATTAAAACATTTTCCCAGGAAGACCGGGTCATTCATCAATTTGAAGAAAAAAATGAAAAGCTGAGGCTTGCGGGGTTCTGGGCCCAGACATTTTCAGGATTTATCCCGAAGCTGATGAACTTCTTAAATAACCTGAGCTTTGCAGTGATTGCGCTGATTGGCGGTGTGTTGGCACTGAATGGTTATATTACAATTGGGGTCATCGTGATCTTTGTGGAATATTCAAGACAGTTCACTAGACCGCTGAACGATCTGGCGAATCAGTTTAATACGCTGTTATCAGCGGTCGCTGGTGCTGAACGCGTATTTGATATTATGAATGAAAATGAAGAAAGAAAAGATGAAAAAGCTGCCCGTGATCTTGAAAAGCTGGACGGATATGTCGTATTTGAAAACGTTTCTTTTTCTTATGAAGAAGATGAGCCGATTTTAAAAGGCATCTCATTTAAAGCTTCACCTGGTGAAACGATCGCACTGGTTGGTCCTACAGGTGCAGGTAAGACTACAATTATTAACCTGCTCTCGCGCTTTTATAATCCGACAGGAGGGAAGGTGCTGATCGATGGGATAGACCTGACGAATATCAAGCGGTCAAGCCTGAGAAGTCATATGGCTTTTGTGCTTCAGGATTCTATTCTTTTTCAGGGCACCATCCGTGAAAACATCCGTTACGGAAAACTAACTGCAACCGATCAGGAGGTTGAAAAAGCTGCAGCAATGGCAAACGCTGACAGCTTTATCAGGAAAATGCCTGATGGATATGATACGGTGCTGAAGGCAGACGGAGAAGGAATCAGTCAGGGGCAGCGTCAGCTTCTTGCAATTGCCAGAGCGATGCTGGCAGACCCTGAATTGTTGATTCTTGATGAAGCTACTTCAAGTATTGATACAGTGACTGAAATCAAAATTCAGGAAGCGCTTGAAGCGCTGATGAAGGGCAGGACAAGCATCGTCATTGCCCACAGACTGAATACAATTCAAAGCGCTGATCAGATACTGGTGCTTAACAATGGACAGCTGATTGAAAAAGGAAATCATGAAGAGCTGCTGAAGCAAAACGGCTTCTATGCTGACCTGCAGCGGAGTCAGCTGAAAGAACAGCTGATGGGGTCATGAAAAATGAGGGGGTCTCTCCTCTCATGTTTTGTGTCCAGCTCCAGCGCCTAGACCCTCGAGTCATAAGTCAACCTGAGAAAATGGGTAAGACCGCCCATTTCTCAGGTCGCCTTATGCTTGTCAGGTCTGAACAAGGCGCTTCCGCTTTTCTTTGTGTCCAGCTCCAGCGCCTAGACCCTCGAGTCATAAGCTGCGATGAGAAAATGGGGAAGATCGCCCATTTCTCTCATCACATCTTATGCTTGTCGAACCTGAACGCCTGCTTCCGCTTTTCTTTATTAAAGCGGCTGCCAATCCGGTTTCATATTGTCTTCATCAAATGATATTACAACATCAGAAACACTCTTTTGCGCATAAATCAACAGCTTCAGACGGTCGCGGATATCATCTGCTGCAGCAACTGAGATGGTATTGTCCACTTCAATTACGGTTTCCACATGCAGACTTTCCCCTTCTTTAATAACCTGCAGGCGCTTGATGTCCTTCACGTGCTCATCATTTAAAATAATTTCACTGATATGAACGCGCATTTCTTCATCCGTTTCCCCGATTGCTCCCCGGGCGTTTTCAAGAAATACACGTCCAACAACATAAAACATCATTAGTCCAATGATAATTGAAGCGATTCCTTCAGTCTGCCCTAATCCCGTGAAGTGGGCAATTAATACAGCGATAATCGCGAGTATGCCACCGCTTGTTGCAACAAAGTCCTCCATATAAACGAGTTTTGTTGCAGGTTTTGCCTGCTTAAGGTGTGTAACGCTTTTTGTAAAAACAGTTAAGCCTTTGCTTGTAACTCCTGCTTCATGAAGCACTTCTTTCCCGGCCTTATAAAATACAAACAGTTCAAGTACCACGCCGATTCCAAGTACGCCAAGGATAATGGGAAGACCGGCCGTTTCTACGGGATGAAGGATGTGATGAATTCCTTCTTTAATGGCTTCATATGAAAGTATGCCCACAATGATCACAGCGCCAAGGCAAACCAGATTCACGACTCTCCCAAATCCATTTGGGAAGCGCGGGGTAGGCGCTTTTTTTGACAATGCTGAACCGATAAATACAAAGAACTGATTGGCTGCATCTCCAAATGAGTGCATCATCTCTGCAAACATCGCAATATTTCCGGTCAACAGGTATGCGACCATTTTGAGTAACCCAATAAAAGTGTTTACAATCGCAGCAAGTAATGATGGTTTATTCCCACCTTTTAAAAGCCTGAAAAATTCCGTCATATGTATGCTCCTCTCTTTCTCTTCTATTATTCTATATTCCCCAATTATACTGAATTTTCTCCTATCTGCGTAAATGTAATGAAAATGGTACAATAATAAGCAATGAGATGAACGGAGAGTGGATAAGATGCTTGAAAAAACACTAAATAAATGGAATGACACAGGATTTGAAAAAATGACAGCAGTTCAGGAGAAGGTAATACCGCTTTTGACTGAAGGAAAAGATGTGATTGCAGAATCCCCTACAGGAACAGGGAAGACACTTTCTTATGTGCTGCCTCTAATTGAAAACCTTCATACAGACCAGAAGCTTCCGCAGGCATTGATCCTTGCGCCTTCTAAAGAGCTTTCAATGCAGATACTTGATGTACTGCAGCAATGGGGAAAGGATGAAGGAATGAAATCCGCATCAATTATCGGTGGAGCGAATCCGAAAAGACAGCTTGAAAAGTTAAAAAAGCAGCCTCACGTGATTGTAGGAACACCAGGGCGCATTCTTGAGCTGATTAAGCAAAAGAAACTAAAAACGCATGAGATTAAGACGATCATTCTTGATGAAGCGGATCAGCTGCTTTTACCTGAACATAAAGAATCAATTGGACAGATTATCAAAAGTACACTTGCAGACCAGAGGCAGATGGCGATGTTCTCTGCTACACTGCCTGAGGAAGTCATTGAAGACGGTAAGGGGATCATGAAGTCTCCTGAGATCATTAAGATTGGCCGTAAGGAAATTCAGCAGGGTGATGTGCGCCATCAATATATGGTGTGTGAGAATCGTGAAAAGATCGATATGATCCGGAGAATGGTAAGAATGGATTCAATGAAACTGGAAAAGTCACTGGCATTTATGCAGGAAGTACTTGATGTGATGACTGCAGCGGAAAAGCTGAACTATAAAAACCTGGAGATTGCTGTGCTGCACAGTGATTTAACAAAGGAAGAGCGGGCACGTGCAATGCGGAAGTTCCGTAAAGGCGAGCTGCCGCTTCTGTTGGCAACTGATCTGGCAACGAGAGGGCTGGATATTGAAGAGGTAACGTACGTCATCCATATGGACGCTGCAGAATCGCTTGACCAATACATCCACCGTTCAGGCAGAACAGGACGCGCAGGTGCAAAAGGGACTGTTTTAACATTCGTTACGCCGGGAGAAGTGAAAAAAATCAAGCGTTATGCAAAGGAACTCGGTGTAGAACTTGAAGAAGTGACAATGTACCGCGGTGAATGGCGGTCAGTCTGAATCCTGAAAGTGGAATAGTTGACTTTCGCTAACAGAACAACGAGAATCTGTATATAAGTTAGACACTCGAATGGATAAGGAGTGATTATATGATGGAAACCGTATCGGATTTCACGCATGTCCTGCTTGATGGAGATCAGGAAAAGGCATGGGAATATGTGATGAGTGAAGTTGAAAAAGGAACGTCTACAGAAGATATATTTTATCAGCTGCTGACACCGGCAATGGTAGAGATCGGAATGAAGTGGCAGGAGAACGAAATTTCAGTAGCTGATGAGCACCTCGCAACGACTACATGTGATTTTACACTCGCACGCTATAAACATGAAGTGTTATTGCCAAGAATTAAAAATAGAGAGCAGGATCAGGGGAGAGCTTTGTTTTTCTGTGTTGAGCAGGAAGAGCATGACCTGGGGATCCGTATGATCGCTCAGATTTTTGAGGAAAATGGATATGAGGTACGCCTGATGGGTGCAAATCTTCCAGTTGAGTTTGTACTTACAATGGCAGTGAACTGGGAGCCGGATATCATTGGTATGTCAGCGAGTATGCTGAAACAGGGAGAGAAAGTTCCTTCTTATATACAGAGACTGATGGAACGCTTTGAAAATATCGAGCTTTTAATTGGCGGGCGTTTTCTGTCGTTGCCTGATCAGTTGTTAGATAAGGCTGATGGTGCTAAAGTTACGATCATTCAGGAAGGAAGCGAGCTATCTGCCTGGCTGACAGATCGCGCTAAAGGAGGAAAATAAAAGTTGATCCACCTTGATGCCATGCCTATGCCTGTGGTAGTCATTGATCATTCTTTAAATATAATTGAAGCTTCTGGCAAAGCATTAAAACTATTTGGCAGGTCCGCTTCATTTCTCAACTGGGTTGATCATGAAAGCCGTGAAAAAGCAGTTAGATTTATGCAGGATGAGCATGTAGAGAAGTTAGAGTTGAATTTGGTCACGGCAGAAGGGGTTATTTCACTGTTTACCGTCAAGATTGAATGGGATGAAAAGCAGGCAGTTGTGATTCTTCAGCAGGAAGACCACATGGTTGTTCAACTCATGAATCGTGTGAAGGAACATCAGCGCCGTCTTGAAGAAAGTGATATGGAACTGATTCTGAAGAAAAATGAACTTGAAAGGTCGTTTGTGAGAATCAGTGAATTAAGTACTGCTGTTATTCAGCTGACAGATGAGGTTGTACTGATTCCGATTTTTGGAGATTTAAGTGTTTCTTTGATTCATCATAATCAGCAGCGGATTTTATCTGATCTATATTCTGATCACATTGACGAGGTCATTATTGATCTGCAATCCGTCGGAATGATGGATCAGCCGGGTGTTGAAGAATTGATGAAAATGATAAAAAGCTTTTCACTATTTGGAACTGCGTGTACAATAACCGGTGTGAAGCCGGAGCATGCTCCATTTCTTCATCAGATTAAAACGATGCAAAAACTTACTTTTATCAATCATTTAGAGGACAAACTTTCCAGAATTGTATATTAAAACGTAAGTGAAAAGGAAAGAAGGATTGACATGAATAAACAATTTGCAGTGCTCGGGCTTGGCAGTTTTGGCGGACACCTGGTTGAGGAGTTCCACGAAATTGGTGCAGAGGTGTTTGCGATGGACCGCAATGCAGAGTTAGTTGACAAATACTTTGATATTGCCACACATGTCATCCAGGGAGATGCACAGGATGAGCAGCTTCTGATTCAGGCAGGGATCAGAAACTTTGATCTGGTCGTTGTTTCTTTCGGGGAGAATATTGAAGCGAGTATATTAACGACCATTGTATTGACAGACCTAGGTGTAAAAGAAATCTGGGTAAAGGCATCAAGCCTCTATCATCAGAAGGTACTTGAGAAAATTGGTGCCACCCGCGTCATCCGTCCTGAAAAGGATATGGCCAGGCGTATCGCTCACAGACTTGCCTCAAAACACTTTATTGATTATGTTGAATTGACGGAAGAGCATTCAATGGTAGAGATTAAAGCAACTCCTAAAATTATCGGTAAAACCATTGCTGCGCTTAACGTTCGAAACCGTTTTGGCTGTAACATTGTCGGCATATACAGAAGACATGACATGCTTGTACAGCCCAGCGGAGAAGACAAAATTGAAAAAGATGATGTGCTGATTGTGATCGGTGAGAATAGAAAACTTCACCGCTTTGAAAAGCAGGGTGTGTGACAAAAGATCCGGAGTCTCTCTTAAGATGTTCCGGATCTTTTAAATCTGTCACCAGATATTTCTTCGACGCTCAGCAATTTACTTACGCATGGTTTCAACAGTTGACTGAGTGACGCTTGATCTTCTTCAGGATTCAGCCATTGATTGAAGTCATTCCGCTCAAGTATGACAGGCATCCTATTATGAATATCAGCCATCAGATCATTTGGTTCTGTTGTTAATATGGTAAAGCTCCTGACGATATCGTCACCATTCCGCCAGGACTCCCACAAACCTGCAAACGTGATTGGATCACCATCACGTCTTTTAATTTCATAAGGCTGTTTTTCCTTCCCTGACTTTTTCCACTCGTAAAATGAAGTGGCAGGGATCAGACAGCGCTTTGATGCAAAGGCTTTTTTAAAGCTTGGTTTTTCCGCTACCGTTTCAGATCGGGCATTAAATGTTTTATAACCGATCTTTTCATCCTTTGCAAAAGGTGGAATCAGTCCCCATCTGAAAGAGGCTGGATACCGCTTGCCATTTAGCTGGACAATAGCTGCAGCCTGCTGGCTAGGTGACAGGTTCTGATTAGGTGTGTAAATGAAATCATCCCGCATTTCAAATGCGTAATATTGCTGCAAATCGTACATTGCCTCGACTAAAGAAAACCTTCCGCACATATGACATCTCTCCTTTACATGCATTCTAACAAAATATTGCGAAGATAGAGAAGATTAGAACTTATTTCCTTTTAAAGGTAAATGGTTGAATTGTTTCGACTTACGAATCATACTGGATACAGACATACATATTCAGGAGGGTTTTCCATATGAAGAAATTTTGGTTAGTATCTGCAATGGCAGCTGCACTTATGCTTGCAGCGTGCTCAGATGAATCATCAGAGCCTGCAGAAACAGAAGAAGCAGCAACGGAAGAGACTGCAGAAGAGGCTTCAACAGAAACAGAGGAAGCGGCTGAAGAAAGCACAGAGCCGACGCTTTATCTAGTAGGGGACGAAGTTACATCAGGCGACCTGACAGTGACAGTGACTGATACAGGTGTTGCAGAACAGATCGATGAAACAAACCGTGTTTACGAAATTAATATGACCGTGACAAACAATGGTGAAGGGGAAGTAAGCTTATCTTCAGAAGACTTTTCACTTACTGACCTTTCAGATGAAGAAAAAGCGGCTTACGGCGACGCAGCTGAATGGACAATCGCTGCGGGCGAAACAGCTGAAGGCTCACTACAATACGAATCAGCAGCTACAACTGCATTCAAACTCTTCGGCACAATCGGTGAAGAAGAAGTAGAATGGAGACTGCCAGGGATTACATCTTTAGACTAATTTTTACAGAATTTTGATTAAAATTGTCACAGATTTTAATAGTAATATTTAGTGTAGCGGAGCGGAAGGCGGCGACTCCCTCCAGCAGGAGAAGCCGGACAGGTGAGACCCCGCAGGCGCGAAGCGATGAGGAGGCTCACCGCCGGCCCTGCGGAAAACGTTCGCCTGAAGCGCAGCGAAACGATTAAGAAGACTGAGACATGCTCAGTCTTTTTTGTTTACCTGTATATGCATTTTATCCGTCACTCCTATTGACACAACAGCAATGTTTCTTGTAAAGTTGTCATAATTAATTGAATAGCGTGGATTCTTATCAAGAGAGGCGGAGGGAACAGGCCCGTAGAAACCTCAGCAACCTTCACAAAAGTGAAAAGGTGCTAAATCCATCCTGCAATTGTGCAGGGAAGATAAGAAGCTTAGTTGTCTAAAGCCTTCTTATCTATGATGATAGAAGGCTTTTTTGTGTCTAGCTTCAGGCGCTAACTCCTCGGGTCATAAGCGACGCATCGGTAAACGGGGGAACTACCCGTTTTCCGCTGCGCGTCTTATGCCTGTCGGAGCTGAACGAGCGCCTTCAGCTTTTCGAAGTGTCTAGCTTCAGGCGCTAGCTCCTCGGGTCATAAGCCACACATCGGTAAACGGGGAAGTTCACTCGTTTTCCGCTGCGCGTCTTATGCCTGTCGGAGCTGAACGAGCGCCTTCAGCTTTTCGAAGTGTCTAGCTTCAGGCG
>NZ_JBISEN010000005.1:0-119681 GCF_044383825.1 Jeotgalibacillus sp. JSM ZJ347 | reverse complement strand
GTGGTGTAGCGGTTAACATGCCTGCCTGTCACGCAGGAGATCGCCGGTTCGATCCCGGTCGGGACCGCCATTTAAGTTTCCATGACACTGGTCATGGTTATTTTTTTGTTTAAAGAAGACACTTTTTCGTGTAAACTATTGATGATAGATGAAACTGACAGACTGACTCCGTGTGGGTGAGTCTTTTTTATTGATAAAGTTTAGGTTTTAAAAGGATTGTGCAATAACTGCTGTTGATTTCCGTGGAGGACTGCGCTTTCCGCGGCCGGACAGTGAGCCTCCTCAATGCTACGTATTTCCAGAGTCTCACATGTCCTTTCCCGCCGCAGGAGTCTCTGACCGGAAACATAGATCAACTGCTGAGATTGGTTTTTACATCTGCTTATAACCTACACAATGTTATTAATTTTATAGCACAACGGGGTGAATGGATTGAAAACATATGAATGGAGTTCTTCTTCATCTGAAGAGACGTCTGCTTTTGCGGAAAAGCTTGGTGCGCTTTTATCAGCTGGAGATGTCCTGACACTTGAGGGTGACCTTGGTGCGGGGAAGACCACATTTACAAAAGGGCTCGCGAAGGGTCTTGAGATAAAACGTACGGTGAATAGTCCGACGTTTACGATTATGAAGGAATACCAGGGGAGGCTGCCGCTTTACCATATGGATGTGTATCGTGTGGAGGATGAGTTTGAGGACCTTGGGTTTGATGAGTATTTTAATGGCGATGGCGTTTGTGTGGTTGAGTGGGCGCATTTGATTGCGGATCAGCTGCCTGAGGAGAGGCTTGAGATGTCTATCTATTATGTGGGTGAGGTGTCGAGAAGGTTTGAGCTTGTGCCGAGGGGCGGACGTTATGAATCGTTATGTGAGGAGATTTTAGGATGATGGTACTTGCAATTGATACGTCGAATCAGCCGCTGTCGCTTGCTGTTATGAAGGATGGGGCGGTGATGGGTGAGAAGCTGATTAATATAAAGAGAAATCATTCGCTTCAGGCGATGAGTGCGGTTGAAGAACTGCTCGGATCACTTGATGTGGCACCTGCTTCGCTTGACCGGATTGTTGTGGCTAAGGGGCCCGGGTCTTATACGGGTGTCAGAATTGGTGTGACGCTTGCAAAGACGCTTGCATGGTCTTTGAAGATTCCGATTGTTGGTGTGTCGAGTCTGCTGAGTCTGGCATGGCCTGGTAAGTATTTTGATGGAATCGTTGTACCGCTGATGAATGCGAGAAGAGGTAATGTGTATACAGGGCTTTATGAATACCGTGATGGCTGGGAGACGCTTGTAGAGGATTGCAATCTGGCGATGAGTGAGTGGCTTGAACATTTAGCTGTGCGGGAAGAGAAGGTGTTGTTCACGGGCGCTGATGTTGATGTGTTTTGGGAAGAGATTCAATTGGTTCTTGGTGAACGTGCTTACCGTGTGTCAGATGATGAAGGGTATCCGCGTGCGGCTGTGATGGCGAAGCATGCTGAAGGATTGCCGGATGAGGATGCGCATGGTTTTGTGCCGAATTATATCCGTCTTGCAGAAGCGGAGGCAAACTGGCTGAAAGAGCAGGAAAAAAAGAATGGATGAGATCCGCTTTCGCTGGATGAAATATGGGGATATTGATGATGTGCTTGCGGTTGAGAATGCGTCATTTAGTGCTCCGTGGAGCCGTGAAGCATTTGAAAATGAGATGACGATTAATCAGTTTGCGAAGTATCTGCTGCTTGAGGTGGATGGTACGGTTGTTGGCTATTGCGGGCTGTGGCTTGTGATGGATGAGGCGCACATTACGAATGTGGCGGTTGTACCTGAGCTCCGGGGCAGAAAGCTTGGTGAAAAGCTGATGGTAAAAGTCATGGATATGCTGCGCGATGAAGGGGTAAAGATGATGACGCTTGAGGTCAGAGTCAGTAATTATATTGCACAGTCGCTTTATGAGAAGCTTGGTTTCTTAAAAGGCGGAATCAGGAAAAATTATTATTCAGATAATGGAGAGGATGCATTAGTCATGTGGGTGAAGTTAAATGAGCAGTGAGACACTAATTTTAGGTATTGAGACGAGCTGTGATGAGACTGCTGCATCTATTGTGAAAAATGGAACGGAGATTGTTTCGAATGTAGTGGCTTCGCAGATTGAAAGTCATAAGCGTTTTGGCGGTGTGGTACCTGAGATTGCTTCACGCCACCACGTTGAGCAGATGACAATTGTGGTAGAAGAAGCGCTTGAGCAGGCTGAAGTTACGATGGATGAGATTGATGCGATTGCAGTAACTCAGGGGCCAGGGCTTGTTGGGGCACTCATTATCGGTGTAAATGCAGCAAAGGCAATTGCATTTGCTCACCAGAAGCCATTAATCGGTGTGCATCATATTGCAGGGCACATTTATGCCAACCGTTTAATAGAAGAAATGCAGTTTCCGCTATTATCACTTGTTGTGTCAGGTGGTCATACTGAGCTTGTATTAATGAAGGAACACGGTTCTTTTGAAGTGATTGGTGAGACGCGTGATGATGCTGCGGGTGAGGCGTATGATAAAGTGGCGAGAACGCTTGGACTGCCTTATCCTGGTGGACCGCATATTGATAAGTTAGCGCATGAGGGAACGCCTTCAGTGAAACTGCCGAGAGCGTGGCTTGAAGAAGGGTCTTATGATTTCAGCTTCAGCGGATTAAAGTCTGCGGTGATTAATACGCTTCATAATGCTGAGCAGCGCGGTGAGGAAATTGACGTAAAGGAACTTGCTGCAAGCTTTCAGGAAAGTGTAGTAGAAGTGCTGACCGAGAAAACGAAGCGTGCGGTTGAAGAGTATGGCGTGAAGCAGCTGCTGCTTGCAGGCGGTGTTGCTGCCAATAAAGGATTACGCGCGCGTCTGACAGAAATGTTTGGCGAGAGAGAGGACCTTGAGCTGATTATTCCACCGCTGTCGCTTTGTACGGATAATGCTGCGATGATTGCTGCTGCCGGGACAGTGATGTATGAACAGGGGAAGAGATCTGCTTTGGATTTGAATGCGAATCCGGGGTTGATGTTGTAAAGGTGAGGCAGCCTTTTTAACTCTGATTAAATGGAAAACACTTGGATTGTAATTAACATCCAAGTGTTTTTTGTTTAGATATGAAAAGGGCTTCATCATTCTGGATGATTAACAGGGAACTGAAAATCATTTCCCTCAAGAAAGTTGTAAATTTTCGAGCTGATGAAGATAAATCCTGCAAATATCAGACCGTTGAAAATCCATCCACTTATGCTAAGATAGATCAGCATTTGATCATATCCATTTACCCCGTAATTCGATATTAGCCATGCTTTAAAAGTGTTCTGAAATAATCCACGTAAGAAAAATAAGAGGGTTAACAGTTGAAACCACATAAAGATCCCTTGAGTAGAATAGAGTGTTTTGCTATTTTCTCTCGGATATCCTTGCAAAAAAGCAAAATCTATTGCAAAAGTGAGGGCTAATGGTCTTTTGAAGATCATTGATAGTAGATAAACTGATGCAAATAAATATCCTAAATACACCTGATTCCAGAGCATATTTTCTGCATTTGAAGAAAGGATATTGACAGATGTTGAGATGATCAGTGAACCGATGATAAAGAGACCCATCATATTAAATTGTTTTTGTACGATAAATCGATAAATGGTATAGGCAAAACCCGGAACTGTGGAAAGAAGCATCGCATAGTAGTCTCCTAGAGGATCTCTGCCATAAGTCCATAGAAAATAAGGAATTGCGACGTAAAAAATAATATCTAAAAATGCAATTTTCCTCATATTTCACCTCTGTTATTTATAAAATGATAATTGATTGCGTCTTCTATAAACTTTACTACTTCTTGATCAAATTGATAAAAACCTAAGCTTTCGTTTCCTGAATTGGTCAGTTGCCAGGTTTTTTGAGCCAGTTCGTGATCACCTTTAAACATTTCCTCAACTAGACTGATCCATCTCTCTGCTAAATCTCTGGCATTTTCCCCTTGAGTACTTTCTTCGATATTCTTATGTATATCATTCACAAGTGAGATCCATTTTTGTGTCAGTTCACTTCCATCTCCAAAAGAGGGAAGGAGAGAAAGTGTCTGTTGTTCTTTCAGAGTAAAATGAAGCCGCCAGATTTCTTCTAATTCTATTTTTGAAGCAGGATAGTTATTGAAAGTATAAAAAATATCCTCCCAATTACTGATATGATCAAGGGACATTAACTCTAAAATAGAATGGATTGACTGCTCAGCCCTGGTTAACTGTTCACATTCAAACTTGATCTTCTCCAAACGAAGATTCAATGTTTCTCTTAAATTACTTTGCTTATTTTTGATGACTTCATTAATCGATTCGAGTTCAAGTCCAAGGTCTTTCAGAGTAATAATATGATGCAGCCTTGTGATGTCCTGATCTGTATATAGCCGGTGCCCTCCACTTGTTTTGGAACTGGGTTTTAATAATCCTATTTCATCGTAATATCTTAGCGTTCTCACAGTTATGTTACTGATCTTAGCGAGTTGACCGATTGAATACATATCATAACCATCCTTACCTATTAATTCCTTTACGATTATTATAAAACCTCACGTTACGTAAGGTTCAAGCTTTTTTAAATTTTACATAAGAAAATTTATTTAAACGTTGTTGATTAAAATGATCATCAGTATTTTCGGATTGTGCTAATAAACCCCCAGGCGTACAATACAAGTAATAGTGGATGAAACGGAGATGTAAGTCATGGAACAAGACATTCAAGTATACATAGACAGTGAAGAAAAGCGTACCCAGCTTTATAAAAGAACGCTGTGGGTGGTTGTACTGTCACAGATCTTTGGTGGAGCGGGGCTTGCTGCCGGTATTACAGTTGGCGCGCTGCTTGCTCAGGATATGCTTGGTACAGACAGCTATGCGGGGCTTCCTGTTGCGCTGTTTACGCTTGGTTCTGCAGGAGCGGCGCTTTTAGTCGGAAGGCTGTCTCAAAAAGCGGGAAGGCGGATTGGACTCGGAGCCGGATTTGTTACTGGCGGTTTAGGTGCGCTTGGTGTTGTCGGGGCGGCAGTCTGGGATAGTGTCGCGCTGCTATTGATTTCATTGCTGATTTACGGGGCAGGAACTGCATCTAATCTTCAGGCGCGTTATGCAGGGACGGATCTGGCCAATGATAAACAGCGCGCAACAGCTGTCAGTATTGCAATGGTTGCCACAACGTTTGGTGCAGTAGCCGGACCGAACCTGGTCGGTGTTATGGGGAGGTTTGCTGAATCTATTGGTGTCCCGGCGCTTGGAGGACCGTTCGTATTAGCGGCTGCAGCTTACATTGCAGCTGGACTGGTGTTATTTATCATGCTAAAGCCTGACCCGCTGATCATCGCACGTGGACTGTCTGAAGCTTCAAAAGAAGAAACAGCACCTATCGAAACGTTTGATGTGTCCGGTCTGAAAAGAAGAGGCGTAATTACTGGGGCGGTAGTGATGGTGCTCACGCAGATCGTTATGGTCGCTGTCATGACAATGACGCCGGTTCATATGGGACATCACGGTCACGCGCTGAGTGCGGTCGGATTAGTAATCGGCCTTCATATCGCAGCGATGTATCTCCCGTCATTAATTACAGGTGTACTAGTTGATAAGCTGGGGAGGACATTCATGGCGTCAGCATCAGGAATAACGCTGCTTGCAGCTGGCGTAGTAGGCGCACTAGCACCTGGAGAATCACTTGCAGGAATGATTGTCGCATTGATGCTGCTTGGACTCGGGTGGAACTTCGGACTGATCAGCGGGACAGCAACGATCATAGATGCTACACATCTTTCGGTACGTGCAAAAACACAAGGGTCAGTCGATGTCTTCATTGCATTATCAGGAGCGGCTGGTGGTGCACTGTCAGGAATGGTCGTCTGTGCTACAAGCTTTTTCGTTTTGTCACTGGGCGGAGGGCTATTGTCTCTTATTTTAATTCCAATGATCTTCTGGGCAAGGGGAACAAAATCAATGAGAAGCGAAACTCAGCTGTGAAAAAGCTGAGTTTTTCTGTGGATAAGCTGTGCATAAGTGTGAAAAATCTTGTATATAACTCGGCGTGTCGTTTAATGTGGATAATGTTAATAATTGTGTACAAAGCTGTGGGTAATGTGTATAACTCTGTTGAAAAGCATGAAAACGCTGTGCGCAGTGTGTATAAGTCTGTGCATTGTAATCGTTCTGTCACACTGCGTTCACATTCTGTACATATTTGATTTGCAATTTTCACACAAATATAAGCGAAAAGTTATTCACAATTGCCTGATATTTCGGATATGGAAGAATGGGGGAGGATACGTGGGAATCGGTGAGAATTTGGGTGGGGAGTAGTTTGAGTTTGTGAAATGTGCTGCTGGATTTTAGAGTGATCGTGCGGGACAGGCGGATAGGTCAAATTACACTTTTCTACGAACCACCTTGGTTTTTCTAAGAAGGTACCTGTTTTTTCTACGGACATGGCTGTTTGTTCTGGGGACCTTGATTGTTTTTCTAAAAACATGACTTATTTTTCCATGAACCCGGCCAGCCAAACGCCAAAACTGTAAAATCAGGTGAGGAGTGGGGTGGGCTAAATGATACAATTTCCGGTACCACCGGCGAAATGTTCTGAACACCCGCGATAATCTTTCGGACCATCAGCCAAATCTCCGGAACACCCGCTGTAATCTCCTGAACCACAAACCCAACAAACAAAAAACAGGAACCCCAAAAGGATTCCTGCACAAAACACTCACTCACTCAATTCTTCTTCCAATTCAGCCCACTCCTCAAGCAGCTGATCCATCTCAGCTTTTGCCTGATCAATGGCCTGGTTGGATTCCATCACGCGCTCATGATCCTGGAAAATCTCCGGATCACACAGCAGATTTTCATGCTCTTCAATCGTACCTTCAAGCTCTGTAATCAGCAGCTCAATTTCCTCAAGACGCCTGCGTTTCTTTCGTTCAGCCTTCTGTTTTTCCTTATCAAGCGCAAAAGATGATTTGTCAGTAGCTTTTTCAGCGGCTGGCGCTTTCTCAAGGCGCTCGCGTTCTTCAATCGCCGCAAGCTCAGCCTGTTCACTCAGCTTTTCCATATAATAATCATAGTCGCCAAGATACTCTGTGCTGCCATCAGGCGATAGCTCAAGCACCTTTGTCGCAAGCCTGTTGATAAAATAGCGGTCGTGCGATACAAACAGAATCGTGCCCGGATAATCGATCAGCGCATTCTCCAAAATCTCTTTACTATCGAGATCCAGGTGGTTAGTCGGCTCATCTAAAATCAGCAGATTCGATTTCTGCATCATCAGCTTTGCGAGCGCAAGACGAGCTTTCTCGCCACCGCTTAGTGTAGAAACCGGCTTCAGCACGTCATCCCCTGAAAAGAGGAAGTTACCAAGCACCGTACGGATATCCTTTTCATTTTTCATCGGATAGTCATCCCACAGTTCATTCAGCACCGTTTTATTCGAATGCAGTTCTGCCTGCTGCTGGTCGTAGTAGCCGATGCTGACATTCGATCCGTATTGAATCTGACCCGCAAGCGCAGGAATTCTTTTAACAATCGTTTTTAAAAGGGTAGACTTCCCAACGCCGTTTGGTCCGATCAGCGCAATGCTGTCTTCCCGTGTGATCGCTGCGTTGATGTTACTTGAAACGGGGGCATCATAGCCGACAGAGAGATCCTGCAGCTTAAGGACGTCATTCCCGCTCTGACGGTCAATCGAGAAGCCGAAGCTTGCTGATTTCTCATCGCCTTTTGGACGGTCCATCCTGTCCATCTTTTGTAGCTTTTTACGGCGGCTCTGTGCCATTTTCGTTGTCGAAGCCCGCGCCAGGTTCCGCGCGACAAAGTCTTCCATCTTCGCGATCTCTTCCTGTTGCTTCTCAAATTCCTTCATCTCACGCTCATAATCAAGCGCCTTCTGATCCAGATAACGGCTGTAGTTGCCGTGGAATTTCTTTGAACGCTTACGTGAGATCTCCACAACCTGATTGACGATTTTATCTAAAAAGTAGCGGTCGTGTGAGACGATTAAAATCGCGCCCGGGTAACCCTGCAGATAAGACTCCAGCCAGCTGAGTGTATCAATGTCCAGGTGGTTGGTCGGCTCATCGAGGATCATGACGTCAGGCTTGGTTAAAAGTAATTTACCCAAAGCAAGACGCGTTTTCTGACCACCGCTTAACGTTGAGATCGGTGTATCGTAATCAAACGACTGGAAGCGCAGCCCGTGAAGCACGGTTCTGATATCCGCTTCATACTGATACCCGCCGGCGTCTTTGAACTGTACCTGCAGCTCATCGTATTCGGTCACCAGACGGTTATAGCGTTCCTCATTTTCATACACGTCCGGATCTGCCATCTGCTGCTCGGCTTCACGCAGGCGTTTTTCCATGTCTTTTAAGTAATCAAATACAGTCATCATTTCTTCCCAGATCGACAGCTCAGATTCAAGTCCGCTGTGCTGTTCAAGGTACCCGATCGACACGCCTTTTGGTTTATTAATATCGCCGTCGTCATGCGAAAGCTGACCGGCAATAATTTTTAAAAGGGTAGACTTCCCGGCACCGTTACGGCCGACAAGTGCGATCCGGTCCTTGGTCTGAACTTCAAGCTTTATATTAGCAATAATCTCTTCTGCGCCAAACGACTTGGAGAGATTATTGACCTGTAGTAAAATCATTCGCTCACCTCATTTTTCTTCCTATCTAAGTGTATCGTAACAGCGTTATGATAAGCAACGAACTGTCATTGTGAAAAAACTTGCATACTTTGCAAGCGGATACCTTAATGGTGTATGATACAATAGGGACTTGGAATGTATTTAAAAGGAATTTGTTGTGAAAGATTGTTCTTATATAAATGGTTGTTTCGCTGCGCTTCAGGCGGACGCTTTCCGGACGGTTGTTGCTGAGCCTCCTCGCCTACGGCTGTGGGGTCTCAGCTTCCAACTAATCGTCCCGGAGTCGCCGCCTTACGCTACGCTCAACGCTTTGGTAAGAAGGATAACTTTACAACAAAGTACTATTTTATAGTTTGATAAATGAGAGAGTAAATCTAAACGATGTTAGATATACTCACTCAGCGGATGATCTTCGTCCCGGACGGAGACTCCTGCGGCGGGAAAGGACAAGTGAGACCCCGGAAATGCGTAGCATTGAGGAGGCTCACTGTCCGGCCGCGGAAAGCGCAGTCCTGCACGTAGATCATCCGCGTTATAGAACCATTAACAAAATATAGATTTGGAAGCGTTCACAGCTTCACTTTACATGCGGTGCCAGGCGCACTGTTGGATTTAGGGGGAGTACAGGAATGAGTCAGGAACAAATGAAGATTCCTCAGGCAACGGCGAAGCGGCTTCCGCTTTACTACCGTTTTCTGAAGAACCTGCATTCATCAGGAAAGCAGCGTGTTTCTTCGAAAGAGCTGAGCGATGCTGTAAAGGTGGATTCAGCAACGATCAGACGTGATTTTTCTTATTTTGGTGCACTTGGCAAAAAGGGTTATGGGTATAATGTAGAATACCTGCTGTCCTTTTTCCGTAAAACACTTGATCAGGACGAGACGACAAAAGTTGTGCTGATTGGTGTCGGAAACTTAGGTACTGCGTTTTTACATTATAATTTCCTGAAAAACAATAATACAAAGATTGAAATGGCGTTTGACGCGGATCCGAAAAAAGCGGGCACTTCAATTGGAGAAGTACCTGTGTATGCAATGAATGATCTTGAGGAAAGAGTGAAGGAGAGCAACATTGAAGTCGCAATCCTCACTGTGCCGGCTGGTCCTGCACAGGGAATCACCGACCGATTGATCGATCTGAAGGTAAAGGGAATTCTGAATTTCACACCTGCCAGACTCTCTGTGCCTGAGCATATGAGAATCCATCATATTGATCTTGCTGTCGAGCTTCAGTCACTCATTTATTTCCTGAAGAATTATGGAACAGATGACGTAGAAACGTCACAATTAGAAGAAATATAGAATAGCCAAAAAGCTTAATTTAATTTATGATATAGGAAGAAAGAGGAGGTGCACGCATCATGTTACCAGGTGGAATCAGCCTTGCCGTGATTGCAGTCGTTGCATTATTAATTTTTGGTCCTAAAAAACTGCCGGAGCTTGGGAAAGCAGCAGGCAGCACCCTTCGTGAATTCAAGGATGCAACAAAAGGACTTGCAGATGATGATGACGATGTAAAGCCGGCTAAGAAAGACGAAAAACAGCAATAATTACGGGATGGTGGCCATATGAACCAGCAAGATATGACCGTCCATGAACATATAGGTGAAATAAGAAAACGACTCATCATTGTAGTCGTTTTCTTTGTCATTTCGATGGTAGGAGGCTTTTTCTTAGCAGAACCGCTCATGAAATTCCTCCAGTCTTCAGACGAAGCAGCATCGATGACATTGAATGCATTCCGGGTAACGGATCCTGTAAAGATCTATTTCCAGATTATCATGTTCACTGCGTTGATCATGACGGCACCAGTAATACTCTACCAGCTTTGGGCATTTATCAGTCCGGGCCTGCATGACAGAGAACGGAAAGTAACCCTCAGTTACATTCCGGCATCCGTTATCCTGTTTTTAGCAGGCCTTGCGTTCGCATATTTTATTTTATTCCCATTCGTTGTCCGCTTCATGATGAACCTGTCGAACAATCTTGAGATCGAGCAGGTTATCGGAATCAACGAATTCTTCCAGTTCTTATTTCAAATGACTATCCCGTTCGGCTTCTTATTCCAGCTGCCGGTGATCATGTTATTCGTCACAAGACTTGGAATCGTCACACCAATGTTTCTGGCAAGCATCCGTAAGTACGCATACTTCGGCCTGCTCGTCGTCGCAGCCTTTGTGACGCCGCCAGACATTTTCTCACACATGATCGTAACCGTACCGCTGATTTTACTATACGAAATCAGCTTGTGGATTGCGAAAATCGGCTATAAAAAAGCACAAAAAGCTGAAGCCGAACAGCTTGAGCTAGAGGAAAAAGAACGCAGGGAGCGGATCGACCGCGAACTTGCGAAAAAAGAAGCAATGAAGGAGAACAGCGGGGAGTGATTCCGGCTGTTTTCTTTTTTGTGTGGGTGTGGGTTGGGGAGGTTCGTAGAAAGATGAGTGATGTTCTTAGAAAAACCATTACGGTCCTTAGAACGAGCAGCCATGTTCGGAGAAAAAACGGTGACCTTCTTAGAAAAAACAGGGTCGTTCGTAGAAAAGTGTAATTGTACCTATGCCCGAGACACGACCCCGCATCATCCACAAACAAAAAAGCAGCGACCTCAGCCGCTACTTCTTCTCATTCATATGCTTCTTAATCTTAAAGTGGAGTCCAATCAGCCTCAAACCAGCCCCGATATCATACGTTGCGAATGCAACAAACAGATAAGCGAAGAAGCCCCAGCCGTTTTCGTTTACGCTGTTGACAGCGAAGTAGACGAAGAATACCCCAAGTATCAGATAGAAGATACCGTGTCCTAATGGAGATTTCATTTACAAAATTCCTCCTATTGCAAAGCGCCACAGTACGAAGACTGCTTCATTCATTTCAATGATCCGCTGAATTTCATCAGCAAAGAAGAACTGCGTCATCACGACAAATGTGTTGATTGCCATATGCGCGATGATTGGTACGATGATTCGTTTAGTATATGCATAAAGGAACGCGAATGCATAGCCCATTGCCGCATAAATCAGGATATGGGTGAAGTCGAAGTGAATCACCGCAAAGATCAGCGCACTGATCAGCCCTGAGATAAAGAAATTATATTTACGATAGAACCAGCCGAAGATTACGCCACGGAACACAATTTCCTCTAAAATTGGTCCAATCACCGCAACCGCTACAGCTGCGAGCGGGACGTATGACAGCAGGCTGATGATGTCAGCTGTATTCTGTGATCCCGGATCAATTCCGATCAGCGACTCAATGCCGACTGCAATCGCCTGACTGAAGAATGCCAGGAAGATCCCGATAAATGACCACAGCGCCGCCATCCCTGGACTTGCCTTTTTACCCGGCAGATCCATGACGCCTTTATTTTTATTCATGATCAGTAAAATCACAATCAGTGCAATCGTAAAGCTGATAAAGATCCAGTAGCCCGATATTGAATACAGCAGCACGGCAGGTTCACTGTCACTGACCATTCCGCTGATAAATAGTGCGAGTGGTACAGCGATAAATGTGGAAAGCTGCATAGCTACGTATGTGATTAATATAATGAGAAAGGTGCGGTTCACAATCATACTCCTTTGAAATAGATTCGTTCTGTTTATTCTACTATTGAACTACAGCGCCTTCAATTGATAGCTACGATGTCAGACGTATTAAGTAGACATTTTGTGAATAGGGTAGACATTGTGGTGTTTTTAATACGCCGGGTGACCCTTTCCGCAGAGGGCTTCGCTTTCCGCGGCCGCGCGCTGAGCCTCCTCGAGCTACGCTCTGCGGGGTCTCAGCTGTCGCTTCTATGCCGCAGGAGTCTTCGCCCTCTGCTCCAAGGGTCATCCGGCTGAGTAGTGCGTCACAAAATTCGATTAAACAGATCTGCCTATCAAGAGGAGGAATACGTTGCTTTTAAATATCTTTTGAAATTACATAATAAATTTACCCAATTTAGCTGCTTCTTGCAGTGGGGGACGGAGACTCCCGCCCCGGGAAAGGACAGGTGAGATCCCGCAAGGCGAAGCCTGAGGAAGCTCACCGGCCGGGGGCAGGAAAGCGCAGTCCCCCACGGAAAGAAGCAGCGGTTCCAGTGATCAAACTTTTAGAAAAATTTAAGTCCAAGATACTTGCAAAACCATCTCAAATTATTTAAACTAATACTTGTGTTAGCACTCATATGTGAAGAGTGCTAATAAACGAATGAACATAATTCAAGGAGGTTGTTTCACTTGTTAAAACCATTAGGTGATCGCGTAGTAATTGAGCTGGTAGAGTCTGAGGATAAAACGTCAAGCGGGATTGTACTTCCGGATAGTGCGAAAGAAAAGCCGCAGGAAGGTAAGATCGTTGCCGTAGGTACAGGACGTGTGCTTGAAAACGGTGAGCGTGTTGAGCTTGAAGTATCTGTTGATGACCGTATCCTTTTCTCTAAGTACGCTGGAACAGAAGTGAAATACCAGGGCACAGAATACCTTATCCTTCGTGAAAGCGATATTCTGGCTGTCGTAAACTAATTCAATTATTTAAAAACATAAGATTTAAAACCATATTACATTCTGGGAGGAACCTTACAAATGGCTAAAGAAATTAAATTTAGTGAAGAAGCTCGCCGCTCAATGCTTCGCGGTGTTGATCAGCTTGCTGATGCAGTAAAGGTAACACTTGGACCAAAAGGACGTAACGTTGTTCTTGAAAAGAAATTCGGCTCACCGCTGATTACAAATGACGGTGTAACAATTGCAAAAGAAATCGAGCTTGAAGATGCATTTGAAAACATGGGTGCTAAGCTTGTCGCTGAAGTAGCGAGCAAGACAAATGAAATCGCTGGTGACGGTACAACAACTGCAACGGTTCTTGCACAGGCAATGATCCGTGAAGGTCTGAAAAACGTAACTGCAGGTGCTAACCCTGTTGGCGTACGTAAGGGTATCGAAAAAGCGGTTCAGTCTGCACTTGAAGAATTAAAAGCAATCTCTAAGCCAATCGAAGGCAAAGATTCAATCGCACAGGTTGCAGCAATTTCAGCAGCTGACGAAGAAGTTGGCCAGCTGATCGCTGAAGCTATGGAGCGCGTTGGTAACGACGGCGTTATTACAATCGAAGAATCAAAAGGGTTCACAACAGAGCTTGACGTTGTAGAAGGTATGCAGTTCGACCGCGGATATGCATCACCATACATGGTCACTGATTCTGACAAAATGGAAGCAGTACTTGAAAATCCATATATCCTGATCACTGACAAGAAGATTGGCAGCATTCAGGAAGTACTTCCTGTGCTTGAGCAGGTTGTCCAGCAGAACAAGCCGCTTCTAATCGTTGCTGAAGACGTTGAAGGTGAAGCACTTGCAACACTTGTTGTGAACAAGCTTCGCGGAACGTTCAACGCAGTAGCTGTTAAAGCACCAGGATTCGGCGACCGTCGTAAAGCAATGCTTGAAGACCTGTCAATCCTGACTGGCGGTGAAGTGATCACTGAAGACCTTGGACTTGATCTGAAGTCTGCAAACATTTCACAGCTTGGACGCGCAGCGAAAGTTGTTGTAACGAAAGAAAACACAACGGTTGTTGAAGGCGCAGGAAACGCTGAACAAATCGGCGGACGCGTTGCACAAATCCGTGCTCAAATCGAAGAATCAACTTCTGAATTTGATAAAGAAAAACTTCAGGAACGCCTTGCAAAGCTTGCAGGTGGCGTAGCAGTCATCAAAGTTGGTGCTGCAACTGAAACTGAACTGAAAGAGCGCAAACTCCGCATTGAAGATGCCCTGAACTCAACGCGTGCAGCTGTTGAAGAAGGTATCGTATCTGGCGGTGGTACAGCGCTAGTGAACGTATACAACAAAGTCGCTGCAGTAGAAGCAGAAGATGACGTGGCAACTGGTATCAATATCGTGCTTCGCGCACTTGAAGAGCCAATCCGTCAGATCGCACACAACGCAGGCCTTGAAGGCTCAATCATCGTTGACCGCCTGAAGAAAGAAGAAGTCGGCGTAGGCTTTAACGCTGCTAACGGCGAATGGGTTAACATGATCGAAGCTGGTATCGTGGATCCAACTAAGGTAACACGCTCAGCACTTCAAAACGCTGCGTCTGTAGCAGCTATGTTCTTGACAACAGAAGCTGTTGTAGCTGACATTCCAGAAGAGAATGAAGGCGGCGGCATGCCTGATATGGGTGGTATGGGCGGCATGATGTAAGTCATCAGCCCTCAGTTAAGAACTCCTTCTCACTTAGTGAGAGGGAGTTCTTCTATTATGAAAGAAATGTTTATTCTTTTTTGTTATCATCATTATAATAGAAACGACAAAGAAATATTATTGATCAAAATTTAAGAGGCTCAAATTGTGTTTCATTAGGTTAATCAAAATGTTTATTGGTTAAAAGGCTTTATGCTTCTTACTAGAATCTTAAAAGTGTATACCCTATAATTTTTTAAAAAGTTACCCCTGTCATGAAAACGACTTTGAACATTCACTACAAATGTATAGTGAAAACTATTAAACCAGTGATTCTATAAAACCCCTGAATTTTAACTGATTTGTAGTGAATATTCATAAGGACGTTTAGGACAGAGGGTTTTTCAAAAAATCGTTTAAAGCCTCTCAAGAGTAAAAACTCTTGAGAGGCTTTTCTTTTTAATGTGTAGCAGTTATTTACTTATCAATCTACCCCAGTAATTTTTTGGAGCAATTATTATTAGTGACAGAACTAATATCTCGAAACTGAGTATTTAGTTACAGGATAGGGACAGAGAGTTGAAACTCTGTTTCGAAATTAGTGGAAAGTCATAGTATTTTTAATGTTTTAATTTTTTCGTTATAATAACTTGTAATATAGGTAATAATTTCTATAAAAGTGAGAGAATGAAGAATATGGTTTAAGGAGGGGGAAAAATGAAATCGACAATTACAATGCAGGACTTAGAGTTAGATTCAAATTTGATTGACAATTTTAGAGATACCGTTAATTCAAACAGAAAGTTCAATATAATTTGTGAAAATATGGACAATACCAATCAAATGAACGCTGTGTATTCGGCTATGGATTGGATTTCAGTAGGCGTGGAAGGAACAAAGAATTTAGATATTGAATTAGCAGGAGTAGGTTATAATCATAAAAACTCGTTGTCTTTATTGCAATATATTATTGTGATAGACCAAATCCATATGTCAATTAAGTTACTACATGGTATTCTTAGTAAAATTAATATAGGTGCAACTAAAGTTGAATACCCTTTTGAAGAAACAAGTTCAATCTTTAATAAAACAGTGAAAGATGATGTATATTTTAAACATCTAAGAGCTGCATTTGGAATGCATCCTACTGATTTACGCAAAGGGGTAGATGGACTTAAAAGCAAAATCAATCAAAAATTTTATGCAAGTTGGCCTGCTTTTGATATAAGCGGTGAAAATGATTTTATTATTCAAGTATATAGTGACTCCCCAGGTTATGAGCCCAGTGAAATTTTAGGAATTAATTTATTGGAGTTAAACGAATTCATTTCAGAAAGATACCAAACTTTGGTGTCGCTTAATAAGAAAGTTTCTGAAATTACGTTTACCTTAGATTCTCAGTACAAAGATATGCCTATAATTCTAAATAACAGTGATATTTTTGAGGATTTAAAAATACTTAAAGATGAAAATAAAAAACGGATTGGTGTCCTTAATGGAGGGTATGAATATTGGATTCGTTATCTAGAGAGTGCTTTTAGATCTTCATTAAAAATGAATGATTTGGACATAGAGAAAGAAATAATTGAAAATTACAATGAACGCCTTATGAATGTCGTACGAGAAATAAAAAAGAACCTAGAGAATATGAACAAAACTATCTTAAGAATAGGTATTCAAGCTAGAGGTTATGAGTTTGAAAAAATCGCTCAATATTTAATAGTTGATCATGAGCATCCTATTGGTGAAGAGTATTTTACAGGGTTAATTAAATATTCAAGCTTACCAGACAGTTTATTGCAAGAAAAAGATTTTGAAAAAAAGAGGTATGTTTTTGATGCTTTCTTATATAGTAAAATGGATGTAAGAGATGAAATTATATATAAAGATCTTTTAGATGATCAAAGCGCATATAATTCAACAGGACACCTTGGGTTTACAGGATATGTGCTTTAAAGTTTAATAACATTTTACAAAACGCGAAAAAAAAATTATCCCTGTCCTGAAAACGATTTTGAACATTCACTAAAAATGTATATTCAGAAGTGTAAAACCAATTATTCTATATGACTCTTGAATATAATGTGATTTGTAGTAAATATTCATAAGTGTATCTAGGACAGGGAGTTTTTAAATAAAATATGTCCACTGCTACAATGCAGGCAGGGGATTGATTTATTTTTTTACAGATTTAAATATTGTTTCTAAAAAGTTTTCTGTAATATTAATGAAATTAAAACAAAATTTTTCATCTAAAATAAGATGTCTCTGTTTGTTAATTGATATATGCTCCAAATCATTAACAACATTAATTAATTTACGTTGATCAGACTCGGATAATTTAGAAACATCACCATTAGCATGAACAATACAGTTTCTTACCTTATTTGATTTTTTTATGTACTGCCATTCTTTAGCGTGATCTGGAAAATCAATTTTGATTACTTTTTTTAAGTAGATTTGAGCTTTGACTATCCCCTTACCGGTAATTTCACTAAGTTTTAAGTCTTGTTCATATTTTTCGCAAAGATCTAGCATTTTTGACTCTAAAAAAGAGTAAATAGTTGTAAACTGAGAATTTCTCATTAATCTAGGGAATTCATCTCTAAAATGTGCAATGTCGTCATAATAAAATTCTACAAATTCATCAGCTTCGTCTTCATCTAACTCTTTCAAAGAGTCCTCAATTTTATTCATTTCCTGCTTTAAATTACTTTCAATGTATTCTCCATAGTCCTTAAGCTTTTCAAGTTGATATGTAACATCAAAATGATACCTAATTCCAAGCGTCATTTGTAAAGCCCTCCTTATTGATGAGTATTATAAACAAATCAATGTATACATGTAATTAAAAAAATTACACCGTGACCCTGTGTTGAACACAATCCCCACACAATTTAAATGATTTATATAAGTCAACGCAATTGTGTAGAAGTTGTATTTTCAACTGGGAACAGGCTCTCTAAGTAGTTAAAAACACACGAAGCCCTGTAACGCATCATATAACGCGCTACAAGGCTTCTAAACAGAAAGACGAAAGGTAATTCAATTGAATAAAAAGAACTACTTCAGCTTTACAAACATAATTATATCACTAATGTTAAAGTCATTTAAATGTTATATGAAAAATTAATCCGCCTTCTTCCGCGAAGTATACTGATAAACCGGCCCCATCAACTCAAACTCATAACTCTCACTATTTACCTTCCCCAAAACCTGCTCACTATCATAAAGCTCCAGCATAAACTGAGCCATCTCTTTTGCAGTATGGAATTTCTGCACGTTGTCACTGTATCTGAACTCATCAATCTCCCGTGCAGTTTTAACAAATTCGGTTTCTGTCATAGAAGGCGCAAGGATTTTGACTTTCAGTGGCGATCCCTTATCCTGCAACTCCTGGGCAAGTCCTTCTGTAAATGTGCTGACGTAAAATTTGCTTGCAGCGTATGTAACTGCGTTTGGTACGATTCTGTAGCCTAAATCAGATGATAAGTTGATTAGCTGTGCGCCTTCTTTATCAGCATAATCGTGTGCGTAAAGTGTGGATGTGGAAAGGGTTATGAGTGCTTCAACGTTTATGCGAAGCATTTTTTCAGTTTGCTGTACATCCTGTTCAGCAACCGTCGCGCTGTTTCCGAAGCCGACGTTGTTAACAAAGATTTCAATATCGTATTCTTTAAGACTTTCGTATAACGCATAAACCTGTTCACTTGCAGAAAGGTCTGTTGGTCTAAGGATGACATCGAGATCAGCGTTCATACTTTGGATTTTGTCTTTCAGATTAAAATTTGTTCCTGTGTTGAACACAATTCCCTCACAATTTAATTTATATAATTAAACGAAATTGTATGGGAATTGTATCTGGCACAGGGAACACTTTAATAGATTCACTCGGTCAGATGGTCAGAGAACTGTCGATGGAGGTGTAACGGAATGCTTAGCTTTTACCATGACGCAATCAATTATAACTACTAAACAATGGACAGCGTACGGATCATTTATAAAGAGCAAGTAAATGTGCTAATAAGCGGTGGTCCTGCCTATAACAGATCATGTTCATAAAAGATAGGTTACGTATTAATGAGTAAATAAAGCAAGTATAAAATTTTTACAGTAATATAAAAAAGCCTTAAAGTATATTAATGTCTTCCGATATAAATTACTGACAATATAGTAAATTTTTTAATTGGAGGCGTTCAGAATTAACGAACTTGCAAATAAATTTATAAATGAAGGACTAGTGCTCCTATTTTCATTACCATCATTGCTTTACTTAATAAAAGTTGCAATTGACTCATACAATATGACAGGTCTTGAGAAAAGGTTAAATACTGACTTTCAGAAAGTCACATATTTTGTAGCACCGATTTTTTTATTTAGCCTACTTCCAGCCTGTTTATTGTTTTTTTATGTTGTTGAAGCTATTACTGGTGTTTCATCTACGGTAGTTTTTATATCTAGTGTAATATTAACGTTTACAACCTTTCTTACTTTTATAACAATGGTGACCGTGTTAGGTAATGCTATTTCAATCAAATTTATATATTTTATTACAGACTTAGAAGTTGACTGGGTGATTGAAAGGAAAATAAATAAAGAAAGGTACATTTTATCTAATCAATTAACTTATAAAATAATTTCTGAAGAAGAACTTATAAAGCACACAATTAAAATTAAGTTAAAAAAAGATAAGGATAATGCTGACTATACCCAGAAACTAAAAAAATATAAAATAGCATCTGTAATATCTGTATCTCTTTTTTTAGTTTATACGATTATTTTTATACCAATATTACACGCTGTAAAGGGTAATGATGAATCTTTATCAGTGTGGTGGTTTCTTTTTGTCATTGGATTATTAGTATTTTGTGTTTTTACACTTATTAAGTTTGGGAATTATAGGATTTTGAAAAAATATAAATATATGACATAAATTTATAAAATAACGTATGCGAAGCACCGCTCTAATTGAGAAGTGCTTTTAGGTTGTTGAATTTATAAAAAGTGCCGGATCATTCCGTAGACTACTGAGGAATGATCCGGCACTTTTTATGTCTAATGATACTTATTCCTTCTTTTCAAACTTTCAAAATTGAGTAATGTTTTGCTATAAGTCAAAAACTTCAAAATATTTCCTCGTCTAATTAATCTCATTCTGTTTTACCTTTTAAATTATGAACTTGATGGTGGGATTCCCACCATCATCTTTAAAATCAATAGTATATGAAGTAATGAAACAGCAGTACTCTCCTTAATATTTGAGTCGCTTAATAAACCATGAGAAAGCTCATTCCTAAGGTTTAAGCCAGCTTTCTCATTAAGTACAAACCTTAAATGAAACATAATATCCTCTTCTAAATACTCATCTAATATATTTAGTACTCTAGAGAGAGTTAAAACCGTGACCCTGTGTTGAACACAACTTCCACACAATTTAATTCATTTATATAAGTCAACGAAATTGTGTGGACGTTGTCTCTGAAACAGGGAACGCTTTAAATTCAATACACATGGAAGGAGCGTTTTTTTGAAATTAAAAGTCATATTAATTTTACTGGTATTACTTACTATTCCGGTATCTATTTACTTCATCATGGAAAATAATAAACTAAACAAATAAGTAAAGTTTTATGAAGAAATAAGTGTAAGTTTAACAACTCATTACAGAACTCAATTGCAGAATCTGGACGTTCACCAGCAGAAACTGATAAACAGTGCAGAAGTTGAATCTATGACTTTAAATTCTCAATATACAAACAGTCTTATAGAACACGGACAATCAGTTCTGGCTATTCTATTAAACAATCAAAATCAATCTAGAGAGTTTGAAGAATTCACAAGAAGAGTCATTGATAATTTTCAACAATTTAATTCAGCCTCGACGATTGAAGAGAAGACGGTAGTCAATCAGGAATTGCATCAAATTTTATCAGAATATAATGTGTTTCTATCAGAGTTAGAAGAAGAGTTTGATGTTGAGGAAATTTGATTTTTAGATCTAAGAATGCAGCAGCCTTCCATTCAATACATGGAAGGCTTTTTCTAAATGGCTGTGTGGATATGTCGCTGGATCAATTCACTCACAATTTCATTTAAGTCGTTAAACAAAAATGTCTAAAAGTTGTGCCTGATACAAGGAACACTTTAATGTGATGGTACAGCGCTTGAAGTTTCTTAAAGGGAAGAAAAAATCAGGCTTCCTTCAAAACATGCCGGAAAACCAATGGAGCGAATAAAGAAAAAAGAAGTACACTTAACGTCATCCACCAGCCGATTGTGTTGAATACATTTTCAGGCATGATAAATGTATAGCCCAGATATGATAAGAACAAAACACCCTGCAGCAGCTTCAGTGTCTTCGCATCGGCCTGATTCTTCTCCGCTACAAGGCGCTCATCCGTCTCCGATACAATCACTTTAGGGTTCTTTTTTATTTTCATCAGCTTAAGAAAGTAAGCCAGTGCTGCACTGAATGGAATAAGTGACAAGGCTAAGAAGGCTTTGCTGTCAGTAAAAGAAATCGACGTTGTTTCGAGAATAAACCAGGTGATAAATAGGGCCAGGCTGACAAATAGCGATATACCAATGGTTAATTTAGTTTCCTTCATTAACTTTTCAGCACTCATTGATCATTCCTCCCAGAATAAATCATCTAAAGTTTTATTTAATACCTTACATATGGCGATGCACAATTTCAGACTCGGGTTATAGTTTCCAGCTTCGATCAGATTAATGGTCTGCCTTGTCACGCCGACAAGGTCTGCTAACTTTTCCTGAGAAACATCGGCTTCAACACGTGCGACCTTCATTTTTTTGTTTTTCAAATACAATCATCTCCTCCTTCTACATTTATATTATTCTAAATATTAAATAATGTCAATTATATATTACATTTTGTAAGGTGAAAAAGCTCTCAGTTCTGAAAATGCATTTAGATATTAACTGGATACTTACTTCAGGAAGCGGAGCAAAAATGATTTAAGGTGGCAACTGAATGTAATTGGGTTAACGATAAGGATCAAAAGTTTCTATAGAAAAAGGTATTTATTCAGGGTACAAAAATTTCTCTGATGGAAATAAACTATGTGTTAGATTTGAAATAGTGTTTGTGCTGATATCATTCAATAGAAGAAAGCTGACCGTAATTCTAATAAAAACTGTGTAGAAAAGGCAATACATCTATAAAAATGCGCTGATCCTCTTTTTTAGATGATCAGCGCATTTTTATTTTTATTCAGCTTTCTTTTACTCATGAAAATACGATCAATATTGTTTCCATCTTCGTTAGGTCATTAAATCAGATATCAATAATTGAGTCGCTTCATTCATATTATTTTTGCAGCTTTATGTTCTGCCTGAACAGCATTCTGTTTTCCATTCCAGTTCACAAGAAAGATGCCTAACAGAATGAAGGAGCCTCCAATCAATGTTGTTACATACAGTATTTCTTCGAGAAGTAACCATCCAAAAAATACACCGAAAAATGGTGCGAGAAATAAGAAAGCACTTGTTTTTCCGGGATCTCCTTTTTGAAGGAGGTAAAACCAGATCGTGAATTGAACAACTGAAGCCATGATTGCAAGCCATAATGTAAGGGAGATGGATGCAGGCGTGAGAATTAAAGTCTGTTCCTCGAATAAAAAGCTGAATAACAGCAGGAACAGACCGCCAAAAAGCATCTGATAACCCGTCAGGACCCACAGGTCAAATCTTTTCCCGAATACTTTAATAAGAATAGTAGCTATCGCCCAGGATACAGCTGCAAGCAGGCTGAGTAAAGTACCCGTCTGAAAGTCCAGTTGACCATCCAATGTAATAAAGACGCCAATAAAACCTAAAATCACACCACACCAGTGTCTCAGCTGATACCTGGTTTTCAAAAAGAATGTACTAAAGACGATGACAAGCAGTGGATTAATAAATGTTAGGATGGACGACTGACTTGCAGGTATCGTATTCAGGCTCATAAAAATAAAGCTCATGACGGCAGTGGTCTGAAATAAGCCAATTAATCCAATGATGCACCAATCCTTTACTGAACGGGGATGAGGCTTTTTTATGTAAATAATAACGCCAGCTATAATCGTGCCGGCTATGATGAATCTAATAGCGTTTAAAAGTAGAGGGGAAATATAAGTAAGTGCTATTTTTCCTATGGCAAATGAAGATCCCATTAATGCAGTCGTAATGACAACTAAAAGGCCAAAAACATATTTATTCATTCATACACCTCCCTGAAACATATATAAATAGAATAAGGGTTCAAAGACCCTTATTCTATTTATACTTTACTATGGTTTTTTAAATTCCGTAACACTTCTTCAGGTTCAGCCCGGTACATATAATCAACATTTGCACTCGACATAATAATGGTTCCGGATTGACTGATCACAACTGTTCCCGCTACGGGAAGGCGCCATGAATGTTGCTTGCTGTTGTAATCAGCTAAGTTGAGATTGAAATCATGCTTATACGTTTCCACCAGGTACTCAGGCATCTCAAATAATAAATTGTACGCTGCAATTACCTCTTGTGAGGGGTCACTGACAACTTCGTACGAAAGGTTATTTTTCTCAACCGTCGTTAGTGATTGGTCCGGCGTTTGAGGCGATATAGCGATTAATTGAGCGCCAGCTGCTTTTATATCCTCAAGCATTGCTTCATATGCTCTTAGTTCAAGGTTGCAGTAAGGACACCAGCCGCCTCTGTAGAAATTCAGAATGACAGGTCCGTCTTCAAGCACTTTAGATAAAGTAATAGATTTTCCAGCTGCGTTTTTTAAAGTGAAATCAGGAGCCTTGTCTCCCTTTTTCAGTCCGGTTGCAAAGCCTGATTCAATCAGCTCATTCGTTGCCCTGGTTACGTTATCTGTTACGTGTGAAGGAGCATTTGTAAAAAATTTCTCTCTGACTGATTGTAGTTCATCTTTTAGCATATTCTCACCTCATTTGTTTGACTGAGTTATACGTTAAATACTTTTTTCATATGAGCACGAAGTTCTGTAAGGTACTTATCGATGTCAGGATTATGCATCACATCATGAGCTCCGAAGCTTTCAAGTGGTTCAAGTCCAACGTACTTATTCATATTGTGTAAATGATCAAGTGCTTGTTCAAGATGTTGCCCGTTAAAGAACTGCTCTTGATCATTGAATGCGTATTCCGGAGCGTTCCACGTAGTAGAGAACATGTATTTTCTTCCGTTCATCATCCCGTTTTTACCATAGACTGCATCTCCGCCAAAGAATACACCAGGCTCATATACAGCATCAATATAGGTTTTGAATGCGCCAGGTAAGCTGAACCAGTTGATAGGGGTTTGAAAGATAATTGTATCTGCCCACAAGAATTTTTCCTGCTCTTCTTTCACATCATAACCGTCCTGAACGACAGTTGTTTTGATCTGATATGAACCTTCTAAATGACTAATCATTTCTTCGAACAAAGTTTTGTTCAACTTTCCTGTTGCAAATGGCCAGTACTCGTGACCATTAATAACTAATATATTTTTCATGATAAATCCTCCAATATTGTTTTATAGTTCGAAAACCTTCGAACTATTGAAGATCATATCACCGTTTATTTTTTTATGCAACGATAATGATAAATATTTTCGATAGACAGAAAAAAGCCAAAAAAAAAAAGAGCCGCATGCCGACTCCTTAAAGGTCTAGATATCTTCTTCGTTTATTCCGGTCACGGTTTGAATTAAACCCGGAAACTTTTTATCAATCTCATCTCTTCTGAGAGAATAAATGTGCTCCTTTCCATCAATTCTTGCCTTAATTAATCCAGACTCACGAAGCACCTTGATATGGTGAGAGACCGTGGATTTTGGCAGCATTAATTTTAGTGAGTAAGCTGTACAATTATTTTCAAAACTTTCGTTTAGACATCGGATGATTTTTATACGATTCGGTTCACTTAAAGCATGAAGTACTTTCGTGAAAGAAATACTTTCGATTGGTGGATGATATGGTATTTTCATACTCGCAATTTTAATATGTCTTAGTATTAAAAGCAAATGTAAGATATTGATGAAATTTTTTCTGTCCTGAAAAAGCGTCTGTATACTCAGGTAGCTGTTATAGCTGACATTC
This sequence comes from Jeotgalibacillus sp. JSM ZJ347, assembly GCF_044383825.1. Lineage (NCBI taxonomy): Bacteria > Bacillati > Bacillota > Bacilli > Caryophanales > Caryophanaceae > Jeotgalibacillus > Jeotgalibacillus sp. JSM ZJ347. Next base: position 94,745 of record NZ_JBISEN010000005.1, on the reverse strand, counting down.
CAGATGAGAATGGAGGCGGCGATAGGATGAATCATCAGCCTCATTCACAAAGAGCGACAAATGCTGATTTTCAGGGTTAGGGGCTCTTTTTATTTTGCTTATTAATGGTGGCGCTGTCCTAAACTCTAACCATGTGGCAACAAATGATTTCCAAAATCGTTTTTGATTTTAGAGACAGGTTTCATATTTATTTTAACAATATGTTAAAAATACTTTACATAATGTTAAAATAAATATACTATATGTATAACAAAGCAAACTAATTGTTAAATTGAATTGACAGGAGAGAAGACACATGTCCTATCAAGAAAAAAGTAGTATGATTTCCATTGTCAGTACGTTAATTGTTTTTATAGGATTAGGAATATATGTTTATTGGATCTATCAGGAAGGAAACCTCCATTCAGATGAAGTTCTACATTTCTGGGGAATCGTATTTATTATTTTGACTGTTGCCAGCATTGTTTTTCATATTGTCGCACACGTTATTACAAGTATTGTCACAGGCATCGTGACGCGAAGCAAAGAGTCTTTTATTCAGGATGAACGGGATAAGTTGATTGATTTGAAAGGAACAAGAAACGCTCATTACGTTTTTATCACAGGGTTTGCGCTCTCGATGGGAATGCTGGCGTTTCGGATAGATCCGTCTATCATCTTTCCATTTCTCTTTTTCTTCGGCTTTTTATCCGCGCTGATCGGTGATTGTTCAAGAATTTACTTTTACCGGAGAGGGTTTTAAGGATGGGAAAGAGTTTACTCAGTAATAACATACGTACTCTGCGCTTTCACCACGGTGAAATGACGCAGCAGCAACTGGCTGAAAAGGTAGGTGTCACCAGACAGACCATTGCCGCCATAGAAAAAGAAAAGTATTCACCGACGTTAGAAGTCGCTTTTCTGATTGCGAGGACTTTCAACTCAACGGTGGAGGAAGTCTTTTTTTTAAAAGATGAATAAAGCGGGTTAAACTTTGACCCTGTGTCGAACACAATTTAATTCATTTATATAAGTTAACAAAATTGTGTAGGAATTGTATCTAGCACAGGGAACGAATCTTTCAGTTTCAAGATATTGATGAGTAAATGGTTATCTATCTTTTATCTCGTCAATATTTGATAAAATTAAAAGAGAGCGCTTTATTTTAGAGAGAGGTGTAAAATGAAAGTTGGTCATCATGGAGAAGTAATCTCTGTATTAGGAAACGTAAGACGCGGAAAATTTTTCATGTCAGTTTATATATTTTATATAGATGGAATGCTGGTTGATACGGGAGCTTCGCGAATGCTTAAAGATTTTAAGTCGTTCTATCGGGAAACCCCTATTGATTTTGTGAGCATTACCCATCCTCACGAGGATCACACAGGCACAGCGAAATGGCTGCAAACAGAATTGAACATTCCTATATATATATAAAAAGAAGCGGTTTCTGAGTGTAGGGTTGAAGCGAAACTCCCTTCCTATAGGAAGAACATATGGGGAGGGCGGGAGCCATTCTCACCATGTCCGTTTGGTAAGACCATCGAATCTGAGAATCATTCATATGAACTGATACATACTCCGGGACATGAAAAGAATCATATGGCTTTATACGATAAGGAACATGGGAGGTTGTTTTCCGGAGATCTGTTCATACATCCAAAACCAAAGGTCATTATGAAAGATGAATCTGTCCCTGATATGATAAGATCCATCAGAAACCTTCTTCAATTCGATTTTCAAGAGATGTTCTGCCAGCATGCAGGATACATACAGGATGGGAAATCAGCTATGAGAAAGAAGCTTAACTATCTGGAAGAATTGAGCGAGCATGTGCAGAACTTGTATAATAAAGGATTTACTAATGAAGAGATAAACGGAACACTCTTTCCTGAAGTACCGGTGATTGTGCCTCATTCGAGTTATGAATATGATTCAAAACACATGATTCGATCTATATTAGAAGAAATAAAGCTATAGCAGAGCATTTATATTGGGGGGTCAATTCCTCTCTAAAAGACGCCTACGTATGATTTTTACGTAAGCGTCTTTAGATGAAGATTTATATCAATTTATCAACAAATTAAAGATCCTATTTCCGCGAAGTATACTGAAAAACCGGCCCCATCAACTCAAACGCATAACTCTCACTATTCACTTTTCCAAGAACCTGCTCACTATCATAAAGCTCTAACATAAACCCTGCCATCTCTTTAGCAGTATGGAATTTCTGCACGTTCTCACTATAGCTAAACTCATCAATCTCTCGTGCCGTTTTAACAAATTCCGTTTCGGTCATAGAAGGCGCCAGTATTTTAACTTTCAGTGCAGCTCCGTTGTCCTGCAGTTCCTGTGCCAGGCCTTCTGTAAATGCACTCACGTAAAATTTGGTCGCAGCATATGTAACTGCATTTGGCACGATTCTGTAGCCTAAGTCAGATGACACATTGATCAGCTGCGCGCCTTCTTTATCAGCATATTCATGTGCGTAAAGAGTGGAAAGTGTTGTGAGTGCTTCAACGTTTACACGCAGCATCTTCTCCGTTTTCGTTACATCCTGTTCAGCAACCGCCGCACTGTTTCCGAAGCCGGCGTTGTTAACGAAGGTTTCAATATCGTATTCTTTCAGACTTTCGTATACAGCATGAACCTGTTCACTTTCAGAAAGGTCTGTTGGCTTGAGGACGACGTCTAAGTCTGCGTTCATGCTTTGAATTTTCTCTTTCAAATGATTGAGCTCGGCTTCACGCCTTGCCACAAGAATCAGGTTTTTGTCGCGAGATGCGAAAGCGAGTGCAGCTTCATAGCCAATTCCTGAGCTTGCGCCTGTGATCACTGTATACTTCATCTGAATTCCTCCATTGAAATGTATTATGATGCTTCTCTTATCGTACTGTTAAGTTTAACCAGAAAGCAAATGATGTACGTGGAGACTGGTAAACTTACTCCGGTATTTTCAATCTAAAAAAGAGTGTACTGAATAATAGAATGAAGCTGTAAAAATGTTTAAGAATCTTGAATCGTTATAAATGTATGGATGTGTATGATGCAAAAAGCAATCACAGTACATTATCAATCTGATAAAAAGAATAACGTCAGTGAGTTGAATCAGCTGCTTGAGAAGGGATGGAAGGTTGTGTCCCAGAGTCCTATCGGGTTGGTGCCAATGGTGTCGTCTCTTGTTATCCTGGAGAAAGAGTAGAGAATCATATGTTTGTAACCGCCTTTTCAGAGGGCGGTTTTGTTTTGAAAAAACGACTTATTTAAATCACTGCCTGATTTCCGGCGGCGCAGTTTTCACATACGATTATAATAGAGGTAAAGATAAGTAAGAAATGAGGTGCTCATCTGATGACTGACGATCAAAAGAAGGATTTCTATCAAGCGTTACTGGAGAAGAATTCAGCTTATGAGGGCTTATTCTTTGCAGGTGTGAAGAGTACAGGTGTTTTCTGCCGTCCGACCTGCCCGGCAAGGAAGCCCAAGTTTGAGAACTGTGAGTTCTATCATACGGCAGAAGAGGCGCTGCTTGCGTCTTTCCGTCCGTGTAAAAGGTGCTCGCCGCTTTCTCACCCAAATCAGGTGTCTAAGCTTGTTCAGACACTTGTACAGGCTGTGGAGGAGAATCCGGAGAAGAAGTGGAGAGAAAAGGACTTTCGTGAACTGGCTGTCGATGAATCAACGGCGCGACGTCAATTTAAAAAGCGCTTCGGGATGACGTTTGTCCAATATGCCCGTGCAAGAAGAATGGGCATTGCGATGAAAGAAATCAGATCGGGAAAGCCAATGATTGATGCCCAGCTGACAACAGGCTATGAATCAGGAAGCGGCTTCAGGGATGCGTTCTCAAGAATTATGGGAGATGCACCTGCTGCAGCTAAAGATGCCCAAATTCTGAAAGCATCCTGGATTGATACGAGGCTGGGACCGATGATTGCGATTGCAGATGAAGCTGCACTATACCTCCTTGAGTTTGTTGATCGGCGCGGACTGGAAAAAGAGATTGAAGTGCTTAGAAGGAAAACCCGTTCAGCGATCATTCCGGGAAAGCCAAGACCCATTGAATCAATTGAGAGAGAGCTGGATCTGTATTTCAAAAGTGAGCTGACTGAATTTCATACACCAGTCAGACTGATCGGAACACCTTTTCAACTGAAGGTATGGGACAAGCTGAAGGAAATCCCGTCTGGTGAAACAAGATCCTATACTGACATCGCACATGAAATTGGGCAGCCAACTGCTGTGCGCGCAGTTGCGAGAGCCAATGGATCAAATCAGCTCGCACTTATCATTCCATGTCACCGGGTGATTTTAAGTGACGGTTCAACTGGCGGATACGCCGGAGGGTCAGCGAGAAAGAAGTGGTTATTAGAGCTAGAAAGCGAGCAGTATGATCTGGATAAATATGACTATTAAAAAGAAATGAAAGAGCGGTCCATCTTTGTCTTCTTTTTAATGTGATCAGGATGATTAATAAGTTTTTACACTTGTGCAAGGGGTAAGGGATGATAAATGATATAGGGTTTTACTTTCCTCAAATGAGTAGGCGGTTTTAAGGAATCAGAAAGAAGGGCATACACTTATGATCATTATTGGCGTTGACTTATCCGGTCCATCTAACCATAAAGATACAGTCGTATCTGTATTTAAAAAAGTGAATGGTGAACTGGAACTGATTGATTTTATAAAAGGAGCTTCAGATGACAGGATCCGGTCACTTGTGACAGACTGCCTGAAAAAGGACGCGGTCACGATTGGTTTTGATGCTCCGCTCTCCTATCAGGACGGAGGAGGGGATAGGGAGCAGGAAAAAGCGCTCCGCTACATGATCAAAGCAAATGGATTATCTGGCAGCTCAATTATGACGCCGACGATGACACGGATGGTCTACCTGACACTGAGAGGCATTGCGCTTTCAAGAAGCCTTGCTGAGCTTGATTCCGCTGGACGTTTGACGATTCTTGAAGTGCATCCCGGTGCTGCAATCGGCCTGCGTCTTGATGAGGAGAAGAGAGGGCTTGCGTTACGCTATAAAAGAGACCCGGATGTACGGCCAGATATCATCGAAGCTCTGGGAAAATGGGGATTGAACGGACTTTATCCTATGGTCGAAACGCACGAAATTGACGCCTGCGGTGCGGCGCTGGCTGCGTGGAAATATACACAGGGAGAGGCAGTGTGGGTGTTTGATAAGAGGTCGGCAGCGCATCCTTTTGTGATGTGCTGCTGAAATCTATTGCGTGTGGATTTCATTAAAATAAAGGATCATTATCTTTTAGGTTTAGGAAAAAATATGAGCAGCCACTCATTAAAAACCCATCGATGACTGGAAGTGCAGTACCAATGATCAATATGTCAATAAATGACATTAAAAAATATTGCATTAAACTTACTCATTTCACGCAAAAGCGGTGTAGCATTGGCTCACCGCTTTTTAGTATGGCTAATCATGGTTTGTAAAATTAAAATAATCACTCATCCTTTTGATTAATCACATCAAGTGCAGCCCTAACATTTGAAAAAGATCGCAATTTATCGAAGGTACCATTCATATGGATCATCTTGATAGCAAGTGTAGGCTTAATTCCTGTAAAAAACATTGCAGTGCCAGTCAGTTTTGTCAGATCCTGGAGCTGGAATAAATGTTCAATCGCTGTTGTATCGACCTCAATCATACCAGAGAGATCAACCAATATGTAATCATCCTCGGATCGGTTCAGGTAGTCCATCAGATTATTGGTAATAGAAACGTAACGGTTATGGCTCAGCTCACCAATAATCGGTAATACAGAGACACCTTTTTGAACTGGTACAATCGGTGTAGACATTAATTCAATTTCGATCGCTTGTTTAACCAATTGTTCTTTTTGATGAATGTTCTCTGTAATATCTTTTTGTACCCCTACAAAATATAGTTGATCTTCAATTGTAATAGGGTCAATATGAAGATCATTCCAAAAGGGTGATTGATCCTTGGTATAATTCAAAATCTGCACGTTAATAGAAGTTTGATTTCTAATTGCGGTCCGAATTTGATCTACTGTATCAGGATTTGTATCTTTTCCCTGTAAAAAACGGCAGTTCTTCCCGATCACTTCATGTTCTACATAACCTGTTATATCTAAAAAACCCTTATTAGCATAAATGATTGGGTTATCCAGTTGCAGTGGGTCTGTAATCGTGAATCCGGCCCGGGAATAATTAAGTGCTGTTTCAATGAATTCAACCAATTTTTCAGTCTTAATTTGTGTCATGGTCGTCACGTCCTGCCTGTTATTGTAATTTTGATTATTTCAGGTGTTCCAGTTTTGAAAGAGAAAGAAAATAATGTATGCTGGGTCGTTTGTTCAATTATTTAGTGTGAAAATCTTGGGATTAATTAACTTTTTTACCGTACGTAAAGTTGATTCCGTTTTTAAAGTTCATATTAACTTTTAATTTTATCTCTTTTTACCCATTAATCAAAGGATTTTATATTGTAAGAATAAAATTCAATTCATTTATATCAAGAACCAAAATCATTTAAACATTGTGGCTGACATATGGTCTTTTTCGTTACTGGTCAACTGAACTCGGGGGATTGCAGATCAACTGCTTAAGAAGAGTAAGTTTTTGCCGTTATTGATCCTATATAAAACTATTGATAGTAAAAAGCTAAAACCTGCAAACGGTTCGATCATTTGCAGGTTTTAAATGTTTATCCTGATGAAAATAAGAAAGAGAAAGATGAATATAGTTAAAAAGTATTGCTTTTTACCAAAATTCCTGTTGTAATAATTGAAATATTCTTTAAATTACTATTGATTTATTCTGAAAGCGCTTTTATAATGTTTTTAATAACATTTGTTACTAGTCGTGACAAATGTAAAAATAATGGAGGGGATTTGTTGTGTGGGGATGGTTCATTGTTGTTTTTGCCGGGATATGGATCCTTCAGATTATAATGACAAAAATCCAGCTGAAGAATTATCAGGCAACGCTTAAAAAAATGAGCAGCAGATCGTCCGGATACCTGGGGGTCGGGATACAAAAACAGAAATTAGGAATAGGCATGATTGCTATTTTAGTAACAGATGAGAATGGGGTATTGGTCGAGAGTCAACGGATGAAGGGCGTAACTGTATTCAGTCGATTTGAAACATATACAGAATATAATGGGCTGCATATAAAAGAAATGAAGGAAGAACTTAACCAGGATACTGATAGCCAGGCTTTTATGATGGCGATTAACAAAATTGAAGCGCAAATGAGTAAAAAAACAAATCTGGCAGTATAAGGAGGAATAGAGATGGATTTTTTAGTATCACTCGCTGAAGGTTTTATTGGTATGTTTCAGGCAGGTGCAGATACATTCACAGGACTCGTGACGGGCATTATTCCACTATTGGTCGTCTTAATCACGGCAATTAATGCACTTATTAGATTAATAGGTGAAGAACGTATCAATAGACTGGCTAGAAAAAGCACGAAAAACATTATTTTGCGTTATACATTATTTCCGGTACTAGCCGTTTTCTTCTTAACAAATCCAATGGCGTACACATTCGGGAAATTTCTGCCTGAAAAACAAAAACCGGCTTTTTATGATTCGGCTGTATCATTTGTTCATCCGATTACTGGATTGTTCCCGCATGCGAATCCGGCAGAATTATTTGTCTATCTGGGAATCGCAGCTGGAATTACTGAACTTGGACTATCACTTGGACCACTCGCGATTCGCTTCCTGTTAGTAGGGATCGTTGTCATTTTAATCCGTGGCATCGTAACTGAAATCATTACGGTCCGCATGATGAAAGCAAAAGGGATGGAAGTCTGATTATAAATAGCACGTTCAAATGAAAAGGAGGCAGGCAAAATGGCAGAAAATCAAACACCAGTAGATTATAAAGCAGTTTCCGTAACAAAAGGCCAGGGAGGCTGGGGCGGACCACTGACTATACGACCAAATGAAACACAAAGATATATCGTATCTGTTACAGGAGGAGGTATTCATCCGGTAGCAGCTGAAATTGCACGGTTAACCGGTGCTGAAGCAGTTGATGGATTTAAAAGTACTTATGCAAAGGAAACAATGGCTTGTGTCATTATCGACTGCGGTGGCACAGCACGCTGTGGTGTTTACCCGAAGATGAATATTCTAACGATCAACGTGAATGCGACTTCACCATCAGGTCCTTTGATGAAGTTTATCAATGAGGAAAACTTTGTGTCAGGTGTAAGAACTTCAGATATCAGTTCTGAAGCAGCACCTTATGAAGATCAGAACGAAGTAAAAAAGGCAGTCGATGAGACAGAAGCGCCGGCGGTAAGAAAAACACCGCAGCAATTAAAGGAAGAGGCGAGAAGAAAGGTAGCAGCTAACAGCACCGGCGAACCGAAAAAAATGAACATCGTTGAACGTGTCGGCCGCGGAGCAGGTAAAGTGGTTGGGGTTCTCTATCAGGCAGGACGCGAAACAATTGATCAAGTGCTGAAAAATATCCTGCCATTCATGGCATTTGTCAGTATGTTAATTGGAATTATTACCTTTACAGGAATCGGCGATATTATTGCGAATTTCGTTACACCGCTTGCCGGTAACTTTATCGGATTACTCATTCTTTCAGTGATCTGTTCACTACCAATTCTTTCACCATTGCTCGGACCGGGTGCAGTTATTGCACAGGTTGTCGGTGTGTTAGTTGGGGTGGAAATTGGCCGTGGCAATATTCCGCCGGAGCTTGCACTGCCTGCGCTATTTGCCATTAACCCTCAGGTTGGAGCCGACTTTGTTCCGGTTGGACTGACGCTTGGAGAAGCTGAGCCTGAAACTATTGAAGTCGGTGTTCCGGCCGTACTCGTATCAAGACTGATTACCGGACCACTCGCAGTTGTCATTGCGTATTTATTCAGCTTCGGATTGTATTAATAGAAGGGAGAGGAAGTCAGGTGAACAATCTTATGATTAATAAATATAAAGCGAAAATTACAGGAATCGGTGAAGATGTCGAGTTGTTTTCTGAGGAAAATATGATGGTGATTTTTAACGACACAGTACCAGAAGAGCTCCGGTCATTTGCTGTTATACATGAAACAGCTGACCTTGCTGAGAAGGTGGAAGCTGGAGACTTTCTAGAAATCAATGATGAGCGGTATGAAATTCTTTTTGTCGGAAGCAAAGTGAATGAAACGCTTCAGGAACTCGGCCACTGTACAATCTCTTTTTCAGGAGATGTGACAGCTGACCTGCCGGGAACGATGTGTGTAGAGAAAAAAGAGATGCCTGAATTGGCACTGGGAGCGGACATTCGCATTCTAAAAGTCTGATAAAGAGGAGATTATACTATGCTAGGAATAAACAGGAAGCTTGAAGAGTTGGAGAAAGCAGGAGGTCAGATCAAGGTTGGCCTTGTCGGCGCAGGTCAGATGGGCCGGGGAATGGTTTCACAGATCGAAAGTATGTCAGGCATGCGCGTGGTGATGACTGCAGATATCCAGATCGATCATGTAGTAAATGCCTATGTAAAGTCTGGTGTGCAGGACACAGATATCGTCAAAACAAACGTGTTAGAAGAAGCGGATGAAGCGATCCGTTCAGGTAAAGTGGCAGCGACAACGGATGCACAGCTGGTTACATCTTCAACAGAGGTGGATGTGATCGTTGATGCGACAGGTGTACCTGATATTGGTGCGAAAATAGCATGGGATGCCATTTTAAATAAAAAACATATTGTCATGTTGAATGTAGAGGCAGACGTCACAATCGGCCCGCTTCTTTTGAAAATGGCTGATGCAAGTGGAGTTGTCTATACAGGAACAGCAGGTGATGAACCAGGTGCTGTCATGGAATTATATGATTTTGCAGATGCCCTCGGATTTGAGGTGGTTGCACTTGGAAAGGGTAAGAATAACCCCCTCAACCTCTCAGCGAATCCTGATTCGGCAGCAGAAGAAGCTGCAAGAAAAGGCGCCAGTCCAAAAATGCTCGCATCTTTCCAGGATGGTACTAAGACAATGGTGGAAATGACCGCTGTAGCGAATGCCACCGGCTTTCTTCCTGACAAGCCTGGCATGCATGGCTTTGTCAGTGATGTAAAAGGGTTACCGGAGATTTTTCAGCTGAAAGAAGACGGCGGTCAGGTCAGCAATAAAAAGATTGTGGAATACATCAACGGTGTTGCACCAGGTGTATTTGCCATCATCGCTTCAGAAAAAGCTGAAGTCAATCATGAAATGCAGTACTTAAGCATGGGAGAAGGGCCAAATTACGTGCTGTATCGTCCCTATCATCTGACAAGTCTTGAGACACCGATCTCAATTGCCCGCGCGTATATTTATAATGAGGCAACAATTGCTCCGTGGGAAGGACTTCAGGCAGAAACAGTCACAGTCGCAAAAACGGATCTTGAAGAAGGTCAATTCCTTGATAGCATTGGTGGTTTCACGGTTTATGGAAGCATTCTGTCAGCTGCTGATGCAAAGGAGAAAAATGCTTTGCCGCTTGGACTCGTTGACCGCAATGTTCAATTGAAGCGTTCAGTTAAAAAGGGTGAACTTATTACTTATCAGGATGTCGTACAGACGAAGGAATCAACGATCTGGAGACTGCGCCGGATGCAGGATGATATGCTTTCTTCACAGTCATAAAGGCAGTCCTGGTTAACGTTTAACATTCCGCGGAAGTATCGGTATGGATAAAAATCGATTATAATATTCGTAAGGACATGTTAAATATTTAAACGAGAAGGTGCGCTAATATGAAAGTGAATAAAATGGAAGCCGGCTTATACTGTTCAAAGTGTAAAGACGAGACGAACCATGAAATTACCTACATTAATAATCATATTAAACGGATCCGCTGTCAGGAATGCAATGAAACAATGGAAATGAATATGGATCTTAAAAAAGACTTTTATAAGGAAATCTATGAGCGTGTTTCCTCTAAGCCCACACGAATTACGGAAGAATACCATGATAATCTTCGTAAGCTTTTATTATCACTTCCTTATCGTGCGATTAAAAAGCCTTACCGGATGATTAAAGAAGTTCATTCTTCCCGCAGAGTCATCAAAACCTATAATCCAAAGAAAAAATAAACTGCCTATTTAAAGGGCCAAACTTCTGATTTTACAAGAAGTTTGGCCCTTTTGTTCTTGACGAATAAACTGAAAAGACTTATAATTTTTACATATGTTACGGTAATGAACAAATGTAAAAATAACGAGGGGGAATACACATGACGCAGGTAAAAAATCTACCGTCAAATGTAAAAGAAACTGATTTAACAAATTTATTAAAACAGATGTGGCAGATCCGTTTCTTTGAAGAAAAAGTGGATGAGTTTTTTGCTAAAGGGATGATCCACGGGACGACACACTTAGCAGTCGGGCAGGAAGCATCAGCAGTCGGTTCAATTGCCGTGCTGGAGGATCGCGATAAGATTACGAGTACTCATAGAGGACACGGACACTGTATCGCAAAAGGAGCGGAAGTGAACCGGATGATGGCTGAATTATTCGGACGCACAACCGGCTACTGTAAAGGAAAAGGCGGATCAATGCATATTGCAGATGTTGATAAAGGCAATCTTGGCGCAAACGGAATTGTCGGCGGAGGATTTGCCATTGCAACTGGAGCGGCACTGACTTCCAAAATGAAAAATGAAGGGTTTGTTGTGCTCTGCTTCTTTGGAGATGGTGCATCAAATGAAGGAAGCTTTCATGAAGCAATTAACCTCGCATCTATCTGGAAACTGCCGGTCGTATTCATTTGCGAAAACAATCAATATGGTATGTCAGGTCCAGTTAAAGAAATGATGAATATTGAAGATGTGGCAAAGCGCGCGGAAGCCTATGGTATTCCGGGATCAGTCGTCGATGGCAACAATATTTTTGATGTCATGAATGGTGTAGGACAGGCTGTGGATCGTGCAAGAAACGGTGAGGGGCCTTCCATTGTTGAAGCGAAGACGTATCGCTGGAAGGGGCATTCAAAGAGTGATGCGAAAAAATACCGTACGCGTGAGGAAGAGCAGGAATGGCGGGCGAAAGATCCGATCAGGCACCTGCGTGATGTCATGATTGAAGAAGGCTTACTAACGGAGGAAGCAGCCGATGAGATCAAAGCAGCAGCTAAAAAAGAAATTGAGGATTCTGTTGAATTTTCAAAAGCAAGTCCAATGCCAACAATTGATGACTTAATGGAAGATATCTATGCATAAAGCAGAACAAAGGAGCGGAAGGGTATGAGAGAGCTAACGTATTTAGAAGCGGTCAGGGAAGCGATGAGTCAGGAAATGCGCCAGAATGAAGACGTTTTTATTCTGGGAGAAGATATCGGTGTCTACGGCGGCGCTTTCGGTGTAACAAGAAACATGATTGAAGAATTCGGTCCGGAACGTATCCGAAATACCCCTATTTCAGAAGCTGCGATCTCTGGAACAGCTGTCGGGGCAGCACTGACAGGTATGCGCCCGATCCTGGAGCTTCAGTTTTCAGATTTCATTACGATCGCCATGGATAATATGGTGAATCAGGCGGCAAAGATCCGCTATATGTACGGCGGTAAAGGGAAAGTGCCGATGGTGCTGCGTACGCCGGCCGGGTCAGGAACCGGCGCAGCTGCCCAGCACTCTCAAAGTCTTGAAGCGTGGATGACCCATGTGCCTGGATTAAAAGTCGTTCAGCCTTCTACAGCTTACGATGCAAAAGGTCTTTTAAAAGCAGCGATGGATGACGATAACCCGGTGATCTTTTATGAACATAAATTATGCTATAAAACTTCATCAGAGGTACCTGAGGAATTATATTCGATCCCTCTTGGGAAAGCAGATATTAAGCGTGAAGGTAAAGATGTCACGATTGTTGCTACTGCGATCATGGTTCATAAATCGCTTGAAGCAGCTGAAGCGCTTGAAAAAGAAGGGATCAGCGCAGAAGTCATTGATCCGCGTACGCTTGTGCCATTAGATACAGACACAATCATTCAATCCGTAAAGAAAACAAGCCGTCTCGTGGTTGTACACGAAGCCGTCAAACGCGGTGGTTTCGGCGGGGAAATTGCCAGTACAATCGCTGAAAGTGAAGCATTCGATTATCTGGACGCACCGATCAAGCGTCTCGGTGGAAAGGCAGTGCCGATCCCCTATAATCCTGAACTTGAAAAATCTGCGATCCCGAGTGTGAATGAGATCGTTGCAGCTGTCAAAGAAACATTAAACCGCTAATAAAAGGGAGGAACGGGGTTATGGCGAAAGAAATATTCATGCCGAAGCTGAGCAGCACCATGGAAGTTGGAACGCTGCTGCAGTGGTTTAAAAATGAAGGTGATTCAGTTGATGTAGGAGAGCCTTTATTTGAAATTATGACAGATAAGATCAATATCGAAGTAGAGTCGTATGAAGAGGGGATTCTGCTGAAGAAGTATTTCGAAGAGGACGACGAAGTGCCGATTAATCATGTGGTCGGCTATATCGGTGAAGAAGGGGAAAAAGTACCTGACACACCACCGGGCGAATCAGGTGCAGCGCCACAGGAGGATGCAGAAGCTCCAGCAGCTGAAGCTGAACCGCAGCAGCGCGCTGAAACGCAGTCTGAAGCAGCACCTGCCTCACAGGACCATCATTCATCTGCTGAGAAAATCAGAGCCACACCGGCTGCGAGAAGAGTCTCAGGAGAAGAAAACGTCACCCTTGCTGATGTCTCCGGATCCGGACCAAACGGGAGAATTCATCAGGGTGATGTCATGGCTTTTGTATCCTCACGTTCATCAACAAAAGCAACACCGCTTGCGAAAAAAGTAGCGGAAGCAGAAGGTGTAGACTTACAGGAGGTCAAAGGAACAGGGTCACACGGAAAAATCTATCGTGCAGACGTTGAAGCTGCCGGTAATTCCACTCAGACACCTGCTGCAACTGGCGGCAAACGTGTGAAGATGGATGGTATCCGCAAAGTCGTAGCGCAGCGCATGCTCCAAAGTAAAACGACAGCGCCACATGTAACCCTGACGACAGAAGTCGATATGACTGAAGCAATCAGTATGCGTAAGCAGCTGCTCGGATCGATTGAACAACAGACCGGCTTCAGGGTTTCCTATACAGAGATCATTCTAAAAGCCGTTGCTTATTCATTAACCCGTCATCCGAATATCAATGTTTCTTTAGAAGGAAATGAGATTGTCTATAAGGATGAGATCAACCTAGGGCTTGCAGTTGCTGTTGATAACGGATTAATCGTGCCGGTGGTCAGACATGCAGATCAAAAAGGTCTGTCAGCGTTGACAGCTGAATGCAAACGTCTCGGAAAAGCGGCGCGTGACAGCAAAGTGAAACCTGAAGAAATGGCAGGAGGTACCTTCACAGTCAGTAACCTTGGCATGTATGCGATTGATGCTTTCACACCGGTCATCAACCAGCCTGAATCGTCCATTCTGGGCGTCGGACGTATCAACGAAAAGCCTGTCGGTGTAAATGGTGATATCGTGCTCCGCCCAATGATGGTTTTGAGCCTGTCATTTGATCACCGTGTCATTGACGGTGCACCCGCTGCGGCATTTTTAACGGAGCTAAAAGAGACACTTGAACAGCCTTTTAAATTACTGGTCTAAGGAGTAGATGCTATTGAATAGTTATGAAGTGGTTGTGATCGGTGGAGGTCCCGGTGGTTATGTCGCTGCGATTCGTGCAGCCAAGCTCGGTAAAAAGGTAGCGCTGGTCGAAGCACGTGACCTCGGGGGCACCTGTCTGAACCGCGGGTGTATTCCATCTAAAACGCTGCTGCGGCATGCAGAAGTAATCGAAAGTATTGAGAAAGCGAAAAGCTGGGGAATTGAAACAGGCGAGCTGACATTTTCATTATCCAAAATGCTGGCGCGCAAAGACGCTGTTATACAGCAATTAAGAAACGGTATTTCATACTTATTGAAGCAGGGAAAGATCGATGTATATAACGGATTTGCTCAAGTTAAAAGCGGGGGTGACATCACCATTCAGATTGCTGACAAGGAAGAGGTCATCCATGCTGAAAAAACGATTCTCGCAACCGGCTCAAAGCCGATCGTACCGCCAATTGACGGAATAGAAACGGCCGAATACTACACGAGTGATACGATTTTCGATATCGAAAAGATTCCAGAATCAATGGTCATTGTAGGCGGAGGCATCATTGGCGTTGAGCTTGCGTGTATTTTTGCGAGCCTGAAGGTACCCGTCACAATCATCGAAATGGGTGACAGAATCATACCCGGTGAGGAACCGGAAGCATCAAAAGCACTTGCTAAGTCATTGAAGAAGAAAGGGATCTCTATTCTCACTAAAACGAAAGTGATAAAAATTGATCAGAAGCAGATCCATATTGAAACAGATCAGGGGAAGAAAGAAACACTTGATACTGAAGCGATCCTGATGGCTGTAGGCCGGGCGCCGAATACATCCGCTTTTTCCGAATTGAATCTGGAGATGGATGGTCCTTTCGTTAAAGTGAATGAAGAAATGGTTACAAGTAACCCTGCAGTCTATGCAGTCGGAGATGTCATTGGCGGATGGCTGCTTGCCCATTCAGCCAGCGCAGAAGGAATGATTGCTGCTGCAAATGCAGCTGGGGAAAAACAGGCCATTAACTATCAACTCGTTCCACGCTGTGTCTACACAAGCCCGGAAGTTGCCAGTGTCGGCATGACAGAAGCAGAAGCAAAGCAAAAGGGAATCGACTATAAAGTAGTGACTGTTCCGCACTCAGGTAATGGCAGAGCTTTGGCGCACGGAGAAGCGGAAGGCTTCACGAAGCTGATTGCAGGCACTAAATACGGAGAAATACTGGGCGTTCTGATGGTTGGACCGCATGTAACGGAAATGATTGCAGAACCTTCAGCCTTTATTCATCTGGAAGGCACTGTGGATGAACTGGCTTCTATGATTCATGCTCACCCTACCATCACAGAAAGTCTTTACGAAGCAGCTGCTTCATGGACTGGACAAGGCGTTCACCACTGACAAATGGTTCATCTCAAATCCAGCCGGCACATGTTATAATCTTAACAGGATGATTCAATTAATGTAAAAACAGGATGTAATCGAAGTACAACAAGAAACCGCTTACATTTGTTTTACTAATCTAAATCAAATGAGAAGGTGCAGCGATCATGAATTGGGATGAGCGAAGGCAAATCGTAAAAGTATCAACATTATATTATTTTGAAGGCATGACACAGGCAGAAATTGCAAAAAAAATCGGCGTGTCCCGTCCTTTAATATCAAAATTACTGAACAAAGCCCGTGAACACGGGATTGTCGAAATCTATATTAAAGATGAAAATGCACATACAGTCGAACTGGAAAATCGACTTGAAAAAAAGTACGGCCTGAAGGAAGCGATTGTGGTTCCTTCAGCCGGCAGAAGTCCGGAGATGGTCAAACACTCACTGGGAAAAGCAGCCTCAGTCTATGTGTCTAAAAATATTGGAGACAAAAAATCACTCGGCATATCCTGGGGCACCACTCTGGCAAAGTTCGTAGAGGAATATCCTTATGAAACCCATCAGGAATTAAAGGTTATTCCTCTAGTGGGCGGAATGGGCAGAAAACTCGTTGAAGTGCATTCCAACCTGCTTGCCTATCAGCTGGCGCAGAAGATGAACACAACATGCTCTTATCTGTACGCGCCAGCAATGGTTGAAAACGAAGAACTAAAAAAACGACTTGTTGAGTCAGAGGATATTTCAATGGTCCTTGAAGAAGGGCGTAATGTAGATATGGCCGTGGTCGGAATGGGAACCCCTTTCGAGCAGTCCACGATGACCACCATGGAATATCTGAAAGAGGATCACTTAAAGGCACTGAAAGAGGCCGGAGCCGTCGGTGACATTGGCTCACGCTTTTTCGATCAGCATGGTCAGCAAATCAAACATCCATTGAATGACATGGTCATCGGGCTGGATATCGAAGAATACAAAAGAATTCCCGAACTAATCGGAATTGTGGAAGGCACACATAAAGCAGAAGGGGTCAAAGCCGCTTTAAAGGGCGGTTACCTGAATGTTTTAGTGATTGATGATAAGACGGCTTCTTTGATTCTTTGATTAAATGTTGTAGAAGATAGTTTCTTCTCTGAGTGTGATTTTTGAACAAACTGATATTTATTAAGTAGTCAGGGGCTCCTTCTCGTATAACGGGAAGGAGCTTTTTACTATTTAGAAAATGATTTTGTTACTAAAAATGTTAAAATTTTGTATCATTTAAAGGGGATAAAGGGAAATGAAAGCAGACAATAGAATATTAGAAGTAGTAAAAGTATTGTCTTTGGTTATTATCGCAATCAGCTCTGTGACTATTACTTTATCGCTTGCCCAGAGTGTTACGCTTTTAGAGGTGATAAATGATAATTTAAGAGGAATTAACACTGCCTTGTTTGATTTGTTAAATAGGGAGTAGATTATAACAAACTTAGGATGGGGTGATTTTTTGAAGAGAAGTTTTATTCTTATATTAGCAATCATTATGACGACCATTATTTTATTCGGTTGTAATAACAGTACATCAAATGGAGAAATAGATAGCGACGATACGCTTAGTGACCAATATGCAGAAGAACAAAACATTTTATCTAAGGATGATGCGGAAGCTCTTGTGTATAACCAGCTAAATGATGAAGAAAAAGAGAAACTTACAATTGATTATTATAAAGAAGAAGGAACAAAGTACTTCATTAGAGTGTATGAAGAGGTAAATGGCAGCGAAAAGGTGATAAAGGAATATACCGTTGACTTTAACACTGAAGAAGTTCAGGAAGTACAGTAACAACCGGTTTATAACCAGACAGAATTCCTTCTCCATATATTGAGAGGGAGTTTTTTTGGAAATTATCCCTGTCCTGAAAACGATTTTGAACATTCACTACAAACGTATATTCAGAAGTGTGAAACCAATGATTCTATATGACTTCTGAATGTTAATTGATTTGAAGTAAATATTCATAATTGTGTTTAGGACAGGGAGTTAAATTCATGCCTTAGTTCAAAAGCTGATTTACACTTTGAACATCTTCTAAAGAATCCTGTATCAACTTCGTTAGTACATCTTCGCTATCAATGTCGTTCAATTCTACTCCATACGATTCCTGTAACTTCTTCCGAGTAATCTTATACTCATTCACTTCACCCTCAGTATCAAAATGGAAGCTTACCCAGTCCACATTTTGCAGCAATGTAAATAAGTAAGAAGAATTGTTGAGCACTGTTTCTTTTTCATCTAACTGTGATTCGGTCCAATCATAGTTCACAGTGATCCCATATGGTTCATCTTTTGTGTGGAGCTCTAATCCACTAAAGTGATTTGCACCCTGTAAATTAACAATAGAATTAACTACTGCGCTAATGTCACCAACATAAGAACCTTTATATTGAAACAAATCAAAGTCATTTTCATTTGAATTACAGGCAGTTAAGAAGAGTATGATTGATAGTGGTACAAACAAAAACTTAATCATCTTCCGCAAATTGATTCCCCCATTAATACGTCAGGTACATTTTGACTGATCCTGTTCTGAAAATGTAACTTTGCTTATCGTCTCTATTCAGATTAACATAGATATTACCATTAATTCTTGCAGGTTCTTTATTCACATTTTTAAATTCCTTTTTATTTATCAGTATATTAGTGTATTCAAATACACAGTGAAAATCACTGCATTTAAAAATATGAACTGCAACCATATATTAAATAATCAAGACTTCATGATTATCTAAAAGAGTAATTCCTTTGATCACTTTTCTATAGCAACTTATAGAAACGCAAATTTTTAAATGTATATATATAATTTGAAAAATCCTAATATATTCTATACAATGTAAATAATTCTAGTAATTGATCGGGATAAAGGAGGGATAATGTTGGGTATTATTAAAAGACCTCTACTATTTATCGTTGGTTTAATTTTACTCGTCATAGTTGCCACTCTACAATTTGGCTTTGATGTTAGTTCAGGATACATATTTGTGTTAGCGATAATTTGTGGGCTTTCAATAGGGATAAGTTTTAATAGAAAATAGACTTTTCGTAAACTCTGCTTATAATATAAGATCACCTCTTAATTCACTATAATGTGATATTAAGAGGTGATCTTTTAAATTATGCTGCTGTAATAGTGGCCGGCACGTAAAGTACACAATTTAGATTTACTCCATTGCCTTTATCTACTTTACTCATAGCCCAACTAACTCCACCAGAGAATAGCGCTACAGGACCTAATGCTTTTGAAGTTACTTTATACCCATTCTTAGCTAGAAAGCTTTTAATTCCATCAGCAGCACCTAAGCCACCTACAATACCATTAATTGCAAGGAAATCATTAAGATCAGTAATCGCTGATGAAGAAAAATAAACTTGCATCCCCCACCAAGTATAATCAACGTCTATATACTGAGAGGCATTTACAGCTTGAACAGTGAATTGACCACTTGCCTCATTCTGTACTGATTCAGTAAATTTATTGCCTTGTTTTACTATATTGGGATTCCAATTTTCTTTTAACAATTCATTATTCTCTTTTACTAAATTTTCAACGATATTAAACTCTTTTTCTCCAATTTCATTCTTTAATTCTTCGCTATCGGTTATGACGAATTTATTATTAGTAACTGTGATATACTTATCAGCTAAGTTTATGGTTTCCATTGGCAGACCATTTTCTACTGAATTTGAGTCAACAGTTTCTGCACTTGAATAGGCTGGGGATATCATCCCTACAAAAAGTAAAGTTACTATCAGTGAAAAGAATGACTTTTTAAAGACTTTACTAAATAACATAAAATCCTCCTTGTTATTTTGTCTGTAGATTACAAGTTGCGCAACTAGTTTACAATTTAATGGTAAATTATCCATATAATAGAGTCAAGTGTTTTGGTCAATAATTCCTATAATTAGCATATATTATTAGAAGATCATTACATTGATTATGTGCGTTAACGCTTTGGCTTCGATGTGTGATGCTAGTTGTAGCTTCAAGGAGAGTTGTTGGCGATGGGTGATCGGAAAAAAGTAGATAAAGGTGGTATTTTAGCTGCTGTAACCGTTGCTATAATGGCAATTATAATCGCTAATGTATTTATATCTTTCCCATTCTTGGGTTCCTTTGGATTTTATAGAATCATTAACGAATGAGGTTTAGCAAAAATTGATTTTTATGATGGGGTTCTCAACAATGTTCTGTACTTCGGGCTCTTATTCTTTTTAATTTATATCTTATCAACTCTGCTTGATACTTGTTCAAAAATACTATTTAGTATGATTGATTACTCGATTACTAAAAAAGTCATGATTTTTAATTACCTCATACAACTTGTTATTTGTGCAGTTGTATTTAAAGTAGTAACAGATGTATATTTTAGAAGAATTGAATTCTCATTTTTAGGTTTGATTATTTTGTTTTCTATCGTTTATGCGATCTATTATGTGTTACTCGATAGTGAAGAGACGGTAGATTAGAGAATATGTAATATAGTGATTGTCCGAAAAGTTTGACTGTCAAAAGTTCAAGAGTTCCTTCTCACAAAAATGAGAAGGAGCTTTTTTCTTCCAAAAAATTATATTTGTCACATCACTAACCCCACAATCTCCTGTATAGTTAAAGCAATAACTGGAAAAACAAACGCTACAAACAACCAAGGGGGAGTTCACATGCCTAACATCATCCTATCAACCGAAAGCGGCGCCGACCTGCCGAAGGATCTAGTTGAAAAGTACAATCTGCAAGTCGTTCCCATGCACATCATCATGGACGGAAAAGATTATCTGGACGGCTCTTTACCAGTCCAGGACATCTATGACTACTATGACCGCACGAAGAAAATACCTTCCACCACCGCCACGAATATTCACGAGTACCAGGAGTTTTTCACATCTATCAAAGAACAGTACCCTGACAGCACCATCGTACATATCGGCTATACATCACAGGCATCCTCATCCTTTCAAAACGCAGTCATCGCTGCAGAAGAATTCGAAAACCTCCACCTGATCGACGCGCTAAACGTAACCGGAGGATTAGCAGCTGTTGTATTATATGCTGCTGACTTACTGGAAAAAGAACCTGACATCGAACCAGCACACTTAATCGAAAAAATAGAAGCAGTCGTTCCAAAATCAAAACTCGCCTTCATCCCGGGCAGCCTCGAATTTCTAAAAGCAGGAGGCCGCGTCAGCAACATGGCTTCCCTGATCGGCGCACTGCTGAAAATAAAGCCATGCATCGAATTAAAGGGTGGAAAGCTCGTCTCCACAAAGAAATACCGCGGGAAAATGAGCGGAGCGACTGAGAAGCTTTTTAGTGATTACTTAAAAGAATTCGATATTGATAGAGAGCAACTGTATCTGATTTATTCGATTGGACTTGATGAGGGGATCAAGCAACGGATGGATGAAGTTGCGAAGGAGAATGGATTTGAAAATGTTAGATGGATTCAGGCTGGTGGGATGATTTCGACGCATTCGGGACCTGGGGGATTTGGGGTTGCGGGGTTGGAGAATTTAAAAAAGCTATAAAAAAGATTAAACTGACAGTTACTTATCATAGGGAAAGTACTAACTACATAAAATTGAGTTTTATAAAAATCTAATAAAAAAATACCCTGCGCTGAACAATCTTTTTAAGGTTAACTGATTTTGATTGTCGACATAAATAACTTCTAACGCAGGGTTTGTTTTTTATAATATGATTTTGATTTGTCAATATTTCAATTAATAATCGCTATTAATAGTATCATTTGAAATGTTTTCAGATTTAAGAATACTTCTTTTAAAGAACCATTCAAACTTACAGGTCCAATTAAAATAAGATCTGTTGATTAATACATCAATCTCAGAAGGAGTTACAGATGATTCTAAATTCATATTTTTTTTCATCTCATTATATTCATTTTTTAAAGACATATGAATTTTTTTTGTAATAAAATTTTTGTTGAACCCAGGATAATGATAAAAGTCATTAATTAGATAGAAGTAAAAAGCGTCTTGATATTTCTTTGGGCTTTTTTGAGTATAATTTTTTAAAAAGAAATCCAGAGTGGAAATAATTTTTTTAAGCACAATAATATATTGCTTAGTAACAATTTTGTCTTCATTTAATATATATAATGCAATTGTGCAAAGACTGAAATAATCGTTTTTATGTTTTTCAATTAGTGAACAAAGTAAAGAAGAGGATATTTTCTTATCTAAAAATTTCATTGCTATAAGTAAATCGTATATTTTAGGGAAGTGATTTGAATTCTGTTTTAAAGCTTTCACCATAAAATGAAAAGCGTCTTCATCTAACTTGCGTAGCAGACTCTTGTCCATTTTTTCTTTTTTAGAGAATTCTATACATTTAAGAAAAAAAGTATAGTAATACCTAGAACTATAATATTCAGGAGAATGAGAAAATAAGTGTAAAGCTAGTTCGAATATTAATTTCCGGTCACGTTCCACCTTGGTAGTTTTGATAAATTTATTTAGAGACTTTAAGGTATATCTTACTAACTTTTGTTTTTTAGTAGGGTATTTTTGTATAATAACTTCAAAATCAATTAAGAAATTACTTATGTATTTCATACGATTATCAAAGTTAGAAGTTTCGAAATATTTTTGGGAAAAGTAATCTATTACTTTGATTAATGTGACAATACTGTCATCTTCTAAAGTAGTTTTGGAATCTGCTAAAGCATATTTGTTATCGTTTAATGATAATTTGTATTCTTTAAGTCTATTACTAATTATTCCTTTAATTTTATCATCATTCATATCACTAACATTATTGAAAAAAATAAAGTAATCATCAATATAACGATAAATAATATAATCTTTATTATATTTTAATCCAACATCAAACAAATCCCTAAATATATTTAAATCAATTCTTGTTAAAAGAATTTCAGATATAATCCTAGAGAATTCTGGACCTATTATGATTCCGTTGGTTTCTTTGTAATTTATCTGTTGACATATTAAATCTATAGCCTTCAGAAAGTCATCAGTATTTGTATTTAAAGACCCTGTTTTGATACTGTATTTATCACCTGCCAATGCCCATTCTATAGAATGGGTGTAAATTGAGTCAAAATAATTTTGGATATCTAATTTCATAAAATTATCATACTTAGATTTCGATCGATGATATATGGGAGAATTTAAAAATTGAGTAAGCATACTAAATTTCTTGTATCTAAAAAAATTATGATATTCTTCAACAACATCGTTATAAGATAGCCTGATCATATATTTATCATCAGCATTAAAAAACTGTTCATTGTCATATGTAATTTTTTGTAGCTTTCTTTTTATTAAATGAGTATTTATTGAATTTATTTTATAAGGAGATCTTATACTGAAGGGTGACAGCGAACAAAAACTAGTTATATTAAACTTAAATGCATCAATAAAATTCATCATTTGTAATTGTGCAATGGGATGAGGCAAACTCAATACCCTATTATTAATTGAATTAGGTTTAGGGATTTCAAAATTATAAGGAATAGTATATATCTTATTCGAAAAATCCTTTTTTGCTAAATATAGGTTTTTGTTTGTGAAATTTATTGGCAATTCTGAAGGTAAAACATCAGTTTTAAGAAAAAACTTATTTTTCATAATAACCTCTTCCATTTTTTTGTTTTATTTCTTATTATAATAACAGAGGTATCGGCCAAAAGTAACACGGGAAATGGTTTATTCAACTTATATACTGTTAGATCGGTCAAGCTTTTACATTATACTGTTGAACAGTACCTGCTCCTTGCACACACATTAGGGATCTTGATTCATTATATAATTAAGCTCCAATATTACCCGCTTGTTGAGGGGTGATAAGGTGGTGAGCTTGCTTACCACCTAGCCATACCTTTAAAAGGAGTGAATTACCTTTGAAAGTTTCTAAATATAAGCGTCTAATAATAAAAAATCGTAATATTTATGTAGCGCCTTCGAGTCAAAAACTAGTTGACTATCAGATTCATTTAGAACTTAAAAATAAGTATAGATTAATAGATAAAAACAGAGATTACATAATTGATGCTTTATTAACTGTTTTAAGTAATAAAAATGAAAAAATAGCTAAAGGGACATCTCTGACAATTTTAAGATTTGATGTGAAGAATTTTTTTGAGAGTATAAATACTCATAAACTGTATCAAAAATTAAATAAGTCTATGATGTTAAAAGAGAACTCGTTAAATAAGGTGAAAGAAATCGTGTTTTCTAATAAGGTTAAAGGGTTGCCACAGGGAATAAGCTTTTCTTCATCGTTGTCAGAAATTTATCTTGAAGAATTTGATCAACTTATGCCGATTATTCTTCCTAATATACAACTCTATGAAAGATTTGTAGATGATATTATTGTAGTGATTTATGGTAACCACAAAGAACAAAAAGATCATTTAATATCTTTAGTTGAAAAGCTTTTGAAAAATTATCAGTTAGAACTAAATGATAAAACTCAACTACAAGTTGTTAATAAAGAAAACAATTTTGATTTTTCATATCTTGGTTATTCCTTCAAAAGTAGCAACGGTTCAAATGAAATCGACGTTTCTGTTAGTAATGATAAAATTAAAAAATATATAAAAAAGATCCAAGAATTATTTTCACGTTATTTTCATAGCAGCAGAAATCAATCGGATGTTTATATCTTATATTATTCTTTAAGAAATCTTTTGTGGAAAGTTGAAACAAAAAAATATTCTACTAATAAAATAGTATCTTATGGATTTAAAAATAGTTATAAACGTATTAATAGATATGAAAGCTATGATTTACTAAATAAAGAAATTGCTAAACAAATTAATACCTCCAGATTGTTTAGTAAAAAAAATAAAAAATTATTATTTTCTTTAAACCTTTCACAAGCACCGCAGATTTATAACTATAACAAAGCTACTCTTTCTCAACTTCATTTAATTGCCAATAATATTGGAATACCTCAACCTCTAAAAATAACCAAAAATAAATTGGTGATGAAAATATTTGACAAACTCTATTGATTTTTAATTATGTACTATAAAAGTAATAATAGAAGTCTCTCCCTATTTTGATAATGCTTTTTAAGACTCATTTCAAATTCACATTTCGAAGTAAATATACATTAATTCTGTATGACTTCTGAATTTTAATTAAATCATAGTATATATACAAGCTTTTCTCAGAACAGAAGGATTTTTCCTTCTTTATCATTTTTTATTTATCAAATAATTATTTTTAGAGGTGAATAATGGATAAGGTGATTATTGAGCACTTAGCTTGTATGGAGATTAACTATCATATACTGCAACCACCATACAGATTAATTAGTAATGTAAAGTGGAACGACAAAGGGCTCTCATTTGATGGTGATGTTGAGATATATAATGGTGCTATAGAAAAAGCTAATTTTAAAGGGAGAGTTCCTGTTCAAGTAAAAGGAACAACAACTTTTAAAAAAGTAAATAAAAAAAATAAAATAAAACATAGTGTCGCCAAAAAAGACTTAGAGGTCTATTACAAAGATGGGCAAGGTGTACTTTACTTTGTAGTTACCATAAATAAAGCCACACGAGCAAAGCAAGCATATTATAGAAGACTTGCACCGTTAGATTTAAAAGGTATACTATATCAACTTAAGAATAGCGGTAATGAAACGATCTCAATATCATTTAAAGTTTTGAATATAGGAGAACTAGAATCAATCTGCATTAACACTTTGAGAGTAGTAGAAAGCCAGCCAAAACATTTAATTGAGGCATCTCACGAAAAAGATTTCACCAATTATAAGATCCGTTTCCATGATACTGATAAAGAGGGCTATAATTTGTTTGAAGAGAGCGTTTATTTGTACGGAATTTTAAATAATTATGAGATTCCTCTTAATTCTGTACTACTAAAAGAGATTAAAATGGGTAATTTTGAAGTGGTTGAAATAGACAATAATAGCTTGGTGATTAATTACAATATAAGAGAATCAGAAGATAAGATCATAGTAATTATAGAAAACACATTAACTCTCGAGGTCTATAAAGAGGTGAAAACAGGTAAGTTACATATAGATAAAATAAAATCGATCGATTCATACTTGAAATGCTTGTATTTCATTAAATATCACATCGAAAAAGGTAAACTACCTTTTAATAAGATTAACCTGGGTGTAACTATAACAGAAAAAGACTTATTTGATAATTTGTCAACTGATATAAAGTTTTATGAAGAAATGAAAAACATTTTTAATCAAATAGGAATTAGTGCAAATTATGAGTTTGATAAGAACGAGGACTTAGAGCATCTTTTTACTGATATTATAGAAATTTTTAATGATAAAAAGTTAGATCGTATTAATTTTGAGAAAGACTTTAAAATAGAAGATATGATATTTAATCTAGAGTTATCAAATTATATAAAAATAAAGGTTATGTATAGCGGAAATAAATTTATTAATATGTTTAGCAAAGAAGCATTGTCTATAGTGGGAGGATTTACTCCCAAAAGTGAAATAAAATTTGAACAAGAATTTAGTGAGTGGAAGGGAAATGATTGGAACGATAAGTATTGGAAAGTAAGTATATTTACTCCAGAAAAAATAAATGATTTAGAAGAAATGGCAAATTTTAATTTTGATATATTTAAATTATCTTTCACTGAGGAGTTTCATGACATTGAATCTGACGTTACTATAAACAAATCTTTGGATTGTATAAATTATTATGATTCAATCAATGATGAAAGATATTTAGATTTGGCTTTAGAACTCAATGAAGGGTATTTAGAAAAGGATCCAGAAAGCGATATAGCAAAAATTAATATCAATTTGATAAAAATAAAGAAAAGAATTCAGTTAAGTACTAAAGATGAGCAAGAGATCTTTGAAATACTTGAAAAAGCGGAGAAGAAAAGCGAAAGCTCAATATGTTTTGCATGTGAGGTTATATTAGGAAATAAGCATAAGTCAAATAAAATATTTAATTCCTTGAGTAAAACGGAGCAAGAGGCTTTGAGTAATCTTCCTATATATAAAGCTTTTCAAGCGTTAATTAAATAAAATTACACAAAGTTTGCTCCTGTGCTTGTGGTCTTTATAAGATCTAGAATGTAATAGGAAAAAGCGTTGATCCCCAATCAACGCTTTTTCCTATTACAATACATGCACCGAAAAATCCAAATCCGCCTGCAAATGCTTCTTCATCAATTCCTCAGCCTTCTCAGCATCTCTACCCTTAATCGCTTCATAAATCTCCTCATGCTCATCAATCAACCCAGGTCTCTTATGATACACAACGGTTTTTCTGAACAGATAAATAATCGACTGCATCTGATCAATGATATCAATCATGACAGGGTTGCGACTTGCTTGAACAATTAAGTCGTGGAATTGTTTATTGGCTTTCATGATTTCTTCGATGGTGCCGGTGCGGCCGACGTGGATACATTCGGCGAGTGCTGTGAGTTCGTCGTCTGTCATGTAGGCGGCTGCGGTTCTGGCGGCGTGACCTTCTAGGATCATGCGTACCTGGAACATGTGGCGTAGGTCGCTTTCGGTTGGTTTGACGACGCGTTTCTTTTTGATTAAGCCTTCCTGCTCAAGCCGCCTGATGGATTCTCTGATGGGTGTACGGCTGACGCCGAGTTCTTCAGCAAGGCGTTCTTCTGTTAATTTTGTTCCGCCTTCTAATTCTCCGTTTAGAATTCTGTCACGGATCGTTTCATACGCGAGTACGTAGGCAGATGATGATGGTTTTGACATACGCTTCGGGGCTGCTGCTCGGGGTGATGGATCTGGATGTGTCAATCGATCAGCCGGGCAGCGCCACTCCTCCTCTATCTGTAAAGGTTCGGTTACATCCCTTATTAAGTCCTGCCTTAAGTATAGCGTGAAAATGGGCAGATGGAAATGTTGGATAAAATCATTTTGTATACTTTTTAAAATAAATTGTATACAAAAATAAAATAATCGTGTACAATCGAACTAATTCATGAAAGCCTTTACATTTAGAAAGGAGTTTTTACAATGAGAATTGGATTTATTGGACTTGGGATTATGGGAAAACCGATGGCGAAGAATTTGCTTGCAGCAGATTTCGACGTGACAGTATTCGATTTAAATACAGCAGCGATTCAGGAACTTGCAGCGCTTGGGGCAAAACCGGCCATGTCACCAGCAGAAACAGCAGAGGGGCAGGACGTGATTTTCACCATGCTGCCAGCTCACCCGCACGTTGAAGCCGTACTTTTCGGTGAAAATGGTGTAGCGGAAGCAGTGAAGCAGGGTGCAATTGTTGTAGATATGAGTTCAATCTCACCTGTTTATTCAAAGCAGTTTGCAGCGCAGCTTGCTGAAAAAGGTGTTCATTTTATCGACGCACCAGTGAGCGGCGGGGAGCCAAAAGCAATTGATGGTACGCTTGCGATTATGGCAGGCGGTCAGCCGGACATTTATGAAAAGGCTTACCCGGCACTTGAGGCAATGGGCGGACAGATTATCCTTGTTGGTGACACAGGATCAGGCACAACAGCGAAGCTTGCGAATCAGATTATGGTGAATGTGAATATTGCTGCGATGTCAGAGGCACTGGTGCTTGCGGCAAAAGCAGGAATTGATGTGGAGAAGATGTATCAGGCGATCCGTGGAGGACTGGCAGGCAGTGCAGTACTTGATGCAAAGGTACCACTCATTTTAGAGCGTAACTTTGTCGCAGGCGGCCGCATTGATATTAATGCAAAAGACTTAACAAATGTACTGGATACAGGCAGCGCACTCGGCGTATCACTTCCACTGTCGGGTCAGGTGCTTGAAATGTATGAAGAGATGAAGGCTGAAGGTAAAGGGGCAGATGACCACGGCGGTCTTGTGCAGCATTATGAAAAGCTTGCAGGTGTCAAAGTGCAGAAGGAAGTGAATGCAAAATGACATTAACACTTCAACAGATCAAAGATTATCCGAAACTTGATGCCAATCAGGTCAACAGTGAATATGCAAAAACGTATGAGTCATTTAAACATAAAATTGTCGTCCTTGATGATGATCCGACAGGCGTTCAGACGGTGCATAGTGTATCGGTCTATACGGACTGGGAGAAGGAAACGATTGAGCGCGGGTTTCAGGAAGACAATCAGATCTTCTTTATCCTGACGAATTCAAGAGCGTTCAGCGCCCAGAAAACAGAAGAGGTGCACCGCACGATTGCGCAACGAGTGAAGGAAACGGCAGCAGCGTTCAACCAGCCATTTCTCATTATCAGCCGAGGTGACTCAACGCTTCGCGGACATTATCCGCTTGAGACAGATGTGATGCGCCAGGAGCTTGGTGAGATGGATGGGGAAGTAATCCTCCCATTTTTCGAGCAGGGCGGACGCCTGACGATTGATAATGTGCATTACGTTCAACAAGATGAAGAACTGATTCCGGCAGGAGAAACTGAGTTTGCTGGTGACCGGACGTTTGGCTATCAGGCAAGTGACCTGACTGAGTGGGTGGAAGAAAAGACTAAGGGTGCTTATAAAGCAGAGGATGTCACGACAATCTCACTTGAGTCGATCCGCAGCTTTGCGATTGATGAGATTGAAGCGCAGCTGCTTGCAGTGAAGAATTTTCAGAAGGTTGTGGTAAATGCGATCGAGGAGCAGGATGTACGCGTCTTTACAATCGCATTAATGAAAGCGCTACAAAAAGGTAAGACTTATCTTTACCGGACGGCCGCTACATTTACAAAGGTGATTGGCAATGTGTCTACAAGAAAACTTTTGACGCGTAGTGAACTGATTCAGGAGGATTCAGTGAATGGTGGGTTAGTCGTGATTGGCTCTCACGTGAAAAAGACGACTGAACAGCTTGAAGCACTAATGGAGCTAGATGCACCGGTATTTATCCAATTCAACAGTCACCTGGTGCTTGAAAAGACAGCATTTGATGAAGAAGTGGCACGTGTGAAAAAAGAAGCTGAAGATGCGATTGCTTCAGGCGTCACAGCCGTGATCTACACCCGCCGCGAGCGTCTGGACCTTGGAGAAGGCATGAAGGAAGAAGAGCTTGCACTGTCAGTTGAGATCTCACTGGCCCTCACAAATATCGTCCGCACGCTTTCAGTCACACCGAATTATGTGATTGCTAAAGGCGGGATCACATCAAGTGACGTTGGTACAAATGGTCTTCAGGTCAAGCGTGCCATTGTCAAAGGACAGGTCGCACCGGGGATTCCGGTATGGGAAACAGATGAGGGCAGTACATTCCCGCATATCCCGTACGTCATCTTCCCGGGAAATGTTGGACAGATTGAGACATTAAAAGAAGTAGTTGAACTGCTTGAGCAGAAACAAATAAACTAACATTGGGAATGGGGGAAATTAATATGTTAACAGGCAATATGCTGATTCTGATCTTTTTACTTTCATTAGGGGCGTTATTCTTCCTGATTCTAAAATTAAAGCTTGAACCGTTTTTAGCATTGATCGGGGTAGCACTTGGAACGGCGTTAGTGATTGGGATTCCGGTTGCTGAAGTGCCGGGCATTGTCGCAGGCGGATTTGGCGCAACACTGACTGGTGTTGGGATCTTAATCGGTCTTGGGGTCGTATTTGGTCAATTTCTCGCAGCATCAGGCGCAATTGAAAGGATTGCACAGGCAGTCCTTCGCGTATTCGGTGTACAAAAATCACCTGCAGGCCTTGCACTGACAGGAACAGCTGTATCGATTCCAGTATTCTTTGATGCGGCCTTCGTGATTTTGAGCGGACTGATCAAGAGTCTGTCAAAGAAAACAGGGATCTCCATCGTGTCATTCGTAACAGCACTTGGGGTAGGCCTGATCGTGTCACACAGTATGATCGCGCCAACACCGGGACCACTGGTGGTTGCTGAAAATACAGGATCTGATCTTGGACTATTTATTTTATACGGTATTATCTGTGCGATTCCTGCAACATTGGTTGGTGGATATCTGTACGGGATGTTTATTGGTAAGCACGTGAAATCAGGCGTTACAACTGACGAGACTGAAGAAGCAGCAGCAACAGTTGAGGAAGCAGCGCCGCGCAAGCAGATCAGCACAGGGCTATCATTTGCGATGCTTGGTCTTCCGATTGTCTTGATTTTAGTAAATACAATTTCAAAGCTGTTTGTGCCTGAAGGTGTGTTTGCTTCAACATTAGGTTTTATCGGGGATAAAAACGTTGCCCTGTTTATCAGTGTAATTGTCGCAATCATTGTGCTGCAGCCTTACATCAGAACGCCAAAGCAGGAGCTTTATACAGAAGCAATTAACTCTGCCGGACTGATTATTCTTGTAACGGGTGCTGGTGGTGCGTTCGGAGCGGTTATCAACCAGAGTGGTATCGGTGACCACCTGATCGCAACGATGCAGAGCTGGAGCATTCCGGTCCTATTACTTGCATTCATTTTCTCACAGATCCTTCGTGCATCACTCGGATCAGCAACCGTTGCGCTTGTAACAACATCAAGCATTATGGGACCACTGGCAGTAGACCTTGGCGTCGCACCAGTATTACTTGGACTTGCGATCTGTGCCGGCGCAATCGGACTGTCACTTCCGAACGACTCAGGCTTCTGGGTTGTGAACAAGTTTGGTAAGCTGACGATTCCACAGACATTGAAGGCATGGACAGTTGGCGGGTTCTTAGCTGGACTGACTGCGCTTACGATGGTGTATATTTTGAGCTTGTTCTCAGGTGTGCTGCCTGGACTTTAAGAATAGTTGATGAGAGGAACCTCCTGGGATGGGAGGTTCTTTTTTTAATGGCTTTTAAATGCTATATGAAATAAAATGATAGAAATATTCTATAAATAGATTGTGCAGGAGCACGACATTTGAAATAATTGGTATTAATAAAATCAATGAAATCACTAAAAGTAAGCGTTAGGTATTCGCATAATTTGATTGGTTCATAGGAGGAACCCCATTGAGTAAATCATTCATCCAACATCTTCATTACATAAGAATTCCCGTTAGAGACTTAGATCAGTCTGTTCGATGGTATCAAAATGTATTAGGACTTGAATTAGTAACGATTACTGAGGATCCATTCGCGATTTTTAAAATAGACGAAGGGCCATTTTTAATTACACTGGTACCAACTGAAAATGAAACGTTTATTCATTTTACAATCAACAATGACGCTGCTTTCAGCCTCGGTTTTGCAGTTCCGGAATTAGAAGCGTTCCACCAGCATCTAGTTGATCATGACGTTCAGGTGGAGGACATACATGAAGATCAGGGTCATAAATATTTTATTTTCTATGATTTGAATGGAAATAAGCTTCAATCACATTGGTGAATGAATGTTAACTTAAAAGAGTGATTCAATGAAAGTGATAAACACCGGTTCCATCTTCATTGTCTCTTTCATCATCCTATTTTTGATCTTTAGCACCTGGATTGGATATATCACTGAAAGTTTGAGTTTACTAGATTCATGTGGTCTGCAGATACAGAATTCTATTTATCGTTTGGATCACAATAAACAGAATCAATTTTATGCATGCTTGGATGGTTTGAGAAAAAACGACTTACTGGAAGCTATTGAGAATAATAGAGGGATTTAAACTCTGTGCTAATCAATTATTCCCTGTCCTTCATACTCTTAACATTAGCAAGTGTTTAGGACAGGGGGATTATAAAGTAAGTGATATAAGTCTGGATAACCATTGTAGCAGAGAAGCTTGATACGCAAGGTATAGAGGCGCTTATGATTCTAAGTTAAAAAGACTAACCCTCAAGGTGATTCTTAATTTTAGTCAACATTTTTTGCATCTGATCAATTTCTTTTTTTGTAAGCGGGTGTGTGACTTCGCTCTCCAAATCATATCGAATATGCTGAAGTTGACTTTTTCGTTCTTTCCCCAGGTTTGTTAAATAAATCAGTTTTGTTCTGGCATCATGTTCAACGGATTTTTTATACACTAAATCTTTTTGAATCAGAATATCGATCAGCTTGGATAAAGATGAACCTCGAATTCCGAGTTCGCGTTGAAGGTAAGATTGTTTCACTCCATCTTTTTCATAGAGAACAAACATGACGTTTACATGAGAAACACTTAATCCTTCACTTTGAAGTCTGTCATTTTGCAGCAATTTTATGGAATGAGATATTTTTTGTATCTGATATCCGATATCATCGTGATGTGATTCATTCATAGAATTCATCCTTTCTAAAAATAGTTTATCATATATCAGATGCATTTAGTTAGTTTCCTAACTATCTTTATGATAAGATATGTTTCTAATGATAAAGGAGGTAGCTTCAATGAATGAATTATCCAAATCAGGCATATTTGCTTTAATGCTTGCAGCAAGTCTTACTGTCATGGTAGGTAGTGCGATTACACCTGCTTTACCTACTATATCCGGGCATTTTAATATGGAAAATCACGCAGCCTGGCTAACGACGCTTCCCTCTCTTGGGGTAGTGATTTTTGCTCCGTTGGCTGGTAAATTGATCGATAGAGCTGGTCCTTACATCTCTTTATGTATTGGTCTATTTTTGTATGGGGCACTGGGGATAACAGCAATTTGGTTAGAAGGAACTTCTATTATTTTAATAGATCGAATTCTGCTTGGTGGTGCAACCGCTGTTGTCATGTCAGCAGCAACCGGGTTACTTGCGGAGTTTTTTGATAAAGAGAAGCGCTTGAAGATGATTGCACTTCAAGGCATGTCTATCGAAGCTGGAGGTATCATATTCTTAAGTATTGGAGGTATATTGGGGAGTTTTGGATGGCAATTTCCGTTCTTATTATATCTAATTGGATGGATCGCTCTAATCACACTAGTGATCTTTGTTCCATTTCCTTCTAAAGAAGAAAAGAAGGAAATGCCATTAGACGAGATGTCCTCAAAAAAAATCTGGCCAGTATTATTGTCCGCTATGCTTGCAATGACTATATTTTTTGTCACGATGGTTTCTGTACCATTTTATCTTGCAGAGCATTTTCATATGACTTCTGAAGGAACAGGATATTTTCTGGCAATGATTTCTTTGGTTGCAGTGATTTCAGCCAGTCAGATGCCTAAAGTTGTCAGTAAAATGAATGATTATTCCACATTGATGAGCGGTTTTATCCTATTTGGTACTGGTTACTTACTGCTTGGGTTGAATCAGACCTTCATTCTGGTGGCAATTGGAGGGGGGATCCTGATCGGCTTTGGATTTGGATTTACAATTCCGCTCGCAAATCATATGACAGTCGAAAAAAGCAGTACAACTAATCGTGGTAAAAATCTTGCTTACTTTTCTTCTGCTGTTTTTCTAGGTCAATTTTTATCTTCTTTTGTTGAGAGTATTTCTGATGATCTGTCAGTTGTTTATATTATGACGGCTGCAGCATCCTTATTGATTGGCGCATGTTTCTTTATTTTATTAAAAAACTCACACATGTTATTTCGAAAAGAAAAGCATGCTCATTTCTAAATTTCTCACTAGCCTTAAAAAAGCGGTTTAAGCATGCTGTGAGCCAGGGACCACATATTAAACCAACATTTTTATATGGTATTTAACACTTTAGAATGATCAGAGATTCATTATTTAATTAAATTTGCCGGCAGACCTGCAGCCTTCTGAAATTGATTCATATTTATTTAACTGGTTCATTTCTGAAGGCAGTTTGTGGGTCATACTTCATTGTTTTGGAGACTGTCCATACATTCTCTTGAATTCCCTGCTGAATTGAGAAGCACTGACATATCCGACTTCAAAGGCAGCGTCTGTTATATTAACGCCAGTTGCGATTTTCATTGCGGTGCTATTTAATCGGACTGATTTTACAAACTGGGTCGGTCCAGTCGGAGATTGTGTCATAAAGCCGCATGCACTTGATAAAAAAGTTGCCAAGAGACTTTGGGAAGTATCAGAAGAAGCAACGGGCATCAAATGGCTGATTAATCACAGTTGATTTTAATGATATTTGTTAAAGGTTTTCTCCTGTTTTGAAATTAGTTCTGAATGTGTGTGAAATTGTCCAGGACAGGGTGGTTTAGAAAGTTCCTCCCTGTCCAGAAAACAATTCTGAACGTTCGAACCTGTTTTGAGACAGGTTTTTTAGGCTAGCTAGTGTTCCTGGATACTCCTTCGTAAATTCGCGGTATTTTTTTGTGTTGTTTTCCGTCAGCTCAAATTTGATATAATAAGACCACAATTCAGGGGGTGACATGATGAAAATTGGTGTAATTGGTTCAAGGCAGTTTCTTGAAGATATAGAAAAATTAAAAGAAAGATATCGTGAAGTCAGTTTTTATCCATATTTATATGAATCTCCCGATGAGGCTGAAAGTATAATCAGGTCTGTTGAAGAGAAAATGGATGTTTGGCTATTCTCAGGTATCATTCCTTATTTTTATGCCCGTTCTGCTGTGAAGCAAAAAAAATTGCTATACACCTTCGCTCCGTTTACTGAAATAATGGTGGCGCTTTCGTTGTTCAAGCTTTTTTATCAGGAAGGTATCACCATGAGCCGGGTGTCACTGGATTTGCCTGATCAGCGAACGATTCATGGAGTGCTTAAGCAGCTCGGGGCTGACCATGAAGTAAAGTTCATAAAAGATTATGCATGGATCTATAAAGAGTTATCAGAACAAAAAACGCTTGACCTCGATGCGTTTGTGAACTACCACCGGTCATTATATGAATCAGGTGAAACATTGATTGCCCTAACAAGCATACATGCCGTATATGATCAGCTTCTTTCTCTCGGAGTACCTGCGCGTTATATGATCCAGGCGGAATCTGCAACGTTAGAAGGAATCGAAAAAGCGATTCAAATCGGCAGGCTGGAGCAGGAGAAAAAATCCCAGGTTGCAGTAATCAAAGTAGATGGCTCATACAAAGCGATAAATGATCCATTTATTCGGTTGCTTAATGGCACTGTTACACAACAGGATGACAGTTGGAATCTGTATTCAACACGCGGAGCAGTAGAAGAGAATTTTGATGCTGAGCAGCTGCTTGGAGCAGGAGATATACCTGTGATCGGGATTGGATTTGGGCAGACGCTCAGGCGGGCAGAGTTGCATGCACATGATGCATTACAGTATGCAAAAAAACATCAGCACAGTGGTCCAGCAGTTTATCTATTGAATGATAAAGACGTTTTATTAGATTGGAATGCTGAACATAAGGTGCAGATAAAAGTTAAATCCGATTCTGTAGATGTCCTGCGTATTGCTGAAGAAATTGATCTGGCTGCCAAAGCAGTTCATCTTTTTTTATCATTTATTATTGATGGCGACGCACCAGCTTTTACTGCAAATGATTTTGCTGCCTACACTGGAAAATCCAGAAGATCTGCTGAGAGAATGATCAAAAAGTTTGTTGAATTTCAATATATTCAACATGCCGGTACTGAACGTCCATATGATCAGGGACGTCCGAGAGCAGTCTATCGTGCAACAGAAAAACTCTTGAATCAGGTTGACTAGATAAAATTTTCAGATTATTATAATGTATAATAAACGACAAAATAACGACAAAATAGAGGTGACTGTTATGAAAATTATTGAAGCGAATATATGGGGAATCCACCTTCCATTTATCGAGCCGTTTGTCATATCTTATGCAACATTTCCACACATGCCTTCTATCATTCTGGAACTAAAAACAGATGAAGGAATTAGCGGGTTTGGAGAAGCTGTACCTGATGAGCATGTAACAGGAGAATCTTTTGAAGGAGCGTACGCCCTATTAAAGCATATGCTGATTCCTGAAGTGATTGGTGAATCACCATTTAATATTGAACGTATTCATCAGAAAATGAATGACAGGTTAATACATAATCCTTCAATTAAAGCCGCAATTGATATCGCCTGCTATGACTTAATGGGCAAAGCAGCAGGATTGCCAGTGTATGATCTGCTGGGTGGGAAAGCACATGACAGACTTACCTATCCAAAGGTGATTTCCATTGGAACACCAGAAAAAATGGCATCACAATGCAAAGAATCGCTGAATGAGGGATATAGAGAATTAAAAATTAAGTTGAGTGGAGATGTCCAGACAGATGTCCGGCGCTTACATATGATTCGTCAGACAGTAGGAGACAAGGTGCCAATCAGAGTGGATGTCAATCAGGGCTGGAAAACAGTTGACCAGGCAAAACGTGCGCTGTCACAGCTTGCCTCACTTAATCTGGACTGGATTGAACAGCCGCTTGCCCCTCATGAATTTGATGCTATGAATGAACTGAGATCTTTCTCTGTTATTCCATTGATGCTTGATGAAAGTGTTGTGAGTGAGACAGATCTAAACAGAGCGATTGTGACACGTGCAGCAGATAAAATCAATATCAAGTTAATGAAATGTGGAGGTATCTATCCTGCCGTTCATATGGCTAAAACAGCGGAAGCAGCAGGACTTACATGTCAAATTGGTTCAATGGTGGAATCATCAATTGGTTCAGCAGCAGGATATCACGCAGCGATGGCAAGAAAAAATATTACCAGCACTGAACTTACAGGACCTTTGTTGTTCTCAAGTGACGTTGGTAACCTGAGCTACCAGATTCCTGAAGTAGTCCTTACCGGGCAACCTGGTCTGGGCATTGACATAGATCGTTCCTTGCTGCAGAGCTTAAGTGTTAAATATGATGAAATAAAGGAGAAGATAATATGAGTGAAAAGAAAAAGAAATTGCCAATTCCACATACATACGCCATTATTTTTTCGATTGTGATTTTGGCGGCGATTGCAACTTACATTGTTCCTGCAGGACAGTTCGATCGAGAAGAAGTAGATGGGAGAACAGTCGTGGTTGGTGACAGCTACAAGGAAGTGGAATCAAATCCGATTGGCTTTTTTGAAGTCTTTATGGCAATTCCAGAAGGGATGGCAGCAGGTTCTTCTATCATTTTTTATATCTTTTTAGTAGGTGGGGCTTTTGGTATCATTCGCGCTACGAATGCAATTGAAGCTGGTATACATAAAACGGTTGTAAAGCTTGGCAAAAAAGAATTTTTATTAATTCCAATCACCATGTTTATTTTCTCAGTGCTTGGAGCAACCATGGGTATGTCAGAGGAGAGTATTATTTTTGTTCCGATTGGGATTGCGATTGCCCGTGCGATAGGATATGACGCGATTACTGGTACTGCAATGGTCAGCCTCGGAGCAGCGAGCGGATTTATAGGTGGTATGCTGAATCCATTTACTGTTGGAATCGCACAGGGCATTGCTGAGGTTCCGATCTTTTCAGGATTTGGTTTTCGCTTTGTGGTATACATTTTTATTCTTTCAGTGGCAATTTTTTATGTAATGAGATATGCAAGAAAAGTAAAAAATGACCCATCTCGCAGTGTCATTGCTGATCTTGAATTGAAAGCCAAAAAAGATGCGGAAGAGAAAATCAAGGAATCCGGACTTCCTTCATTTTCAACAAGGCATTTATTTGTATTTTTAATTATCATTGGTGGTTTAATTTTTAACGTCTTTGGTGTTTTTCAGTGGGGATGGTATTTAACTGAGCTTGCTGCATCATTCATTATTATTGGTTTGCTTTCTGGATTTGTAGGCGGGTTAAATGTGAATCAGGTATTTGATGCTTTTGTCGATGGTATGAAGCTTGTGGCATTCGGTGCGTTGATTGTAGGTTTTGCTCGTGCGATTCTTGTTGTGATGGAAAATGGCGTCATTATTGATACACTTGTCAATTCACTTGCAGCATTGATCAGTCAGCTTCCTCAAACGGTGAATGTAGTGGGAATGCTGGTGGTACAGACAATTACAAACCTGTTTATTCCCTCAGGAAGCGGACAGGCTGCCACTACAATGCCAATCATGACGCCTTTATCTGATCTGCTGGGCATTAACCGGCAAGTTGCGGTGCTCGCATATCAATATGGCGATGGTATCTCTAATTCAATTATTCCAACCTCTGCATCATTGATGGGCTATCTTGCTGTTGCTGGTATTCCCTATGAACGATGGGTTAAATTTATTTGGAAATTAATCCTTGGCTGGTTCTGTATCGCAGTTATTGCATTGATTGTTGCAGTACTGATTGGAGTCTCATAATGGATCAGCTGTGGCTTGAAAAGTTGTATAAAGAATTACATGAGATGGCAGAGGTAAGCTTTAAGGAAAAGAAAACAACAGCATACATTGCATCAGTGTTATCGAAATTTGACATACGCTTCCAGACATTTGAACATCATACTGGTTTGATTGCTGAAGTTGGAAGCGGCAATCCAGTGATTGGACTGCGTGCCGATATTGATGCGCTGTGGCAGGAAGTTGATGGCAAGATGAAAGCCAACCACTCCTGTGGACATGATGCTCATATGACCATTGGCATTGGTACGCTCCTTACCCTAAAAGAAAAAGAGTCACAATTAAAAGGAACTTTCCGTTGCCTGTTCCAGCCTGCCGAAGAACAAGGAAATGGTTCATTGAAAGTGATCGAAGCAGGTGCTGTTGATGACATGGAGACTTTGTTTGGTATTCACTTGCGGCCTAAAGATGAAATCAGATTTGGAAAAGCAGCACCTTCAATTCGTCACGGTGCAGCAATTTTTTATGAAGGTAAGATTCTTAGTGCCGATGCACATGGTGCGAGACCACATCAGGGGGTCAATGCAATTGATGCAGGATTTGCTATTCAACAGCGCCTTAATCAAATCAGGCTGTCTCCTATGACACCCCATTCAGTAAAAATGACTAAATTATTAGCAGGAGGAAATAGCCCGAATATTATACCAGGAAATGCATTATTCAGTCTGGACCTGCGCGCTCAAACCAATCATGGACTTCAGCAGCTTAAAAAAGAAGTGT
The DNA here is from genome assembly GCF_044383825.1 of Jeotgalibacillus sp. JSM ZJ347. Classification (NCBI taxonomy): domain Bacteria; kingdom Bacillati; phylum Bacillota; class Bacilli; order Caryophanales; family Caryophanaceae; genus Jeotgalibacillus; species Jeotgalibacillus sp. JSM ZJ347. The sequence continues at coordinate 55,037 of NZ_JBISEN010000005.1, read as the reverse complement.
CGATCACGCTAGAGGCAATAAAAATCATGTATCAGATAGAAATAGAAGGTGACTGGATTGATTACACACCGGGTGCAGAGGTTTCAACAGAAGCAGAAAGTATATTGAGCCTTGCGATTAAGGATGTACTGGGGGAAGATAATTGTGAAGCACCCATCATTACTCCGGGAAGTGATGATTTTCACTTCTACACAATTGAACGCCCGCAACTTAAAGCATCTATGCTCGCCCTAGGAGCTGATCTGACACCAGGGCTTCATCATCCACACATGACCTTCAACCTGAATTGTCTGAAAGTCGGGGTTGAAGTGTTAGAGAAAGCGGTGAGGGAAGTGATGAACAGTAGCAGTTAACTAAATTGAGTAATATAAAGAAAATGGACAGCTGGCCGATTCTGAAATGGAATACCTGCGCTGTAAAAATTGATGTGAAGAACCTCCTGGAGATAGGAGGTTCTTTTTAAATTGATCATATTAACCACCCATCCTATGTTAAGTTAAACATCATTCCCGTACGATTTAATATATGATATAAAATTAAACATAGTTGCGTAGAAATTGAATCTGGCATAGGGAATCGTTAAAAGAATTGTGTAAACCGACACAAACATGTGATGAAAAAGGTGTAGAACAGTTCTCCAGATGATCAGCTTATTTTTCTTTCTCACCTAGTTTTGTCCATATCGCGTGGCTCTCCCATTTCACCTTTTCAACTCAGGTGCAGATTGATCATATAATGCAAGCTTTTCTTTAATTTTCTTCAGATAATTGATTTGTAAACTGATATTCTCTTCCACTCTTGTTTTATGATTTTCTAACAGGTCTCTTCTTAATTGAAAAGACTGATCGCCATCTTCATACAGTCTGACATACTCTTTGATTTCTCTGACAGGCATATCTGTAGATCTTAATGCCTTGATAAATAAAATCGACTTGATATCCCGATCGCTGTATAATCTTAATCCGTTTTTGTCTCTTTTCACATAAGGCAGCAGTTTTTCTTTTTCATAATAACGAAGAGTCGGTGCTGATAAGCCTGTTTTTTGTGTAACCAGCTTCATTGAATACATATAATCATCCTTTAAAAATTCATTTTACTCTTGTGTTAAAGTGCACTTTAACAATTATAGTGTAATTGATCAAATTGATCACCTTTCATTTTATAAGCTCGAATCTTGCCTGAATTTAATAGCAGGCATAATACTCAAAAAAAGGATGATGAACATGAAAAGTAAAGTTGCAGTGATTACAGGTACTTCAACAGGTCTCGGTCTTGGATTAAGTAAAGCTTTAGCGGAAAACGGATGGAAGGTTTACGCTACCATGAGAGATGTCTCTAAAAGAGATAAAGTAACTGCTTTGAAGGAATCGGGTCTGGATATTGAGATCGTTCAATTAGATGTTCAATCACAAAAATCTGTTGATCAGGCGGTTCAATTCGTCATCGATAGAGAAGGCCAAATAGACTTGCTTATCAATAATGCAGGTGTTGGATTTATCAAAACAACAGAGCAAAGTACAGAAGAAGAATATCAACATGTATTTGATATTAATACGTTCGGACAGATCCGTTGTACAAAAGCAGTGCTGCCGCATATGAGAAAAAGAAATCAAGGGAGAATTATCTCCATTTCTTCAGTGGGTGGGCTGGTTGGACAGCCGTTACATGAGATCTATTGTGCATCGAAATTTGCAATTGAAGGATATTATGAGAGCTTAGCCACTTATGTGACGCCGTATTTTGGGGTTGAATTTATGGTCGTAGAGCCTGGAGGGATTTCTTCCGAATTTGCAAATTCAGTACTGGCAAACGTTGAAAAGTCGGGAGGATTTCCTCAAGATGATTTTGAACAGGTGTTAAATGATTTCATGGGGCAACGAACAAATCAGGACGAAGGTGTTTTCCAAACCCCTCAGGAAATTGCCGAAGTCATCTTAGATCAGCTGAATACAAAAAGGCTTCCGCTTAGAATGCGAACATCTGAATGGGCTTCAGGCTTTACAAAATATAAAACAGAGGCAGATCCAACCGGTCTATTGCAAACTGATTATGTCATATCCCGTATTTTGGGCAAGTAAGGTGGTAAAGGCAGATGGAGATGCCTGAATATTACTGGGTTATGATTTCACTTATATCAGGAATGCTGTTGTTGAGCGCATGGACATATCTATTCAGTCCAATCACAATTGAGGGAATCAGGGAATTGAGAATACCTGATTATATTCGTATCCAGCTCGCTGTTTCCAAAGTGATTGCAGCTGTCATTCTTTTAATTCCAATAGCACCGGATTTATTAAGACATTGGGCTTTTGCAGGTGCAGGGTACTTTTTTATAACATCAATTGTGGCACATATTGTGAACAGAGATACGATTGTCTATACGATGATTAACGTCATTTTTTTAGGGTTGGTTGCAGCCGCTCAAATCATTTTTTACAACATCAATTTATAAAAAACAGGATGCTCATGATAGCTGAGCATCCTGTTTTCATTAAATACTTTTATCCGTTTTTTTCTTTCTTCTGCCGACCTCCTGATTAGCAGCACGGAAGAAGGAATATCCCATTAATAATATGACGACTGAAAATGGAAACGCTGCAATAATCAATACATTCTGCAGACCTTGTGTGCCGCCAAAGTAGACAATAATAGCAGCCATTGAAGAAAGTGAAAGTCCCCAGAGAATCTTAACAGGGCCTTCCGGATTCATGGAGCCGGATGTAGATAACATCCCGAGTACAAATGTAGCAGAATCCGCTGATGTAATGAAAAAGATTGCAATGACCACGATTGTCAGTAATGACATGAGTGTGCCAAGTGGATAATGCTGCAGTGTTGCAAATGTAGCCGTTTCAATTGGGAATGACGAAATCTTTTCGATTCCAAGCTGTTCCAGATTGATTGCTGAGACACCAAACACTGAGAAAAAGATAAAGCAAACGATTGCAGGTACAAATAGTACACCAAGCATGAACTCTTTCACAGTACGGCCTTTTGAAATTCTGGCAATGAAAATACCAACAAACGGTGACCATGAAATCCACCAGGCCCAGTAGAATATCGTCCAGGCTTTAATCCAGGATTGATTTTCTTCATTAAGAGGTGCAACTCTTAAGCTCATATCAAAAAAGTTTGCAATATAACCTCCAAGAGAATCTGTAAACATATTGAATATGTATAACGTTGGACCGACAATCAATAAAATGATCATTAATAAAAATCCAAGAAACATGTTTATGTTACTGAGGTATTTGATTCCTCTACTGACACCAGACCATGCTGAGAAAATAAATAAAGCCGTAGAAATCGCTAAAATGATTAATTGAACTGTAAAATTACTTGGTGTATTAAATAAAAATGCCAGTCCCTCATTGATTTGAGCGGATCCAAACCCAAGTGTTGCAGCGACGCCGACAACTGTTGCTACAACTGCAAGCGTATCAATAATCGTTCCGGGCATACCGTTCATTCTTTTTTCACCAAAGACAGGAATGAGCGTGGCGCTGATCAGTCCGGGATACCCTTTATGAAACTTAAAATAAGCAAGTACAAGCGCGACGATCGCATAGACAGCCCATGCGTGAACACCCCAGTGGAAAAACGAAAATTGAAGCGCTTCTTTGACTGCCTGACTGCTGCCTTCTTCAGAAATCGGACTTGAAGTAAAAGCGTGAGAGATCGGTTCAGCTGTAGTCCAGAACACAAGTCCCATTCCCATTCCGGCACTAAACAGCATCGCAAACCATGTAGAAAGCTTAAATTCAGGCTTGTCATCAGATTTGCCTAATTTAATATTTCCAAATCGTGAAAAAATTAGATAGACACAAAAAATCAACATGATCATAACGATTAGTAAGTAATACCATCCAAACCAGGTAGATAAAAACCCTGTCACTTCAGCTGTGACTGTCTGAAGGTTAACCGGCGCGAGCACGCCCCATAATACAACGATCAGGCACACACCTAACCCATACCAAAAAACTGTTGAAACACTTCTCATAGATTCACCTCTTATTAAATTTCCGTAAACATGGTTGTAAGAAGGCCAAATTTACAGACTATGTTACTATTACATACCCTTAAAATGAAATGCAAATCAATCTAACGGCAATAGATGATTAATATTGAACATTACATATGAGTAGATGTAATCATTTTATTTATTTATAAAGAATACAAATTTCTCAACTTTGTGCTGCACAAAGTTCCTTATAAACAAACAAAGTTGTATCTGTCGCAGGGAGTAATACTGCCATACTAGATTAGTAGATTGTGCAAAAGGAGTAGTGTTTGAACCGACTTTTTTATGTTGAAAAACGTTTTGTTTTATTACGCTCATAATGAGCTCTAGCTTTTAAGCGATTTCCACAGGTCTGCATTGAACACCATTTCCGGCGACCCTTTTGATTAATAAAGTAGGCAAAGCATTCTTCATTTTGACAGGCAGATACTTTGCTTAATATACCCTCTTCTTTGTTTTTAAGCATATAAAAAGACAATAAAGCCATCAATCCCTTATTTCCTCCATTTACAGGTACAGGTAATAGTTTGCCCTCAGAAATTTCAAAAAATAGCTCCCCGCTGGTTAGCCTGCTAAGGTCATTCATAAATTGATCCTCGGGTATTTTTTTATCTAAATAAAGTCGGCATTGATCTCTAAACCTTGTGAGTTCATCTGCAGAAAATGATTTCTGCTTTAAAAAACTGAGTTGTTCGGTTGTTATTATTTCCCGTTGGTTAAGATAAATCAGCCAATCTATAATATCGTTTTCTGTTAAAAGCAAATCGTTTCTGCGCTTATGCTGATAATTAATTGTATTTACAAAATGAATAAATAGATATGGTGATTGAGCTGAACTTTCTAATGGAAGGGTCAATGTAAATCCTCCTCAAACTTTTTCGTTGACTATCAGTTTAACATAGATTAATATTCTAACCGTAATATATCAATTTAATGGTTAGGAAATAGATTGGAGGAGTTAACAATGTCAGTATTAAATGTAACTGATGAAAGTTTCAAAAATGAGGTCAAGGAAGGGTTAGTACTCGCAGATCTTGGAGCGCCGTGGTGTGGTCCATGCAAAATGATCGCACCGGTACTTGAAGAATTATCTGACGAGCTAAATGGGCAAGCTAAAATTGTGAAATTAAATGTTGATCAAAATCCTGAAACAGCACAGGAATACGGAGTGATGAGTATTCCAACTTTATTATTTTTTAAGGATGGAGAACTGGTTGACAAGAAAGTCGGTTTCAAATCGAAAGAGGAATTATCCGAAACGCTAGATCAGTTATAAATCTTAATTTTAATCAATACATTTATACGCAAAGCGGGAGATAACAATAGGTTAACTCCTGCTTTTTTGTGTGCTCTGATATTGAATAAAGTCATTAGACAAAGCTTATTTATATCAAATCGCTTAATGAATATTTTGTGACATGGTTGAAACTTGAGATAAAATTATATAAAGTGGACAAATAGTATCTATAATAGATAATTGACATCCACATTATGAAGAGGTGACGTAGATGAAATTAACAAATGGCGTAGAGCAGGCGATCTGCATTTTAGTGCTGCTTGCCACCCAGGAGAAGCAGATCCCTGTGGCAACGGATGTGATCAGCAAAAAACTTGAGGTATCTCCATCCTACTTAAAAAAAATCATGAGAAAGCTGGTTGTCAAAGACATTATCAAATCCGTTCCCGGTTCGAAAGGTGGGGTAACGCTTGCTAAAGATCCGGGAGAGATCACGATGCTTGATATTGTTGTGGCGATGGAAGGTGAGATGAAAATGTTTCCTGATAAAGGGCTCATTGAGAAAGTATTCAATGATAGTGAGAATGCTGGCAGGGGTCAGGAGATTTTCAGAAATGTATTTCACGGAGCAGATCAGCAGCTGGTTGAATATTTTTCTTCTATTACAGGTGAGGATCTGCTTAAGCAGGGCTTTGGTGATATGGAACCGCCGCACCTGGACTGGAATGAATTGACGGACGATGAGAAGAAATCAGGTGAATCGAAGTGAATATGTTTAAGTATGACTGGCAGTCTTTATTTAAAAATAAGAAAATGCTTGGGACTGCGATTGTCATGATGTTTATTCCGGTGATTTATGCCGGCATTATTTTGTCATCATTTTGGGATCCATTCAATCAGACAGATCATATGGCAGTCGCGGTGGTTAATGAAGATCAGCCGGCTGATGTTGAAGGGACAACACTCTCGATTGGTGAAGATCTCGTGGACGAACTGAAGACGAATAAAGATTTTCAGTGGCATTTTATCAGCAGGGATGAAGCTGAGAAGGGCTTTGATGACAATGATTATTATATGATGGTCGTCATTCCTGATGACTTTTCATCAAGTGCAGCGACTGCGCTCGATGATGAGCCTGAGAAAATGAATTTAACCTATAAGATCAATCCCGGGCGCAATTATTTTATTGAGAGTATCAGCAGTAATGCAGCAGATCAGCTGAATCAGAGCATTTCAGACCGCGTCACGGAAAGCTATGTCAAAGTACTGTTTGAAAATATTAATGAGCTTGGAAATGGTCTTGCAGAAGCAGCTGATGGTTCAGGCCAGCTTGAGGATGGTACGAATACCGCCAAAGAAGGTGCTGCTGAACTGACGAAGCAGCTTGCAAAACTGACTGATGGAACGCTCACGTTTCAGGATGGTGCAAATGAGTTACGTGTTGGGCTGAAGCAATTTGCAGATGGGGTGAACCAGTTGAACGCCGGAGCATCAGATCTGACAAACGGCATTCATCAATTTGCTGATGGAACAGGCGAGCTTGCCTCAGGCGCTTCAGCTTTAAAAGAAGGAACGACTGCTTATACAGCAGGTGTGGCGCAGATTGCTGAAGGTGCCGGCGCACTTTCTGAAGGAACGTCACAGCTATATGAGAAGTCTGCGTCACTTGTGAGCGGCGCAAATGATATAGCATCAGGTGTTCAGTCAGTTGATGAAAATATCAATAGAATACAACAGGAAGGCAGTGAACCGCTTGCTGCAGGCCTTGAGGAAATGCGGCAGCAGGCTTCTGTATTATCAGACAGTGAAGGGGTTTCTGCACTGACTGACGGGATTGGCAGCTTACAGAGTGGGTTGTCTCAGATGACAGAAGGGAGCAGCAATTTGACAGCCGGTTTGACGCAGATGCAGGAGCTTTCCGCAGCGCTCAGCCTGGCGATCGCAGAAGGTAACATGGAGCAGGCGGCCGCTCTATCTGATCAGATTGCAGCGCTCAATCAGCAGCTGATTCCAGGTGCTGAGTCTATTGAAGAAGGCATCAGCGGGATTGCGTCAGGCGGGACCGCACTCAATAATGAGCTGACTGCTTTTGCCGATCAGGTGCCTGTACTGATCAATGGATTTAATCAGGCAGCAGACGGCGCACAAGCGCTGAATGATTCATTGAGTCAGCTTTCAGATGGTACAGGTACGCTTGCAAATGGAGCTGAGTCGCTAAAAGAAGGCACAGTTGCTTATACGCAGGCAGTAGGAGAAATTAATAACGGCGCTGCAAACCTGACATCAGGTGCCCAGACACTGAACGGGAAATCCGATGAACTAAGCAGTGGAGCGCAGCAGCTTGCTGAAGGGTCAACTAAGCTGAATGAAAATACAGGCGCACTCGTTGATGGCTCAGACCAGCTGGCGTCAGGACTTGGTGTGTTGGCAGAGAATACACCTGCACTCACAGATGGCTCGACGGCTCTTTCGTCAGGCGCAGCAGATCTTTCAGATGGAGCGACTCAGCTGACAGACGGTTCGCGGGATCTTGGTGAAGGACTCTCTGAACTGAGCAGCGGTACAACAGAGCTTGCTGCAAAGCTGATTGATGGAGCAGAGGAAGCAGGGGGTGTTCATGCAGACGACAAGACGTATGCCATGATGGCTTCACCTGCTGAAACCTCCGTTGAAAAAGTGTCCAACGTTCCGAACTATGGACATGCACTCGCACCAAACTTTCTATCAATCGGACTCTTTATCGCAGCACTAGCATTTAACATGATCTTCCCGCTCGGTGAAGCTAAAATTCTTCCTGCATCAGGCAGGGAATTTTGGGTCAGCAAAGCAAGTATTGCAGCGGTTCAGGCAGTGATGAGTGCGCTGATCCTGGATGCAATCGTCATCTACGGACTCGGTCTTGAAATCGATCATATCGGTCTCTTCATTGCGATCTCAATTGTCTCGTCTCTCGCTTATATGTTCCTTGTCACGCTGCTCGTTGTCGGCCTTGGAAATCCGGGACGTTTCATTGTAATGGTCGGTCTCGTCGTGCAGCTCGCAGCAAGCGGCGCTATGTTCCCGAGAGAACTGACAGCACCATTTTTCGAAGCAATTAATCCATACTTGCCAATGACCTATGTCATTTACGGGTTCAGAGAAGCGATTTTCTCTGCAGAAGGTATGTATATGTATGACTTGAGCATTGGCATATTAGTGGCTTTGACTTTACTTTGCAATGTACTGTTATGGCGGGTATTTTCGAGAAAGACACACAGACTTGAATCAGCCGGAGTAACAGTTTAAAAATATAGAGTATTAAACGCCCGTATCAGATACATGATGTGGGCGTTTTTTAGTAAGAATTAGTGTTGAGTCCATTTAATGGGGAAGTTTACAAGCACCAGAGGTTCATCTACAATAGGGTTAATTTACAGGTATACAGGATTTTCCTGAGGTGAAACCTTGAAAAGTTTACAGGAGGAAAAGTAATGAACTTTAGAATAAAAAACAGTACTCTTTTGCAAAACGGAGTGAGCTCATGACTGAACGCAGGGTACTAATCGCAGGTGTATCAAGCGGTGTAGGCAAAACCGGTACCACCATCGGATTAATGGCAGCTTTGATAAAAAAGGGTCTGACCGTGCAGGGATTCAAATGTGGTCCGGACTATATTGATCCGTCTTACCACACCGCTGTCACGGGGCGTCCGTCGCGCAACCTGGACAGCTGGATGCTTTCAGCGGATGTGATGAAGGAAGTGTTTGTGAAAGGGAGTAAAGGCTCCGACGTTTCGATCATTGAAGGCATGATGGGGCTTTATGATGGTGAGTCCCCAACGTCTAACCGGGGATCAGCAGCGGAGGTCAGTACGATACTGGACTGCCCGGTGATTCTGATAGTAGATTGTTCCGCCATAGCCCGCAGTGCAGCGGCAGTTGTAAAAGGATTTCAGAGCCTGGATCCAAATGTATTGCTTGCAGGTGTCATTGCAAACAGGGTTGGAAGTGAAGGTCACTACAAGCTGATTAAGGAAGCAGTGGAACAGGAGTGCGGCATTCCGGTCTGCGGTTATCTCACAGAAAATGAAAATATGAACATGCCTGAGCGTCACCTTGGTCTCGTTCCATCAATTGAGCGTGGTGAACTTAATGATCAGCTTGAAAAATTAGGTGAAGCAGTTGCGGAAACAATTGATATAGAACGGATTTTTCAGATCAGTCAACAGCCGCCTTTTGCAATTGCAAATACGCTATTTAAGCAGAAAGATCCGATATCTGTCAAAGTAGCCGTTGCCTATGACCAGGCATTTAATTTCTATTATCAGGAAAATATTGAATTAATCGAAGCATATGGCGCTGAAGTGATTTATTTTTCACCGGTAAATGGAGACGTGCTCCCGCCCGAAGCAGACGGTCTTTATATTGGCGGTGGCTTTCCGGAGCAGTTTTTAGAAGAGCTTTCACAAAACAGTGAAGGTAAGCAGTCGATTAAAGAGGCAGTTGAAAAAGGACTCCCAGTACTCGCGGAGTGCGGCGGCTTAATGTATCTATCTGAATCAATCACAAATCTGGAAGGAAAGACTTATCCAATGACCGGCGTACTGCCCGGTAAAACAGAGATGCAGACGAATTTTGCAGCGCTCGGCTATCGTGAAATCTCAGGCGCTGAAGGCAATCCTTTTTTAAAAAGTGGAACGAGCTTACGCGGTCATGAATTTCATTATTCGACCTTTACACCATATGAAAAAATGCCGAGTGCTTATCATGTAAGCAGTCACTTTGGTTCAGGGGAAGAGGGATACTTATATAAAAATGTTGTGGCCGGATATACGCACCTTCATTTTGCGTCTGACCCTGAGGTGCTTGAGAATTTTTTAGTGGAATGCAAAAAGAGAAAATGTTAATAAATGTTTTTTGTATAACTATAAACCCGGACTCATTTTTGAAAGCAAGATTTTTAGCTATCAGAACAGAATGCAATATAAAAAATAGATTTTCTAATACTATCATGCTATACTCAAATTAATTAAAGATATCAAGAGTCTTTAATATCTCTTTTAACCCCCGGGAGGTTTATCATGAAATATTCAAATGCAACGAACTATGCACTCCATACAATGGTTTATTTAACGACTCAGCAGGGAGAAAAGCTTGTAGGTGTGCAGGAGTTAGCTGATATGCAGAAGCTTTCTCCAACTTATCTTTCAAAAATCTTAACAAAGCTTGCGAAGGCCGGACTGATTGAGTCGACACCTGGCGCGAAGGGAGGTTACAAAATATCAAGAACAAAGCAGGAGATTTCTTTTCTGGATGTCATTCATGGAATTGAAGGTGAGACGAGTTTATTTGACTGTACGATTCACCATGAGGGCTGTCTGATTGAAAATGTAATGAGAGAAGCGGAAGAGAATATGAAGTCTGAATTGCAGTCAAAGCTTTTAGTTGATATTGCGAAAGAGGCTGAAATGAATCAAAAAAATTAATTCATTAAAAGGAGTGTAGCGCATGATGTTAGATTGTGCTGTAATTGGCGGTGGACCAGCCGGACTGAATGCCGCTTTGGTGCTTGGCCGGTCCAGACGTAGAACAGTTTTGTTTGATGATAATAAACCGAGAAATGCGGTCACACAGGAATCCCATGGGTTTATTACCAGGGATGGTATCGACCCGCAGGAATTTAAGCGGATTGGGCAGGATGAATTAAGCAACTATTCTGATGTGCGCATTGAAAAGCAGCGGGTGCACAGGATTAAGAAAGAAGATGGGCAATACAGTGTGGAAACAGAAAGTGGAGAGGTATTTTATGCCAAAAAAGTAATTCTCGCAACAGGCTTTAAGGAAAGCCTGCCTGATATCCCGCGTGTTCATGAGTTCTATGGTAAGAGTCTGTTCGGCTGTCCTTTCTGTGATGGATGGGAAATAAGAGACCGCCCGCTTGCTGTGATTGCAGAGGATCAGAAGGCAGTTCACATGGCAAAGCTGGTGTCCAACTGGACAGATGATTTAATTGTATTTACGAATGGGCATCACGTTATATCTGATGAAGAAAAAGATTTACTAAGCAGCGTTGGAATTACAGTTAATGAAAAGAAAATTGTTTCGTTAATTGGTCAGGGTGGACAGCTTGAAAAAATTCAGCTGGAGGATCAGACAGAAGTGTTGCGTAAAGGTGGATTCATCGCTTCAGAATGGATACAGGCAGCAACGTTCGAATCTGATCTTGGCTATCAGTTAAATGAACAAGGTGGCATTGAAACGGACAGCATGCAGCGAACGAAAACGCCAGGCGTATTTGCATGTGGAGATACAAGAATTGCCGGGGCATCTCAGCTTATCATGGCAGCGAGTGAAGGCAGTATGGCTGCAATTGCTGTGAATGCAGAGCTGTTAGAGGAGAAATTCAACGGAATGAAGATGTAGAGAGGATGAGGTATATGCATCACGGGAAAGTATCTTATCTAGAAAGCGCTGAACGCAGAAAGGCATTTTCACCAGAGCATCTGCTTGATATGATTCCTTTAAATGAGTCGGATCACATGTTAGACTTTGGAGCCGGAACAGGTTACTTCACGATTCCTGCTGCAAAAAGGTTAGAAGGGAAAGTCTACGTAATGGATATTGATCCTGACATGCTTGAGATGATCAATGAAAAAGCGGTGAAGGCACAGCTCGATCATATTGTCACTGTAGAGGGTAGTATTGAAGCACTGCCATTACCAGCCGGTTCAATTGACGTCGTCATTGCTTCACTCGTCTTACATGAGATCCAGCCACTTGCACCATTACTTAAACAAATGAGAAATGTTTTAAAGAACAATGGTTATCTTATTTGTCTGGAACTTGAACCAAAGAAAAGTTCAGGACATGCACCGAGGATTACACAGGAGGGAATGAAGCGGGAAATGATTGAAGCAGGTTTTGAGATAAAGGAAGTATATGAACCGGCAGACTCTTTGTATTTGGTGATTGCACAAAAAGCTAAATAATTTTTTTATTTAATTAGAGATATTAAGTATCTTTAAAGTATTTAATAAGAAAACTGCAAGGGATGGGGGCCCTTGCAGTTTTTTCTCTATTTATTCGTAATTCGTCGCAATCTCTTCCTCAATTTTTCCTACGCCTTCTTCAAGCGCTTCAGCCGGGTCATCACCCTGCATAATAAAGGTCAGTGCATCAGCCATTGGCTGCCACACAGCTGATAGCTCTGCGATATTCGGGAATGGGCGTGCGCGCTCAAGCTGTACGGCAAACCCTGCAAGCATTGGATCTTCTGTGAAATCCGGACTGCTCAGAATTGCTGAGTTTGCAGGGATTTCTCCTGTTGCTTCAAACGTTTCTTTTAGTGATTCCTCACTTGTCAGATGGACGGCAAGCTCTGTTGCTTCTTCAGGGAACTCTGAGTAAGAAGAGAGCATCCAGCCTTTTGTGCCAAGGAATGTCTCAGGGTATTCACCGTTTTCAAGCTCTGGAAGTGGAGCGGTACCAAGGTCATCACCTAGCGCTTCTTCAAAATCATATCTTGCCCATGGTCCGTTGATAATGGCACCAGCCTGGCCATCCATAAATAATCCATTAGCTGCATCAATCGTAATACTCGGCGGTATGTATCCGCTCTCAAACCAGCCCTGAATTAAAGATGCGCCTTGTACTGACCTATCATTTGCGAGACCAACATCATCTTTTATATAACCATCACTGTCTTCATTAAAAATGTAACCGCCATACCCGGCCATAAATGGGTAAGAGAAGTAAAAATCATTTGCCGGATAAAGGAATCCAAACTGGTCATTCGCGTCATCAGTCAGATCAGCCATCGCAGCTTCTAAATCCTCAATAGTTTCAGGCGCCTCCGGAATCAGTGCCTTGTTGTAGTATAGAGCAAGTGATTCAACCACTGCAGGCAGACCATACAATTCACCATCATAGCTAAGCGCTTCAAGCGAACCTGCAGAATATGTATCAAGAATTTCCTGATCCACTTCAACAGGATGGACAAGTCCCTGAATAGAAAGATTCCCTACACCCGGCTGATAAAAGAGGTCAGGTCCATTTCCTGATGGTCCATCAAGTACAATCGCTTCAGTCTGATCATCCTGTGGCATAGACACAACCTCAATAGGAATGCCGGTTTCATCAGTGAACGCTTCAACCTGTGATTCAATTGCACTTAATTCAATGTCAGGCGCCCACACTAATAGCCCTTCTGATGATACATCTGAAGAAGCGGTGCCCTGATCCTGTGAACGCTCTGGCGCACAGGCTGCTAATATTAAAACCAATGACAAACTCCCTGCAGTTAATGTTAATTTATTCATTATATATCCTCCAAACATCAATTTTTTGAAACAAAACAGCGGAGAAAATCACCTCCTTAAAGATTTAGTTAATCGGTTAACCAATTATAAAAATATTCAACAAAAGATGTTAGTTTTCTTTTGTTGAACCACGTACGACTAACTCCACTGGCAGTTGAATAAGTGTTTTACTATGTTCAGATTGGTGCTGGTGCTCAATCGACTGAATCAGCTGATCAGCAGCGATTGATCCTTTTTCAAAAATGTTCTGCCGCACAGTCGTTAATTCAGGTGTGATGTACTGACTGATCGCCAGGTCATCAAAGCCGATGATTGAAAAGTCGTCCGGCACAGAAACGCCATGCTTGCTGAGACCCTTCATGGCACCGATCGCAATATGATCAGAAACCGTTACAGCGGCTGTACATGAGAGCTGCTCTTGAACAAATCTTACACCCCAGTCATACCCATTTGAAAATGTGAGATCCTTCAGTTCAAAAACCAAGTCTTCATTTACGTTTACATTAAACTCTTCAAATGCCCGCTGAAAGCCTTTAAAACGCATCTGCTCCACTGAACTGTCCTGCAGTGAGGTTGCCAGAAATGCAATCTCGCGGTGACCAAGCTCAAGCAAATGCTTAGCAGCCAGATAACCGCCAGCCTCATCATCAATTCTCACATTCACATATTGTTCAGCGTGCTCTTCATAAATATCAATACAGATAATCGGCAGCTCTACTTTGCGGATCACCTGATACAGCTCCTCTGAAAGCGAACCGATCAAAATGAGTCCATCGAGATTTCTCTTCTTTACCCAATTAATACACTCAACAGGATCCGTCACACCGGAAATCATCGTATCAAAGTGATGAGCTCTCGACACGCTCTCAACTCCGCTTAGAAAATGATCATAATACTGATTATTTTCAAAGACTGAAGCAGGAGCGTTGCTGATAAAGGGAGCCACAACCCCAATTAAATTCGATTTTTTCTTAGACAGGCTGATCGCTGTATAGTCCGGATAATAACCAAGCTCCTCAACCGCTTCATGTATGCGGCGGGAGGTTTCCTCAGATACTTTTTTTACATTATTTAATACATAAGACACCGTAGCCCCGGAGACTCCGGCAGCCCGGGCCACATCCCGAATCGTTACTCTATTCTTCATAAAACCTCCGTTTAACCGGTTAACTAGTTTTATTTAGATTATTTTATTTGATGGAGAATGTCAATATGAAATGTAAGGGTTTTCAAAAAGAGGTAATTCAAAAGTGGTACGTGTATAAATTTTTAACAAAATAACCTGATATAATGAAGTTTTTATTGCAAATACAACAAAATTAATTTAAATTAAAGGTATAGAAAAATATTGTATATGCAATAAAAAAGGAGACCCATATGACAGAAATTCTACGTGAAATAGGAATGATTGCCCGGGCTTTGGATTCCATCAGCAACATTGAATTTAAGGAATATGATCTGACAAAAGGTCAATATTTGTACCTGATCAGAATATGTGAAAATCCTGGTGTTATTCAGGAACAGATCATAGAAATGATCAAGGTGGACCGTTCTACTGCAAATCGTGCAGTTCAAAAACTTGTTGATAATGGGTTTGTTGAAAAAAGAGAAGATGAACATAATAAAAAGATTAAGAGACTTTATCCCACAGACAAAGGAAATACGATCTATCCATTTATAAAAAATGAGAATGAGTATTCTGAGA
The DNA here is from genome assembly GCF_044383825.1 of Jeotgalibacillus sp. JSM ZJ347. NCBI lineage: Bacteria > Bacillati > Bacillota > Bacilli > Caryophanales > Caryophanaceae > Jeotgalibacillus > Jeotgalibacillus sp. JSM ZJ347. The sequence goes on along the minus strand of NZ_JBISEN010000005.1, from coordinate 39,778 downwards.
AGATGGCTTTGAAAGGATTGGCAGAAGATGAAGTAGAAATCGTACAAAAGTTATTGCAGCAAATTAGAAAGAATGTTGAAAAAGACTGGGATTTCGTTAAGAAAGGGAATAAACGAAACTATTAATCCTTGAAAGGAAGTGTTGATATAAAAATGACTATTGTGATAAGGAAATGTAGTATAGACGACTTGCAGGAACTTCAGAAAGTTAGCATTGAGACATTTACTGAAACATTCAAAGAACATAACTCTCCAGACCAATTAGAATCATATTTAAAGCGGGCGTATCAAATAAATCAGTTAAAAACTGAATTAGATAATCAGTTTTCACAGTTTTATTTTATATATTGTGATCATGAAATAGCCGGATATTTAAAAGTAAATGTTCAGGATGCTCAAACAGAAAATATGGGTGCTGAATCGCTTGAAGTAGAAAGAATTTATATAAAGAAAAAGTTTCAGAAAGCCGGGCTTGGAAAACAGTTGCTTAATCAGGCACTTGAAATAGCCAGCAATCAAAATAAAGAAAAGATTTGGCTGGGAGTCTGGGAAGAAAATAAAAACGCAATTGGCTTTTATAAGAAAAAGGGATTTGTAATAGCGGGAAGTCACTCCTTCTTTATGGGTGACGAGGAGCAGACTGACCTGATTATGGTGAAGGATCTTTAATGATGATTTGAAAGGTGATGGTGTCATATGTATATTCCAAAACACTTTAAGGTTACTGACTTCAGTGAAATAGAAGCATTTATTGAAGAACATTCATTTGGAACGCTTATATCCACAAAAAAGGGCAAGCCTATTGCAACACATTTACCAATGCAGTTATACAAAAAAGAAGATATATATTATATTACAGGGCATATGGCATATGGGAACCCTCAATGGAAAACATTCAAAGCCTGTGAAGACGTTCTGATAACGTTTCAGGGACCTCATGCTTATATCTCATCATCATGGTATGAAAAAGAAAATGTGCCCACATGGAATTATCAGTCTGTCCATGTATATGGTAAAGCATATTTATTAGAAGAAAAAGAATTAAGAGACGACCTGACCTATTTACTTCAAAAATATGAAAAGCATCGTCCGGATCCTGTCTTATGGGAGACGCTTTCCCCTTTTTTATTGGAAAAAGAATTAAAAGGAATTGTAGGTTTTAAGGTTCAGGTGAATGGAATACAGGCTGCTTATAAAATGAGTCAGAACAGAAATAAAGATGATTACGAAAACATCATTAAGCAATTGCAGAATGAAGGGAATCCGGAATCGAGTGGACTGGCTGAGCGAATGAAGAATAAAATTTGAACATGACAGAATGATAATTCAAAAGATGAAGAGGCAAACAAGGGGGATTTTAATATGAACGAATACGGCACTTTACATGAATCAGAGGGTCGCTATGTTATAAAATTTGCACGAGCTTTTCCCCAAAATATATCGGAAGTTTATCGTTTCCTTACCAGGCCTGATTGTTTTGCTCAGTGGTATCCATTTGCCACAGGCGAGATGGAGCTTAAAACTGGTGGTGAAATTGGCTTCGATGATGGAGAAGGAACAACTTATAAAGGAGTTATTGCAGAGTTAGAAAAGCCGGTACTTTTGAGTTTCGTGAAGAAGGTGATCTGATAAGGATCTCTTTAGAACAAAAAGAGAACGGTTCCCAAATGACTTTTACTCATACTTTTGATGACCATGCCTGGGCAGTTAATACTGCTGCCGGATGGCATCGCTGCCTGGATGTATTTGATCAAATCGTTAATGGGCATCACGTGGAGTGGAAAGAGAATGCCGTTGAATTAAGAGAGTATTATCAAACAGCATTCAATGAAAATTAAAAGACCGGGCCAAAACCCGGTCTCATTCAGTAATCCGATCAGCATGACTATAAATATTCAAACTGTTCCCTCTGATAAACCCACACGCCGTAATCCCGAGATCATGTGCAAGCTCAATCGCAAGCGTAGTCGGCGCTGATTTTGACAGTACGATTCCGACGCCGATTTTTGAAACCTTCAGGAGCACTTCAGAAGAGATCCTTCCGCTGAATACGATGACTTTTCCCCTTAGTGGAATCCGGTTCTTCAGGCAGTGACCATATATTTTATCAAGTGCATTGTGGCGTCCGATATCAGAGTGGGCGATGACGATATCATCTGTTGTACAGAGGGCCGCGTTGTGCAGCCCTCCTGTTTTTTGAAAATCGGTCGAGCTTTCCTGCATTTTTTTCATGAGCGTGAGACAATTTTTAACGGGAATGGTGGACTTCTTAGCAATGGTTTTCGCTGTTTTCACGTCATTCTGGAAATAGAATTGTCTGCTTTTACCGCAGCACGAGCCGATAAATCGCTTCGAGTGAAACTCCCTGCCTGCAGGGGTTTTATTCACAAGCTCAGTGTAGGCAAAACCGCGATCCTCATTGATTTCAAGCGACTCGATCTCATCCACTCTTCTGATCATGCCTTCTGAAGCGAGAAATCCGATGACCAGCTCCTCAAGGTGAGAGGGAGTGCAGACCATCGTTGCGAACTCCTCGCCATTTACATAGATCGTCATCGCGTATTCAGTCGCAATCTGATCATTTGTTTCACTCAGCGACTCACCATTATAGCGGATGATCGTTCTTTGCTCCATGACTTCTTCATTCACAGAAATCACCTCTTTAATTTGCTTCAGTTTCAAGGTCGTCAATGCGCTTTTCAAGATACTGTGTATCCTTGCGTGCATTGAAACGCTCAGCCTTTTCAACCGTTACAGTGATGTTATAATCCGGAATCCCTGCGTACTTCTCATAGCGTCCGCGTGGAAGGAGGAAGTTACCTTCTGGGAAATGGACTTCAAGATTGCCTTTTGCAATATCAACGAATTTCGCACGGCCCTGGAATACGCCGAATCCATTATAGACGACAATGCCTTCGCCTTCAGCAATACTGAGTCGTCTTCCATCCTCAGCATTCATTAATACGTCATAACGACCTGCGTTGTTAAACGGATCCTTTTCTTTATAGACCATTGAGTTGAACTGCTTACCGCGGCGTGATGTGACAACGAACTGTCCGTCTTTTTTGCCGAGGTCAGGAATATCAACAGAGATCAGATTCCCTTTACCGTCAGGCGTTGGGCAGATCCCGTCTTCACATAACCAGGCGCCGCCCCACTGGAACACGTCTCCCTGCTTTTTCAAATGCTGAACGCCATCATAGTTTGTGTTGGCTTTTGCGATTTCTTCACGGATTGACTGTCCATCTTTGAAATCAACGAGATGAGCTGTTTCAGGCTTCACGCGTTTTGCAAGATCAATATAGATTTTCCATTCAGCGCGCGCTTCTTCGACCTGATTTTTATTACCTTCAATCTCAGGTGAGAAGTAGACCATGCGCTCAGTTGACGTGCTCGTTCCGCCGCCTTCCTGTTCATAGCGCGTTTTAGCAGGGAGGACGATGACGGCTTCTTTCGCATCAACAAGCGTACTTGTATTTAAAATAATATCCTGATGCACACGGATATCGAGTTCGGATAGTGCCTGTTCAACAAAGTCCGGATCAGGCATTGTTTCAAGGAAGTTCCCGCCTGAAAGGTAATACATTTTAATTTTGCGTTCGTGATCCTCAGGGAGTACAGCATTTTCAAGCGTCACGCCGACAATGTCACCCTGCCATTTTGGGATCTCGAAATTCCACAGCTTTTCCATGCGTTCAATATTGGCATCGTTAAAGTCACTGCCTGGCAGAACAAATGGATCGGCGCCCATTTCACCGCTGCCCTGAACAGATGAGTGGCCGCGGAATGGCATCAGACCGGCATATTCACGACCGAGATGACCACGAAGCAGGGCAAGATTTGCTACCTGTGAAATGTTATCTGTTGCGAAAGAATGCATCGTTAAACCGAGTGCCCATGCATAGACTGCATTTTTACTGTTGGCAAGCAGTGTAGAAAGCTCGATGATACGCTCTTTTGGCACACCTGATGAGTCAATGATGTCTTCCCATGACTGATCCATCACTGTTTGCTTAAGTTCGTCATAGTTATTTACATGATCCTGGACAAATGAGTGGTTGATCGCAGAACCTTCTTTTTCCTGCTCCATTTCAAACCAGTGCTTCATGATGCCGTGCATAAAGGCGATATCTCCGCCGATATTGACCTGATAAAAGTCATCGGCAATCTTTGTGCCAAACATGGCTGATTCCATATTTGATGGGACCCAGTAATTATCCATTGCAGGTTCGCGGTAAGGGTTGACAACAATGATTTTCGTTCCCTTTTTCTTCGCTGCAAGCATGTATTTTGTTGATACAGGTGACGAGTTTGATGCAACGCTGCCCCAGAATAAAAGGACGTCTGTACCGATCCAGTCAAGATAGTTAGACGTACTCGCACCGACTCCGATTGAACGCTTGAGTGCTGTCTTACTCGGTGAGTGACAGATTCTTGAGGCATTGTCGATATGATTTGTGCCAAGGAAACGTGCTACTTTTCCTGCTACGTAGTATGACTCGTTTGTAATTCCGCGTGCAGTCAGGAAGAATGCATACTGCTTTGGATCAAGTTTTTTCATTTTTGCTGCGATCATATCCATTGCATCATCCCAGCTGAGACGGGAGAATTTGCGTTCACCCGGTCTTCTGATCAGCGGGTAGGGGATGCGGCCGAGTTCACGCAGCTCTGCGCTTGAATACTGTCGCAGCTCATCAATGTCTGCGTGCAGAATGTCAGCCTTCACTGCCGGCATGGTGTTCAGTCTGAGTACATTCAGGCGGGTTGTGCAGACGTGGGGGCCTTTCAGTGTCTGGTCGTAGAGACCGGATACGCCAAGCGCACAGCCGTCGCATACGCCTTTTGTAATGATGGATGTTGCATAGCCAAGGTTATCGCGGTTTTTCCATGCGATTTTTGCTGTATCTGTAAAGTGGTGCGGTTTAATTTTGCCTACTCCGAATGGGACCTTACTGACCCAGAGTGACGGATCTGGTTTTTTCGAAATTTTTACCGGTCCCGGATGCTGTGTTTTTCCCATTTTAATCATCCTTTTTCTAAGTTTTGAAATAAAAAAACCACCTGAAACACCGTTCAGATTTGAACGGTGTTTCAGGTGGTTAGTCTTTAACAGGATCGCTGCCAAGCGCCAATCCACGTTTGTATGCAATTAGTTGTCTCGAAATTTATCTTCAAGGTTTTCATCAAAAATGAATATGGACATACCTGCATCTTTTTCTATATTGATGTCCACATACAGATCAACGAATTTTGCGCCGACCAGTTCTTCCATTTCAACCGGTCTGTGTTTTTGATAGAGGTCTTTGACCATTTCAGTTCTCGCTGCACGAAGCATCTGTCTTCCTTCGTTTGCCCCTGCGATGAACTTTTCAACTGGTGAAAGATTGCCTTCCATTTCACAGATGGCCCAGTTCTTACAGAATGTCGTTTTAATCTGACTTGGGCCTTTGCCCATATGACGCTTTCTGAATGCTCTTACTAGGTTGCTGAATTCCGCTTCGTATTTACCCAAAGTTGCGACAATCCCTCTTCATTTATTTATCAATATTTATTATGATGGCATCGCAGTGAAATGTACACCAATTTTTTTACCCTGCAAGCTTGTCTGCTTCCTTCGCACTGTTCTCACGCTTCAGCTTATTAATATCTATGCGCGTCAGGAATGTAATGACAAGTGCGACCAGAAATAGCGCAGCAAAGAAGTTCAGGCTGTTTGCATAACTGCCTGTTGTATCCTTGATCCATGCGGCAAATAGTGGTCCTGCAAGACCGGCTGCTGCCCATGCAGTCAGGATATAGCCGTGAATCGCACCGAGCTGCTTTGTGCCGAACATGTCTCCGATGTAGGCAGGAATCGATGCAAATCCTCCGCCATAACAAGTATAGATTACTGCAAGCATGATCTGGAATAGGATCGCTTCTGATGTCATTGGCAGAAGGAAGAATAGGGCTGCCTGCAGAACGAAAAATGTTGTATAAGTATTTGTTCTTCCAATGAGATCCGATATTGAAGCCCAGCCAATTCTGCCAAGTCCATTAAAGATACCGAGCGCCCCGACAAGAATCGCTGCTTCTTCAACTGATAAGCCAATGCTTTCTTCAGCGAGTGGTTTTGCTGCAGAAAGAATTGCAATTCCGCACGTAACGTTAATAAATAACATTACCCATAAGAAGTAAAAGCGCTTTGTTTTGATCGCTTCATTTGCTGTAAGCTGTGAAAGATCCTGCGGTACTTTTTTCTTTTTATCCGGATTGTCAGCGTTAAAACCTTTTGGTGCCCAGTCAGCTGCCGGACGCTCAAGGTAGAGCGATGACAGGAACATCACAGCGAAATAAATGATTCCTAGAGTAAAGAATGTGCCTGCAATTCCAATTGATGTGATCAGACTGTTCATGACAGGACTAGCGATTGCTGCTGCGAAACCAAAGCCCATGATCGCAAGGCCTGTTGCAAGCCCACGGCGGTCAGGGAACCATTTGACGAGTGTCGATACAGGAGCAATATAACCAACCCCAAGCCCGATTCCGCCGAATACCCCATAGAATAAATATAGCAGCGGAAGTGAGCTGAGCTGGACGGCGAATCCTGAACCGGTTACACCAATTCCGAAAAATACTGCTGCGACAATCCCTGCTTTTCTTGGTCCATGCTTCTCAACAAAGTGCCCCATAAATGCTGCTGAAAGTCCGAGGAAAAGAATCGCAAGGCTGAATGTAAGTTGAACCTGGCTTGAACTCCAGCCGAATTCATTGATCAGCGGATTCGTAAAATTACTCCAAGCATAGACTGAGCCGATTGAGATGTGAATCCCCACAGCTGACAGTGCAATCAGCCAGCGGTTTTTTGTCTTTTTCATCTTTCATACCCCTTTATGATTTTTTTGACATAAAAAACCGCCACAACGGTTTCCCGGCACGGGTGCCTGGGAAAGTGTGACGGTAGCTAAACGTACAGGTTCGCTGTAGATAACCACTATGATCTTTAAAGCGCTTTCATATTTGGACTGACAGAGGAACAGGATCGCTATTCGTAGCAGTCTGAGATGTGAGGGCGCTAAAGAAAGTTCAAAATTTGTTCATAATTTTCTGTTTTATCATATAAAAAATGTTGTAAGAGGTCAAGCTTTTTCAAAGGTTAATTAATAAAAAATATTCAGCCTAATGATTATTTTTAACTAGTAAAAATAAAGGTGTTAAAGGAACTAAAAATTATTTTATTTAGCGTTCAAATATATGTTTGCCTGACGATATTATTTTTAAGTACATTTAAAAGGTGGATAGGATATGAAATTTAAATTAAGTTCAAAGATTAACACATTGATGATTGGAACAATTTTATTTGTGACGATTTCACTTGGATTACTGGCAGTCTACCAAATTACTTCAGGCATTAAGACTTTTGCAACTGAAAAAGCATCCAGGGATTTGGCGATGAGCTACAGCTATATTGATGCTGCTTATCCGGGGGACTGGGAAATCCGGGATGATCAATTATATAAAGGTGAACTTCTCTTAAATGATAACAATGAACTAGTTGATAAGATTGGTGCTGACACAGGTGATACAGTCACGTTTTTTATGCGTGATACACGTGTTGCGACGAATGTAATGAACAATGGAGAGCGTGCTGTTGGAACAACTGTATCAGACATGGTAGCGAATGCTGTATTGGAAAACAATCAGACCTATTATGGAGAAGCCGACGTTGCAGGAAACATTTATCAAAGTGCATATATGCCGATTGTGAATGCGGCTGGCGAGACGATTGGCATTTATTACGTAGGAGCGCCACAGAAATTAATTGATGAGACAATCTCAACGTTTTTAATTACATTAGCTGCTGTAGTTGCGGTTATTCTTGTCATTGTCCTTATCATCGTTTATCTCTTTACACGCCGATTGAAAACACGCCTTGTGACAGTAGGTGGAGCCATTAAAATGGCCGGAGAAGGTGATTTTACACAGGAATTGACAGATACCGGAAAAGATGAACTGGCTGATCTTGCTGAAAGCTATAATAAGATGAGAAATAATCTGGGTGCTATGGTACTTGAAGTTTCTCAGATTTCTGAACAGGTCGCTGCTGCTTCTGAAGAGCTGAATGCAAGCTCTGAGGAAACAAGTAAGGCAACAGAAGTCATCTCGCATACCATTCAGGAAGTAGCAGTAGGAGCTGAAGATCAGTCAGATAGTGTAAGTCAGGCGGAACAAATGATGATGGATGTGACAAAAGGCGTTCAATCCATTGCAGACAGTTCGTCTGACATCTCAGATAAAAGCAGACACGCCACCGAAAAATCACGTGAAGGTGACCGGATGGTGGAAAAGACATCGAAACAGATGAATGCGATTCACCATTCCGTTTCCATGAACAGTCAGGTTGTCCGTTCGCTTGATGAGCGCTCAAAACAAATCAGTGAGATCTCACATGTCATTTCTGATATTGCTGATCAGACAAACTTACTTGCACTGAACGCTGCCATTGAAGCTGCAAGAGCAGGTGAGCATGGAAAAGGATTTGCGGTTGTAGCAGATGAAGTGAGAAAACTGGCAGAGGAATCTCAACAGTCTTCTGCACAGATCAATACACTGATTGCAGATATTCAATCAGATATTGCGCAGTCTTCCGCATCTTTTGATCAGGTATCAGAAGAAGTGGATGAGGGGCTTTCGCTTATTCAGCATACAAGAAATAATTTTACAGAAATCCTTGAATCAATGGAAAATATTCGTGAGAGCATTTCTTCTATGAACGCTTTTACCAAAGAGGTATCTGATCATACTATCAATGTGAATGGTTCAATCCGGGATATTACTTCAATCTCACAGCGGAACAGTGACCACTCTCAGACAGTCGCTGCCTCAGCGGAAGAACAGCTGGCATCCATGGAAGAAATCAGTGCCTCTTCTGCCGTTCTATCAAAAATGGCGGTTGATCTTCAGGAGCAGATTTCAATGTTTAAAGTTAATAGAGATTAAAGCATATAAAGTGTCCCTGCGCTCCATTCATTTTATGCATCAGCATGTTGCGAGTGGGACCGGGGGCGTTTTCATTTTATTTAAATGGTGTTCAGTGGTGTTTGGGGTAATATGTATTATTAAGTGTTTTTTTACTGGCAGTGAAGTCAGATCTTATCTTTGTTTCATCCTCTCGAAGATTAAGAATGCTAAACCATTTAACCTTAGAAATTCCACCTGAAGTTTAAAAACGCCTGCACGATTCAATTGAATGGTGCGGGCGTTTTTTGTCGTTGTTCCTTCAATAATTCCTCACAACTCTCCCGTTAAAGGCAGACTCAATATCTGTGTATTCGCCTGTGGATTCTACCAGTCTTGTTAACATGTTTTCTTCGATCATTGAATTAAGATAAAGGTGCGGCTCATTCTCTGAATTTCCTTCATGTTCAATTTGAGATCTCATCTCATAAAAATCCAAGACCTCTTTTATAAAAGAATAGAGATTTCCTTGCCAGTTTTCTTTCGCAAAATGTTCAAAGTTCATGTGATCCTCCCCCCTTAAAATGAAGTGATACATATAGTGCTATTGTATAGGGAATACTCAACGGTAGCCAATCACTGAAGCGCTATGAGGGTCTGACCCAGACTTCAGTGTGACTGTGGCATGATCAATTAATTCTCAATTTACGCAAAAAGTACAACCCACCTGCGACAATCATCCCCACCAATGTCACTTTCACAAGTGAAATATGCTCAATTAACGGCGTATGCGTGCTGCGGTTTGAATGAAAGATAGACCACCAACTCGGATCAGGATACAGGTGAGAGACGATTAACCAACTTAAAAACATCACCATCATCAGTGCCCAAAAAAACCTCAATGTCATCCCTCCAGAGATCCGAATTTTTTCTAATTTAGCTTACAATTCTTTTAAGTATCAGGAAGATCCATGGACTCAAAATAAGCAGCGCGCTTGCAATCAGGAAACTGACAAGACCGCAAATGAACGTGGTAATGATTGTATCGACAATTCCGTATTCACGAAAAATTGGGCTGGCAAATGATAATACGCCGATCCTAATGATCAGCCAATAGAATATGTATAGTAATCTGTTCGTTTTCATAACTGGCATTCCTTTTACACTAAAATTATTGCTTTTAATCCATTATATGGTTTTTTTGGTATAGTGTAAGGGTAACGTTTATTAAGGTATGAGTGAGGGGGCGTTATTCGTGAATAAACTGATTCAATCAGGGTGGAAGTTAAGTGTATATGCTGTTGCGACAATGCTTGGTACGTTCATCGGTATTTTTGTCGTTCTGCGTGAACTGAACCTGACTTTTGTACTGATCTATCTGGCTGTGGTTGCTTTCATTATTGCTGGTAATGCGATTTATGTTTTTATTAAAAGTAAAAAAAATTAGCATTACATACCAGGGTAATTGAAATGACAATATTTCAACATAAGGGGAGATTCTCATGAAGACGATAAAAACGTGTCTATTCATAATCATGGCTGTTATTTTCCTAAGCGCTTGTGTGGACGGAAGCGCTGCTGAATCAGGTGAAACATTTCACCTTTCGGAGGTGAGCAGTTCGTCATTTGAAAGTGTGAAAGAAATCGACATTACTGATGGGACGATGGGAGAAAAGCTGACGATTTCAGCAGCTGCTGATATCGCTGACCTGCTTAATAAATTAGAACAGATGGAGTTGACTGAATATGAAATGGATGAGCCAGGTGAAGGGTATTTGTGGTGGGTCAAATTGATCTCTGATGAAGCGGAATTTGATATGACAGATAACAGGATGGGGGACAGGTATTTCGAAATGGAGCCTTCATTTAACGAGATTATCTCAGGTTTTGTAACCTCACAGAATCCATAACCCTGTGTGGACACAATTTCCGCACAGTATCATTTAACCGAAATGTGTAGAAATTGTATGTGACACAGGGAATTGAAATTTATGATTGTAAGTCGTATAACAAAAGCTTTCATTGACTTAAGTCAAGAGAATGGTGATTTTGATAAAAAAAATGAGGCTGTACCATTTAGCTGGTACAGCCTCAGTCAACATTTGATAGATATCATTTGCAGCATAACCCTGTATTTGACGCAGGGCACTAAGAATATTTCTTCCCTAATCTGGTCGCCCACGACTCACACCAGAAAGTATCATACGGTTTCAAAGTATGGCCTTTTTTGATTCGAGATCTCCGGTAATGATAACGGATCGCAGAAGGAACGGTGACAGCAACGATCATGACAGGACCTAACAGCAGGTTTTGAAAGCTGTGTCCATATTCATGAGCTTTAAGCCTGGTGGGGGCTTGTTGCTGCACAAAAAAGAAACCGCCCAAATTCACGCCACCCCAATTTTCCCCAACTTCAAAGTAAATGGCATGATGGAATCTGTGTGGCCGGATACCCATACATAATAAAACAAGCGCGAGTAACATACCGATCAGGTTGATCAGCAAGCCCCAGGTTAGCTGAATGATCCAGAATAGGTAGATATTCATGTTTCGCTCCTTTGTCCTCAGGCACTCTTTAAATGAGTGAGGTTGTTAATGTCATTGTATATGCAGAAGTGAAAAAAAGCGAAATTGGGAAGATGGGGTGAACTGCACGGAAAACCGGTGAAATGCAACAAAAAACCCCCTGAACCGCACGAAACGTCGTGCAATCCAGAGGGAGCGAAGTCTGGGTCAGACCCAGACTTCGCTTTCTTAGTTCACCTTCGCAAATCCAAACCCGGAAGCTAAGTCATCACCAACAGCAGCGCTGCGTCCGCCAAGGATGTCGTTTGCTTTTGCACGGTTTTGAAGCTCAGTGCGGAGCTGGACGTGAGAGAAGCCAGGGTTTTCTGCCCATACTTTTGCTGCAAGTCCTGCTACGTGTGGAGATGCCATTGATGTACCGCTGATTGTGTTATAACCGCCATTTGGCCAAGTTGAGAAGATCGCTGCACCAGGTGCTGAGATTTCAACGTCGCCTTCCTGGATTAGGTAGTCGCCATCTCCTTTACGTACACCTCTTGAAGAGAAATCCGCAACACGGTATGTGCCGTTTTCAAATCTGTTTTCAAGCGCTGCAACTGCCACAGCATTTTCAAGTGCGCCAGGGTAGCCGATTGAACCAACACGGAATCCTGAGTTACCCGCTGCTGCTACTACAAGAACGCCTTTATCATATGCATAGTTTACTGCGTCTTCAATCAGCGGGCTGTTTGCTGATGAACCAAGTGACATGTTGATCACAGTATTTGTGCCGGTTGCCACTGACTGATCAGCTGTGTGGCGGATAGCCGCTGCGATGTCATCAGAGTAACCTGAACCGTCATCACCAAGTACTTTGTATGCCCACAGATCAGCATCCGGAGCAACACCGTATACGCCTGAACCGTCACTGCCGCCATCTGCAAGAACAGAACCTGCAACGTGCGTACCGTGACCATCAACGTCGTTACATGATCCGTTTACAAGCGGAGTAGCCTGTGTGAAATCTTTACACTGCTCAACTGTGCCCTGAAGGTCATGGTGACCGGTGAATACGCCTGTGTCCAGTACAGCTACATTGATGCCTGAGCCACCTGATGTAGCACTTACATTAGCGTCATTATAGATCGCTTCAATGCCCCATGGTGTCTGGTCAGCCGGTGCTGAGAATGCGGTTGTTACGTTTTCTTTGTTTTTTGATGCATATACAGAAACCTCATCCACTTTTGTCAGTGTAAGATTTTTATTGTTTTGAAGCGCTCTAAATTGTGCCTCATTCATATCAGTTGAAAATCCGTTCGCACTCAGCTCCCAGCGAGAATCATATTTCTTTTGCAAGGAAGCTTTCGTTTTTTGAGCTGACTCTCCCGATACTTCTACGTAAACACGGAATTTCTCAGCATTGTTCGACTGCTGATCCGGCGCAGCGCTTGCCCCAGCTGGTACTGCCAGACTTGCTGCAAGTAATAGACTCATTGCGATACTTCTTGATTTCTTCATTTCCCCGACTCCTTTTGTCGAAATATTTTGTGAATAGACTTATCCTAACAAAAGGTGTGCGTCTTGTTTATCGGGAAAATCAGCGAAGTGTTCATACGCTTTAGGGGTATAATTCCCTTTATCTGTATCGGGTTGTACGGAATATTGCCGCTTGGCACTTTTGTAGGTTGGGAAAATTGTAGAAACAGAAGGGTATTCAAGCTTTTTTCTTCTAATAAAAAAGTTTAATTGACCGTATAACTCTCTTCTAAAAAAGTTGGATTTTACATGTATTCACATTTATTCCTTTAAAAAGTGAGTGTAAATCAGAATAAATGTAAAAAGAAACATTGATAAAAAGAACGTTTGTTCGTATAATTTTCTTGAAAGTGGGTATAAGTATAAAAAGAAACTCACGCTGAAAGGGAGTGAAGGTGATGGAGGTTGACTATTCGCTTGAAAAGAGAAAGGAAATTCTCTGTGTAGATATGCGAAGCTTTTATGCCAGCTGTACGGCAGTTGAACTGGGCCAGGATCCTTTAACATGTAAAATTGCGATCATTGGCAACCAGGAGCAAAAGGGCAGTGTCGTGCTTGCTGCTTCTCCGCGCGCAAAAAGCGAGCACGGTATCAGAACCGGCACAAGGCGTCATGAGATCCCCGACATACATGATCTTCAATTAATTGAACCGGATATGGGACAGTACCTCAGGCTGTCCACTGAAATCACGAAGATTTTTACAAGGTTCGTTCCAAAAGAAAATATACACGTTTACAGCGTAGATGAAAGTTTTATTCAGGTGGATGGCACTTCTTCATTATGGGGAGGGCCGCATGCTGTTGCCCAAATGATCTCTGACGATATGATGCGTGAATTTGGTCTGCCGTGTGCAATCGGCATTGGACCCAATATGCTGGTCGCAAAGCTCTGCCTTGATCTGGAAGCGAAAAAGAAAGGCATCTGTGAATGGACTTTTGAAGACATCCCGAAGAAGCTCTGGCCGCTTCAGCCGCTTTCAGCTATGTGGGGAATTGGACGCCAGCTTGAAAAGCGGCTAAACAGAATGGGCATTTACTCAATTGGCGACCTTGCTGCCTATGACCTGAGCCGGCTGGAATCCGTTTTTGGTGTGATGGGCAATCAACTGTATTATCATGCACATGGCATTGACCGCTCTGAGATCGGTGCGCCGATTATTCAGGGACAGGTGAGCTATGGAAAGAGTCAGATCCTTCTCAGAGACTACAATAAAATAGAAGAAATTGAAGCAGTTTTATTAGAGATGTGTGAGGAAATAGCGAGAAGAGCGAGAAATAAACACTTAGGCGGCCGCACGATTCACTTGGGTGTCGGCTACAGCAAACGCACGCCAATTAAATCATTCCACCGCTCAAAGTCACTGGATAAGCCGACTTCTATTACGATGGAAATTTATGAGGTGTGTCTTGAGATTCTTCATGAAAACCTGCAGCCATTCCCAGTCAGAAAAATTTCAATATCACTGACCAACCTGGCAGATGACTCAGCACTGCAGCTGGACCTGTTCAACCCTGGACGAGAAAAAGTTCACCGGCTCGGCTACGTCATGGATGATGTCCGCCAGCGCTTCGGCTCAACCGCCCTGCTCAGAGCCATTTCCTATACAGAAGGCGGCACAACGAGAAGAAGGTCCAGGTTGATAGGCGGGCATATTTCGAAGAAGGAGTCTATGAGTTGAAGTTAATTATTTGAGTTTAACCAAGCAAAGAAGATTAGCTTACGTAGAAAGATACTGTTAAAAGTTTTGATTTGTAATGTAAAATAAGATTTAGATTAAAATCATAGTGCAGCGGAGCGTAAGGCGGCGACTCCACCGGGATGCGACGGACAGCTGAGACCCCGCAGGCGCGAAGCGTTGAGGAGGCTTGATTGAACCGGAGCTATAAACCAGCTCACGGGGAAAGGGCCCGCCTGAAACGCAGCGAAACGATTAAAAAAGCCGAAACAATATAGATTGTTCCGGCTTTTTTCTAGTAATCCTGCAACAACTCAACCGCCTCAACAATCTCCCCATAAGGCACATCCACAGACATCTCATACTTCTCTAAAATCCGGTCGCCAACCATCAGATAAAGGGAAGTACTATGCACAAACTGATCAGATCCTTCCACCTGTGCAGCAGGGGATAGGAAACCTCTATTTGCAAAGAGTTCAACCTCTTCCTGAGCATAGCCGGAGACAAAATCCCAGTTAGCAAAATCAACTTCAAACTGCTCACCATATGACTGCAAAACTTCAGGTGTATCGCGTTCGGGGTCAATCGTGAAAGAGACAAACTGATAATCCAGCTCTTTTTCATCCAGTTGGTCCTGGAGCTCTGACATGTTATAGGTCATCGGCATGCAGACCGTATCACAATTTGTGAAGATGAAAGCGGCAAGCCAGATTTCATCTTCCATATCATCAGTATGAAAAGGTTCTTCGCTTTGAGTGACTGCCTGCAGGTCAGTGACTTCTCCATTTAGAGAAAAATGTTCATCCAGGTTAACCCCGGATGAACATCCCTGCAGGATCAGCAGTGCAAAGCATGTTGTGATCCATTTTTTCATATTTACTCAGCACTTCCTACTTCAGTGTCCTGTGGAACAACCAGTTCATCAAACTCAGGCTTTTCTTTCAGGAACTGAAGGTCATGTGAAGAGTCAGCGAAGGCCTGGATCACATCTGCATTGACTTCAGTTGTATAAGTGACGCGCTCCCATGCACTTGCGATGATTGACTCATCCATGCGCTGATTGGTGATTTCTTCAATCGAATCCACTGCGATTGTTTGCGCTTCTTCAGGGTTTTCGTTAATAAATGCGATGCTCATTTCATGTGCTTCTGTGATCTGATCAACAAGTTCACTTTCTTCTTCAAGCAGCTTTCCGCTTGTTACAAGTACCGTATTCGGTAGAGTTGTTCCGTAAGCAATTTCGTCTGTATCAACAATAATCTTTGCGCCATTTGCTACAAGAGTAGAAGCCCATGGCTCAGGTACAGCTGCAAGGTCGACTTTACCTGATTCAAACATTGCCTGATACTGAGCAGGGTTACCAGTTACGTGCTTCAGCGTTCCACCAATACGGGCTGATGTGATGCCTTGTTCTTTCAGGAATGTTTCCATCTGAACGTCATGTGTGCAGCCTATTCCAGGTGTAATAAATGTATGGTTATCAAGGTCTTCTAAGCCTTCAATGCCGCTTTGTTCACTTGCTACTACCACTGTGCCGCCTGAAGATGCGCCGGCGAGAATCTTAACATCCGCACCGTTTGCGTAGTTGTTCATGACGGGACCTGGCCCAACAAAGCCTGCATCAATATCACCAGTTTTAAGGGCCGTCATAAATGCACCGCCGTCAGGGAATGTTTTGTATGACACTTCAACGTCTTCACCAACAGCCTCTTCAAAGTACTGCTTTTCTTTTGCGATCATTGCAGGAACGTGGTCAATATTCGGGAAGTACCCAATGACAAGTTCATCTTTGCTGCTACCTGACGAGCTGTCAGATCCGCAGGCTGATAACACCAATATTGCTGCCAGTAAAAATAGTGCACTAAGATTTTTTTTCATTCTCTACGCCTCCAAGTTTTTATTCTGTTGCGAGTCCCCATTTTTTAAGGACTTTCTTTTCAATACGTTGGAAAAACAGTAAGTCGACAATAATACCAATCAGCATGATCAGGAGCATGATCGCAATCACACGGCTCATATCCCCAAAATCTGATGCGAAACGCAGTGAATAACCAAGTCCGGGGCCTGTGCTTAATAGTTCACCGGCCATCAGTGCGCGCCAGGCAAATGCCCACGCGAGCCGCATGCCGGTTACGGCGTACGGGATAGAAGCGGGAATCGTTACTTTGCTGAATAACCTGAAACCCCTGTAATTCATTGTCTTTGCAGCTTTTATGAAAAGCGGGGGAACATTGATGATCCCCGTGCGGACATTAATCGTCATCACAATCGTTGCACCAAGTACAACAATAAAGATCACGGCCATTTCATTCAGACCAAACCACATAATCGCAAGTGGCAGCCACACAATACTTGGTACCGATTGCAGTGCAAGAATCAGAGAGCCAAGTGTTTCGTCAGCAGTTTTTGATTTTGCTAAAAGCACGCCGAGTAAAAGTCCCAGCACAAGTGCAATCGCTAGACCGATAAATAATCGTCTAAAGCTGGCTACGAGGTCATACACCAATGTAAGGTTACTGAAGCCTTCATATAATGAAGCGAAAACATCTGTCGGTGCTGGCAGAAGGGACGGTGATACATCAAATACGTAGACAGCACCCTGCCAGATGGCAAAAAGTAATACGTAAAAGATCATTCGTTTAACGGCTGGCTGCATTTTTCTGCTCCTTTTCCGTTACCTTATCAATTTCAGATTTCAATACCGCCTGTATTTTTTCTTCGTAATAGAGAAGCTCTTCCTTTGATTGTGAGCGCGGTCTCGGGAAGTTGAGGTCGATTACTTCTAAAATTGTGCCGGGCTGTGTCCCCATAACAACAATCCGGTCAGACAGCTTCAGCGATTCTGCAATGCTATGAGTGACAAATAGGATCGTCTTTTTAGTCTCAAGGAAGATCTTTTCCACAATCTCATGCAGTCGTGAACGCGTTTGCTCATCAAGTGCCCCGAACGGTTCATCCATTAAGAGAAGTGCCGGATCCATTGCAAGTGCCCGTGCAATCGCTACACGCTGCTGCATTCCGCCTGAAATTTCATGTGGTGAATGCTTTGCGTAAGCACCGAGCTGTACCATTTGCAGATATTGATGGGCTTTTTGCTGCGCTTCCTTTTTGGACATATCAGGTAAAAGAGGGAACATCACATTCTCTTCAACCGTCAGCCAAGGAAATAGTGCTGCCTGCTGGAACACCATTCCGCGTTCCTTACCGGGACCTTTAATCGTTTTACCTTCCAGCTCAATCGACCCTTCAGTCGCATGGGCAAGGCCAGCGACAATTGATAATAGCGTTGATTTACCGCAGCCTGATGGACCAAGAATTGAGACGAACTCGCCTTCCTTTACATCAAGCTGAATATCAGAAAGTACAAGTTCAGTCTTTCCATTATTCGTAAAAGACTTATGTACATGATTCATTGATAAAAACACAACATCACCTACTTATCTCTTTAATCCTATAAAAATAATCGGAATTGAATGTAAGTATAGCTGAAGTAGATAAAAAGTCAATACTTTTTCGTTTAATTCTTTAACGTGGTGGTGAGGTAGAGGGAAAACTGAAAATGAGCCTTACTTTCAGTTTATGCAGTTATTCGTGGAGAGTGATAGAGGAAAAATCCTATCGCTCATTTATGTAATAAGATGCGCTAATAATTGAAGAAAATTAAGCATGCACTTACAATAGTCATGTAAGCGGATTTATCTCTGGGAATTGTTTTAACATTACTTTGAAACAGGAGTGAATGAAAATGAAACGATTTGACGGCAAAGTTGTATTGATTACAGGTGGGGCATCAGGTCTTGGCTATGCTTCAGCACTGCAGATGGCAAAAGAAGGTGCCAAATTATCACTCGTTGACTTAAATGGTGACGCACTTGAAGAAGCGAAAAGTGATATTTTAGCAGAAGTACCTGAAGCGGAGATTATCACAATTACAGCAGATGTGGCGGATGAAGAAGCAGTTAAGAAATACGTTGATGAAACAGTATCCAAATTCCAGCGGATAGATGGGTTCTTTAACAATGCCGGAATTGAAGGAAAACAGAATGAAACTGAAAACTATGGTTCAGATGAGTTTGAAAAGGTTGTTTCCATTAACCTGAACGGTGTATTTTATGGCATGAAGTATGTGCTGAAAATAATGAAAGAGCAAGGGCACGGTTCAATCGTAAATACTGCATCAGTTGGCGGGATCCGCGGCGTTGGAAATCAGTCAGGCTATGCGGCAAGTAAACACGGGGTAGTCGGATTGACGCGTAACTCTGGCGTTGAGTACGGACAATATGGCATCAGCATTAAAGCGATTGCCCCAGGCGCGATTATGACGCCAATGGTAGAAGGCTCACTTCGTCAAATGGGTGGCGATGACTGGGAAGCAGTTGGTGAGGAATTCGTAAAGTCTAATCCAATGCAGCGCTTCGGTAAACCTGAGGAAATCGGCTATCTCGTTGCATTTCTGTTGTCAGATCAGGCCGGTTTTATCAACGGAGCAGTGATTCCGATCGATGGCGGTCAGTCATATAAATATTAATCAAAAAGCAGATCCGGGGCGAAACCGGATCTGCTTTTTAAATAAGATACTTTTCTTTTAAAGCCTTAAGGTGATGCAGTTCATGACCGGCAGATACATATGCCAGTGCGCGTGCTGAAAAGGTATTTTCACCTAAGCGCCCCTCATTCAGCCAGTTTTCTTCTTTCACATTTTCACTTGTAGTAATCATCAGTTGTCTAGTTTCCCAAAAATAATGGATCAACCGGTCAACCGGAATCGAATCATAGTCGAAGTGCCCAATGGCTTTTTCTCTTTCAAAAAACGGAAGGGAGTCTTCAAAGCCTCTGGTGATGCGGAATATTCGATAAAGCATGTTTGTCTCATTATCAATCATGTGACCAAGCACTTCCTTAGCATTCCATTTATCCTCAGCGTAGCGCTTATGCCAGTCAGCAGAAGGAACGGATTTAAAAAACTCATTTGTTGTCTGCTGGTGGAACTTCAGCAGATCAATTAGGTTTCCGGCGGGCACAAGGTCAATATATTGTCCAAAAGGCTTAGCGTATTCGTTTTTCTCCGGTCTGTTCAGCATCTGCATCATTCCTTTCTATTGCTTCATTAAGTATAATGGCTTTTCAATGAAGATACATGTTTTTAGTCAGACTGCTTCACACTCAGTAACGTAATTGTCGCAATGATCAGTACCATGCCCAGTATTTGAATCCAATTAAGATGATCTCCAAGCAGTAATACGCCAAACAATGAAGCTGTAACCGGTTCGAGCATTGCTACCATTGAAGCGTTAGTTGCGGTTGTATGACGCAGACCAATTACGTATAAAATAAATGATATACCTGCCCCGATCACACCAAGCAATAGAAATAGCAGTGTATCATCAGATGAGATTGCGCCTGCAAGATCCTGTTTATCACTAGTGAAGAAAAGAATGATACAGAATACAAAGAAAGCAACTGTCAAGGATGACTGCGGTCTTCCATGTGAAGACGTATTTTTAAAGCCAAAGATAAATAGTGCATATGAAACCCCTGCTGCAAGTCCGGCAATTGCCCCTTTAACACTAACGGATATAGATGTGAAATCATAAGCGCCAGTCAGCAGGACAATTCCAGCTAACACGCCAAAAATACAGCCCCATTTAAACCAGGTTGAACGCTCGATCCGTAAGATAAAAGAAATCAGCAGAACGAAGACTGGTGCTGTGTACATTAACGTAGAAGCAATTGGTATACTTGAATGCTCAATGCTGAGGAAATAGAATGTAAAGTTACCTGCAATCCCAATGCCTGCAAGTGTGGCCCAGGTGAACAGGCGCTTATTAAATGTCCAATTCTGGTTGAGACGTGAAACAAACCAGATAAAGAAAAAGACAAGCCCTACTGCACCCCTGTAAAAAGAAATCACTGTTGGGTCCCATCCGTTTTCCATTAAAATATCTGCGATTCCCCCGCTGATGCCCCAAAGCATAGCGGCCAGCATCACTAGAACTATACCTCTCACCTTCATTTTTAGCCTCCTTGCTAAAAAATATGTAAAGTTGTCATAATAACCACTTATTTAGTATTTTAGGTAATTCCTTCTAAAATTGTTGGTTAAACATAGAAACTTGAATTTATGTAGTAGTAGTGATAAAAAATTCAATAAAGCCCATTTTCTCAATAATTCAATTGAGAAAATGGACATTATTAACTAGAAAATAAAATAACTATACTTACGAGGATTATAAAATCTGCTGGAAAATCCATTGTTCAAGCGTTCGAACTGCGTTTTTGAAATTCAAAAAGACCGCTGAGTGTCATGGCCTCTTAGCGGTTAGAAGAACGTAAAGGGAGATGAGGCTGACCTGATTGCTAAGTATGCTATAAACGGCTAAGCTGATCATAAGGAAAATGAGTATGAGTCTGAGTTTTTCGTCATCCCCTCTAGGTCAGCTTGACTGAAAAGGAAAATATTTCCATCATATATAATAGACGATTTTTTCCTTAAAAGGAAGTTCGAAAAATGCTTACTGATGTGATTGCGATCGTTTTTGTATTTATCATTACCTTCTTTATCAGCGCAACTCTCAACATCTTCTTAAAGACAACAAGTAAAATTGACTGGGCCATCACATTATTACTTTGTGTGGGACTATCTATCACGTTAGCAAGGATTTTAGGATGAATGTATTAATCCACAATCACCAGTCCAAGCAATGCTGCAAACTGTATCGCCTGCTGAGTCGAGACTTTACACCCCTTTAGATCCTCAAGTGAGAGACTCAGTGACTGGAACGTTGAGGTACTGATATCAACGTTTTTTAGTGGTTTTCAAAGTTAACACTGTTCAGGTTACATCGATTAAATTCAACCCTCCTTAATACACACTCATAAAAATCGGCACTTTCTAATGAAGCCGATTTAACCCTCACTTTTTCAAGCTTTGAGCTTCCGAATGCAGATAGACTTAAAATTGAATATTCAAAAAATACATTTCCCAGTCTTGAATGAGTCAGATCAGTTCCGGTAAATTTACAGTTTTGAAAATTGACTCTATGAATAGAAGCTTTACCTAGATTTGCATTAGAGAAATCACAGTTTTCAAACTTCACTTCTGTCATGCTGATCGACGTGAAGTCAGTCCCATTAAAGCGACAGTTCTTCAGGATCATTCCTGACAGATTTACTCTATGTAAATCTTCATTTTCAAAATCAATATCACTGATCAGACAACTGTCGAGCTCCGGATAATCTTCATGAAAAATATCTTCAAACCTTTTCTCTGTCAGCTCAGCACGAATTTTTGGTGAAGCCAGTTTCATTGATATAACCTCTTTCAATTGTTTACTAAGTTCAGTGTAGGGAAAGTGGAGAGAAAAAACAGGCTATCTTTTTTGCCGAGGTTGTATGCAACGTGTAAAAATTCAATTTCAGCTGAATCTTTTCAGATCAATGCCTGTAGCAGGTTCATTCTTTTTGGCGAACCTGACAGATGTTTACATCCCATTATGTGAGGAATAGAGTGGTATATACAAGATAAAGGAGCTGAATAAAATGGATATTCAACAACGACAAAAAGGCGGTCAACCGGGGCAAACTCAGGCAGAACAGCCCGGAATTGAGTCGAAAATGGACCCGCGTCCACTTCAGCCACTTGATTACAAAGGTAGTGAAAAGCTGACTGACCGGATCGCGCTCATTACAGGAGGGGATAGCGGAATTGGTCGCGCCGTCGCGATCGCTTATGCCCGTGAAGGTGCACACCTTGCAATCAATTATCTGAAAGATGAGCAGAGTGACGCGGATGAGACGAAGAAACTAATTGAGCAGGAAGGCGTAAAGTGCCTGCTGATTCCAGGCGATGTGTCTAAAGAAGAGACTTGTAAGGAATTAATTGAAAAAACGGTAGATTATTTTGGGCGTCTGGATATTTTAATCAATAATTCAGCGGTACAATACCCGACCTCTAACCTTGAAGATATTTCATTTGAACAGTGGGATAAAACGTTCAAAACAAATATGTATTCAGTCTTTCATATGACGAAATTTGCATTACGTCACTTAAAAGAGGGCGGCGCAATTATTAATACGACGTCAGTCAATCCGTATAAAGGAAACCCGCAGTTGATTGATTACACGTCTACAAAAGGTGCGATTGTCGGTTTCACGCGCAGTATGGCAGCGAACCTTTCTGATAGAGGCATTCGTGTGAATATGGTTGCCCCGGGACCGATCTGGACACCACTCATTCCATCAACATTTGACGAAGAGAAAGTGGAAGAGTTCGGTACAGATACATTAATGGGACGTCCGGGTCAGCCGTCAGAGCTGGTCGGACCTTATGTGCTGCTTGGTTCTGACGATGGTTCTTATATGACGGGACAGTGTATTCATGTGAATGGTGGACAGGTGATGTCGTCATAGAATTGATTTATCCCCTTAGGCTTATGTATGCCTAAGGGGTTTAAAATGTAGCTGAGTGCAGTGTTTTCTCTGTTGCCGTAGGTGTCCCGGCATTTGACGTAGCTATACACCCGGTTTGAGGCAGGTAATAGCTCAGTTGATTGCCGTGAAAATACAATTGACGTAGATAGACGGCGCTATTCACGTTTGCCATGACGCAACCTTCGATCAGTTTAGCCTACCTCTCAGCGGGTAGAGACATGATAGTGATCTAATCTGCAGAAGAGGTGTTGTGAATGAAAAACGATCTTAACATTAAGCATAAACTCGGTCTTGGAACCGCGCCGCTCGGCAATATGTTCAGAGATGTGCCTGAAGAAGAAGCGATGAAAACGATTCAGTCTGCGTGGAATGAAGGGATCCGCTATTTTGATACAGCGCCGTTTTATGGAGCGGGACTGGCTGAGATCAGACTTGGTGAGATTCTATCCGCTTATAACCGCGATGAATACCTGCTGAGTTCAAAAGTAGGCAGGATTGTCCTGGATGAAATGGAAGAGAAAGAAGGCCTTTTTGAATATGGTCGTAAAAATAAGATCAAGACGGACTATACAGAGGAAGGGACACTCAGGTCTATTGAAGACAGTCTGAAGCGCCTGAAAACGGATCGTCTGGATATGGTATATGTGCATGATATTTCTCCTGACTTTCTCGGGGACGAGTGGGTCACGAAATTCGATGAAGCACGTAATGGTGCGTTCAAGGTACTGGACCGTTTGAGAGATGAAGGTGTGATTAAAGCGTGGGGTCTTGGTGTCAATACGACAACGCCGATTGAAGTAGCGCTTGAACTTGAAGAAGCACATCCTGATCTCAGCTTATCCGCGACACAATACACGCTGCTTCAGCATGAGCGCGCACTTGAGCGGATGATGCCGCTTGCTGAAAAAAGCGGTGGCGGACTTGTGATTGGATCGGCATTTAACTCAGGGGCATTGCTTGGTGGAGACCACTTTGACTATCAAAAAATCACACCTGAAATTAAAGCGCGTGTGGACAAATTCAATGAAGTCGCACTGAATCACGGTGTGAAGCTGAAAGATGCAGCGCTGCAGTTTTCAACAGCACATCCGGCAGTGAAAGCAGTGGTAACAGGCTCTACAAGACCTGATCGTATCAAGGAGGACCTGCAGGCGCTGAAAGCAAATATTCCAGGCGATTTTTGGAAAGAGCTTGTGGAGAGAGGGCTTGTATCAGCGAGAGCGCCGATTCCTAAAAAGTAAATACTAATAAACTAACAAAAAGTTCCGGTAGATGCCGGAACTTTTTTGATTGCAGATTAAAATAATCAGAATTTTAAATATTCTTATTGACGAATATTCTTTTTATGGTATATTTAAAATAAGAAGGTGATTTAAATGTCTAATGCGAATCATATAAAGATGTTCCAGGCGGTTGGAGACGAAAAACGTCATAAGATATTAGAGCTTTTGCAGGGAGGAGCCAAAACGGTTGGTGAGATCGCTGATGAGCTGGGTTATCTTCAGCCTCAGACCTCCAAACATTTAAAAATTCTGCATGAGGCAGGCTTGGTCCGTGTTGAAGCCGTTGCAAACAAACGGTTTTATCATCTGGAGAAAAGTGGGTTTATCGCTTTACAGAATTGGCTGTCATCATACATTCAACAGTGGGAAGACCAGCTTGACAGACTGGAGGCGCATTTAAAAGAGGAGGAATCATGATGAACGTGAAAACAGAGGGGACCAAACTGATTATTGAACGTACTTTTTCCGTATCGCAGGAGCGGCTGTTTAAGGCTTTTACAACTTCCAGTGAATTAGAAGCATGGTGGGGGCCAAAAGGATGGAAGACGACAAACAAGCGTTTTGAATTTAAACCGGGTGGACTCTGGCATTACTGCATGAAGTGTGAAGATAAAAGTCAGGGTGATTTTTATGGAATGGAGTCATGGGGACTGGCAAAATTTAAGGAAATTCAGGCGCCTGAACGATTTCTTTATGAAGATATGTTTTCTGATGAAGAGGGAAATGTAAACGGTGAGCTGCCGGGAATGGATATTGAGGTTCTTTTTGTACCTGCAGAAGACGGGACAAAATTGATCACCACGACGTTCTTTGATTCAGAAGAGTCCCTCAACAGGCTGAGTGAAATGGGCATGGTAGAAGGAACAGCCTCACAGATGGACCGACTGGAAGAATATCTTAAATAAACGATTCATGGGATAAAGCAAGTTCTGTTTTAAAATAGAACATGTTTTTATCCCTGATTAAATTTTGTAAAAAAAATCATCTTGATTGTGGAGGGGACTAAAATGAGTAAATACAGCTTGTTTGGTAAGTTCACAGTGCAGGAAGGGAAGAGGGATCTGCTGGCTGATATTCTTGTAGAAGCGGCTGAATCAATGAAGGATCTTAAGGAATGTGAAGCCTATATCGTGAGTACGTCTGAAAATGAGCCCGATGCGGTCTACGTGTATGAAACGTGGGAAAATGAACAGGCGCATCAGGCATCATTGTCACTCGAAGCAACTCAGACGCTGATCAGCCGTGCCAAGCCGATTATTACGGGAATGGAGAGGATTAGTACGCTTCAGACTGTCGGGGGTAA
The DNA here is from genome assembly GCF_044383825.1 of Jeotgalibacillus sp. JSM ZJ347. Taxonomy (NCBI): domain Bacteria; kingdom Bacillati; phylum Bacillota; class Bacilli; order Caryophanales; family Caryophanaceae; genus Jeotgalibacillus; species Jeotgalibacillus sp. JSM ZJ347. The sequence continues at coordinate 14,109 of NZ_JBISEN010000005.1, read as the reverse complement.
AGGGATTTAAATGATTCCATGGGTATCGGTACAATTTTTCCCTCTTATATAAGATAAAGGAATTGTGTTAATATTGTGTTCAACATAGGAAAAGGAGCCGCAATATGACACAGATTTTCCTCGGATTACTACTGGTGTTTTTTAAACTTAACATCAGCTTTCTTGATATCAGTCTTACATATTCATTAACAAACCTGATTGGCTATATACTCATCTTTTTTGGCGTAAAGAAGGTTTCACGCAAGTATGAAGGTGTGGGAAAAGCACAGCCTTTAGTGAGCTTTATGATTTTTCACAGCCTTGCTTTTCTCATCTTAAATGCATCCGGCAACTCACCGCTGGAACTTCCGCTAGATACTTATCTGGCTATTATATCTTTTGTGGGACTCGGTTTTGTTATCGCGGGAATGTTCATGGTATTTGTGATTATTTCCAGGTTGACTGAAGGGCTGGAAGAGGATGCAGGTGTCACAACTCATACAAAACGGTTAAAAAAATTGTGCGCCATCATGATGGCTGTATACGTTTTGGCCGGAATGTTTTATTTCATGTTTACGATGGTCCCGGCAATCGCAGAGGTTTTAATGGGTGCTTTATTACTCTTAAAGCTGATCTTCTTAATTGAGTTTTATAGTATTTTTCTAACGAGTAAAAGTAGCGTAGCAGCTGAAAGGTAGAGGAGGGACAGACCCTCCTCTACCTTTCCTGCTATAATAAGGATGTAACAACAAAAAAACAAAAGGAGAGACAACCATGAGCAAAAGCAAAGCAAAAAAACAGCGGCTGCACGCGGTGAGAAATGGAAAGTTTGACGTTGATTTGAAACGCGGCACACAGGCTGAGATCAGTACACATGTCAGAAAGACAAAAACAAAAAAGGAGAAGCTTGATCAGCTGAGAAGTAAACACAAAAAATCAACATCAGGGTGGAGGATAGAAAAAGTTGCCTGATGGAATAAGGAGAATTGAAAACAGGTCCTCTCGGCGCAATGTGCTGAGAGGACCTGTTTTTTTAGAAAGAAAATTCGTCTGGTTGTTCCGGCTGAATGCTGTGAAACGCCCCGCGACGTTCATAAGTGCCAGGATGGATGCCGTGATACCGCGGAAGGTAGACCCGGGTCTGTCCCTCCTCTACTCAAACGATCAAACAACTATTTGAATATGTCATTGACATCCCCAACCCCACACGCATACACTATAACTAAACAATCAAACAACTATTTGAATGAGGTGCAAATATGGTTAAATCAGCGAATCAGACATCACAGGATACATGTGAAACGTATTGTTATGACGAATCTGTTGTGAATCGGGTGCAGCCCAAAATACCTGAAGCAGAGGGTGTTGAGCTGATTTTTAAGGCATTGGCAGATGCGACGCGCGTAAAAATCACGTATGCGCTCACACTAGAGGAAGAGCTTTGCGTCTGTGATATTGCCAATATTATCGGCTGCTCAACAGCAACTGCATCACATCATCTGCGTCTGCTGAGAAATATGAAGCTTGCGAAATATCGTAAGGAAGGCAAGCTGGTATTTTACTCACTTGCTGATGATCATGTGCGTCAGCTTGTGTCGATCGCGTTAGTTCATGCAAATGAGGAATAGGGGTGTTAGAAATGCAAAAAACTGAACAGGAAACAAAGTCATCCTGCTGTTCTATAGAAAATACGCAGGAAGAAAAAGAAGCGGCTGGTTCATGCTGCTCAAATAAAAGTCCGGAACCTGAACAAACCGGTGAAATGAATGAGAAATCTATCAATCATGTGCAAACTTTTAAAGTGAGCGGCATGGACTGTCCGTCATGTGCATCAACTCTTGAAAAGGGTCTTTCAAAAAGAGAGGGTGTTCAATCAATCAGTGTCAATTATGCGGCAGGTAAAATGACTGTTGGTGCTTTGAATAATGACATTTTCGCAGCGATTCCAGAGGATGTGAAGAAATTTGGCTTTGAAGCCGAACCGGAACGTCCGGTAAAAGACGCTTACATTTACCAGGTAAGCGGAATGGACTGCAGTTCATGTGCTGCAACGCTTGAGAAGCATATGACAGGTAATGTGGGTGTGCAAAGTGTCAAAGTTAATTTTTCAACCGGTAAAATGCATATTTCCCACACGCTGAGTGATGAGCAGGTTGTCAAAGAAGTTCAGAAGTCAGGATTTGATGCTAAGCTTGCGACTTTGCGGAATCAAAAGAAGACCGACGAAAAGAAGATAAAAGCGTTTCCGGTTACGACGGTTTCCGGACTCCTTTTAGCAATTGGATTTATCGGATCATTTACTGCCATTCCAGAATGGATGATCACATTATTTTACGCATCTGCTATTGTGATCGGTGGATATAAGCCTGCGAGAAGCGCATTCTATGCAGTCAAAAGCCGCTCGCTTGATATGAATGTGCTGATGGTGACTGCAGCAATCGGTGCAGCACTGATTGGCGAATGGTTTGAAGGGGCAACAGTTGTCTGGCTGTTTGCGCTTGGGAATGCACTGCAAAACCGGTCTATTGAACGCACGAGAGATTCGATCCGCAGCCTGATTAATCTGACGCCGTCTGAAGCTGTGATTAAAGCAGCGGATGGAACGGTTGTAAAAGATGTAGAAGACGTTTCGATTCATGACATTATGATCGTGAAACCGGGTGAAAAAATTCCGCTCGATGGTGAAATTACTGCCGGACGATCAAGTCTGAACCAGGCGCCGATCACTGGTGAGTCGCTGCCGGTTGATAAAGAGCCGGGGGATAAAGTATATGCCGGGACAGTGAATGAAAGCGGCTCTTTAGAAGTAAAGGTCACGAGACTGTCAGAGGATACAACGATCGCACGAATCATTCATTTAGTAGAAGAAGCGCAGGAGAAAAAAGCGCCGACGCAGGCCTTCATTGACCGGTTTGCAGCGGTCTATACGCCGATTGTATTTTTACTTGCACTGCTTGTGATGGTGGTTCCACCCCTTGCCGGGTTCGGCGCGTGGGGTGAATGGTTCTATAGAGGGCTTGCACTATTAGTCGTTGCTTGTCCGTGTGCACTTGTCATTTCAACGCCGGTTGCGATTGTCTCAGCGATCGGAAATGCTGCTCGTAACGGCGTGCTGATTAAAGGTGGGACGTTCCTTGAAAAAGCAGGCGCTATCAAAGCCATCGCTTTTGATAAAACGGGTACGTTAACTGAAGGAAAGACGAAAGTCACGCAGGTTATTACACTTGAAGGTGACAGTGAAACGCTTGTCAGTATCGCAAAAACGATTGAAGAGCATTCAACACATCCAATTGCACAGGCTGTGATCAGCTATGCCAATGAACGAAACATCTCAGCAAAAGCGGGTAATGGTTTTAGTGCGATTGCCGGAAAAGGTGCGACTGCATTCATTGACGGCACTGAATATTTTGCGGGTAAACCGAAGCTCTTTAAAGAGAACGGTGTATCAACTGCGCATCTTGATGAACAGATAGACGTGATGGAAAATGAAGGTAATACGCTTGTGGCAGTGGGTACACGTGATCAAATTCTCGGACTCATCGCAGTTGCAGACACGGTCCGGGATATCACTGTCCGTTCGATTGAGAAGCTGAAGCAGTCGGGCGTCAGTGAAATGGTGATGCTGACTGGTGATAATGAAGGTACAGCAAAGAAAATGGCTGCTGAAACCGGATTGGACCGCTATTTTGCCGAGCTGATGCCTGAAGATAAGGTAACGGCTGTGAAGAAGCTACAGAATGAAGGGAAGCAGGTTGCGATGGTTGGAGACGGCATTAATGATGCGCCTGCACTTGCCACTGCTGATCTTGGAATCGCAATGGGCGGTGCCGGAACCGACACGGCGATGGAAACAGCGGATATTGTATTGATGGCAGATAATCTTGAAAAACTGCCGTACACGATCAGCCTGAGCCGAAAAGCGCTCACGATCATTAAGCAGAATATCTGGTTTTCACTGATGACGAAACTTGCAGCGCTCATGCTGATTTTCCCGGGGTTCCTGACGCTGTGGATGGCTGTACTGAGTGATACGGGTGCTGCACTGATTGTCATTTTGAATAGTATGCGTCTGTTGCGGATGAAATAAGAAAAAGCAGATCCTGTTGGGTCTGCTTTTTTGTAGTTCGGAGCTGACAGAACACGATAAGTGTAGTGTCCTGTCAGCTTCTAAAATCAACTCTGCTGCGCCTGATACACTTCCTCATAAGGCTGCACCACAACAAATCCATTCCCCGAAAACTTCATCTGTACTGACTCTCCGCTGCCACGGCCAAAGAAGCTCTTCAGCTGAACGTCTGTGACAAACTCAGGCTCGAGATTACCTGACCACGCAACCGTTGCGTTCGGGTCGGTGAATACAGGTTTGTTCGGTGTGACATGTAGCGTGAGTGGCTCATAATGTGAAGTAAAGGCAACAAGCCCCTGGCCTTCAAGACGAACGTTGAACAATCCGCCAGCCATCATCCCCGCTACACGTCTCATCAGCTTGATATCCCATTCCAATCCGTCCTGAAAAGCAAGCAGGTCATTTCCGTTAATAAAAATACTCTCGCCTTCCAGGTCAAGCACAGTAATTTTCTTCCCCATATCCGCGATGTAAAGTCTGCCCTGCCCATTGGCCTTCATTAATTGAGCACCTTCACCACTAAATGCCTTCTTAACGAACTTCCCAAGTCCATGTTCAAGCATACCCTCACGTTCGAATTTAATATTTCCATCATACGAAATCATTGAACCCGCTTTTGCCCAGACACGTCCATTCAAGTTCACCTCAAGCATACGGTCGGTTTCCAGCTCAAAAAAGTTACGCGCGCTGTCTTCCTGCTGCGTTTCCTGTACGAATTGTCTGATTGAGTACTTAGACATCACAATTCCTCCTTAGTTCAGATAATCATTTATACGGTTGATAAAAGAAATAGTTTCAAATGGAGGAAAAAGGGTTATTACCAAACCTCCGTGATTGAGATGGTCTGTACGATCAGTTAAGTTCATGTATTAATATGAAGCGCATCGTCTAGTAGCGATGGAAGCGATATGTATAAGCAGGGCTACGATGGAGTTTGCACCTTCATATGCGATGAAGTCAAGGTCAGTCTTCAGTTTGACTCAGACCTTGAATATCTTGAAGTAAGACACCTCTTGAATAATAAAGCATTGCAACGAGCTCACCCATTTTCCCTTCAAAACTTCCTTTTGCTTAATAGTAAATGGCATGGGGGACCTCCTTGAAACGCAGTGTACATTTAATCTTAGCAGTAAAAAAATGCAGAGCAAGAGTTGTGCTGCGGCATAGTTCATTCAGTCACCCTTTAAAATAAATCTATCAGCAATTGAATGATTCGACCATCAATCGTGTGGATTCCATCAATAGTGAATTGGGGGATGATGGATTTGTCATTAATTAAATTAATTCGATCGGCAATCAGATTTATTCTATCCCTTTATGCAGAATTGGTTGGGGCTAGTACTACCCGTGGATATTCCAATACCATTTAAAAACAGACCCGGTATAAAACCGGGCCTGACAGATTAATGCGCCATCATCTCATGTGCAATGTCTTCACCTTTCATATCTGATGGATAATATGTTGGCCAGTTCACGACTTCATCAAGTAATGCTTCACGGTCATCGCCCCAGTACAGGTGGTAGTGATGCGCATCTGTTGGGGAAATGCTGTGGTCACTGAACTGAATGTAGGCAGGCATTGTGCCTTCCTGTGTTTCTTCAAGCTTAAAGATGTAGCGTACACCACGGTTTCCTGCTTCATAATTCAGGATCTCATATCCATCATAAGTGTAGACACCGGTTGATGGTTCGCCGTTTTTATAGAGAGTAAATATGTCATTTTCTATTACAATTCGGTCTACATCTGTTACATACCCTTCAGTATAGTATTCCTTATACTCCTCAGCTGTTTTATCACCTTCTTCAGCTTTATGGGCAAATACTTCATCAAGCGTTCCGTCCTGAAGGTAAGGATAAACTGACTGCCAGTCACCTTCCCAGTCAGACAGCGAACGGTCTTCTATCTGATGATCTTCAAAATAACCATCATAAATTTTTTGTGCTTCTTCATCGTGGTCGTGACCGTGATTGTGGTCATGTTCGTGATCGTGGTCGCGATCATGATCTTCCGGCTCGACAGCAGGTGCAGCAGACAACGCGATGTTCAGCTGCTCAAGGTTGTGCTTCATAAGAGAGAAATAGTCTTCACCGTTCTCAATATCTTCATCAGTTAAAACAGAAAGATTATGCAGCTTGAGCGTTTCTGCGCTAATTTCTTCTCTAATAATTTCAGCAATCTTTGTCGTTATGTTCTGTTCGAAAAAGACATGATGTAATCCATATGCTTCAGCTGTTTCTACAATTGATTGCAGCTCTCTTTGAGAAGGTTCCTGTGTAGGGCTCAGACCTGAAATTGCAATTTGATAAACATCATATGCTTCTTCCCAGTATCCATAAGCGGCATGCGACACGATAAAGTGATTGCCGGGTGCAGCTTCGATTCCAGTTGAAAACTCCTGATCTAATGCTTCAAGTTCAGCTTTTAATGACTCGAAGTTTTCTTCAAATAACGCTTCATTTTCGGGCTGCATATCTGTCAGCAAATCCTTAATGTTTTCAGCCATGTCAATCGAGCGGATCGGATCTAGCCAAACGTGAGGATCATAGTCCCCGTGGTCATGATCGTGCCCATCGCCATGGTCATGCGCACCTTCACTTAACTCAATACCTTCAGTTGCTTCTGCAATTGTTACATTTTCAGACTCAATCGCCTCAGCAATGCTGTCCGCGTAACCTTCAAGACCAGCACCATTCATAATAAATAGATCTGCTTCAGCGATCGCCATCACATCTTTTGAAGTAGGTTCATATGTATGCGAGTCAGAGCCGGGTGGGAGAATTGAATTTACCTCTGCTTCATCACCGGCAATACGTTCTGCGAAATACTGTAGTGGATAGACTGTCGTGTAAATTGAAAGGGGATCAGTATCAGATGATACAGCAGACGAACCACCGTCATTTTCATCATTGCTATTTCCGCACGCAGCAAGAGCGATAATACTTAATAAACTTAATGATAGTAACCATTTTTTATTCATTGTTTGCCTCCTTAATTTAAATCACAGTGAATAATATATCGTAATCATTACGATATGTAAATAGGAATTGTTACGATTTGCAAAATGTTGTAGGAATGAAATTGCATAAGAGACGATTTAATACCATTTTAATTGGTATTTTACGATCGGTGGTGAAGTGATGGTTAGAATAGCTGATACATTTAAAATATGTTCCTGGATTTATTCTCAAAGGGGAAGGGTTTTGTCAACGGTTTTGTGATGATTGGCTTATTGATATTAATTGGCGGGGTTCTAATTTATGGGGGACTGTACATAAAAAATATTGTTTTTTAAATCACAAAGAAACCGGGTGCCTTGCTGATCATAACAGGCATCTGGTTTCTTTGTATATGACTATTCAAATGTCGTGGAGTTACGTTGTTGATTAAATCTTACACACTCATCTTCAATCTCTCAGCATACCCATCAATCTTCGCAGCAATTTCAGTCAGCTCCTGAAAATCACTAATGGTTTCGCGAATTTGAGAAGAGCCTTTTTGAATGACTTTCTCCACCTCCTCCGTTCCATTACTGATCTCTTTAACCTCGGAACTGATTCCTTCTGCAGAGCTTCGGACCGTTAAGATCGATTCTTCAACTTTACCTGCAAGCTTTTTCACTTCTTTTGCTACAACATCAAATCCACGACCATGTTCCCCGGCGCGTGCAGCTTCAATTGCGGCATTCAGTGCGAGAAGGTTGGTCTGTGAAGCGATCTCTTTGATGGCAAAGGTCAGCTGCTGGATATTTTCTGCCTGCATCATCAGCTGAGTAAGTGTTTCAAGGTTCTTTCTAGAATATTCAAGCGTATGATCAATACTCTCACGCAGCTCATCACTTCGTTTAATCCCATGCTCTGCTTTATCAGTCATGCCTCCTGAAACGTCTGATAGCGAGGAGACCAACTCAGAAACACCAATCTGTCTATTCGTAATATCAGTGGCAACTTTTACGACGCCAATGACTTTGTGATCCTCGAAAATTGGCATATACGTCGCCTCAAGCCAGATCACTGAGCCATCACGTTTCTTCCGTTTGATTTTATCCTGAAATTGAATACCTGCTGATAAATCTCTCCAGAAACGTTCGTAATCAGCTGATTTTGAGAAATCCTCGAAACAAAAGATCTGGTGGTGACACCCAATCAATTCTTCCGGACGATATCCTGCAGCACCGGCAAACAGTTCATTTACATACGATACTTTTCTATTAAGGTCAAATTGAATCATCGCAAGATTCTTTTTAAAAGCCCCCATTACATTACTTTCTGCAACCATATTCATTTTATCCATCCCTCTTATACATATTATCCATTTATAAGCCTTATTACCTAAAAATCCATTCGTTAAACTTAATTCTCGGATTAAAGATATGTATCATCACTCTATAACATCCGCCTTTAACTAACTAATGTTATTATAAATGAAGAAAATATAAATCAATAGTTCAGAATAAAAAATTGAGCAGGATAAACTTAGATCAGTAAAAAATAAAATGGGGGAGTAGATGTGATCAAATGTATGATACTGGATTTTGATGGATTGGTAATTGATACAGAAACCAGTGAAATTGAATCTTTTGAAAAGCTTTATGAAACATATCAGGTGCAGTTCCCTGTTAAAAAGTGGCTGGAGGGAATAGGAAGTGCTTTAAGTTTTGACCCTTATGAATCTTTGATGTCAGAGGTCCCCGGGGTTAAAAGAGAAGAATTGAGACCGCAGTGGGCACAAGTGTTTGAATTGAACATCACGCTCGCCTCAAGTTCTTCTAAAAGATGGATTGACCGGCATATGGAGCAGCTGGATATTAGACAGTACTTTGATTTTATTTGTACAGCTGATGATGTTGAGCATGTGAAGCCGGAGCCTGATTTATACTTAAAAGTTCTCGCTCATTTTAATATAAAGTCCCATGAAGCGGTTGTTTTTGAAGACTCACCAAACGGAGCACTTGCGGCTATTCGCGCGGGTATTCAGTGTGTTGCCGTCCCTAATCCGACTACTGAGTCATTGGGATTTGACCCGGGCATTGCGCTCCGTCTTTCTTCAAAAGAGGAGATGAGTCTGGATGAAGTGCTGAGTAAAATATAAATTTTCAGGTTTCCATGATCAAATTAAGACGGGCGAACTACCAAATCGGTAAGTTTGCCCGTCTTAATTTATTTATTCACATCGACCAGCTCAAATCGTTCACAAACCAGCATCATATCTTCAGTGAACTCAAGTCCGATCTCATTTAATTCTTTTTTGAAAAAGCGCTCGTGTGCTTCCTTCCAGTAGCGGTACGTCCTGTCACCTTCACCCTCAGCAATCGCAAACTCCTCAGGGACTTCATTCATCGGCATCTGCTCCACCTGAGATGTACGGATAATTGCTAATGGCTCATCCTTACTGCTGAGAATAATGCTGTAATCATCTACTGCCGGCAGCGGTTCATTTTCAAGCTCATAGAAAACAAGGCCCGAACAGGTAGCTGTTTTTACTCCATCGATTACTAACTGTGCCAGCTGATCAGGCACTGCGCCAAATTGCCATGCAGTCACAGATGCCGGCTGTTCCTTACCCTGAGTATTCCAGAATTCGGTCCAATATTTTTGCGATGCTTCATTCATCTTCAATTCTCCTATGACTGTACAGTTTTACATTCATTATAGCATGACAGAAGAGGGCGCTTTAACCTCCGCCCCCAGCATGTAAATGCATGCACCTAGTACCAAGCTTCTTATCAGTGCACATGCCCATCCTGATGGCAGCACATTACGGTTTCATCATGCGGATGCGCCTCATCCTCAAGCTGAATGGTCACGTGACCGATCTTTTCATGGGCAAGTTTGTGTTCAACTTCCCGCAGCAGCTTCTGGCATTCATTGATGGAAAGGCTGCCTTCCACGACGGCGTGGCAGGAAAGGGCGTTGTTGCCGCTTGTGATGGACCAGACGTGCAGGTCGTGGATGTCTTTGATGCCGCTCACGCTTTTGATTGTTTTAATGACCTGCTCGAGATCTACATTTTCAGGTGTTCCCTCCATAAGTACGTGAATCGAATCCTTTGATACGCGCCAGCCGCTGATCAATACAAGAGCTGCTACAATCACACTTGCCAGCGGATCTGCCCAGCCCCAGTTTAAGAATATAATCAGAAGGGCGGCTACAATAGCGCCAACTGATCCAAGCAGATCGCCAAGTACATGAAGGAATGCAGCGCGCAGATTGAGATTGTCTTTTGTATCACCTTTACGCATCAGCATCCAGGCGACCACAATATTCACAATCAGTCCAAGTGTGGCAATGATTAACATGCCGGTTGAGGCAATTTCGGGCGGGTTGCTGAAACGCTGAAAAGCCTCGTAAAAAATATAGAATGCAATTAGTACGAGCGTCACACCGTTAAAAACAGCTGCCAAAATTTCAAATCGTTTATAGCCATAAGTTTTACTTTGGTCAGCAGCCCTTTCACCCAGCGTAAAGGCGAGTAGCCCAACACCAAGCGAAATCGAATCGCTCAGCATATGACCGGCGTCAGATAATAGTGCAAGGCTGTTAGTCAGAAAACCACCGATCGCTTCGACAATCATAAAACTGGTAATGATGATAAAGCTGATTAGTAAAGCTTTTTTATTGGAAGTGTGCGCATGATCATGTCCGTGTCCCATTATTTCACCTCCGCAAATTTTAGTGACGGGCGTGTTCTATCATTTGTTCGAGTATCTTCATTACGTGTTCATCGTCATGGGAATAGTATAGCGTTGTCCCTTCACGGCGATACTTTACAAGCCGGAGATTTTTTAAAAATCTCAATTGATGGGAGACGGTAGATTGTCGAAGGCTCAACGCTTCAGAAATCCCGTTCACAGAATATTCATTTGCAAACAGCAGATGTAAAATCCTGATTCTCGTCGGATCACCGAGTGCTTTGAATGTCTGTGATACGACAAAAAGTGTTTCTTCATCAAGGTTTTCCGGATGATGATTATTCAAAAGACCACCTCCACTCGAAGTATGTATATATGTGTATGTATTCATATATTAAAACCGGAAAGTAGAATTGTCAATCGGGTGGAAATGTTCATGAAGCATAGTAAATTCAGTTATGAGTACACCAATCAGCAGTCCGATTAACATTGAATCAGACTGCTTCTTTGTTGTTCAGCGATGTTGGACTTAAAAGAAACAGGTGAAATTTCTTTGCATCTTCATGTAGTGAAGGATGATCATGGCATGTCGTCCTTCTGGCGTTCGGAATGATTGGAGGGAAGAAAGTCTTTGGATCAATGCTTCATCACAGGCACACCGGTTTCCTGTATCTCTATAACATTCGTCGTGGGCTTTACATGCGGCATCAATTGGATTGATCGGATCCCCCGGGCCACTGCAGCCGGGTCCACACCACCGGTAGCCGGGAAATACACAAAACCTTATACGTCTGCATCTACTCCTGCGGCGCACAAACAGTCATCTCCTTATTCAATATTAAATAACCCGAAGAGGATCTTACTCTTTCAGATTATGTATCAGCCCACCTCATGTAACTGCGCCGCAAACCCGATCGGGAAAATCTTAATACACTAATAAGTTATGCAAAAATGTCATATCATGTATGGTTTAGTGTCTATTATTCTAAGAAAAATCGATTATGAAATTGACTCGTTTAATCAAAAAAGATGCAGCCCAAAGGAGAGCTGCATCTTTTTTTCTATAGGAAAATCACGACAAATCCCTGTAAATAAATCTGTACCATTAAATAAAATGCAATGGCAAATTTATAGTTAAATAGAAAACTGTTCTTCACAATGCTTAGTCCATTTACCGAACTCAGCACAATGGTTGGAAGAATTAGCGGTGAAATCATAATAGAGATGACACTTCCTGACGTGATACCCAGCAGGACAATTTCAGGCGGATAGGGAACATCTACGCCTTGCAAAATGCCTGATACGAGAACAATCACTGTCAGTGGGCCGAGCCCGATAAAGCCAAGGATAATCACAACAAATGGCAATACCCACAGGAAATTCAGAAATGGAATGGTGCCTGACACTAAAAACAGACCATCCACGATATATTCACCGTAGCCTGACTGACTTACAGCATCAATTAAAAATCCGGCAGCCAGTAAAATAGAGAATTGCTGCGCTTTATTTGGAATACCTGACTTCGCATAGGCTTTACCATTTTCAATGATCCTGCCCGGTTTTCTACGAATGAAGAAGTTAATGATTACCCAGGCAATAATCACGAGTGGAATGATTAGCAGCAGGCTCGCACTCCAGAGAGAATTAAATAGAAAGATAGATCCGAACAGCGTCACAAATAATAGGACGAATTCAACAACTTCTTTATTGCCACCCGGCTGCTGATGGCCAGCAATTTTAGCCAGCTGCTCCTGAATACCTGCAGTCAGATTCACACCATATCTGCGTTCGCGGATATAAGAAGTGAAGACAGATAAGAGAATGCCGGCAAACGAAATCATAAAGCCTTGTAAAATCGACAGACCGAGTGAAGCACCAAGTGCATCCACGGCAAAAATAAAGCTTGGAATACTGATGACCCACATCGTCGTCAGAGCGAAACCGCGCAGCAGGGCAGTGCCTTTATAATTCTCCCAGGCCTCCCCATGCTGATCGCTCAGGAAATTGTTAATCATACCATATAGCATTGGAATAGCGCCAAATAATAAAAAGTATGAAATGATCTGTGTCATCATGATCATGCCAAAGTAAAATTTTCTGCTTGTGTTCAACAGCCTTTGGGCAAAATGAATAACAGATTCTATATAAGGCTTTTCTTCAAGTACCCAGCTGATGATCGGAACAATTAATAGCAGTGCAATCAAACCGCTCATCACCGTAAATCCGGACACACTCGCTTCTAAAAGAGAGGTGCCGGCAGTAAAGTGGATCATGATTGCAATGGCAAGCAGCATCAGTGAAATGGATGCCTGTTTTAAAGGCAGAAAAAAATAACCGATCGCAAAAGCTGCAAGGCCGAATAAAGAAAGCGGGGTTGTAAGCGAATCAATCTGGACCAGTGAGACAATAAAGTGTGTTATTACATATAAAAGAATAAAGAGGGTGTAACCCCATTTAGCAGTTTGCTTCATCACAGATACTCCCATCTGCACAAGATATGTCTGAACATATCGTAGCATAGGGAGGAGGGCATGGTAATTGTTATGCTTATAGATAAAAACCCGACTCCTGAAAAGAAGCCGGGCCTCCAATCAAAACACTTTTTTCTCTTCACGATCCTCTGTAATCAGCATGACAGATTCCTTAAAGCGCTGAGCATGAATAATTTCCCGTTCCCTTAAAAACCTGAGACCATCATTTAAATCAGGGTCATCTGACTGGTCAATGATCCACTGATAGGTGGCGCGTGCTTTTTCTTCTGCCGCGATATCTTCATAGAGGTCAGCGATCGGATCGCCCTTCGCCTGGATGTAGCTTGCTGTAAATGGGACACCGGCTGCGTTGCTGTAAAAGAGGGCGCTGTCATGACTGACGTAGTGTTCTGCCAGACCTGCTGCACGGAGCTGGTCCGGCGTGGCGTCTTTTGTGAGCTTGTAAATCATCGTTGCGATCATTTCAAGATGGGCAAATTCCTCCGTCGCAATATCATTTAACACACCAATGACTTTATCCGGAATCGTATAACGCTGATTCATATAACGAAGGGCAGCTGCAAGCTCGCCATCAGCGCCTCCATACTGCTCCATTAAGTATTTTGCAAGGGTGGGGTTACAGGTGCTGACTCTTACGGGATACATCAGCCTCTTTTCATAGCTCCACAAATTGAATACCTCCTTAAAGTAAAAGCGTAAGGCGCTTGTTCAGCTGCGACAAGCATAAGACGCGGAACGAAAAAGGGCGATTTTTCCCTTTATCGTTCAGTGGCTTATGACACGAGCAGCTAGCGCCTGAAGCTGGATAAAGTAAAAGCGTAAGGCGCTTGTTCAGCTGCGACAAGCATAAGACGCGGAACGAAAAAGGGCGATTTTTCCCTTT
>NZ_JBISEN010000004.1:0-196107 GCF_044383825.1 Jeotgalibacillus sp. JSM ZJ347 | reverse complement strand
ATGGTGAGCCATGAAGGACTCGAACCTTCGACCCTCTGATTAAAAGTCAGATGCTCTACCAACTGAGCTAATGGCTCTAAAAAATGGCTGGGCTAGCTGGATTCGAACCAACGCATGACGGAGTCAAAGTCCGTTGCCTTACCGCTTGGCTATAGCCCAATACTTAAATGGCGGTCCCGACCGGGATCGAACCGGCGATCTCCTGCGTGACAGGCAGGCATGTTAACCGCTACACCACGGGACCAGAGTGAAACTATGTATTTATCAAAATTAAGTGGTGACCCGTACGGGATTCGAACCCGTGTTACCGCCGTGAAAGGGCGGTGTCTTAACCACTTGACCAACGGGCCATGTTCTGGCGGAGAAGGAGGGATTTGAACCCTCGCGCCGCTTACGCGACCTACACCCTTAGCAGGGGCGCCTCTTCAGCCACTTGAGTACTTCCCCATAAAAATGGCTCCACAGGTAGGACTCGAACCTACGACCGATCGGTTAACAGCCGATTGCTCTACCACTGAGCTACTGTGGAACGATGTAATTAAGTTGTTTGCAGCAAGCCTTTATGTAAGTGTTTCTCTTGGCGTCTCTCTTGCCGACGTTTAATATCATAACAGACATTCAAAACAAAAGTCAATTGTTTTTATAAAATAATTTTAAAAAACAATTTTTCGTGTATGCCGTCCGCTTTAAAGGCTAGTGAATGTAATTTACCACATTTCAAAGGTGATGTCAAAAGCAATCCCTGCTTTTAAAAAAGAAATCTATCCCCCTCTTATCCGTCAATGAAAAAAGCTGCCGGAAGTCTGTTTCACTTCCGGCAGCCATTCATTAAGCAAGTGACTGATCTACACCCAGAAAGGTCAGCCTGCCACTGCACTTCCCGCAGCGGTACTTGCTTGTATCAAACCTTCTCTTCCGGTGATAAAGCTGACCGCAGTCTTTACATTCATACACTTTATTGCGTGGAAGCTGTCTTTTCTTTTGTGACAGCAGCGGTGTACAGAACCTCGGCGCTCCTACTGCTTTGATCAGTTCCCTGAAGTCACGGTCGCGGTGCTGATATCCTCTTCCTTCTATATGAAGGTGGTAATGCGCGAGTTCGTGCTTAATGATGCCAACGAGCTCTGCGTAACCATGTTCATCAAAGTACTTTTTATTAATTTCGATATGGTGGCTGACAAGAAGGTACCTCCCGCCTGTCGTTCTGAGCCGTCCGTTAAAATACGCCTGGTGCTGAAACTTCTTCCCAAAAGATTCGAGGGAGATCTGTTCAGTTAATTTTTGCAGTTCTTCGTTAGTCATTACAGAGCACCTCCTTTTAGATGAAAAGGAAGATGATTGCGATCAGTGGCATTGAAGTAATTAACTGCATACTGATCAGGGAGAATGAACGGACCTGACCTTTTGCTTCAGTCGGCACTTCCTGTCTCATTCTCATCAAGACCTGCATGACGCCAAATATAGCTGCACCAATAATGATGATAAGCGGAATGACTGGCAGTCCTGTATCCGGTCTTTCCATTAGTGCATATACAAGCACAATCACAGCAAGCGGAACAAGCTCAATGATCATCGTTGAAAAGAAGAAGCGTGTGAGTAAAGTTTGCACTGTCATCCCTTCATCACCGCGTCCCTCGGCAGTTTTGATGATTGACCCGAGGTGGGCGATATAGTTAAATGTGATACCCAGCGTTGCAACAGCAGCTGCTATGGCAATAATGTAGTAAGCCAATTTCATTCCTCCAATTTAGTTTGTCTGATCTACAGGCGGAAGCATAGTAAGTGCGATTCTGCCTTTTTTCGCATCAACCTGTTCAATCCATACGGTCACGACGTCACCAAGCGCTACGACATCTAGCGGATGCTTGACGAACCCTTTTTTCAGCTTGGAAATATGAACAAGTCCATCCTGTTTAACGCCGATATCAACAAAGGCGCCGAAGTCCACTACATTTCGCACAGTTCCCTGCAGCTCCATGCCTGGCTTCAGGTCTTCCATTTTTAACACATCCTTTTTCAGGATTGGTTTATCAAGCTCATCACGCGGGTCACGGCCAGGGCGGATCAACGCTTCAATGATATCTTTCATTGTGTGGAGGCCGATACCTGTATCTGCTGACCATTGCTCAGGCGTTTTCTGAATGATTGCCTGCTTCAGTTCCTCTGAACCGATTGACTTCAGGTCAAACCCTGCCTGTTTGATCATTTTTTCTACACCCTGATAATTCTCAGGGTGAATGGCTGTGCGGTCGAGCGGATTTTCTCCTTCTGCGATTCGGAGGAAGCCGATGCACTGTTCGTACGTTTTCGCACCTAGGCGCGGAATTTTCTTCAGCTGTTTGCGGTTACTGAACTTCCCTGCTTCTTCACGTGCTTTAACGATGTTTTGCGCAACGGTTTTAGAGAGCCCGGCTACATATTGCAGCAGTGATGGTGAAGCGGTATTTACATTAACACCGACTTTGTTTACTGCTGTTTCAACGACGAATGTCAGGGATTCATTAAGCTTTTTCTGTGAAACGTCATGCTGATACTGACCGACACCGACTGATTTCGGATCGATTTTTACGAGTTCAGCAAGCGGGTCCTGGAGACGTCTTGCGATTGACACCGCACTTCTTTCTTCTACCTGTAGATCCGGGAACTCTTCACGCGCTATATCAGATGCCGAATAGACACTCGCGCCAGCTTCATTCACGATCAGATAATACACTTCCTGATCAATCTCCTGAAGTTGGTCTGCCACGAATTGTTCTGTTTCACGTGAAGCTGTCCCATTTCCGATTGCTACAAGTTCAATACCAAAGTCTTTTACGACTTTTTTAAATGTAGCAGCTGCTTTGGACGGATCTTTTGTTGTGTGCGGATAGATGACGCCGATATAAAGCATCTTTCCTGTCTCGTCAACGACTGCGAGCTTACAGCCTGTACGGTATGCCGGGTCAACGCCGAGCACTTTTTTCCCTTTAAGCGGCGCCTGAAGAAGCAGGTTTTTCAGGTTCTCAGAAAAAATATGAATGGCCTGGTTTTCTGCTTTCTCTGTTAACTCGTTTCTGATCTCTCTTTCAATAGAAGGAAGAACCAATCGTTTATAGCTGTCTTCAATCGCTTCAGCAACCTCTCCTGCTGATACAGACTGAGGATATTTCACATGCTTACGCTTTAATTCAGAGAGAATTCGCTCCTGGTCCGGCTGAATCGATACGCGAAGTACTTCTTCCTTTTCGCCCCGGTTCAGTGCAAGTGTACGGTGAGGAACGATTTTCGATACGGGTTCTTCATACTCGTAGTACATTTCGAAAATTCCTTTTTCATCAAGCTCTGCTTTTTTTACAACAGAACTGATTTTCCCGTTTCTGAATGTCTGATTTCTTATGTACTCACGGATTTTCGCATCATCTGCCAGCATTTCAGCAATGATGTCTCTTGCACCTGACAGCGCTTCTTCTGTATTCGGTACTTCTTTCTCATCAGATACAAATTCAGCAGCTTTCTCTTCCACATTGCCGGACTTCGGGAATGATAACAGCCATTTCGCGAGTGGCTCAAGCCCTTTTTCTTTCGCTTTTGTGGCACGCGTTCTTCGTTTTTGCTTGTAAGGACGGTAGAGGTCTTCTACTGCCTGCAGTTTGTCTGCTTTTATAATGGATTGCTTCAGTTCATCAGTCAGCTTGCCCTGGTCTTCAATCAGGCGAAGCACTTCTTCTTTTCTTGGTTCAAGGTTTTGCAGGTAAGTCCAGCTGTCTGAGATGTTTTTGATCTGAACCTCATCAAGCGCACCTGTCATTTCTTTTCTGTATCGTGCAATAAAAGGCACTGTATTCCCTTCATCTAAAAGCTGAATGACTTTCTCAACTTTTGCGGCATCAATTGAGATGTTTGCTGCCAGACGGGTGATCTGTTGTTTATGCTGTTCCATCCGATTCACTGCCTTTCTATTATCAGTTCCGGGATTAATTGTACCACATGGTCACCTGGTGATCATTTTCCACAAAAAAAGAAGACTCCTTTTTAAGGCAGCCTCCCAATGATAAATGTTGTATCGTCGCTATCTGAGACAATTGAATCCAGATAGGTTGAAATATAGTCAATTGAACGCCCTGACTGTAGCAGTGGTCGTACACGTGTGATCTGAAGTCCGTCTGAATGAATAAGGAAAGATGCGCCTTCTTCATACTGAAAGCTTTGTGTCTTATACTGCTGCGGTCGACCGGAAAGGTATCCGGTTACCGGCAGTGGATAAGTAAGTTTCCCTGCTTCTGAGTAAAAATAAAAGCGTATATTTCCAACACAGCTGTATGTAACCGTCTGGGCTACATAGTGGATTTTAACAATCGCTACTGCTGCACCTCTCTTTTTTGCAACGGCCTGATTTGCTCTTTCCATCAGCTGATCTACATCTTCATTCATATTCTCTTCAACTGCAGCGCACACCGCCTGGGAAGCTTCATGGGCATATTTCCCGCTCCCGAGACCGTCTGCAACTACACAGATGAAAAAATCGTCAGTTGAGGTGAAAAAGTAGCTGTCACCGCAATCCTGTCGACCGTTTTTCGCATACTGTCCAGCGTGCACTGTAACTAAACTGTGGTCAAGCACTTCCATCAAGTAAAGTCACCATCTTGTGCATTTTCTTCCTGGATTGCGTCACGCAGCTTTTTGATGGCTCTTCTCTGCAGTCTGGACACATGCATTTGAGAAATCCCCAGCATATCACCCGCGTCTTTTTGACTCATATTTTCAAGATACGTATATTGTATAATTTGTTTCTCTCTATCACTCAGTACATGAAGTACTTTTTCAAGTACCATTCGCTGATCTGTTTTTTCATAGTTATCATCCATGCTGCCGACAATATCAAGCAGTGTAACTGTACTGCCGTCAGAGTCCGCTTCGATTGAGTGATCCACCGAAAGCGCCTGATAACTTTTACCCATCTCCATCGCTTCCAGAATTTCTTCCTCTGACACTTCAAGATGCTTCGCAATCTCGCTTACCTTTGGAGAACGCTGCAAATCGGTTGTCAGTTCTTCAACTGTTGCTTTGATTTTTGGTCCAAGTTCCTTGATTCTTCTTGGCACATGAACACTCCACGTTTTATCACGTAAGAAACGTTTGATCTCCCCAATAATCGTCGGAATGGCAAAAGCCTCAAAGCTTTTTCCAAAAGTATCATCATAGCGTCGGATTGCACCCAGCAGACCGATCATGCCGACCTGCGCGATATCCTCGTGATATGATTTTCCTTTTGAATACTTTCGTGCAATGGACTCAACAAGATTTTTATAATGAACGACCAACTTGTGCTGCGCGTCGTCATCCTGCGTTTCCTGATAGGCTTTGATCCATTTTAGTACTTCTTCTTTACTTGGTTGATTAGGTTGAGACAGTTTCCGCATCCCTCTCCACCTGCTCTTCCTCAATGTACTTTGTCATGAAGACCGTTACACCCTCTTTTTGACTGATCTTCACGTCATCCATCAGGCTTTCGATCAGGTAAAGACCAAGCCCCCCTTCACGGAGCATGTCGACCTGTGAACCCTCATTGTAAGGTCCAACTTCTTCTTTTACTTTAATAAAATCAAAGCTTGAGCCATGGTCAGCAACGATTACTTCAAGGCGATCCTCATAAAGCGCGAATCCGACAACAACTTCACCCTCATCGTTTTCCTTATAAGCATGCTGTACTGCATTCGTGATCGCTTCACTCGTTGCAATTTTCAGATCTTCAATGTCGTCATATGTGAAGCCCATGCGGCTGGCAACACCTGAGATTGTCAAGCGGATTACACCAACATACTGAGCTTTGGCGGGAATCTTCATTTCAATATAATCAAATGGTTTCATCATTCCATTCCACCTTTTACTTCGGGATTAATATCCATGATGTCTGCAAGTCCAGTGATGTCGAAAAGGCGCTTCAGGCGATCTGAAAGACCAACAAGCTGAAGATGTCCGCCGTTTGCTTTAATCCCTTTGAACAATCCAACAAAAACACCGATGCCAGTACTGTCCATATAACTTACTTCTGACAGGTCTGCTACTACTTTCATGCCTTCCTGTTTTGATAACGGTTCCGTTTTTTCTCTCAGGACAGGTGCAGTATACGCATCAATTTCACCGGCAATTTCCAATTTCGTGAAATCTTTTGTTTGCTCTGTTATATCAACTTTTATATTCATGTTAGTTCCACCTTTTTTCTAGTGTCCAGTGCAGCCAATAGCCGTCACTTTCTCAGAATCTCCGTAAGACGTACTTGTAAACTACCCTAACTTCAAGCTGTTAAACTTCATTCACTCAAAACTATTTTGTTCTTTTTAAAATAATGATCGTAAAATCATCTCTCAGCTGAAAATGCTGCAGGCGTTCCAGATCACGGAATATCTTATTGACAATTTCCTGCGGCGGAAGTTCGATATATTCGTTTATATAAGAAATTAACGTTTCCCGCTCGATAAACCCTTCATCTGTTCGGCATTCCGTTACACCGTCTGACATCAGGATGACCATATCGCCTATTTCAACAGTCTGTTCATAGCGCTTATATTTTGCGTTTTTATCTACACCAAGAAGAAGACCTCTTGCTTCAAGGTCCAAAAATTCCTTATCTTTATAGCGGTAGAAAAATCCAGGTTCATGACCTGCTGAGGCAAAATGGAGAATATTGCTGCGCAATTCATACATACCATAAAACATCGTGATGAACATCGAATCATCTACGTTTTGCTCAACGACTCTGTTCAGGCTTTCAAGTACAGCGCTTGGGTCTTTCCTGTATTCAGGAAGGCTGTCCATCGCATACTTGATCATGGACATACAGAGTGCCGCAGGTATTCCTTTTCCGATGACATCAGCAATGGCGACGTTTACTGAATGATCGCCATCATGAACAAAGTGGTAATAGTCGCCGTTCATCTGTTTGGCAGGTACACTGAGTGCCCCGATTTCAAGACCATCCACTGTCGGAACTAATGTACCAAGCAGTGTGTCCTGAACGTTCGAGGCAATTTCCATCTCATTCTTCAATTCTTTTTGCGTATCAAGTAAACTCTGATGCTCCCTGAAAGCAAAACCGTAAGCAGTCATGACTTCAAGCAGAATATCAAAAGAATGCCAGACTTCTGGGGAGAGGTCAGGCATTAACTGTTGCATTGCGCTTTTCTGAAGGCTGATGACTTCTTCAGGCGGCACCTTTTTTTCAAGTGCAGTCCGGCTGAATTGCTGAGCAGCATACAGAGCCTGCTCAGACTGATTGTTCATGTATTCCTGTAAAATTTTACTATATTGTGCTTCAAGTGTTTCCTGTTTATTCATTCGTCAAATGCCCCTCCTATCGGAGCCATTTCGTTGCACGGATGTCTGTACCCTCACCCGGGTTAGAGTCAATGTTAAAGTCGTCCATCAATCTTCTCACACCCGGCAGGCCAGCACCCAGACCCCCTGAAGTTGAAAAACCATCTTCCATTACTTTTCTGATATCTGGAATACCCGGACCTTTGTCCAGCGCGATAATCCGAAGCCCTGCTTTACCATTTTCATTCAGCCGGTCAATACATAACTGACCTTCTCCTGCATAAAGGTAAATATTTCTCGCAAGCTCACTAATGGCTGTCGTAATTCTCGCCTGATCCACGGTTCCAAATCCCAGCTCTTTGGCTACATTTCTACCGAGCTGACGTGCAGCTACGATATCCCATTCATTCAGAATGGATACACAGGATTGGATTTCCATATGATCAGTCCCCCAATTCCTGTTGAAGTTTCTCTAAACCTTTTTCCAGATCAAGAGCCGTCATGACATCATCAAGTCTGATGCCAAGCTCAATCAGCGTAATCGCAACTGCGGGCTGGATCCCTGTGATCACCACTTTTGCACCCATTAATCTTGACATATTAATCACATCACCAAGCACTTTCGCGATAAATGAATCGATAAAATCAATTGATGTGATATCAATCACGACTCCACGCGCGTTGGTTTCGTGAATTCTTTTCAGCAAATCTTCCTGAAACTCAAGGGCAGTCTGATCATCCAGCTCCCATTGAATCGAAATTAATAGGCAATCGTTCAGTTTTAAAATAGGAATCCTCACTGCTTACCCCTCCAATTCCACTATTTTTCTGCCTGTCATCTCAAGTGCAAGTTCTACACCTTTTTTCATTGTGCTTGTTGTGATAAAACGATCCAGGTCAATGCCCAGATTTACGATCGTCTGGGCGATTTCAGGACGGATTCCAACAAGCATGCACTTCGCTCCGACAAGATGAACCGCTTCTGCTGCCTGAATAATGTGGTGGGCAACCATGGTGTCCACCACCGGCACGCCTGTAATGTCAATCAGCACGACCTCAGATCGGTGGCTGACCACGCCGTCAAGCAGATTTTCCATCACAAGTCTTGCACGCTCAGTGTCAATCGTGCCTACAAGCGGCATAACAGAGATCTGATCAACAACCGGAATTAATGGTGCTGACAGCTCCTGAAGCGCCATCTTCTGCAGTGATACAGTTTTCTCCCATGTTTCAGCGTACGTCTGGATGATTTCATTTGAAATCGGTGTCATCCACTTATCAAGAAGCTCCAGATAGTCGCCTTCACTCTCTTTATCTATACTTCCATATTGGACTAAGTTTTCCTGCACAGTATGTACAAATTCTCTCAATCCTTTAACAACAAGCGCAACCGGCCAGCCAAGTCTGACAACTTTATCAGAAAAGTTATTAAGTTTTTCTTTATATTCTCTCTCTTTGTCTTTCAGATTCAGAAGGATAATATCGAAAAACTCATTGCTTGTTGATTCAAATATGTGCTCGGGCATGACGTTAATGATCCGCTCTTCTGTATCATTGACCAGTCTTGCTTTCCAAGTGCCCTCTAGCTCTTCACGATGCTCTTCTATGTGTCCGGTTATCTTGTTATACAAAAAATTCACCTCTAACCCATCATTCTGTATTCGTACTTGTGTTCTATTATAGATGAGTGAAACTCATTGGTCTATTCATAAGAAAAAAACGCTCCAAAAAGAGCGTTTCCACATTAGAGGTCTACCAAGCCAAGGCTGATTTGAAGCGCCTCGTCTACCTTTTCCATCGTCTCGTCATCCAGATGGGTTATTTTATCTGTTAATCTTTGTTTGTCTAATGTTCTGATCTGTTCCAGTAAAATAACTGAATCACGTTCAAAGCCATTACGCTTTGAGCTGATCTCAACGTGGGTAGGAAGCTTGGCTTTTTGAATTTGTGCTGTTATCGCTGCGACCACTACTGTGGGACTAAACCGATTTCCGATGTCGTTTTGGATGATGAGAACGGGGCGGACTCCACCTTGCTCTGAACCGACAACGGGAGATAGGTCAGCAAAAAATACGTCTCCACGCTTTACTATCAAAGCGTTATCCTCCACTTACCAATCGTTCAATGGTATGGTCTGCTTCGTATTCTGCCTGAAGTGCTTCCGAAGCCATTGACAAGTTGATCTTCGCCATTTCCATATAGCCCCGGCGCATCGCATCCTGAGTTTGTTTACGGCGTCTGTCACGGACATAAGCTTTCGTTGCGCGATAAATGCAATCGCTGCAGCTTAATTCTTCCTGTTCGGCAAACGCTTCCAGTTCTGTAAGCAGTTGCTTTGGTAATCGTACCAAGATTTCTGATGTTGCGCTGGATTCCGACACAAACTACACCTCCACCATCATATGCATACCTATTTTTTGTCATTCAATTATTCTTTTGTTCATTCATCATTCAAGTCCATGTTTATCTTAACACTAAATGTGGAACCTGAAAAGGTACTCTCAGAAAATATCTGACAATTCTTTGCACAAATGATTAATTAAGATGATTAAAGACCTTACTGATCCCGCCATTTTGCCTATAAACCCTTGGTACTCTCGCTGTCAGCAGACAGGCAGATTCATAATGAATGGTTCCGTTATGCGCTGCGATATCATCAAGCAGAATACAATCTTCCGAGGTTTCGCCTACGAGAGTGACAACCGTACCTTCTTTCATTTCAAATGGAAGCCTGATCATACACTGGTCCATACAGACCCGCCCGACAATCTCTGCCCGGTACTCTCCTGCTAACACTTCAAACCCCTGCATCTGCCTGATCCACCCATCAGCATAGCCAATTGGCAGCGTTGCAATCCATTCATCCTGCTGTGCGGTATAAGTTGCACCATAACTGACCTTTTCACCTTTTGGCAGCTTTTTCACCTGAACCATTTTTGTATACAGAGATAGCGCCGGCTTAAGTGGTGCCGGCATTTCACTGCGGATATCACCTGAAGGCACAAGCCCGTACATCGAAATACCAAAGCGCACTGCATTAAAAGCTGAATTATCACGGAGAAATGCCCCTGCACTGTTAGAGGCGTGAATCATTGGAGGCTTCTGCTGAAAGACGTCCAGAACCTTTAAAAAGCGCTCATGCTGCTGATCAGCATACGTCCGGTCCAGCTCGTCCGCTGTTGCAAAATGCGTATAGACGCCCTCAACTTCAAGGTTGCTACTATCAGAAGCGAGCCTTTCAGCTTCAGCCACTTCTTCAGGATCAGTAAAACCGAGACGTCCCATCCCGGTATCTGTTTTCAAATGAATATTCAATATGTGGGTATCAAGAAATGCCCGCGCTGACCTAATCCAGTCTATTGAAAATACAGTCAGCCGGATATGATTTGCTGCTGCCAAGCCGGCATCTTCAGGACGCGTCGCACCCAGCACCAGAATCGGAGCGGTAAAGCCATGCTTTCTCAGAAAAAGCGCTTCATCTAAAAACGCAACAGCCAGCCATTCCGCTCCACCTTCAAGTGCTGCCTCTGCTACTTCAAGATAACCATGTCCATACGCATTTGCTTTTACAACAGCCATAATCAATGTATCCCGATTCAGCTGATTTGATAACTGACTGATATTATATTGAATCGCATCAAGGTCTACTTCAATCCATGTATCACGGTGAAATTCATTCTTCATCATCTGGCACCTTCTCTTGTTACAGGAGATCCTCCTGTTTTGGATGCCGTTATTTTATCATAGACCCCTGAACTGAGCGAGCGACTTCGAGCATTTCTTCCTGCGTAAGGTCGTGGGAGGCGAGCAGATAACTTACACCATTATATGTCCACTCAAGAGAATTTTCCGTCATAGCACCCACAGCAAACCCGAGATCCGCCATTTCCCCGGTAGCGTCAGTTGTTGTCAGCATGACCGGTGCAGCTTCAAGTTTTTCCTGAATGATCGTATAATTTTTCGCACCTTCATACGTCAGAATCATCCGGCTTCCGTTATCTGTTTTAACTTCCTTTTCTTCCTTTAGCGCAGCGCCTTCGATTTCAGCTGTCGGGTAAAGTACAGCCCAGTCCTCCGTCTCTTCACCATCTCCTGAAACCGGCATTTCAAGCTGGGCACTCATCATATTTTTCTCTAGATTAAAGTCACTCTTTTCAAATGACGCTTCATAGTTAACCTCACTGAAGCTGAGTTCAATTTTCACGTTACCTTCCTGATCCTTCACTTTCACATCAGTCGGTGCAAGTGTCTTCTTATCAAATGTCACCTGCTGAAGCGGGAACATATGCTGATGCTTGTACCTTGTTTTCGTATCAAATACATACTTGCCTTCTTTTTCAGTAAAGACTGCTTCCTTATCCTCCTGAATATCCTTTACAAGTGATTCCGTCAAATAAGCCTGACTGCCGTTTGACGGCCAGTCACTCTGAAAACGGAAGCTCTTGTTCAGCGCAGGTGTCAGGACAAAAACACCTTCATCATTCCGGATAATCATCTGGCTCTGCTTGTCTTCAGCATGCTTCAGATGAACACGGTAAAAGTGCGGTTTCATATGCCAGACTTCCACATCATATTCCTGAGGCGTCTCACCAGTATTAAAGACCATCTTAGCTTTTGCCTTATAACTTTCCGCCTGCTCCACCTTCTCCATCAGATCCTGAGCCGCTTCCTCCCTCGTTTTCTCACCGCACGCACCTAACACCATCACTAAAAAGACCGTTATCAAACAGAGAGCGATTTTCTTCATGGTTTCCTCCCCCTTCACTCATTCAGCGTCGTTGCGAATGCACTTTTAGTGTATGAGTGGGGATGGGCTTGTATGACACGGAAAGGTGGAAGGCGCTTGGAGACGGAGAACATGACACACAATTAGTCGGATTGCTACAATTTCAGCGCTGATTGCTACAACCTCCCGGGTGTATCGCTACAATTCCAGCGCGGATTCCGGCAAGATTAACAACAATTGCTACATCTCCAGTCCAGAAGCAGTTCAAGTTCGAGCACTACCTCCGGCACTTCATGCCCTTAGGTCACAGGCCTCAAATCTTTTAGTTACCCAAGTGCATGAAGAGGGCATGACCTGAATCAGAAACGCAAAATAAAAAACAGACGCCTGATCTAAGCGTCTGCTTTCTCCACTACCACCTGTGCGGCGGCGTATTCTTTTGTATGCGTAATGCTTACATGCACATTGTATTCCGGGTGCCTGATATAAGGACGACCGGAAGCTTCTTTTAAAATCTCAATGTCCTGAAAAGACAGCTCACGCCCGATCCCACAGCCGATTGCTTTCGCATACGCTTCTTTTACCGCAAATCGTCCTGCCAGAAATTCAATCTTTCTTTTCTCGCCAAGCTCATTGAACTGCGAAAGCTCCAATTCAGTGAGCACGCGGCGTGCAATTTTCGGCTGCCTGTTTAAAAGTGTGGCAATCCGTTCAATTTCTACGATATCCAAGCCGATTCCATGAATCATCTGAGTCACCTTTTTCGTATAGAATCCTGTATGATAGACATAATCAGTTACAGGGAGGATTTCAATTGTTTTTACGTACTGAAAGCTTATCACAGTTTATCAGGTTTTATCCTGTCGTTTCACTGTTGATCTTAATACATGCGATTGTTTTTATTGCAACTTCTCTTCCGGGCGGGATCGGATGGTCCGTTTTTGTCACGCTTGGCGGGATCAACGGACTGATCTCAGCCGGTGAGTACTACCGGCTTGTAACGCCGATTTTTGTCCACGCTGATCTGTGGCACGTGCTGTTCAACACGTTTTCTCTTGTGCTTTTTGCACCTGCACTTGAACGTCTGCTCGGTTCTTTTCAATTCTCTGTCGTGTATTTACTTGCAGGGATTATTGCAAATGTGGCTACATGGGTTCTGCAGCCGGCGGATTACTTCTCGGTTGGTGCGAGCGGTGCGATCTTTGGATTGTTCGGCTTATACGGCGCAATCTGGCTGATCTATAAAGAGGCGGCGCCACTTGAAATCAGACAGAT
Source organism: Jeotgalibacillus sp. JSM ZJ347 (assembly GCF_044383825.1). NCBI lineage: Bacteria > Bacillati > Bacillota > Bacilli > Caryophanales > Caryophanaceae > Jeotgalibacillus > Jeotgalibacillus sp. JSM ZJ347. Next base: position 182,813 of record NZ_JBISEN010000004.1, on the reverse strand, counting down.
CATGGTACCGCTGATCGTGATCAGTATTGTGATGACGTTTTTCGGATCAAATATTAACGTAACCGCCCATATTGCAGGGCTTGCAGCAGGTGTTTTTATCGGCCTGTTCATCTTCCAGCAGCGGCGGCGGACATAAAAAACGCCTGGGTCTATTTTAGCTCCCAGGCGTTTTTTTACTGCAATTCTGCTCCAGACAGCGTGTGTACTTTCTTCACTTCCGCTTCAGGGCTATACCAGTCCATCATCAGGTTAGCATCTTCTTTTGCAATATGTGAAATGCTGCTATGACTGCCACTGGTATAGGATTTGATCGTTGCATGGATGGTTGCAACGTCTCCTCTTTTCTGGAAATAGGTCTGTGTCCATTCCAGAGACTGTATCCGTTTTTTCTTTAAAAACACAATTTGTTTGCTGATGCCCCGAAACTTCAACGTTAACTGGTCACGCGAGGCGCTCCAACCTGCAGTCTTGTACTGCCACAAGCCTAGTACAATTGCAATCGGAATGAAAATCAGCGAAATCAGACCAAGTGGGAAAAAGAAATACGAAACCGGAACGATCAGAACAAGCGCAAACAACAGCTTCCAGAATATATAACGTTTTAATGCGCGCTTAGGCACACCTGTAAATTCTGTTTTAAAATGATAGTCAGGTAAGATCCGGTTTAGAATTTCATATGTTTCTTTCTCACGAATCATCGGCAGCAGCCGGATCGCGTTTGAATCCTTTTCAAGGACTGAACCTCCGGCACTTTCAATTGTGACAGATGTATATCCAAAAGGCTCTCTCATCACATTCTGATCAAAAGTAATCCCCTGGATTCTTTTCAGCGGTACAGTTGTCTGCTTTTTCTCAAGCAGCCCCCGCGTAATGATGAGGTCATTTTCAACAAGCTTTACTGTAAAATGGGCATAGCGTAAAAATGTGAGACCGACCGCAATGAGCCAGGCAATAAAAAATACAAACACCGCTACAATTCCGGCAAGAAGAAAGCCGGCTTCTACAAAGTCTATCAGCTCTTCAAAAACAGCTTCGTAAGGGATAATCTCTCCAAATTGGGATAAAAAGATCAGGATCCCCCCGATGACAACCCCGGCACCGCCGGACGTTGTAGCCATAACAATCAGATCTCTAGGGCTCATCTGATAAAGGATATGCGCCTCAGGCTCCTGTTCAACCACTTCTTCCCCATCAGTGATTTCTACGTTTTCTTCCTTCAGCCTTTTTTTAGCGGCAGCAATAATTCTGTTCAATTCATCTGCTTCCTGCTTGGTAATCGCCGTCAGTTCAGCTTCTGATTCCAGCGAGGAAGAACTTCCGGCTGTTTCAACTTTGATTTTCACCAGTTTTAGAGGGCGGTGCAACACACCTTCTGTATAGTTAAGGCTCTGAATCCGTTCAAAAGGAATATAACGCTTTTTCTTCACAAAAAGACCCTGTTCGATCCTGAGTTCGCCTTCTTCAATCCAGTATTTAAACCTCCACCATTTGATAATACCTAAAAATACAAATAAAATGATCATTGCACCCATGATGAGATATGGCAGGTAATCCAGAATTGATTCGGCTTCTCCCCGATTGATAAAAACGAGAATGACAATTGGAATGAATGCTTCCTTTATTGTTTTCAGCGCATTTATTACTGTGGTAATCGGATGCAGTCGTTTTTCCTCAGACATCGTCCTCAGCCACCCTTGCTAAAGCAGAAATCGAATCCCTCAGCTCATCTGCTTCATCAATATCCAGTGCTGGAATCTGGTGAAGCGTTGCCGCTGTTGAAATACTGATCGTTGCAAGCCGGTATTTCCGCAGGATCGGTCCCTGCTCTGTATCTACATGCTGTACTCGGACCATCGGCACAAGTGTACGCGTGACAACAAAAATACCATGCTGCAACTCAATTTCTTCTTCCCTTACTTCATAACGCCAACGCTTCCATTTGAGCGTTGGTAAGACGAATACAAATAAAATGATTTCAAGCACCAGCGCCACAGCTGCACCAATGATAAACCAGACTGACCAGTCAAATAGAATGGCAAGCGTTGTTACACCTGCACCTACAAGCAATGTAATTGCTGCAGATATCCAGCCATATAGTCTCCAGACGGTTAAGGCCCGTTCTGAAATTCTCATTCTAGGCTCCTGTCTTCCCATTGTTTTCTCTCCTGTCTCACTATCTTTTATGTATCTACTCTATCATACGATCTTCTTACTACATATGTTTCAAAAGTTTTCGCTGGAAATTTTTTAAAAAGTGAAACTTTTCCTGTGAAAATTCTGTATAGTAGATATGAAAATATTGTAAGGAGGATATACATGAATCAGGAATTTCACGAAGGAAATATGATGTGGATTGTACTCAGTGTGATCTCATTCATTTCTGCAATTATCTTTGCTTTTGTTGGACCTAACCTTCTCCACTATATGTTTTTCTCATACGGGGACATCATCGTTATTCAGACGCCTGTCATCTCTAATATACTATTTGGCATCTTCGGCGTGCTGCTATCATTATTTTTCTTCATGATGTATAAAATAGGAAAAGGATATAAGATTACCGGATTTGTAGTTTTAATTGTCTCCATACCTATTCTTGTGCTGAGTGTGACAAATTATTCTGTATTAAGAGAAGAAAAAATTCTTCATAACAGCCTTTTTTCAGTTACTTCAACCGAATATCAGTGGAGTGATATCGAAAGCGCCGTGTTACTCAGACAAAATGATGATTTCGATTATGAAACACTAGTACTGAATATGAATGATGGAGAAGACCTTCCATTTCTCAGAAACGGATATGTGATCAGTGCATTCCCTAAGATTGATGGAATGCTGCAGGCAAATGGAGTTATCTTCACATCACAGGAACGCGAATAGAAAAAACTGCTCCGGGGGATGATCCCCCGGAGCAGTTTTTTGTTGGCGTTTAGCGGTTTGCGCTTTTCAATGCTGTCCAGCTTCAGCGCCCAACCCCTCGAGTCATAAGCCACCCATCGGTAAACGGGAAAGTTCACCCATTTTCTGATGCACGTCTTATGCCCGTCGGAGCTGAACGAGCGCCTTATGCTTGTCGGGTCTGAACAAGGCGCTTACGCTTTTCTAGCCTTCGCGTGATTGACGCTTTGGCTGGCGCTGACGGCTGTTGTAAGGCTTGCCGCCTCCACCTTTACCGCCACGGTTACCACCGCGGTTGCCGAACTTTTTGTCGTCTTTGCGGTAAGATTTCTTTTTAGAAGAAAGTGGTCTTTCAGGTGTGATATCAACTGGTGTTTCGTCTGGCTCTTTTGTAAGAATCTTAAGAGCGGCAGCGATTAGATCCAGTGATTCTTCACCATCGTTTAATAGCTCACGTGCAATTACTTTGTATTCTTCAAGGTTGTTCTTTTTAAGTGTTTCTTTAAGCTCATCAACGGCAGCGCGCTGAAGGCCTTCAAGTGCTTCTGATGAACTTGGTGGACGCATTTGCTCCATCTTCTTTTTCGTTGTTTGTTCAACAACACGAAGGTAGTTCATTTCACGCGGTGTAACGAATGTCATCGCCATACCTTTTTTACCAGCACGACCTGTACGTCCGATACGGTGAACGTAGCTTTCAGGATCCTGTGGAATGTCATAGTTATACACGTGTGTAACGCCTGAGATATCAAGACCACGTGCAGCAACGTCTGTTGCAACAAGTACGTCAATACGGCCTTCTTTAAACTTCTTCAGTACGCTCATTCGCTTCGCCTGTGTCAGGTCACCGTGAATTCCTTCAGCCATGTAGCCACGGATTTCAAGTGCACGTGCAAGCTCGTCAACGCGGCGCTTTGTACGTCCGAATACGATCGCAAGCTCAGGTGACTGAACGTTGATCAGACGTGAAAGAACGTCGAACTTTTCACGCTCATGTGCTTTTACGAAGAACTGTTCGATGTTTTCAACAGTCATTTCCTTCGCTTTTACTTTTACCACTTCAGGCTCTTTCATGAAGCGTTCAGCGATTTTACGGATTGGTCCAGGCATTGTTGCTGAGAATAATAGTGTCTGGCGTGTTTCCGGAAGGTTTTTCAGGATTGACTCGATGTCATCGATAAAGCCCATGTTCAGCATTTCATCTGCTTCATCAAGTACAAGTGTTTCTACTTCATCAAGCTTCAGCGTGCGGCGGTTAATGTGGTCAAGCAGACGGCCCGGCGTTCCAACAATGATATGCGGACGCTTTTTCATTGCGCGGATCTGGCGCTGAATGTCCTGGCCTCCGTATACTGACAATACGCGTACACGCTTGTCGCTTCCGATTTTATAAAGCTCTTCAGATACCTGAATTGCAAGCTCACGTGTTGGTGCAATGATCAGACCCTGAATGGCTGATGATTTTGTGTCCACTTTTTCAAGCATTGGAATACCGAAAGCAGCCGTTTTACCTGTTCCTGTCTGCGCCTGCCCGATAATGTCTTTACCTTCTGATGATAGTGGAATTGTGCCAGCCTGAATTGGCGTTGCCTCTTCAAATCCCATACGTTTAATTGATTTCTGGATTACTGGACTAATTGGTAGTTCTGAAAAAAGTGTCAAATCCTTCATTCTCCTTTGTTTTGTGAATCATCTATTTCATACACATAGCTAAGATCGCTCAGAAGACTGCGACAGCCTTTATTCGTTGTCCTTAACGGTAAATTAACAAGGGGCATTTCTTCCCCAAAAAGAAAACTCGGACCTAGGCCGAGTGCGTCAGAGATGCCAATACTTCAATTGGTCTTTCATGCTGGTTAAAGACAACCATCAAAAATACGCTGGACGCATTCAGTCCATCACGGTTGATTCCGCTTTGCGCATTTAAAAGTTATATCACACTCTTCTTATAAATAAGAGAGCTAATTGCTAATTGTAGCAGATGTCTTACGTATCTTATCATGTCTATTTTCAAAACACAATCATCCATTGTCGGGAACTTTCTCCTGTTTTAAAAAGAAAGCGATCTCATGAAAAAGCCTGTCACAGTCGGACCCATAGCAGATCAGGTGTTTCGACGATTTTGATAAATATAATCTTTTTTGGTAAGTACCGACGCGATCATAGACGAATCTTGCCGCTTTAGGAGGAACGATCCCGTCCATTTGTCCCTGTGCAATGAAAACAGGCACTCTGATTTTTGGAAGTAGCGGTACGACATAGGATGCCAGGCGCCTGAACTCCCTTGTAGAGCGGATTGGTGTATGAAAGAGCTTATATTTATAATGACCAAACCATTCGTTTTCATTCAGCTTTCTCCGTACGAAATCTGAGATCACTGTTCTGACATCGTTGAAAATCTGCTTCGGATTAATATAAAGGGCTGCTGCGCTGAGCAGAACCAGTTTTTTCACCGGATAATGGATCGTCAGGTAAGCTGCGATCAGCCCGCCCATTGAAAATCCCACCACATAGACTTCATCACAATACATATAGAGCCTTTTTAACTCTTCCTCCGCATACGTAATCCATTCAACTGCGTTCGTGTCATGCAGCCTGAGGTTTCTGCCGTGTCCCGGCAGCACCGGCACTGAAATAATCCAGTCCGTATGTTCCCGCAGATATCTCGCCAGCGGATTCACCTCATAAGCGCCGCCTGTAAATCCGTGAAGCAGCAAGCATCCTGTCTGTCCCATGACTTCCCTCCGTTCAATCTTCTAAGCTTTTTATACCCATAAATGTGGTTTTTGAATCTGTGTACATGTGTCGAATGCTGTGTGTTGACTGTTCAGGTATGTATCTGGCTGGTTGACGTAGCGATACACCCGGTTTGAGTGCGCTATCACATCCGCTGACTGTCATAACAGCGCCACTGAACGTTATAACCCGCCTTCCGACCGTCGCGACAGCACCGTCTTTTCAATACAAAAAGCCGCCCCACAGGACGGCTTTCCCAACATTTTATTTAAAAGCCTCAATCACTTTCTCAAGCTCCATGCCGCGCGAGCCTTTGACAAGCACCAGGTCACCTTTACAAAGATGCTTCTTAAGTTCTGCGATCAGCTCATCATGCTGATCAAACCAGTAAACGAGAGGACTTCTCTCCAGCGCTTCTTCAGCAAGCCATCTTGAACGCGGTCCGAATGCGAGCAGAACTGGGATCTCATTGAAGTTAATGTTCTGACCGATTTCACGGTGAAACTGCTCTTCGTTGTTACCAAGCTCCAGCATATCACCAAGCACGGCGATTTTTTTACCCTCTGCTTTCGCTTCTTCAAGGAACTGTAGTGCAGCAATCACAGAAGTCGGACTGGCATTGTAGGCATCATTGATGAAAATTTCACCACCTGCGCCTTCCACACGCTCCATTCTCATTGAGGTCATCTCAGTTTTTGCAAAACCCGCTTCGATTTCTTCAAGTGTAAGACCAAGGTGAAGCGCTGTGCGGATCGCAGCCAGCCCGTTCAGCACGTTATGTCTGCCGAGTACAGGGATCGATACCCATGTTTCTTCCGTACCAAGCTGAATGCGGCTTCCTGCGTCATCAATTTCAGTCTTTCTCGGATAAAGACCGTTCGTTTCCTCATAGCCGTATGACGCACACTTCAAGCCTTCAGTCTGTGCAACCAGATCCTTCAATAACGGCTCATCTCCATAGTAAAACAGGATGCCGTTTTCATTCAGGCCTGAAATGATTTCGAATTTTGCTTTTGCAATATTTTCTCTTGAGCCGAGGTCCTGGAGATGGGACTCACCAATATTCGTGATAACTGCAATATCAGGCGTCGCAATATCACTCAACAGTTCGATTTCACCAAATCCGCTCATCCCCATTTCAAGTACGGCGACATCAGTGGACTCTTTAATATTCAGCAGTGTCAGCGGCAAACCAAGGTTGTTGTTAAAGTTTCCTTCTGTTTTCTGCACGCTGTATTTGGTTGAAAGTACACCCGCGATCATATCTTTTGTCGTTGTCTTCCCATTACTTCCGGTGATGGCCACGACTTTAAAGTGATTCTCGCTTCTATAGGCAGCCGCAAGCTGCTGAAGCGCTTTTTCAGGGTCATCAACTAAGATAACAGGCAGATCCTCCGGTACATCCGGCACCCCTTTTTGCCAAAGAGAAGCGCCTGCTCCCTTTTCAAAAGCCTGCCGTACATATCTATGTCCATCCGTTCTCTCACCTCTAAATGGAACAAAAAGGTTTCCCGGCTGGATTGTCAAAGTGTTAATGCTGGCCCCGTCCACGACTGCGGCTGCATATGCTTCTGAAGGGGCTTCTGTCTGTAAGATGTCAGCAATCTCTTGTAATGTTTTTTTCATGACTGCTTCTCCTTAAATTGAGGTTTTAAGTTTCTGTTTATCTTGATAGCGTTCCATACCAAATTGCACAAGCTTTTCAATCAGTTCAGCATATGGAACACCAGTGTTTTCCCATAGCAGCGGGAACATACTGTAAGGCGTAAATCCTGGCATTGTATTAATTTCATTGATAAAAATCTCATTTTTATCTGTCACAAAGAAATCTGCACGCACAAGCCCTGAGCAATCAACTGTCTGGAACGCGATCTTCGCCATACGCTGAAGTTCTTCAGCCATTCCTTCAGGCAGTTCTGCCGGAATAATCATGACAGAATCTCCGTCGACATATTTCGATTTATAATCATAAAAATCTTTTTTCGCTACAATTTCACCCGGTACGGATACTTCAGGGAAGTCATTGCCGATCACGCCAAGCTCAATTTCACGTGCTTTCACACCCTGTTCAATCACTATTTTACGGTCAAACAGGAATGCCTCTTCAAAACCTGCTTCAAGCTCTGTACGGTTAGTACATTTACTGATGCCGACACTTGATCCGAGGTTCGCAGGCTTAATAAAGCATGGATAACCGATTTCTTTTTCAGTCTTCACATAAGCAGCTTTTCTGTCTTGCTCCCATACTGAGCGGATAAATGAAGTGTAGTCAACCTGCGGAAGACCTGCATCTCTGAACAGATTTTTCATAATGACTTTATCCATCCCTGCAGATGACGCGAGCACACCATTTCCCACGTAAGGAACATTCAGGACTTCAAGCAGGCCCTGTACCGTTCCGTCTTCTCCATTTGGACCATGCAGCAGCGGGAAAACAATATCGTACGCTGCATCCGGTGCAGACGGTACATGAGTCAGCCCTTCTGCAGGTGATACTTCAGACTGAGCGCCGAATTGCAGTTCCTTTACATCTTCAACCGGTGCAGAAAGGGAAGGTCCTTTTCTCCATTCTCCGTCCTTTGTAATAAATACCGGATCGATATCAAATTTAGTTAAGTCCAGCGCTTTAATTACGGCCTTCGCTGTCTGAAGTGATACTTCATGCTCTGCAGACTTTCCGCCGAACAGTAAACATAGTTTGGTTTTCATCTATAAAATCCTCCAGTTAAATGTTTAATACATATGTAGAAAAAATTTAATTTTCTTCAAACTTGATTGTGCTGATTTTTACTTCTATTAAAATGGCATGCAAAATCATTAATTCATTCTCTTACATCCATTTCAAATAATCCTTCTCCATCTTATCACGTTTTGGCATTTCGGAAATGAGTTTGATGAATCGATTTTTTGTTTTTTTACTATAACAAAAAATCTAAATTTACGTGTAACCTCCTTCATTTTACTGATAATTCTAAATAATTTTATTATTATTTTTTAAACATTTTCTCTTAACAACACATAAACATCGCGTTATAATCCATCTATTAAATACAACTGTACACAACAGGAGGACTTTATCATGAAAAAAATTGGATTACTTCCCCGTATTATCATGGCCATTGTGCTTGGTGTTGCTGTCGGCAGTGTTAGTCCTGCTTGGCTGATCAGAGTGCCCGCAACATTTAATGATATTTTCAGCGGGTTCCTGTCATTCGCAATTCCTTTAATTATCATTGCCTTTATCGCACCTGGTATTGGCGCCATGGGTCGCGGAGCCGGTAAAGCGCTTGGTGTGACTGCGGGTATCGCCTATGCGTCTACGATCATTGCAGGTTTACTTGCTTTTGTAAGTGCTACAATCCTATACCCCATTTTACTGGGATCTCAAGCATCAAAAGCATTTGAAAATCCTGAAGAGGCCTTACTGGGTGGATATTTTGGCATTGAAATGACACCTGTGATGGGCATCATGTCAGCCTTGCTGCTGTCATTTGTGCTCGGTATCGGAATTTCAGCTTTTAAAAACAGTGTCTTACAAAAAGGCCTTGAAGAATTCCGCACAATCATTCAGAAACTGATTGAAAAAATCATTATCCCACTCCTTCCTATTCACATATTCGGTATTTTTGCGAATATGACACAGGGCGGTCAGGTAAGTGCCATTATTAATGTCTTCCTGCTTGTTTTTGTGATGATTATCGCTCTGCACGCGCTGTATCTGGTATCAATCTATTCAACTGCAGGCGCGATGCACGGTAAAAATCCTTTTGTGATGCTGAAAAATATGATGCCTGCTTACTTTACAGCACTTGGTACTCAGTCTTCAGCATCAACGATTCCCGTGACACTTGAGCACTCTAAAAAAATGGGTGTCCGTGAAAAAACAGCGGATTTCTGTGTGCCGCTGCTTGCAAATATTCACTTAGCCGGAAGTACAATCACGTTAGTCAGCTGTGCGATGGCAGTCATGCTGATTCAGGGTGAAACAGCAACATTCTCACAGATCTTCCCATTCATTCTGATGCTAGGTGTAACAATGATCGCAGCACCTGGTGTACCCGGTGGCGCAGTCGTTGCATCCCTTGGTCTGCTTGAGTCTATGCTTGGCTTCTCAGGCGCAATGACTTCACTGATGCTTGCACTGTATCTTGCACAGGATAGCCTTGGTACAGCAACAAACGTAACTGGAGATGGTGCAATCAGCTCGATTGTGGACCGTTTTACGAAGCGTAAGGTGAAGAGTGAAGCGGTGACGAAGGCCGGGTGATTTTAGTTTGGTTTGGTGGTGGTTCGGAGAAAAACAAGTGTTGTTCGGAGAATAAATGCGGATGTTCGAAGGTTGACGCCCGAGGTTCGAAGGTAAACACCCGATGTTCGACGTTCAACACAGCGTGTTCAAATTTTTGGGTCTTTTTACCCATACCTACCCACCATGTCAATTCGCCAGCCTGCTATACACCATACATCAGAAAAAACGGAGCGTGCCCCAGCACGCTCCGTTTTTTTCTATATTCACTGATACTTCCTCATATAACCGCGGTCAATATAATCCTTCCACCACCATGCCCAGCTGCCGAACTGACGCCATTTCCCATACAGCATGAGTGCCTGTTTTCCTCCAGTGGAAAGCAGGATCAGCGCTCGGCTTTGCGGCTTATAGTCCATCAATGCCCCCCGGCGAAGGCTGGCAATCAGGTTATGATGCAGGACTTCTCCCTGACGCACTGCATAGACGCCGCTTTTTGGCAGATACGGATGCGTAATAAGCGCAGCGCAGTCTCCTGCTGCAAATACACGACTGTCATCAGGCGTCTGCAAGCAGGCGTTTACTTTGATAAAGCCCTTTTTATCAACAGACAGTCCTGACGCTTCCAAAAGCGCAGGCGCCTGGGCACCACCAAGGAAGATCACTTCGCTATATAGAACTTCCCCGCCGCTTTCAGTCATGACGTAACGGTCCGTCACTTCCACAGCGGCATCGCCTTTAACATAACGGATGCCTTTATGATCAAAAAGCGTTTCAACTACTGAGTCTGATTTTTCATCAACCATCTCCCCTGAAGCCACAACGGTAACGCGGTCATATTTACGGCCGTTCTGCTGTTTCCACTGATGGAATGAAAAAGCCATTTCAATTGCCGCTGCGCCTCCGCCGATGATGACGAGTTCTTTTGCTTTGCGGCATGCGTCGATCCGCTCCGTAAATAGATGAGCGGGTTTGATCTGAATCTGTTTTTCTGCAAGGCCTTCTATCTGATCAGGTGCAGTGTGTGAGCCGATATCGAGTGAAAGACGGTCATAAGACAGTTTTTCTCCAGATGACAGAACAACTTCCCTTTTAGCTGGATCAAATGATTCAAGCGTTTCTTCTATAAAATCAATGTTTTTATCTTCACATATTTTCTTTAGATCAATCCGGATATCTTCAATCGAGTAGAGCCCTTCGGCAAAGCCTGAGAACATACCGGAATAGTAATGATAGCGGGATGCTGACACGAGGGTCCATTTCACCTCTGTATCACGTTCAGCAGTCAGCCGGCGTAATACTTCAAGGTGCGTGTGTCCACCCCCGGCAAGTACAACAGTTTTCATAAGTTCCTCCTGAGCGTTTTCTCCATTCTATCAGTCAGATACACGGAAAATAAAGCGTCCATGCTTCTGACACAGCCTTCGGGACCGAAGTAGGATATAATTTTATAATGAAATCTGAAAAGATAGGAGTCTTTTATGGCACAGAATGACGCAAGGATGAAACCCTTTATTCAATTAATTTTATCCACTAAAATCCCAAGGCTCGCGCTGACACTTGGACTCGCCGGCAGTATTCTGACGACGCTTGTCGGTTTGACGATTCCTCTTTTGACGCGCGAGCTTGTGGATGGCTTTTCGGTATCACTGAGCGGCTGGCTGGTCGCAGCGATTGCGATTGTTTTTATCGTGCAGGCGCTGATTGACGGCGGATCGACTTATTTACTCGGCTATACAGGGCAGGTCGTTGTGGCACGGCTGCGTGAACAGATGTGGGAGAAAATGATCCGGCTGCCGGTCAGCTATTATGATCAGAAAGCAAGCGGCGAGTCTGTCAGCCGGGTGGTCAATGATACAGGAATTGTGAAGGATCTGATCTCTCAGCATTTCCCTCAATTTATTACCGGGATCATTACAATTATCGGTGCAGTCATTATTCTGTTAGTGATGGACTGGCGGATGACGCTTCTGATGTTGATTTCAGTTCCCGTTACTGTCGGGATTATGATACCACTTGGCAGACAGATGTCTAAGATCTCACACGGTCTGCAGGATGAAACGGCCGATTTCACAGGAAAGATCCAACAGACACTGAGTGAGATCAGATTAATGAAAGCCTCTAATGCAGAGATGTTTGAAGCTGCAAAGGGTAAAGGCGGCATCAGCAAGCTGTTAATGTTCGGATTAAAAGAGATGAGAATTTTCGCGATTGTAGGTCCTCTTATTTATCTTGTGATGATGGCTGTGATTGTTGTGATTATCGGTTATGGCGGAATCCGGGTGGCAGAAGGTTCAATGACGACAGGTTCGCTTGTTGCATTTCTCCTTTATTTATTCCAAATTGTCTTTCCGATTACGTCATTTGCGATGTTTTTTACTCAGCTGCAAAAAGCAAAAGGCGCAACAGAGCGGATTATCGGGATCATTAACCTTACACCTGAAGACGGCCGGATTGGTGATGAACTGGATATCAACGGAAGACCGGTGCATGTGAGGAATGTATCTTTTGCTTATGAAGCCGGTGAACCGATCCTTTCAAATGTATCGTTTGATGCTGCACCCGGTGAAATGATCGCTTTTGCAGGACCGAGCGGCGGCGGAAAAACGACAATGTTTGGCTTACTTGAACGCTTTTATGAGCCGTCAGAAGGTGGAATTTTTATTGGTGATACACCTGTTACCGATCTTTCAATGGATGCATGGCGCAGTCAGATCGGGTACGTCTCACAGGACAGTCCGATGATGGCAGGTACGATTCGTGATAATTTAACGTATGGGCTGAAGGATGCTGATTCGATCAGCGATGAACGGCTCTGGGAAGTTGCTGCAATGGCTTATGCGGAACCTTTTATCAGGGAGTTTCCTGAAGGGCTTGATACTGAGGTTGGTGAACGAGGCGTGAAGCTCTCAGGTGGACAGCGCCAGCGGATTGCGATTGCAAGAGCCTTCCTGAGAGATCCGAAAATCCTGATGATGGATGAAGCGACAGCGAGCCTTGATAGTCAATCTGAAGCGATTGTACAGCAGGCGCTGAGCAGGCTGATGGAAGGGCGCACCACTTTTATCATTGCCCACAGGCTGTCGACAATTGTAGATGCGGATAAAATCATTTTTATAGAAAAGGGTCGGATTACAGGGATTGGCACACACCACCAGCTGATCCAGACGCACCCGCTCTATAGGGAATTTGCTGAACAGCAGCTCGCATAGAAAAAAGAGGATGGACATCTGTTCATCCTCTTTTTGATTGTTTCACTGTATTTAACTCAGCAGTCTCTTCGCTTCCATAAACCGCTGTCCGGCTGTAAACAGTTCTACCGCAAAAAATGCGAGCGTCGTCCATAAAACAATTGACGGTGCAAGCATCATCACGCTTAAAAACAGAAAGCCTTCTGTCCGTTCTGCAAGCCCCGCCTGATAGCGGAACGACTTGACACCGTTGTTTTCAGACACATTTCCAACCGTCAGAAAGATCGTCATTGAAATCACAATTGAGGCCATCAGCAAAAGGGCAGCCCACATGATATCCGGATAAAGAAACGCGACGCCGAGGATGACGCTGATCTCTACAACCCGGTCAAAAGTGACGTCCATGACCGTTCCGAATGGTGATGTTTTCGTCGCACGTGCCATTGAACCATCTACTGCATCCAGAAACCCTGACAGCCATAATACAATGACGGCGATCACAGGAAATCCAAAATAATAAATCACTCCTGAAGCAGAGCCAATTATAAAAGCACCGATCGTGACCTGGTTGGCCGTCCAGCCAAATGTAAGGAAACGGTCAGCTGTTTTACGAATGACAGGCTCTGCATACTTTCTTCCATATGTATCGAGCAGTGTCTACACCCCCTATTTCTCTTTATCTTCTTTTTGAAGGCCTAACCAGACAGCCATTTTCTTTCTGAATATAATTGGAACAGTAATTACAACAGCAAAGAATGTCAGCCCAAGCAGAATAATCCTCATGTCTCCTTCTGCCAGACTTGATCCTAAAAAGATGTATCCGAATGTGCCTGGCAGAATTCCGATGATCGTCGCCAGTGTAAATGCCTTCAGCTTCACATTTGCAAGTCCAGCAGAATAACTGACGAGATCAAAGTTCAATAACGGCGCCAGCCTGAGAAGGAGCACATAGATAAACCCCTTTTCCTCCATTTTTTCTGTGACCAGCTGTACACGTGGATCCTGTATTTTTTTGATAAAAGTCCGGTTGAAGCGTCGTGCAATAAAGTAAGCGACAATCGCGCTGAGTACTGCACCAATCATTGTATAGATAAAACCGAATATTGCTCCAAAAGCAAGCCCTCCGGCGATTGAAAGAATAGAGGCAGGAAACAATATGATCGGTCTGAAAGCGTAAATGATGATAAACAGCAACGGGCCCCACCAGCCAAGTGACTGGATCCATTGCTGAATATCTGTTGGTGATACATTCAGATACGTTCTGTTGAACCAGTACAGAAAGATGACGATGACGATCAATCCGACTGCCGTTGAGATTGTTTTCTTTTTCATCCCCTGCCCCCTTCCCCTGATGCTTTAACGCTCTTTAAAATACCGGATCTCGTCTGCCGGCAGCATCACGTATCCTCTGGATCCTGACTGCCTGTTTTCAACCGGAATTGTTACACGTCGACCGGAATCCAGTTTGACATGCGCAAATCTGCGACCGAAGTGGTATGTTTCATTTACCCATTCTGCCGCAAACCACTCCCCACCTGCTGATTTTTCTTCAGACCATTCTGCTTTGTCGGCAGGACAATATCTATTTTCATCAAGAACAATGACATCAGAATAAAGTGAAGCAACCAGTGCATTGTGCGGTGTGTGATATAACTCTTCCGGATGACCGATTTGCTGAAGCCGTCCCTCCGCCATTACCGCTGTCCTGTCACCGAGCAGCATCGCTTCCTCTTTATCATGAGTAACAAAGATTGATGTCATATCTTCTTTTTTCAAAAATGTTCTGACCCATTCCCTTAAGTCTTTACGCAGTCCCGGATCAAGACTTGAAAATGGCTCATCAAGCAGGAGCAGCTTTGGTTTCAACAGCATTGCCCGCACGAGCGCTGCCCGCTGCTGCTGACCGCCTGAAAGTTCGTGAGGGTAACGATCAACCTGCTTTTCGAGTCCTACTTCTTGTAAGTAGCTATGTGCCATTTCAAACGCCTGCTTTTTTCCATCCGTGATCTTTTTTCCATATGCCACATTCTCAAGCAGTGTCATATGCGGAAAAAGCAAAGCCTGTTGAAAGACCATTCCGACAGGACGGCGTTTGACCGGTTGATTTAGCAGGTCAGCACCTTCTATCAGCACTTCTCCGTTTGAAAAATAATCGAGCCCTGCGATACAGCGGAGAAGCGTTGATTTACCGGTTCCGGATGGACCTGCAAGTGAAAGGATTTCTCCTTTTTGCAGTGAGAAGGAAAGGTCTGTAAAAATATCGGCAGTATCAAATTGTTTTGACACACCTTTTACCTGTAAATAGGGGAGACTCACAATATGCTCCTCCTTTTCATAAAAAATCGGCCTGCAACAAGCATGGCGGCTGCTTCTGCGATGATGATCGCGGCTGCAGGAATCAGTACAAATGCAATCGAAAATGCAGCCATCACCGTATCATCAGCTGACTGCAGAAATGGATAATAAATAATCGGCATTGTCAGTACACTGCCGCCTCCGATAATTGCGGTTAGGACATACTGACCTGCACTGATCGTCACAGCAAGAAAGATTGAACTCCTGATACTCGGAATCAATAATGGCAGTTCGATTGAACGGAAAGCGTGCCAGGCTCCGGCTTTTAGCATTCTGCCCTGACTCAGCATATCCTGTGGAATCCGATCATAACCTGCTTTCAACACTTTTATCGTATAAGGAATCGTTGGAACGAGATGAACGATTGTGACACCGAGCCACGTGTTAGCCAATCCCATGCGGATCATTGTGATATGAAGACCCATTGCTGCTGCCATGATAGGTAGAAATAATGGGAGAAGCAGCATCACTTCGAGTGTATTCTTGAATGGAAAAGAGCGGTGGGATAATGCTTTTGCAATAGGTACACCTGCAAGCAGATTAATCAACGCAACAGCAAGCGCGATGAAAAGCGTTGTCCACATTGACTCAATGACTCTGCTGTCCTGAAATACAACTTCCCACCCTCTTAATGTCCAGTCAAGCGCAACGCCTGGCCGCCAGGGTGTTGTGACACTTTTGATCAGCATCAAAAGAACTGGGACGATAAAAAAGATCAGACAGCTGATATAAAAAAGTTTCTTTTTCATAGTCCCCTCCTAATAACGATGGCTGCTTTTTGACAGCAGCATTCTTCTTTTATTCATCAGTGCAAAGCCTGCGAGTGCAAGCGTTCCAAAGATGAGTGCAACAAACATTAATAAGGCAAAAGCCATTGTCCGTTCATCCAGAGAAGCACTGTAAAACCACTCGTAAGCAAGCACCGGTGTCAGCTGCGGATAGGAGACACCGAGCAGACCCGGCACTTCATAAGCAGTGAAAACAAATACACTGATAATCAGTACCGTCTCAAACATCACAGGCTTCACCCATGGCCATTCAACTGTCTTGAACCAGTCCGCCCTGCCTCCGCCAAGTACTGCATTGACTTCTTTGAACTGCTTTGGCAGCTGAAGATAGACAGGCAGCAGCATCAGAATCACAAAGGGTATTTCCTTCCATATATAAGTGATGAAAATACCGATCCCCGATTGGTCCTGTACGAGGATTGGAAATAATGCTGCGTCCTCAAGCAAACCGGTCTGCACTAAGAAAGTTGAGATCAATCCGCTTTGACCGAGTAAAAGCAGCACAAAATATCCCCACACAAAATGCGGGAAAAGCATCGGAATCCACACCATCCACTTTCCTATGCCGTCAATATACTGATAAAAACTTCTGACAATCAGCCAGCCGCCAATGAGTGAGACAAGTGTTGAACTAAACGTTATCAGGATACTGTAGAGCAGGCTGTCAACGAGCTCCTGTCTGCCAAAAAGTTCACTGTAATAAGTCCAGGTGAACCCGTTTTCTCCTCTCACACTTTCCATAAATGCGAGAATGAGACTCCCTCCTGCGAGCAGCAAAAATGCACAGGCAGGGAGCAGCAACAGGATCAGCCGGCTAGTCTGCTGCCACTTCATTGCGCCACTCCGATTCAATCCACTCTACATACCCTGCATCTACTTCAGATAGATATGATTCAGCAAGAATATCCGCATCAAGCACCGTATTTCCACGGTCCAGCTCTTCAAAGCCTGCCCGCTCCTCATCACTTAGACTGCCAACATCAATCGGCGAGCTTTCACCCCAGTAATCGGGCTGCAATTTTTCAAGCTGCGCTTCAGGACTTAAGAAAAAGTCGATCGCAGCCATGGCAGCTTCTTTATTTGGGCTGTTATAAGGAATGGACAGGAAGTGCGTATTTCCGATCGAACCGGGATCTTCAAGTACAAATGATTCAGTCGTTTCGGGGAATAAACCGTCACGTACAAGTGATTCTGCACGCGCTTCGTTATAGCCCATCGTCATCCACACTTCCCCCTGGCTGTAAAGGCGATCCAGTTCTTCAAGTGAAGCAGGGTAGGTTTCCCCGCCTCTCCACAGATCAGGCTCAATGTCATTTAAGTAATCCCACATGGTACTCGCCTGACTTTCTTCAAGCGGCGCATATGGCTCGCCAAGCAACTCTTCAGGCTCCACCGCTTCTCCAAGCATCACGTGTCTGATGAATGCATTACCGGTAAAGTCGCTTGCTTCCGGATAAGTAAATTTCCCCGGATTCTCATTGATCCAGATTTTCAGCTCATCCAGTGTTGCAGGCGGATTGTCTATTTTAGACGTGTCATAGTTAAACACGAACTGTACCTTTCCCCACGGTGCTTCGTACCCTTCTGTTGCGGTGCCGAAATCAAATTCATAGTCTTCCGGCTGATAATGGTCCTGATAAGAAGGAATCTGGTCAACAAACGGCCCAAAAAGAAGTTCCCCTTCTTTTGCCCGCTTAAAGTTTTCTCCATTCATCCAGATCAGATCAACGGTTCCTTCATCCTGACCCGCTCTTTTTTCCGTTTCAAGCTTTTGAATGATTTCATTTGTATCAAGCGGAATCCGCTCAAGCGTGACGTCATATTCCTCCTGTAAAGACGGAATCGCATAGTCATCAATGTAGCTGTTGATGCCAGGGTCCCCGCCCCACATATAAAGACGGACTGTTTCACCCGCTGATGCTTCAGTGATGTCTTCCCAGGATGAATTGGAGAGGTCAAGCTCTTCCTCTGCCTGCTCTGAACTGCAGCCGGCAAGCAGCAGTCCTGTTATAAGGATGTAGCTTTTTTTCATATGGTTAACCACCCTGCTATATAAATGTTTGTTTCTAACAGCTTGTATAGGATATACATTCCCACACAGTATTTCTGTTAGATGTCTTACAACTTCTATTTCATGATTAAAATAAGCACCTGCCTGATGCAAGTGCCTGTGCTCAGATTGCCGACCATTCTTTTGTTTTCCGGTCATAGGAAAACACCGCTGACGGCTCTCTCTTGTATTTTTTCTGCATATCCTCCTGCAGATCGTCCATATTGACATAATCACCGCTTACCCAGACCGGCACCTCGACATTCCCTTTATTGATTGCACCGTGCTGAAAAGAGATCACAACACCTTCTCTTAAAAGGTGTGAAATGGTCATGACGACTTCTTTTGGAATAGGTGGAATGGGTTTTTCCTTTTTCCATTGAAGTAACTTCGTATTTTTACGCCCAGCCATTTTCTCAGGAATTACTTTTCCGACCATCATGAAAAAGTCTGTCCAATCTTTGTAATATGTACGGTTCAGCATTCCATCTTCAGATGACAGATAAACAAAACGGTTATTCAGCTTTTTGTAAAACGGAATGTTCAGATGATACTTCATATGCCCGAGATATAACAGCTCAGCAAGCTCCTGGGCACTCATTTCATCAACGCCTGCTTCATCTTCAAAGTCGATCCAGCAAAAGTCTCCGTACGCTGAGATATCTTCTTTAACCAATTCCTGCACTTCCTGTTCATGAACATATTCAAGATAGGTATGCATATTGAAAGAAGACTGCTCAAACTTATGCTTCAAAAGGAGCAGATGATGCATTTTGTCTGATAATGCATGATAAAAGTCTTTCATCTCAATTCCGCTCGACATTGCAAAGTCCTGAGCCGTATTCAGGTGAAGGTAGATCCAGCCCTGGTTTTTCATGTCATCATCTCCTCACACTAACCTCTTATTTTTCCATTGTATCAAATAGTTTGAAAAAGGAGAAAAAGAAACTTTTCCTTATGCGTTTTCGTCTATTAATTGTGACAGCCGTGACAAAAGTAATGATGATTTTTCAGGTGATGTGACTTCTAGTGAATTGTGAAACAGTGTATAATCTGATACGCTGAAAGCATTGTTCAACAGAGGAAAAATTAGAATTCAGGTGAATAGATTGAATACAAATAAACACTTTTCAGACAGAATAGACTGGACGCTTGCTTCACTGCTGATTTTATTTATGATCGCAAGTGTGCTTGCCATTTCATCTGCACAGACGACCGGGCAGTACGCTGCAATCGGCACAAACTTTGCGATCAGGCAGGGTATGATTTATATTGCCGGCTTCGTCCTGATCGGCATGATGATGTATTTTGATATGGATCAGTACCGGAAAATGGCCTGGTTTTTATATGGATTTGGCATCGTGCTTTTAGTAGGATTGCTGGTTCTGCCGGAAAGTATAGTGCCTTATATCAATGGTGCATACAGCTGGTATCGTTTCCCTGTCATTGGTACACTTCAGCCTTCTGAGTTTATGAAGACTTTTACCGTCATTGTGCTGGCAAGAGTTGTAGCCTCCCATAATGAAGCATTTGTGAATAGAGACTTGAAAAGTGACCTCTTGCTTCTTGTAAAGATCGGTCTTGTTTCAGGCATTCCCTTTGTGCTCATTAATGAACAGCCTGACCTTGGTACGATGCTCGTTTTTATCGCGATTACGGTTGGGATTATTCTAGTATCGGGGATTACATGGAAGCTGCTGCTGCCTACTTTTTCAGCAGTTGCACTAACTGCTTCAACTGCGATCTACCTTGTTCTTTTCAGACAGGATTTAATGGAACGTTTTTTCGAGGATTATCAGCTCCGCCGGATCTATTCCTGGCTTGATCCATACAGCTACGCCTCAGGTGATGCCTATCAGCTGACGACCGCTATGAGTGCGATCGGTTCAGGTGAAATCTTTGGTAAAGGCTATCAGGATCGTCAGGTATATGTACCTGATAATCATACCGACTTTATTTTTGCTGTTGTTGGTGAAGAATACGGATTTATCGGCGCAAGTGTGGTCGTCAGCTTATTTTTCCTGCTGATCTATCATTTAACGAAAGTAGCGCTTGAGACAAAGAGTCAATTCAATGTGTATGTGTGTGCAGGTGTCATCAGTATGATTACCTTCCACGTATTTCAGAATATCGGGATGACGATTCAGCTTCTGCCGATTACCGGTATTCCGCTTCCGCTGATCAGTTACGGGGGAAGCTCACTGATCGGTACTATGTTTGCACTCGGATTATTGTTCTCAATGAAATTCCATCACCGTACCTACATGTTCTCAAATGAAGAAGAAGATTAATAAAAACGTGTTAAAAGCTCAATGCTTTTAACACGTTTTTTACTTAGTCAGCGATCTCTTCCGGCTTGGGAACGATCACTGATATATGCTGTTTGAGCACGGAAATTTCATCGTGACTGCCATTGTAATGTTCACCGTCAAGATCAATCGTTTTATCACTGTCGAGCGTCACTCTGCAGGAGGCTGTCTGATACTGTGTGATTGTCGCCTCATCTTCCTCCCAGTCAACGGAGGTTTTTGCAGTAAATATTTCTTTTAGCAGCGTGAAACCTGCTTCTTTAACAACGAGCACATTTAACAACCCGTCATCCATCTGTATAGAGTCCATCGGAAATTCAGTTGCCCCAATGGATTTACCGTTCATAAACAGCAGCATAACCGCCTCTTCTTCAATGATCTGATCATCCATCTCAAGCTTAAAACTGAATTTATCCTGTTCTGATAATGTTCTGAGCGCACTGATATAGTAGCTGAAGCGCCCAAGCATTCCTTTAGAAGTATCATCTATACTTTTTGAAGCGGCTGCAATGAGCCCTGTTCCCCAGAAATTACTGAAATAACGGTGATCAGTTTCGACAAGGTCAATTTCCTTTTCTATTCCGCTAAATGCAATCAGTTCTGCAGCCTGCTTAAGATTTAATGGAATCCCAAGTGATCTTGCAAAATCATTACAGGTTCCCGCGGGTAAAATGGCCAAACTGGGTCTCTTATCAAGCGGCGCAAGTCCATTAATCGATTCATGGACCGTTCCATCACCGCCCATGACAATCACCAGTTCAACTTCTTCTCCGTGCTGACGGCAAAAGTGTTCTGCATCTCCCGGTTTTTGCGTCTGAAATAAAAACAGCTTTGGAATTTTTGAAGCCAGAATCGGCGCGGTTTGGCTCAATATCTTCTCAGCATCCCGCTGTCCCGCATTCCCATTATAGATCAGCATTGCTTTTTGAAACATTTCTGCACCTCCTTACTGTTTATATTTAATATGTATTTTCACAATTGGTGCAAAAAATCCTAAAATAAAAAAGGTCCTCTGTCAATGAGCACCTTTCCTCGTAAAGCTGGTTATGTTCCTGATACCTGGTGAGGTTCTTTGACAGCTTCAAGTATTTCGAGACGTGATTTTGTAGTGGTGATCTTTACGCCTACTTCAGTCATTTTCGTCATCAGTTCTTTGATGCCTTCTCTGTTTCTTGACATGTGTGAGCACCTCTCCCGCAATATAGTCTGAATGAGTAAATATACGAATCAACTTATAAAAAAGTTTCAATAACATTCTATTTTCAACATACATTTTTCTAAATAAGTTTCATTACGATTATCATACCACCAGAACACATGGTTTAACCTTAAAAATCAAAAAAATTAAAGAAATCAACACATTTTTGTGAATCGCAGAGATGGTGAATAATAAGCCATTTAAGTGAAATAATAATGTCGTATAAAATATGGAGGTGGAAGAAATGAATATCAGAGAAGTAATGGCTGATGATATTGTGACTTGCAATATGAATGACACTGTTGAGACAGCAGCCGAATTGATGAAGGAACATAATATTGGCGTATTGCCAGTGATTGATGAAAGCGGCCGTCCTGCCGGAATGGTCACTGACAGAGATATCGTCATTCGCGGTGTCGCTGAACATAAAGATCAGACTGTAGATCAGGTGATGACACATGAATTAATTCACGTCACACCTGATACACCGGCTGAGCACGCTGCTGATCTGATGGCATCTGCCCAGGTACGACGTCTGCCTGTCATTGAAAATGGTCAGGTAATTGGACTGGTGTCGCTTGGTGACCTGGCTGTGAATCCACAGTCAGATGATAAAGCTGGCGATACACTTAGTGATATTTCACAGCCTTGATGGGATGAAGTGGTGGGTGGTGCGCTTGAACGGACGGGTAGTGCACTCGGCTCGGGGGATAGCACGGTCAATGCGGTGGACGAGGCACTCAACCGGGAAGATAGCGCACTCAATAGGCTGGATAGCACTCTCAGCCGGCCGCATACCACACTCAGCAACCTAAACACCAACGTCAACCACACAAAAAAGCCTTTCAGCCAAAACCACGCTGAAAGGCTTTTCTCACTTCTACAGTTTTACTTTTTGAAGACGCAGTGCATTCAACACAACAGATACTGAACTGAACGCCATGGCAGCGCCTGCTACCCACGGGGCAAGCAGACCGACTGCTGCAATCGGGATACCGAGCGTATTATAACCGAATGCCCAGAAAAGATTTTGGCGGATGTTTCTCATCGTTTTCCGGCTCATCATGACTGCATCTGCAATGCTGTTCAAGTTACCGCGGATCAGCGTGATATCGGCCGCTTCCATTGCGACATCGGTTCCTGTACCGATCGCAAGTCCTGTATCTGCCGTTGCAAGTGCTGGCGCGTCGTTAATGCCGTCACCCACCATTGCAACTGTGCGTCCTTTTTCCTGAAGCTTTTTAATCTCATTTGCTTTTTCATCAGGCAGTACTTCTGAGATGACCTGGTCAATCCCTGCTTCATGTGCAATGGCGCGGGCTGTGCGCTCATTGTCACCTGTCATCATGATGACTTCAATCCCCATTTCCTTTAGGCGACTGACTGCTTCTTTTGAGGTTTCTTTCATTGTATCAGCTACTGCCACGATGCCGGCTACCTCTCCATCAACTGCGATCAGCATTGCTGTACGTCCTTTTTCTTCAAGTGACAGCATTATTTTTTCAACTTCTGACACTTTAACGCCTTCCTGGTTCATCAGCTTTCTTGTACCTGCAAGTACATTTCTGTCATGAACGGTTGCGCGGATACCAAATCCTGATACAGCTTCAAAGTCCGCTGCTTCCGATACTGAAATGTCACGCTCACGTACACCGCTAACAATTGCTTTTGCTAAAGGGTGTTCAGATCCCGCTTCCGCTGAACCTGCATAGATAAGCAGGTCTTCTTCTGACCAGCCGTTTAATGGGAAAACATCTGTCAGCACAGGCTCACCTTTTGTCACTGTGCCTGTTTTATCAAGCACAACTGTATTAATACCCTGTGCTGCTTCGAGGTGTTCCCCGCCTTTGAAAAGAATACCGGCTTCAGCCGCACGTCCTGAACCTGCCATAATGGACACAGGTGTTGCAAGACCAAGCGCACAAGGACATGCAATCACGAGAACTGAAATGGTTGCCTCAAGCGCCGGTGCTACTTCACCAGGTGAAACAAGGGTGATCCATACAATAAATGTGACAATCGCAATCCCGACAACGATTGGAACGAAAATACCTGAGATCCGGTCTGCCTGCCGCTGGATCGGCGCTTTAGACCCTTGAGCCTGCTCCACTACACGGATAATCTGTGCGAGCGCAGTATCTTTTCCTACTTTTACAGCTTCCACTTTTAAGAATCCCTGCTGATTAATGGTTGAACCGATCACTTCATCTCCTGCTGTTTTATCAATCGGAACACTTTCACCAGTGATCATTGATTCGTTGACAGCAGAATGCCCTTCACGGATTACGCCGTCTACCGGAATTTTTTCTCCAGGACGCACTGCAAGCAGATCTCCTACCTTTACCTGTTCAAGCGGAATTTCGACTTCTTCCCCATCACGGATGACAAAAGCCGTTTTTGCCTGAAGGCCCATCAGTTTTTTGATGGCTTCAGATGATCTGCCTTTTGCTTTCGCTTCAAAAAGCTTTCCGAGTACGATCAGCGTGATTAATACTGCACTCGTTTCAAAATATAGGCCCATCATGTGCCCTGGCATGGACAGACTCTGAATCGCCAGGTAGACACTGTAAAAATACGCAGCTGATGTTCCGAGCGCTACAAGAACATCCATATTCGCACTGCCATTTCGGAGCGCTTTATAAGCACCTGTATAAAAAGGACCACCCACAATAAATTGTACGGGTGTGGCGAGTGCCATCTGTACCCACGGATTCATCAGGATATCCGGTACATACATCCACTGGCTGAATGAAAAATGTCCAACCATCGTCCAGAGCAATGGCACGGCAAAAATCAGTGAAAATAAAAAGCGTTTCTGCTGACGCTTGATTTCGGTCTGACGATGATCTTCTTCAGGTGCCCGGTCCTCTTTGCGGGTGGCACCATAGCCGATCTTTTCGACTCTGGCAATGATATCTTCAACTGACAGGACGCCGTCTGTATACTCTACCGTCGCCTGTTCTAATGCAAGGTTCACTGTTGCACTTTTAACACCTTCAAGGCGGTTAAGTCCCTTTTCAACTCTTGCTGAGCACGCTGCACAGGTCATCCCGGTGATATCGAATTCTTCCTTTTTAACAGATACACCGTAGCCTAAACTGGAGACTTTATCCTGGATTTCATCGAGTGTTAATTTGTCGGTATCATAAGAAACTGTCGCGCGCTCTAAAGCAAGATTCACACTTGCTTTCTCCATGCCATCCATTTTATTTAGCCCTTTTTCGACTCTTGTTGAGCATGCTGCGCAGGTCATGCCTGTTATGTTTAATTCTTTCTCTGCCACAGTACACCCTCCTCTCATACCTATATGGGGTATATTAATTTCTGAAGAAAATGCGCAGATTGACTGCGCACTTTTATTATTTTACGTCGTAGCCCTGATCTTCAATGACATCTTTGATCTGGTCAACTGTTACAGATGATTCCTGATAGTCAACATCTACAGTTCCCTGATCAAGGTGTACTTTCACTGAATCGACTCCGCTCATTTCACCTACGTTAGATTCAACTGCTTTTACACAGTGTTGACAAGACATTCCTTCTACATTCAATGTAACCTGAGACATCTTTTATTCCTCCTGAAAATTGATTATTTCTTCATTAACCTTTTCATTGTCACGAGTAATTCATCGACAACTTCAAGGTCACCTTCCTGGATACGGTCCACAATGCAGCTTTTCATGTGTCCTTCAAGAAGCAGTTTTGATACGCTGTTCAATGCAGATTGCGTTGCTGCGATCTGTGTAATCACATCATCACAATACGTATCCTTCTCGATCATTCCTTTAATGCCGCGGACCTGCCCTTCAATTCGGTTCAGACGCGTCTGAAGATTCTTTTTCATATCCTCTGAATGGTGACTTTTACGCTCGCTGCCGCAATGTGTATGTTCGTTTAGTTCAGTTGCTTCCAAACACAATCCCTCCCTGCATTGCATTCTATACAATTACACTTTAACATACCCCTACTAGGTATTCAACATAAAAGTCTGAATGCTCTATTTCTTCTATATCAAAAGTATCCTATACGCACCAACATTTCAATACTTTAACGTGTTTATCATTCAAACGATTGTAAAAATTGTGAAAAGCATAACTTCAGTGAAACCTGTAGCACTTTCAATCGTTATTAGAGATTATCACTTAATACGCGTATAATGTAGGAAAGAAGAATTTATCAGATAGGCAGGGGCTGAATATGGACTTTAACTCCTTTGACTGGATCTCTATTATTGTTGGATTTGTATTTATTTTAAACTTTATTTTTGCAGGGATCCTGATCTTTCTGGAAAGAAAAGATGCAAGCGCAACCTGGGCATGGTTGATGGTTCTGTTCTTTATCCCTGTAGCAGGATTCGCATTATACCTGCTGTTTGGACGCAGCCTCCGCAAAAAACATCTTTTTAACTGGGAAGGCAGAAAGCGCGTTGGAATTGAGCAGCTGATCCGCTACCAGATCAATGCTATTCACGATCGGAAATTCCACTTTAAATCTGAAGAAACCGAAAAAATGAAGGACCTGATTTATATGCAGCTGGTGAATAATGCAGCAGTGCTGACCCAGGATAATCAGGTAGATATTTTAGTAGATGGCAGAGAAAAATTTAAAGTGCTTTTCGAAGATATTGAAGATGCGAAAGATCATATTCATATTCAAACTTATATTCTCAGACGGGATAATCTGGGCCACGAGCTATACAAACTGCTTGTAAAAAAAGCGAAGCAGGGCGTAAAGGTAAGAGTGCTCTATGATGATATGGGCTCTCGCGGTATGACGAGGGGTTACTTCCGGGAGCTTCGGGCAGCCGGCGGGGAAGTGGAAGCTTTCTTCCCATCAAAAGTACCGCTGATTAATCCGCGCCTCAATTACAGAAACCACCGTAAAATTTCCATTATTGATGGGCGTGTGGGGTATATAGGCGGCTTTAATATCGGGGATGAGTATCTCGGACTTGATTCACGTTTCGGTTATTGGCGTGATACACACTTAAGAATTGAAGGAAGTGCCCTTCACCCCCTTCAGACCAGATTTATTCTGGATTGGAATCAGGCTTCACACCGTTATGATATTGAATATTCTGATGTCTACTTCCCTCCGATCCCTCAAAAAGGCGACGTTGCGATGCAGATTGTATCGAGCGGACCGGACTCTGATTGGGAACAGATTAAAACCGGTTATCTGAAGCTGATTAATAATGCTGATAAATATGTGTATATCCAGACGCCTTATTTTATCCCGGATGTCAGCCTGCTTGACGCACTGAAAGTTGCCGCTCTTTCAGGGATTGATGTCAGAATTATGATCCCAAACAAGCCTGACCATATGTTTGTGTATTGGGCAACCTATTCTCATGTAGGCGAGCTGATGAAAGCAGGCGCGCGTATTTATATTTATGAAAAAGGCTTTATCCACGCCAAGACACTTGTAACAGATGATGAAGCAGCGTCGGTTGGAACAGCAAACATTGACCTCCGCAGCTTCAGTCTTAATTTTGAAGTCAATGCATTTTTGTACCATCAAGAAACGGCTACTTCCCTGGCGATGGTTTTTGAAGAGGATATGAAGGATTCTACTGAGCTGACACCTGAGCTTTACCAGGAGCGCTCAAACCTGATTAAGTTCAAGGAGTCAATCTCAAGACTGCTGTCGCCGATTTTATAAAATAATTAATAAGTGACTATCTTTGTTTCTTCACAGCTGATGATTGAAGCGTAAGGGGGCGACTCCAGCAGGAGAAGCCGGACAGGTGAGACCCCGCAAGGCGCAGCCTGAGGAGGTCAAATGGGACCAAAAAACGGTCCATCCATGCGGAAAGCGTCCCCCTGAAGCGGAAATTATCAGCCCTACTTACAGAGCCATAATAGAAAGAGCTGATTCCCCGTTAAAGGAGTCAGCTCTTTTTTCAGTAAAACATGATGAAATCAAAGGTCAGGTTAAGGAAAAATAACGTATGCAAAGCCGTAAAGATATATCCAGCACGCGAAATACGATTCATTTTTTCCACCCCCGCAAATATTTAACTCCATTATATCATATTTTCAGAAAAATCAATTAATTTTCGTTCAGCAGTTTTCGCTCTCTTTCTTCGGTTAGCCCTGCCTGCCAATCATGATTCTCACGTTCATTCAGCCAGAGCAATGTATCGCTGATTGTTTCTTCAAGCGGTCTGAATGTCAGCCCTTTGTTGATTGCTTTAGATGCATCTGCAAGTAAAAAGCCGTCCGGGTAGCTTTCAGATATTGGCAGCCAGAATGGCACTTCCACAAATGGTCCCGCCTCATTTTCTGTCAGCACTTCATCACTGACCCACTGGTAGGTTACATCAGAGTTTGCAACCTGCTTAGCGGTTTCAAGATATTTCTCCATTGTCGGCAGTGGATCACCACCTGCTGCATTGAATGTACCTGACTCGTGATGCTCAATCATATGAATTGCCCATTCACTTAAGTCCCTGACATCGATCCACTGTACCTTCCGATCAGGTTTCCCCGGTGCGAGTGCTTCCCCGCCTTGTTGAGCACGCCACACCCAGTACGTAAAGCGGTCTGTCGGGTCATGCGGACCAACAATTAAACCGGGTCTGATGATCAATGACTGGTCGCCATAAAGTTCTTTTACAACTTCTTCACACTGCTGCTTTAACGGACCATATGTAGCACCATTCACTTCTTCAGTATCTTCTTTCAGTTCGGCTAGCTTTGTAACCTCTTCAACGGCCGGACCATTTGTATAATCTTCATAGACAGAAATCGTTGAGATCAATGTATAATGACCCACTCTGTCTTTTAACAGCTCAGCTGTCTTTCTGACCTGTGACGGCGTATAGCCTGACACATCAATAACTGCATCCCATTTGCCCGTTTCAAGTGCAGACAGGTCTCCATTACGATCGCCAGTCAGTTTTTTAGCGTCAGGAAACAATGAGGTATTAGTCTGTCCCCGATTGAATAGCGTGACCTCGTGTCCTTTATTAACTGCGCTTTCTGCAATATGTCTGCCAAGAAATTTAGTTCCGCCTAAGATTAACAGTTTCATTTTCATTGCCACTCCTTCTAACTGGATTGATGGTATTTCTTCTGATAGTAGTGTCTGATTCCGCTGCTTAAGAGATAAAATGTGATCATTGTAAAGGTAATGACGCTAACAGTCGAAAGTACAACCCACTCTGCTGAAAATACATCGTGGTGGATATTGATAAATAGAGAAGGCCAGATAAATGAATTGTTCACCGTCTCTACTCCCCCGCCCCGAATCGACCAAAAGGCATTCTGAAGGTAGACGCCGATGACTGCAAACTGAGCGAGCAGGAAAAGCGTTCTTCCTAAATCACTGATAAAATTCGTCACAATGGTCAGCCTGAGCTGTGGCCAGAAATAGCTTTTAAATAATGTCCACTGTGAGCAACCTGCCACAATACCCGCTTCAAAGAAAGGCTTTTCCGCACTGTAATCCATTGATGTTTTGATCATATCACCCGTTCTGCCTACCTCAACTGCCGCAATGATGACAATCAGCCAGATCTGCCGATGCTCTGAAAAAATAACGAAAGGCAGACCTGAGAAGAATATGACAAAAAAGACTGGCGGCATAAATGAAAACAGCTGGCTCCAGATTGAAAGAAAACTCCTGATCGACTTGGAATAAAAGCTGCCAATCCCAAGTACTGCAGACACCATGAACCGGATGATCACGATGGTAAAAATCACCATAAAGGTTTCCTTGGCACCTGCTACGATCAGACTCAATACATCCCTTCCTTCCCTGTCACTGCCAAGCGGGTCTTCAGCAGAAGGCGGGAAAGGAGGCACTTCAATGCCTTCATCTGTAAAACGTGCGCCTTCCTGTGAAATTCCGTTGTCTACTACCGGTAATAGCGGGCCTAAAAACGTAAGGATCAACAGTAATAAAAGCATTACACTTCCGATTGTCAGATGTTTATTCACCCCTCTCCACCTCTTTCATGAGGCAGTAAGTATGCCCGGGCCAGCTGGCTGATTAATCCTGCAAGGAAGATCAAAACTGTAAAGAAGAACGTAAATGCTGCAATTGCTCCCTCATTCAGATTCAATGACTGTCCATTCACAATCTTGGTTGATACCGTCACGTATTCCTTAAAGTAGTAAGCTGCACCTTTATATTGTGTGAGATACTCAATCACAAACAGGTTTGATAATAAATAAAGTACGACCGTATTCGTGTGAACGAAAATCTTTGCCAGACCGTTTCTGAGCATATGTATATATAGCAGCTTATAAGAAGAAGTTCCCTTTGCCCTTGCCGTTCTGATATATTCAGCTCCATTTTCATCGCTGAGCGCCTGAAATGTCACATTGGCTAAATAAAACATTGGAAAGACTGACAGGTAAATCACGTTCATTACAACAGCTTCCGGATTTCCGGCGCTGTAAAGGCTCAGCCCTGTAATGATGCCTTTCATATTCAGATACATTAACGTCATCTGAATCATGACGATAAATACCAGATCAGGTACCGACAAACCAAGCCAAGTTGTCTGGAGCCCTACTACTTTTCTTTTACCGTGACGTGTCCGGAAATCAAATACCCCTTTTGCAACACCGGCTAGAATACTGATGAAAAATGCCGGGATAATCAACCAGAGGCTCCGCTGCATCATTTCCCATGCGTGACTGAAAAACGACCGGTTATAGCGGTCATGACCAAGTCCCTCTCCATTTAAGACCGGCATCACAAATTCCTTTATACTTTCCACATGTGCACTGACAGAATACTGATAATGCGCCGCTATAAATTCACCGGAGGGTCCGGACTCTATTTCCATGTCTCTTGGTAGCAATAACAAGAGCATCAGCACAATGAACGCTGCCACCCATTGTATGATTAATTTCAAAACCCTGTTCCCCATCTTCGCCCCCCATTATTTTACTGTTCTGAATAGTAGTATAACGGAAAAAATTGTTTAGGGAAACTAAGAAAAAAGGATTGTAGTAAAAAAAGACTGAAAAGCAGTCGCTGCCTCTCAGTCTTTCATCACATTTCCCGGGAAATTTTTAGATTCCCAGGTATTCTTCAAGTGTTAATCCGCTGTTATACACTTTTGTAGCAAGGTCTTTACCCAAGTAGCGGAAGTGCCAGGATTCATATTGATAGCCGGTAATATGTTCTTTTCCTGCAGGATAACGCAGGATAAAACCGTATTGATGTGCATTCTCTGCAAGCCATTTTGCTTCTTCTGTATCTTTGAAGCTGTCGCTTGCCCAGTGCTCTTCCTGACCTTCTGCTCCGATATCAAAACCAAGTCCGGTCTGATGCTCAGAGTAACCCGGTCTTGCGCTGAAGCGGTCTGCTTCTTCCTGACCGTGCTGTTCTACATATCTGTTATACAGGTCTGTCTGGTAATCATATGACCGGTATGTACTGAATGCCACAAGGCTGTAGCCTGCTTCAAGCGCAGCCGCCTGCATTTCGTTATAAGCTGCACGGGCTTCAGGATTTTCTCCCGGTGCATAACCTGACGGCAGCGGGTATTGTTTATTTGCAATCAGTACATCTTTCACATAGATCGGTTCTTCCAACGTTTCAGGCGTTCTTTCCGGTTCATCAGGGTACACAGTGTCACCATCCTCTGCGGGTTCGTCTATTGGTGCATCGTCATCCTTATCTGTACGTGTAATTTCTTTTATATCTTCATCTATACTGCGTTCTTCATGATTGTTTTGTGAGATTGATGTTGTTGCTGAGGTTCCAAACAGGCCTTCAATTGTTTCTTCAGGAGACCAGTTATATGCGCTTAATGCACCCAGTGAAGCACCGGCAAGAATTGTGACTGTTGCCCCGAGTGCGATCCACCATTTTGTTCTTTTCTTTTTTTGGTTATTTTCCAGTCTCATGATGTTCAGGTCCCTTTCTGATTGCGTTTCTGTACATTCTTTCAGTTTATCAAAAAAGTAGTGATCTATGTAGTGATTCAGAAAATGTCTTTAAATGTTTGGAATTTACTTTAGGACCGGTTCACTGCACTCCAGGCGGGCGCTTTCCGCGCCTGCGGGGTCTCATCAGGCCCTTCCCGCCGCAGGAGTCGCCCGCCTTACGCTCCTTTCACCATCTAAAAATGTTTAATAACACGCTCAAAAGTGAATCATACAAGAGTAGTTAAAATTCTTTAAAACATGAAATGGAGATGAGATTGATGGCAATTTTGACGAGTACTGCAACTGCTAAGAATGGTAGAAATGGACATGTAAAATCTTCAGATGATTTAATTCAGCTGGATCTTGCAATGCCAGGTGATGGTCAGGATCCCGAGGGTAAATCGAATCCTGAACAGTTATTTGCAGCCGGCTATTCTGCCTGCTTTGATGGTGCATTTAATCTCATGGCTAAAAATGCGGGTAAGAAAGTGGAGTCTACGACTACTGCGCATGTAAGCCTGAATAAAGACGAAAAAGACGATGGCGTAAAAATCTCTGTGAAGCTTGAAGTTGAAGTAAGCGGCGTATCACAGGATGAAGCAGAAGAACTGCTGAAAAAAGCACATGATTTCTGCCCATATTCGAAGGCTACACGCGGAAATATTGATGTTGATCTGGAGATTACAGCAGTATAATACAATGCAGCTGCCGGAAGTGAATCATCACTTCCGGCAGTTTTTTTGTGTACAAGATAGAGTAATATTTTCTCTCATTATTCTTTTAATGAATTGTGCTATACTAGCTCATGGCAAACTCTCATTTGCCGGATGGAGCGTGATGATATGAAGGCACAATCCTGGCTTTCTATTAATTTCTTTACTTTCTTTTTCACATGGGGAATTTTTCTCCCATATTGGACAGGGTGGCTGGTATTTGAAAAGGATCTGTCAGTCGCAGCTGCAAGTTCGATTATCGCTGCGGGCTTATTTGCACGGTCATTTTCTACACTCTTTTTATTCCCTGAGCTCAGCAAACGGTTTTCGCTGGCTTTTTTAATGAAAGCATTACCGGTCATATCAACTTGTATACTATTGCTGTTCTTACCTGTTGATTCATTTTACGGTCTGATGCTTGTCATGATTTTGTTCAGTTTATTCTATCCCAATATATTGCCGATGATGGAAAGCAATGCATCACTGCTTATGAGGACAGACAATATCCATTATGGCAGAAGCCGTTCATGGGGATCTGTCGGTTACACTGTTGGCTTAATCGTAGTTGGAATTGTGGCAGCGATCTGGACTGAATCTTCTATTTTTGTTGTTATGGCTGTTGGATCTGTGATGATGATTGCCGGCGCTTTTCAGTATGCACCTGACGCATTACAGGAAAAAGTCAGTCCGAAACGCGGAAGTTATGCAGCTGTTTTTAAGACACCAGGCTTTATACTCGTTATTTCAATTTGCGTCCTGATTCAGGGCGCACATGCTTCCTACTATAATTATGGGTTTATTTATCTGCAGGAGCTCAATGTTTCAACTGCATACATAGGGTTTATTTTAAATATTGCCGTGCTATCTGAAATTGTATTCTTTGCTGTGGCGGACAAATTATTTAAGAATAGACCGGCAGCGTTTATGTTTTTTATCGCGTCTGTTGCCGCTGTAGTCAGATGGGCACTTGTCGGACTGTTTCCGTCACTTTGGATCTTCCTGATTACACAACTGTTCCACTCGCTGACATTTGGTCTTGCACATTACGCATTTATCCGCTATCTGTACAGATCAGTAGACAAACAGCTGATTCCGACTGCGCAGGGTGTGTATGCCTCTCTTGGAATGGGTCTGAGTGCCGCAGTGCTCACCCAGGTTGGCGGACTGCTCTATGATATTGATTCAGGACTCGCATTTACAGGCATGAGCATCGCGGTTGCTCCGGCAATCCTGCTGTCCATTGTGATGCATCAAAAAAGAATTGCGTAACACCCCCTTAAAATAAAAAAGCCTCCGTATTTTTTAATAAACAAATAAACGGAGGCTTTTTTTATGAAAAAAGATACTTCTTTTAATAAAGAACATGTACTTTCACTAATAGATTCAATTGACCGCATGGTAGCAGCGAGACAGAGAGACCGTGAAGCACTTGTGGCATCGCTTGACGAAATCGAAAAAACGCTGAACAAGTGTGATCAGCGGATTAATAACATTAAAAATGCATAAGGAGAAGCCGGGACAACATTGTTCCGGCTTTTTTGAATCGATTCTCTAAAGACCATTAGCGTTTCTACACAGCTTTAATATAGCTGTTTCAAAGTGCTTCAATACAAAGTCTGATCGCAGCAGTTAGATCTGCCTGTGACCAGCTTGGGAGTCTTCTCGATTCGACCGCCATATCATGAGATGCCGGTATATGAATAAAGCCTGACGGAATGTTTCTGCCTTCTTTTTGCAGGTGATGAAGCATTCTGTACATCACGTGATTGCAAAGGTATGTTCCAGCGGAATTTGAAATGCTCGCAGGATAGTCTTGCTCATGAAGGTACTGGACCATATCACTGATTGGCAGTGTTGAAAAGATTCCATCCGGTCCGTCGTCCGCAATCTTTTCTCCAGCCGGTGCAAATCCGCTGTTATCCTTCTCCCCGTCATTACAATTAATCGCAATTCGCTCAGGCGTTATGTGGGTACGCCCACCGGCAAGTCCAAGTGAGATGACTGCATCAGGTTTTACTTTTTCATAGTATCCGATCACCTGGTCGCCGGATTTATGAAAGTCCACTTCCATAATCCTGCCTGCTATCTGCCACCCACCGATGACCTGTCCATCCAATTCTTTAATGATTTCCATTGTGGGGTTCTTTTTAAAATGCAGAAAAGGTTCAAATCCAGTTAATAAAAGAGTTTTCATCATATGTATTCCCTTCTTTTTCTTACCAGCTTACCATTCTATTTCGAAAGACGAAAGAGAACTGGAAAGCGGAAGGCGCTTGTCCAGCTCTGAAGCTAGACAAATAACAAAAAAGCTGCACTGTCATAATAGACAGTTGCAGCCTGATACATATTATTCCTCAGTGTCTTCCTCTTCCATGTCCTCTTCCATTTCATCTGTTTCTTCTTCCATTTCGTCACCGGCGTCATCCATGCCTTCTTCCATGTCCTCACCAGTATCCTCCATATCCTCTTCCATGTTGTCATCTGTATTTTCATCCATCGGCGCTTCTTCTTCCTCCATGTTGGAATCCATTTCCTCGCCTTCGTCTCCACATGCTGCTAATACTCCCAAGCTAAGTACGCCTGCTGCCCCAACCTTCATCAACTTTTTAAAATCCATATTCATCCGCTCCTTTTAGATATTGCGATTTTGTTCATATCTATCTTTACCCAAAAGAGTTTTTTAAAAACACTGGAAACACATTACATTTAAGTAAAAAATGTTTCCTCAATATATTACTTGGTTGACGGCAGGTAATCATTCACATGATAAAGCCTGCCGTTAACAATCTCTTCATTCATCAGAATATTAACCAGTACACCGCCTACTTCCTCAGGCTTACGCAGCTTCCCCTGCTCCTTATACTGCTGGAAGGTTTCTACTGCTGCAAAGGAAGCAGCGTCTGTTGATCTGATTTCCTCCTGCATACCTGTATCCATAATACTTGGACTAAATGAAATGATTTTATGACCGCCATCACCCTGCTCGAGTGCCGCAGTTTCTGTAAAAAGATTCAGTGCTGCTTTTGTACTGCCATATACACTCCACCCGTGGTTCGGCTTATCAGCTGCACCTGATGTGATATTCACAATCACCAGTTCAAACCCCTGTTCATCTGCGAGTTTAAACGCAAGGTTTGCCCATGCAGCAGGTGCTGTATAATTCAATGCGATGGCTGTCTCAATCGCTGAAGGGTCCATATCTCCGACCGTTTCCATTGGCTGTACGGTTCCTGCATTCTGGATCAGGTAAAGCTTACTCAGTTCTTTTTGCTCCTCGGTCCAGGAACGCAAAAAATGAAGTGATTCAGAGAGTGAGGTCATATCAACTTTCCGGTGCTGATAGCGCTCATTCCCTTTCAGACTGCTGTTGCCTGATCTGGATACGTCAGTCACCTCTATCTCATGGTCGATGAAATGGCTGACAATCGCAGCTCCAAGCCCTTTAGATCCACCGGTTACAATTGCTTTAATCATATTTAGCCTCCTATTTTGACGATTAGTTTTCATTATCTTCAACTGGACATAAGATCGGGATATGGCTGCTTAATACTTCTACTGTAAGTGGAACATGCGCCCCTTCATCTCCATCTACGTTGGAAATGAGATCTTTGTCTGAATTGACGTGCACTTCATTTGCTTTAAAATATTCAACATTCTCATCTTCTTCGAGCTCACCTTTTAACAAAGCGGTCATAATCGTGATCAGCTTAAAAAGCGGTACGTCTTTAATGATAAAACAGTGGAGATGACCATCGTTAACTTCCGCTTCCGGAGCAAGCTTTTCAAAGCCGCCAACCGAATTTGTCAGTGCCATTAAAAATAACAGTGCACTGCCTTCCCATTTTTTTCCGTCATATGTAATCTCCGAGTCAAATGGCTCTTTTTCACGAATCGTTTTGAACCCTTCAATCATATACGCAAGCGGTCCAAGCTTTGTTTTTTGTTCAACTGATACGCCAAACGTCGCTTCTGCGATCCCGCCAAGCGCAATAATATTCATAAAATAACGATCGTTAATGCGGCCGATATCCACACGCTTTGTCTCAGCTGTCTTCAGCTGCTGAATGGCTTCTTCAGGATCCATTGATATATTCAGTGCACGTGCAAAGTCATTTACGGTGCCAAGTGGAACAATCCCGAGTGCTGGCTGGTACTCCTTTTTCGCAAGACCCGTGATCGTTTCATTTAACGTACCGTCCCCGCCCATTGATACCACAACATCGAAGCGTTCCTGACATGCCTGTTCAGCAAACACTGTTGCATCATTTTCTTTTTCGGTTTCTTTTAATGTGACGTCATAACCCATTTCCTTTAATACCTGAAGCACGGATTCTTTATGATCAAGCGCTTCTTCTTTACCGGAAGAAGGATTTAAAATCAACATTGCTTTTTTCATCTCTTCAGCCTCCCCTAACTGTGAACGTTTACTCTCTATCTTTCCTTTTTTCAGCCATGACGAAACCGTTTTGTTGCCGTATAATGAAGATTGTTGATTTTACCAATTTAAAAGGAGCATGCATGTATGTTTGACTGGAGAAATATATTCCGCGGGATGGCGATGGGTGCAAGCGATGTTGTTCCTGGCGTCAGCGGCGGTACAATTGCCGTTTTACTTGGCATTTATGATCAGTTTATCAATGCTTTAAGCGGCATTACAACGAGAGAATGGAAAAAACAACTGCCATTTTTAATCACACTTGGAGCAGGAATGGGGATTTCAATTCTTGCACTCAGTAACCTGATTGAATGGCTGCTTGATGTCCACCCTCAGCCTACTTATTTCTTTTTTATCGGATTAATTGGCGGGATTTTACCTTATCTTCTGAGAGAATCTAATGCGAAAGAAAACTTTAAGGGGAAGCATATTGCAATGCTGGTGATTGGTGCAGTGATTGTACTGATTATCGGTTTTTCAAATCCTTCTGAGGACGGTGCAGTGATTTCGAACTTAACAGCTCCGAATATGCTGTTACTTTTTGGTGCAGGAATTCTTGCAAGCTCAGCGATGATGCTGCCCGGTATTAGCGGCTCGTTTCTGCTGCTGGTGATTGGTGTATACAATACTGCTATTTCGGCAGTCAGTAATTTGAATCTTCCGGTGATTGGATTGATTGGAGCAGGTGTTGCCTTTGGGTTTATTTTTACAAGTAAGCTCATCCGTTTTCTGCTGCACCGTTATCCGATCATGATGTATGCATTTATTATAGGGCTTGTTTTCGGTTCACTTTTTGTTGTGTATCCGGGTCTTGCATTGACAGCCGGAAATATTATTATGTGTTTGATTACACTTGCAGCAGGCTTTTATACAGCCGTGCTGCTTGGCAGAAGCAGCTGATGAAAAGGACCTTTCCCGGTGATGGGGAAGGTCCTTTTGAAACTTATCTGCGAGTGATCCGTATACTTATATACGCAGATTCTTGAAAGGAGCATGATCATGCAATCAGAAGACCGCCTCGTTGCAGCAATGATGTATTTCACGAGTACTGTCACATTTATTTTCGGACCACTGATTCTCTGGTTCATCAAAAGAGACGCCCCCTATGTAAGGGAGCACGGTTATGCTTATTTAAATTTTGCTGTCAGCTACTTTTTATATCAGGCAGCTGCAGGCTTTTTATTCTTTATCGGCATTGGATTTGTGATCAATACCGTATTGACTGTCTTATGGATCGTATTTGCGATTATTGCCGGATTATACGCGTTAAAGGGTCAAGTGTTCAAGATTCCACTCGTGATCCGCTTCTTCACACCTGATTAACAGCCTATTCGAGTCTAGCAAGTTTTTGAGCCAGTTCTCTTGCTTCAGCTTTCGATTCATCGAGAATCTTTTCTGCCATATCAGGGTACTGGCTCATCCCTTCACAGATCACTGAATCATATTCTTTAATGCCAAGGAAACGCATGACTTCGCGCAGATAATCCTCTGAGAAATTTAGCCCTGTTCCTTTATAGACGCCGCCGACAGATTCAATGTGTACAGCACGTTTACCTTCAATGAGACCTTCCTGACCGCTTGCTGTATAGCGGAACGTTTTGCCCGGTATACAAAGTGAATCAATATAAGTTTTCATTCTCGGCGGGAATAATAAGTTCCAGAACGGCGTGACAAACACATAGAGGTCAGCTGCTAAAAACTGATCAAGCACATTATCCATCCGCTTCACTTTTTCCTTTTCCGTCTCTGTAAATTCCTCACCTGTACGATGTTTTCCCCACGAGCCTAATACATCCTCATCAATTTCCTGCAAATCCATTTCATACAGGTGCGCATATTCAACCTCCACATCCTGCTCCGCTTTCTTCAGTTCTTCTATGAACGTATCAGCGATCTCTTCACTGACTGATTTTTTCGTGCGTGGATTCGCGTTAATATATAATACTTTCATCACAATTCCTCCCTAACTTTAATGTCCTTCTACATCTATTTTAAGCGAAATCAATCGTATTGCCACGTATCAGTACTTAATATTTTCAAAATTCAGACCTTTAGCGTATGAACTTTACATACTCATCACAACTTAAAGTGCCTCTTTTATGAAATCTGCCGTATAATGAATAGAAAGAGAT
Organism: Jeotgalibacillus sp. JSM ZJ347; assembly: GCF_044383825.1. Taxonomy (NCBI): domain Bacteria; kingdom Bacillati; phylum Bacillota; class Bacilli; order Caryophanales; family Caryophanaceae; genus Jeotgalibacillus; species Jeotgalibacillus sp. JSM ZJ347. The sequence goes on along the minus strand of NZ_JBISEN010000004.1, from coordinate 143,878 downwards.
TGAATGTTCAAAACTTTTATCAGTACACCACAGAGAAAGGTCTGATATCCATTGTGAGAATAGAATCTTATGAAAAACAGCCACCAATTCTAAAAGAAGTGACCGTAACACTCCATTATCATCGCTATGATCGTGATTATGAAGGATGGAATCTGTGGGTTTGGCTTGAAGGTGAAACCGGTAAAATGGTTGAGTTTTCTGATGAAGACAACTATGGCAAAAAGGCTGTATTTTCCTTGCAGAGCCCTGAAGAAATTAAGCGTGTTGGATTTATTATCCGTAAAAGTACAAAAGAGAACGACTGGGTAGGCAAGCGCTTTGATGACCGGTTCATTACTTCCTTTGATTCATCCGGTCAGGCAGAAGTCTGGCTCATGCAGGGAATGGAACGAATCTATGAAGACTTGAATGACGTAACTGTTTTCCCCGGTATTATCAGTGCAAAAATTGATAAATGGGATGAAATTTCTGTTCTCACTAACCTGTCATTTGACTGGGAGCACGATAACCTCCATGTCACGCTGAGCGGAGCTGAAATCAAGAAAATCCGCGTTGAAAAAGACAATGCAGGTTCAGATCTTGCCAACCGCCTGGTCATTAAAACGAAAAACAGACTGGTTTTAACTAAAAAATATCAGGTCAACCTGTCACACTTCGGTTATTGTGAAGTGACGTTCGGAGATATTATGCGGACGAAGAAGTTTGACCAGACGTTTAAATATGATGGATTTCTCGGATCACAATATTTACCTGAACAGACTGCTTTTTGTGTGTGGGCACCTTCTGCACATCAGGCTGAAGTAAAAATGTTTAAAAATGATGAAGTTTCCGTATTCAGAATGGAAAAGGGTGAGCGCGGGACGTGGCACACCATCCTTAAAGGAGACTGGGAAGGTGCGCATTACCTGTATCGCGTGCGGATCGGGAAAGAGTGGCGTGAAACGCAGGACCCTTATGCTAAAGCAGTCTCTGTGAACGGTGTGAAGAGTGCTGTAGTCGATCTCGACAAAACGAATCCCGCTTCGTGGAAACCGGTCACACGGACACTTGAATCACCGGTGGATGCAGTCATTTATGAGCTGCATGTCCGGGATGCAACGATTCATGAGGACAGCGGTGTATTCAATAAAGGGAAGTATCTCGGACTTGCTGAACAGGGAACGGTGACAGAACACGGCTTTTCAACAGGACTCGATTATTTATCAGAGCTCGGTGTCACGCATGTTCAATTGCTACCTTTCTATGATTACTGGACTGTTGATGAAACAAAACTCGATCAGCCTCAATATAACTGGGGCTATGATCCAAAGCATTTCAATGCACCGGAAGGATCGTACTCGACTGATCCAACGCATCATGCGCTGCGGATCAAAGAGCTGAAAACGCTCATTCAGTCCATTCACGACCGCGGAATGAGTGTCATTATGGATGTAGTCTATAACCATGTGTATGATGTGGCAAGATCTCCTTTTCATCAGCTCGTTCCAGGCTATTATTTTCGTTATACCCGTAATGGAAAACTGTCAAATGGGACTGGAGTAGGAAACGATACTGCTTCTGAACGCGCAATGATGAGACGTTTTATTGTCGATTCACTTGTCTACTGGGCAACTGAATATCAGATTGACGGATTCAGGTTTGACCTGATGGGCATTCATGATGTGGAGACCATGCAGGCTGCAAGAGAAGCCCTCAACAGAATTGATCCTGCCATCATCATGCTTGGTGAAGGCTGGGACCTGCAGAGTGCACTTCCTGACCGTTTAAAAGCGAATCAATATCAGGCTGATCAGATGAAAGGTGTCGCCCATTTCAATGACGCCCTACGCGATCATTTAAAAGGAAATACGTTCTCAAAGCAGGATAACGGCTTTATTAACGGCAGAATCGGCATGAGATACCATCTGCTGCAGGGTGTGTCCGCCGGGATGAAAGTTCCTTATGACCGGAAAACATTTATCTCACCTGAGCAGGTCGTGAATTATACAGAAGCGCATGATAATCACACGCTTTGGGATAAACTCTGCTTTACCACGCCAAACGCTACAATGAGCGATCACAAAAGGATGCACAGGCTCGCAACCTCTATCATCCTGCTATCTCAGGGCGTTCCTTTCCTGCATGCAGGTCAGGAATTTATGCGGACAAAATATGGTGTGGAAAACAGTTACCGGTCACCGGATGAGATCAACAAGCTTGACTGGCACCGCCGCGAGGAGTTCAATCAGACAGTCAGCTTTATCAAAGGGTTAATCAGGCTCAGAAAAGCTCATGCTGCATTCAGAATGAGAACAAAAGAAGACATTATTAATCATATGCATTTCCATCCAACTGATGAGAGATTAATTGCGTATGACCTGATTGCTAAAGAAGGACCTTATGAACGTTTTACAGTCATTCACAATGCACACGGGACCCCTGTGAAATATCACCTGGATGCTGAAGGTCCGTGGCACATTCTGGCGGATGGTATTCACGCTGACAGTGAGCCTCTCGGGATCTTAAGATCAGATGTGGTTGAAGTAAGCCGTCACAGCACTTACGTCCTCGCACTTCCGTTTAATTCAAGGGATAGTCGGGAATAATCTACTATCCAATGAAGAAGGGTTGATGATGATATGCTTTATATTCTCGCCATTTTCCTGCCGCCGCTTGCGGTGTTATTCACAGGCAGATTCGGTTCGTTTCTGCTGAATATTCTGCTGACAATCCTTGGTTATATCCCGGGACTGATTCACGCAGTAATCGTCGTACGTGACGAGAAACATAAAAAAGATATGCAGCAGTATATGAAAAAATCATAGTAAAGTAATGCCGGTCTATCCGGCATTTTTTTCATTCAGGAGGAGATAAAATGAAGGATCCATTTTCTTTAAGTACTGAAGTAAAACACGAAATGACAAATCAGATTCAGACATATTTTCTTCATGAACACGATGAAGAGGTCGGCCAATTGAAAGCTACACTGATTCTTGATTTCTTTTTAAAAGAACTTGCACCGGCAGTCTATAATCAGGGGATTGTGGATGCGCACCAGTTTTTAGAAGACAAGCTTGAAGACCTTTTTTCAATACAAAAGTAAGACGCGTCCTTCTTTACAAATCCCGAGTAGCCTTATACGATATAAGTAGTTAGAAATTCAAATCAAAGGAGCTCATCCTATGGAATATGATAAACAGCAAATAAATCGTCTAAAACGAGCTGAAGGACAGATAAAAGGGATTTTACGAATGATGGAGGAAGGCAAGGACTGCAGAGATGTTGTCACTCAGCTTTCTGCGACGCGCACTGCTCTGGACCGCACAATCGGTCTGATTGTGGCACGAAACCTCGAGGAGTGCCTGCGTAATGCTGAAAAGGGTGAGGACTCAGCGGATTATATTAATGAAGCTGTGCAGCTGCTTGTGAAGTCGAGATAGGTAATGACAAGGACCGATTTATATCTAAGGCTCTGTTAAAGGTGGCTGGTGATTTCCGCTCCAGGGGGAACGCTTTCCGCACGGACGGACCGTTTTGTGGTCCCATATGACCTCCTCGCGCTTCGCACTGCGGGGTCTCACCTGTCCGATTTCTCCTGCTGGAGTCGTCCCCCTTACGCTCCAATCACCAGCTATGCTAAAATTACATTGGACTATAACATAGCTATTTCTAAAGAAGTACTGCCAACATGCAGTACTTCTTTTTTGATTGTAAAGAAATGATTCAAACATAAAAAAACCGCCGGGCTCATTTCGGCAGTTTCATGCTCCGGTTTTGATCCGGTCCTTGTATCTTGCAATGCTTTTTTCAACGCTTTCTACAAGCTGTTTTTCCTTGCGGCGCTCATGCCATTTTGTAGCAAGAGAGTGCAGAAACATCAGCCCGATAAATGGAACAAAGCTTATGTAAATAAAATGAGACGCTCCTTGAAAAATCTCCTGAAGAATTAACCACCAGTAGCTGATGTAAATGATTGTGAAAGTAAGATTTATGAGCCCTTCGCCTGAAGATCTGCTTCTTTTTCTACGCATTCACACACCCGCTTTGCTATACAAGATAGTCTAATCCTATCATAACTTGTCAGAAAATTCATTTCTTTTATCATATAAAAAATCCCGTGCAAGACGGGATTTCTAATTCACAGCTGTAGTAAATACCTGCTCCATATATTGAATACTTCCGCTGAGTGAGATCAGCAGCATGATCATCATGACAACTGAGACAATCAGCAAAACTGCATGCAGGATATCTTTCACTTTGACGCCTTCTTCTTTCCTCTTTTGAAAGGCAGGGATGACACGCTGCAGCAGATAGACAGCGAAAATTCCGAGTGTCAGTGATAATACCCAGGACTGGATCGCACGATTAACTTCGTCCTGAAACAGTAAATATCTGAGTGTGTTATCATCATTTACCTCAACCGTGACAGCTTCTTTTACAAACATACCGCGCTCAAGCGTTAACTGCTGCGCATTTTCGTCATAAATATAGCCATAGCCGCCAGGATAAACATTCAGTGTCACTGCTAATGTAATTAACAGTATAATAATGCTGTAACCGCCGGCTGTGAACCAAAATGATCGTTTACTTTTCATTCAATCAGGCCCTCCGCTTTAAATCAGCTAACGTTTATTCTATCAGACTGCAGACCTGATCGACAGTCCCAGTGATTTTTTCGTGAAATTACAGAAATTTCACCCTATTCAGGGCTATTTATAGTAGAATACATAAGTACTAATGGGGTATATATCTAGTAAATAGACGTAGGATTTAAAGAAACGGCTCAGCTGATGTATAATAGTGTGCAGTCCGTTACAAATTATTTTTTAAGAATATGGGGTGCTGATATGACACAGGCTAATGTAGGACAGAAAGTACAATTTACACGCCACGGCTTTGATATCACTGGCGAAGTAACAAAAATTCTCGAACGATCTGTGATTGTAAGTATATCAGAAGAGGACGCTTTGCTTTTAGATTACGGTACAAACTTCACAGTTGTCTCTCATGAAAATTATAAAGTGGTAGAAAAAGCTTAATGGTAACCTAGCAGCCAGGGCTGTCTATATTTAAAAATCTCCTGTCACGATGCTGACAGGAGATTTTCACTTTCTGTCAGCACTTCTGCTGACAGCGCATATTGTTCCGGGTCAAAATTGAGCATGAGAATAAAGATCAGAATAATCATCACCACGACCAATGCAACAATTGCAATTACGCTCTTTTTACCGCTCATGACTTTTCACTCTTTTCTGTCTGATTGATTGTTAACAGCATGTCTACGTGAGGGATTCCATCATCAAGATATTCCACTGAAATTTCTTCAAAGCCGAATGACCGGTAGAAATCTCTTAAGTAAGTCTGCCCCTGAAGCATAATTTCTTCTGTGCCCCACTCCTTCATCAGATCAATCGCCTTTTGCACGAGCTGACGACCAAGCTGTCGGCTTCTGAATTCCTCAACGACAATAATTCTTCCGATCGACGCTTTGTTATACTTCGTCCCTGCCTTCATTAACCTTGCATAGGCAGCAAGCTTTCCATCAATCAGCAGCTGAAGATGCCAGGATTCAGGATCATATCCATCCACCTCGTGATATGCGCAATCCTGCTCTACAACGAAAATATCCACGCGCGCCTTTAAAACATCATGCAGTTCCCGAGCAGACAGCTCATCAAAGCTGTTACATTTCCATTCCATTTATGTACGCCTCCGTTCTGCTTTAACATCTCCTTACATTATATTAGAATGAGAGGTAAATTTCACATGATTGGAGAGGTTTAAATGGAAAGTGCGCTGGATTGGGTGTTTCAAGTGCTGTTTGGCATCGGAATTTTATTTATGATAAGCTTCGGCATCGTCATCATGCTCCTTTTGCAAAAAAAGAACCCTAACCGCCGGAAAGACGATTAGAGCTCAACTTTATTTATCTAAATCAAGCGACTGCGGCTTTTCCCCTGAATTCATCAGGCGAATAGACGTCGGTTCAATTTCCAGCACGACATATTTCGGATCATCCGGCCCTTCAAACCAGTTAGAGAAACGGTCATTCCAAAGCTTCTCCTTCATCTCTTGCGAATCACGGATCACAGCCGTACCTTCAACTTCTACATAAGAATCTGCGTATCCGTCTCCCTCATAGCCCAGCAGCACATGCACAAACGGATTTTCATCAATTTCTTCAGCCTTATGTGTATCAACACTTGTCGGCGTATGAAGTACATACCCCTCATTGTAAAAAGTCATATAACGCGAATGCGGACGATTATTCTTTACTGTCGCAAGCGTTCCTGTCTTATTGTTTTCAAGTACATTCAATATATGGTCTTTTAATTCTTTCTGATTCATTGATACTCCACTCCTTTTGTTGGTCATGGTATTAGTATTTCCACGAAGTGGGGTCTGGGAAACATTTGGGTGGGTTTTTTTAGGCTGCATTAAAAAGCGCCCTGCATCAGCAGAGCGCCATCAAACTTATTCAGCTAAGAAATACTCTTCAATGTCATCAAGCATGACGTTGGCTGCAAGAACGCCGCCTGCTGTGTTCCAGATCGCGTCACTTACTTCCTGTACGTTGCCCTCCTGAACGACTTCAAGGTTCTGGAATAACGGGTCATTCAGCCAGTCTTCTGCGCTCTGGTTTGCTTCACCGTCTCCTGTATCGTATGTGAAGTAAAACAGTACGTCACCTTCCATTGCTTCTACACGTTCTTTTGTGACCCCTTTTTCTGCGAAGTCATCAACGTCCTGTTCTGGTGGACGTGCGAAGCCAAGCTGGTCGAGGATAATGCCTGAGAATGAGTCTTTATGGTAAATTCGCGTATCGCCTGCAAGGAAGCGAACCATTGAGATTTCTTTTTCAAGGTGACCGCCCTCTTCAAGCTGACCGCTCAGTTCGTCAACGCGTGTTTCAAAGTCTGCCATTACCTGTTCGCCTTCTTCAGACTTGTTCAGTGCTTTAGCATATAGTTCAAAGTTTTCCTGCCAGTCACCTTTTAGTGTTTCTGACATCACTGTTGGTGCAATGGCTTCAAGCTGCTCATATACTGCTTCCTGACGAAGTTTTGTACCGATGATTAAATCCGGATCAAGTGCAGCGATCGCTTCAACGTTTACTTCACTCTCTGTTCCGACAACTTCCACACCTTCCATTTGATCAGCAATATGATCGTACCAAGGGTCGCCAGTCCATGATTGAACCGCTCCTGCTGGTGTAACGCCCATGGATAGTAATGCTTCAGTTCCTTCATTTGTTAAAATAACAACTTTTTCCGGTGTTCCTTCGATTTCAGTCGTACCCATTGCATGTTCGACTGTATATGTTTCAGCTGTTTCTCCGCTGTCAGCTGATTCTTCATCTGTTGACTCTGATGACCCGCCGCATGCTGCAAGAATAAGAGCTGCAACACTCATTAAAAGTAATAATAAACTAAACTTTTTCATTTCTGACTCTCCCTGTATTTAAAATATTGATAATGATTCTCACTACATTTCAAGCATAATCAACTGCCTGCTCAGTGTCAACAGCTAAATGAAAACCGTTTTCATTTAACAGATTTTTCGATATAATGGACCTACTTGTTTCAGGAAGGATCTTTTACTATGAAATCTTCAAAGTTTTTTACGTTCTTTTCAATTACAGGGGCATTTGTTTGTATGCTGCTGCTTTTATTTGCAAGTGTGAGGTTTGGCTATCAGCAAACTTCAGTGCAGCAGATTGTCCAGTCATTCACTGATTTTGACGGATCAAATGCCCATCTGATTATACAAAATGTCAGGATACCGAGAGCGCTGATTGCAGCAATGGTTGGCGCTGCTTTAGCAGTGTCAGGTGTGCTGATGCAGACGCTGACTAAAAATCCGCTTGCGTCACCGAGTATTTTCGGTGTAAATGCAGGTGCAGGGCTTGCGGTTGTGATCGGGGTTACAGTGTTAAATGTCAGCTCTCTTCACGCCTTTGCGATTCTGGCTTTTATCGGGGCAGCCGTTGCGATTACTGCTGTCTTCGGATTAGGTTCACTGGACCAGAGAGGGTTATCGCCGCTTCAGCTGACGCTTGCAGGGGCAGCGTTATCGGCCCTTTTTGCATCAATTACACAAGGGCTCCTAGTATTGAACGAATCAGCGCTTGAGTCTGTTATGTTCTGGCTGGCCGGTTCTGTGCAGGGGCGTGATCTGGCATTACTGCAGACTGCGCTACCTTATCTTATTGCAGGCTTTATCATTGCACTGATCTTTTCGAGGTCGTTCAATATTCTGGCAATGGGTGATGATGTGGCAAATGGACTTGGCGTGAAAACCGGTCCTTTAAAAATCTGGATTGGTATCATTGTCGTGCTCCTTGCCGGCGGAGCAGTATCAGTCGCTGGTCCGATTGGCTTTATTGGCATTATGATTCCTCATTTAGCGAGAAAATGGATTGGCGTGGATCATAGAGTGTTATTGCCGATGTCTGCGCTGCTTGGCGCAAATTTGCTGCTTGTAGCTGATATTGCAGCAAGATACGTGATTATGCCGCAGGAAATCCCTGTTGGCGTCATGACGGCTATTATTGGCACACCTATCTTTATTTATATCGCAAGAAAGGTAGGTGCTTCATCATGAGCCGTTTTAAAACTGTCCGTTTCGGAAATAAAGGACCTTCTTTCCTGTTTGATAAGCGTACGACAATCAGTGTTGCCGTCGCGCTTGTGATCGTCATCGGGGCTTTTCTTATCAGCCTCGGGTTAGGTGAGGTTTGGGTTTCTCCACTCGATATTATTAAAGTATTTTTAGGTATGGGTGAACCGCTTAACGAGCTTGTGATCCGGGAGTTCAGACTGCCGCGTGTACTGATTGCGCTGCTCGTCGGTGTTGCACTTGCTGTTGCCGGTGCGATGCTTCAGGGTATTGTCAGAAACCCGCTCGCTTCACCTGATGTAATTGGGATATCAGGCGGTGCAAGTGTGTTTGTTGTCGGATTTCTTGTGCTGTTCAGCGACTCAAATGGGGCATTGTCCGTTTCGATTCAATGGCTTCCGGTAGCAGCCTTTCTCGGCGCACTGATCGCTGCTGTACTGGTTTATATTTTTTCCTGGAAAAACGGACTTTCACCAATTCGCCTTGTACTCATTGGAATCGGGTTATCTTTATTTACAAATGCCATTACAACGATGCTGATGCTGATTGGACCCATTTACCGGGCAAGTCAGGCAAATATCTGGATCACCGGTTCAGTCAATGGGTCTACATGGAGCCAGGTATGGATTCTTCTCCCATGGGTAACTGTACTGTTCCTTGCAGCTCTTTTAATGGCCAGGCATCTAAACCTTCTTGAACTCGGCGATGATATCAGTACATCAATGGGTTCGGTTGTGTCTAAGCAGCGGATCTTGATCCTGCTGATCAGCACGGGACTTGTTGGAGGATCTGTTGCATTTGCAGGCGGCATTGGCTTTGTCGGTCTGATGGCGCCACATCTCGCGAGAAAGTTAATTGGCTCATCGTTCGGTTCGCTGATTCCAATGTCAGCACTGATCGGAGCCGCGCTTGTGATGCTGGCAGATTTGATGGGACGGTTAATTGCTGCACCGCTTGAGATTCCGGCTGGTGTATTCACAGCAGCAATTGGCGCACCTTACTTTATCTATCTTTTATTTAAGGAAAGGGGCAAAAAATCGTGAATCAACAGGAACTTTTCTCATATATAGAAGATGCTTTTCCAGTCAGGTTCAGTGAGACTGAACTTGGAACAGAGTGGAAGCTTGCAGACTGGCTGGAGGCAGATACTGTCGCAGATGACCTTGCTTATATTCAGCGGATCCAGGAAGCACCACGACTGATGGTGGCAGGCTCCCTTTCAATGAAGCGGACGGCTTTTACACTGGTCAGCGTACTGCTTGCCCACTATAAAAGCGGTGAAGCCTGGGATCTGGCGTCTTCCGATGTCAGACTCGTTCATGACAAAGAGGCACCTTTTCAGCTTGGTGTACACCTGAGCGGGATACAGTCTTATGAAGATAATCCTGATTGGAATGTATTACTGCGGAAATTATATGTGGACTGGGTGAAGCCATTGATTCAATCTGTTGAAAAAGCTGGTAAGGTGAAGCAGATTGTGCTGTGGGAAAACTTTTTCATTTATCTGAGATGGTTCTATCAAAGTTTGGCTCCTGAATTAAAAGGGCTCAAGGAGCAGGACTGGGATGCTCACTGGCAGCAGATTGTGTCAGAGGATTTCTTTGGGGAAGATGAGCCGAATCCGTTTACTCACCTGGAGAATTTTGAAGCGAAACGGCAGCTTGAGGATGCACGTGTCAGAAGTACATGCTGCTATAAATATATGCTGCCTGGCAAGAAAAACTGCCGGACGTGCTGTTTGATTAAAGATTAGGCTATTTTAAAGTTGGCTGTTGATTGTAGCTCCAGGGGGGACGCTTTCCTCTACAATCAACAGCTGTGCAGAAACAACAATGACCTTTAACAAAGCTAATGATTAAAAAACGCGCTGTCTCCTTTTTAAGGAACAGCGCGTTTCTATTTTAGAGTGGTCTCATTTCATCATCTGTACGCTGATAAGGATCTTCTACTACTTTCGGTTTGCGTGCAAAGCACATAATGCCTGCGATGAGGAATAATAGTGCCGGCAGCCAGCCGATTAGAAGTGTTGCTACACCTACAACCAGTGCACTTGCGATTAACAATCCGCCTGCAAGTTTTGGCTTCTTATTACGCTTCATTGCAAATACTGCGATTAAGCTTAAGATTGTACTGATAATGACGACTACATTGAAGAAAACACCAAGGTTTGCAAACCAGTCTGTGATCATGGCCGGATCTATTCCTGCCTCAGCTAACGCAGGATCGTTTTGAAATTCTGTTTCAATATCCTGTTGCACTGTAGGGTCACTAAATAACGCACTCATTAAAAACACACCGACGATCATCAGCACATTTAATACAATTCCAATAATCGTTAAGGCACCTTCTGCTGTTCTTTTCATTTGATTACCTCCCAGTAATGTAATATGTATGATTTCCTTATCCCCTTCTTTACGGAATTTCACACATAAAGGTTTCAAATTTTACAGCAGATTTGTAATTTCTTTCAGGCGACTGATGATTCTGTCAGGTTTCCCATCACCTTCACCGGGCTCAGCAGACGCATCATGCTGAATCCATATGCTATGTATACCTGCCCGATTGGCACCAAGAATATCCGTTTTCAGATTATCCCCGATCATCCAGACTTCCTCTGCAGACTGACCTGAGACTCTCAAAGCATGCTCGAAAATAGGCTGCCCCGGCTTCCCTTCTGCGATATTCCCAGAGATCACGATATGGTCAAAGTATGGCACCAGCTCAGGTGTGATCCGGAGCTTCTCAAGCTGCAATGATGGCGCACCATTTGTGACGATGACAAGCTGATACTGTTCTTTGAGTTGATCTAGTACATCAAGCGTTTCTTCATATAGAAATGGAGAACTTTTTCTGTGGCTGATAAATTTTTCTCTGAGCGTTTCGCCGGATTGATCAATGCCTTGTGATTTGAGCGCAGTCTGCCAGACACGCTGCTGGTACTCCTGAATCTCTGCACCCATTTCCCGGAACTTGTAATGAACCGGATCACCGAACTGTCCCCAGAGTCCTTCAAAAGGGTTGATCCCGATCATTTTTGTGAAATCGTAAAAGTCATATTCCTGATATAGACGCGGCGCCGCTTCTTTTACTGCTGTAAGAAGTTCTTCAGGGTTCGTTCCATACAGCTTACCGGCGTCTTTCACTGTTTTCTCAAGCGCGGTTTCAATGCTTTTTTTGTCCCATAAAAGTGTATCGTCAAGATCGAAAAAGATTGCAGATGGCATAAACTCAGCTCCTGTTCTGATTGATTGTAATATTGTCACAAAATTCGGTGGATAATGCAATTGGAATTTTGGGCTGGTGGTTGGTGTTCAGGAGATTTCGTGTGTGGTCCCTGAGATTACATGTCGTGTTCAGGAGATACCCACTGTTGTCCATGAGATTTCAGCGGTGGTTCCGAAAATTTCACACCTTGTTCCGGAAATAGTGTAATTTGACCTAACCGCGCCATCATTGCTCCACCACCCATTTCCCCTGAAAAAAACAAAACCCCCGCAGCCACCACCGGCTACGAGGATTCTCACTAAAAATTATGACGGATTCAACACACGATCCAGAAACTGCTTCGTTCTCGCTTCTTTAGGTGCTTTTAGAATCTCTTTTGGCGGTCCCTGTTCAACAACGACACCGCCGTCTATGAACATGACGTGATCCGCAACGTCTTCTGCGAATTTCAGTTCATGTGTAACTACAACCATTGTCTGGCCCTCTCTGGCAAGCTCTTTCATGACACTGAGCACTTCGCCTACAAGTTCAGGGTCGAGCGCTGATGTCGGTTCATCAAACAGCATCAGTTCAGGCTGTATGGCAAGTGCACGGGCGATGCCGACGCGCTGCTGCTGTCCGCCTGAGAGCTGGTGAGGGTATAGATGCATTTTCTCTTCCAGTCCGACTTTTTTGAGCAGGTCTTCTGCTTTGGTGCGTACTTCTGACTTTTTCAGCTTCTGTACGATCACCGGACCTTCCATCACATTCTCAATCGCTGTTTTATGTGGAAACAGGTTATATGACTGAAATACCATACCGGATTTTCTGCGAAGCTTCAGGATTTCTTCTGTTTTAGGCGTTTTTGAAAAGTCCATTTTAAAGCCATCATGAAACTCATATTGTCCGGCATTTGGCATTTCAAGTGCATTCAAACAACGCAGAAATGTAGTCTTACCTGAACCTGAAGGACCGATAATCGCGACAACATTTCCTTTTGGCACTTCAAGGTCAACGCCTCTTAAAACCTCCAGATCGCCAAATGATTTATGAAGATTTTTCACATTGATTAACATTTCTGGTCCTCCTTACTTTGCCACATAGCGGTCCAGCCTCTTCTCAATTCTGTCCTGAACGAGTGTCAAGATAAAGCAGACAATCCAGTACAGTAAAGCCGCTGTGATGTAGAGCTGAAGAAAATCATACGTTCTTGCTGCAATTTCCTGCGATTTACGGAACAGCTCAACAACCAGGATTTGTGATGCGAGAGAGGTGTCTTTTACAAGGCTGATAAATGAATTTGACAGTGGCGGAATTGACACGCGTGCTGCCTGCGGGAGAATAATTCTGAATAGTGTCTGTCTCCGGGTCATACCAATTGTATACCCCGCCTCCCATTGACCTTTGGGCACAGATAGGATTGACGCACGCACAATTTCAGATGCATAAGCCCCGACATTCAGTGAAAACGCTATGACTGCACTTGGGAATGGCTGTAAGACGAAAGCATCTCCAAGGTTAGGCAGTCCATAAAAAATGATGAATAGCTGAACAAGCAGCGGTGTCCCTCTTATGGCAGATACATAGACACGGGCAATACCCCCAAGCGTTTTACTTGAGGAGATACGTGCAAGTGCTGTCACGATTGCAAGTACCAGTCCAATCGCAAAAGAAATAAGTGTAAGCGGGATCGTTGCTTTGATCCCGCCTTCAATCATTGGACCGATTGACGACCAGAATAACTCCCAATCAAAAACCGCTGTCCCAACGATAAAATTACTGAGAAACATCTTCGCCAAACCATTCTTCAGAGATTTCTGTCAGAGTACCGTCTTCTTTCATATCTGCAAGGTGCTTGTTGAACTCTTCTACAAGCTCTTCATTCCCCTGACGGAACATAAATGCACTTTCTGATACATCACTTTCTTCTGCTGCAATTTTGATACCTGCATCAGGCTGCTGCTTCTGGAAATCAAGAATAGCAAGCTTATCATTTACCGTTACTTCCGCACGGCCTGTTTTGATCAGTTCAATTGCCTGCGCAAGTCCTTCAACCTGTACAAGCTCTGCTCCGTACTCAGTTGCGATATCAGCATAGTTACTTGTCAGTGACTGTGCAGACTGCTTACCTTCGATATCTTCAAATGCTGATACTTCACTGTTATCCTCAGGAACGACAACGACTGCTGATGATAATGTATATGGCTCAGAGAAATCATATGTTTCAAGACGCTCATCGTTAATACCAACCTGGTTGGCAATGACGTCAAAACGTTCTGAGTTCAGTCCTTCAAACATTGAATCCCACTGTGTTTCATTATATTCAACCTCAACGCCCATACGCTCGGCAATTTCATTCATTACTTCTACGTCATACCCTGTAAGGGCATCTGACTCATCATGGAACGTAAATGGTGCATATGTGCCTTCTGTTCCTACCTTGATAACGCCTTCTTCCTGAATTGATTCAAGCAGGCTCAGATCTTCACTTGATGAGCTATTGCTTCCTTCTTCTTCAGAAGATCCGCATCCTGCAAGAACCCCTGTTAATAGTAATGATGCTGCTAATGTTTTCTTCATATTAAAAACCCACCTATTCTTATCGGAATTATTTCATAAGCATGATTGTACGTTGAATCGGGTAAATTGTAAACACAAAAGTTTTTTAAGCTTTGGGGTTGCATTTATGATCGGAAGATGATTTAATACAAATATACCCCACAGGGTATTAACGTAAATCTCTGTGAAACGATCGAGGAGGAGTTTAAATTATGTTATTCCGTTCTTATTTTGATGACAAACTTGCACAATATTCATATCTAGTAGGATGCCAGCGTACAGGCGAAGCAATTCTGATTGATCCGCCGCGTGACATAGAGCCAATTCTTGCAGATGCTAAAAAAGAAGGACTCAACGTATCAGCTGCAACTGAAACACACATTCATGCAGACTTTGTTTCCGGCGCACGTCAGCTCGCTGAAAAACACGGCGTAAAGCTTTACCTTTCAGATGAAGGCGACAACGACTGGAAATATCAATATACAGACAATCTGGATGTTCAGCCGCTGAATGACGGCGACGAGTTCAAGATTGGAAATATTAAATTTGAAGTCATGCACACACCAGGTCATACCCCTGAGAGTATCTCATTTGTATTAACTGACCTTGGCGGCGGTGCTGATAAGCCAATGGGTATTTTTACAGGAGACTTCGTCTTCGTTGGCGATATCGGCCGTCCTGACTTACTTGAGAAAGCTGCAGGTGCTGCAGGTACTGCTGAAACCGGTGCGAAGTCAATGTTCAAGTCTCTTCAGCGCTTCAAAGAGCTGCCTGATCATATGATGGTCTGGCCTGGTCACGGCGCAGGAAGTGCTTGTGGTAAATCACTTGGCGCTGTTCCTCAGTCAACTGTCGGTTATGAAAAACAGTTCAACTGGGCACTGAATGAGCAGGATGAGCAGAAATTTATTGAGGAACTGCTGAAGGATCAGCCGGAAGCACCAAAATATTTCGCTCAAATGAAAAAAGTGAATAAGCTTGGACCAGCAATTGTTGAAGATCCATCAGTTGAATGGTTCGAAAATGCAGAAGACGTAGTTGAATTCAGCAAGCAGGATGGCAACATTCTGCTTGATACACGCCAGTCTAAAGTAGCTGAAAAAGGACTTGTTCCGGGTTCAATCAACATCCCATTTGGCAAGATGCTGCCAAACTGGTCAGGCTGGTTAGTGGATTATGATGAAAACATCGCGCTTGTTGTTGAAAAAGATCAGGCTGAAGAAGCAATGAAGATTCTGCGTTCTATTCATTTAGATAACGTCGTGAAGCTTGCTGAACCATCACTGATTGAATCTGTTGCAACTGAAACGTATCAGTCTGTTGATACTGAAGAGTTTGCGAAGCAGAAGGATCTGACTGATTATCAGGTGATCGATGTGCGTAACGATTCCGAGTGGAACAGTGGACGTATTGAAGGAACTGAACACAAAATGCTTGGACACCTCCGCACGGAAGGTAAAGAGCTTGATAAAGATAAGCCTGTATTAATTCACTGTCAGTCAGGTGCACGCTCTGCAATCGCTGCAAGTGTCATGCTCGCACTGGGATTTGACGATGTGACACACCTGAACGGCGGATTCAACGCATGGTCTAATAACCGCCCTAAAGAAGTTGTAACAAACTAAGAAAGGGGCTCATATTGTATCGAATGGATTTTAATTGGTGCAGTTGTACTGTTCTTCGTCTGGCGTATGATGCCGGCGAAGGGTGTACGCACCATTTCCCCGGATGAATTAAAGTCGATGAAAAAAACAAAGGATTCCCAGTGGATCGATGTGAGAACACCTGGAGAATTCAAGGCTCGTAATATGAGAGGGTTTGACAATATACCGCTTGGCAAGCTGCCAAATCAGACATCAAAGCTTGACCCGGAAAAAGAAACGATTGTCCTGTGCCAAAGCGGAATGCGCAGTGCGCAGGCTGCAAAAATTTTAAAGAAAAAAGGATTTAAAGACGTTGCGAATGTCCGCGGCGGAATGAATCAACTTTAACCAAGGAGTGTTTTTATATTATGCATGCAGATCACAAGTTAGATGCAAAGGGCTTAGCTTGCCCAATGCCAATCGTACGTACGAAGAAATCAATGGCGAACCTTCAGGAAGGTGAAGTGCTTGAAATCACAACGACTGATAAAGGTTCCCTTGCAGATATGAAGGCATGGTGTAAGTCTACAGGTAATGAATACCTGTCAGGTTCTGAAGAAGGAAACGTGCAGGTACACTATATTAAGCGCGTTGAAAAGAAGCAATATGTGCCAAAGACTGAGCTGAAGTCTATTAGTAATGAAGAGCTTGAAGCGATTATTGCTGAAAAGCCTGCAGTCATTCTTGATGTACGTGAGCCTGAAGAGTATGCCGGCGGACACATTCCTGGTGCTCACTCAGTACCACTTGCTCAGGTAGAAAACTATATTGCTGCACTTCCTGAAGAAGAAACAGTATATGTTCTTTGTAAATCAGGAAAACGCAGTCAGGCTGCCTGTGACAACATCAGATCTAATGGACGTGAGAACCTGATCCGTGTGTCACCAGGTATGAGCGAATGGAATGGACCAATTGCGACTTCACTTGCAGCAACTGCAGGTGCGAGATAAATTATTATGAGATGACCCGGGAAGCGGAGACTTTCCGGGTTTTTTGTTGTGTTTTTGCAGGGCGTGGCTGCGGCTGTCTTGATGGTTCGTGGAATGTTTAATGATGTTCGGAGAATAACTCCGGTGGTTCAAAGAATAATCGCCGTGGTTCGTGGAATTATGTCATTTGACCTACTCCGCCGCCATTAAAAAAACCGGAGAGCATCTCTACTCCCCGGCATCCATCTTTGGAAATAACATTTCAACAGATCCTTTATAAGATAAAATTGTTCCGAATAAAGGCTGATAAATATGAATATGAACATCAAAAAGTTCAGTCTGATCATTGTATTCCTCAAGTACTGTTGCCCTCACACCAAGTATCCTTGGAATTTTCATATATTTCTTTCCTATATGAAGTGTCATATCACGTGACGTTAACAGCATTCCACCCGTTTTGGTCGCTTTCAGGTTAAGCGGCAGTCGTGCAATCCCCCACTGGTCTGTGAAATTATCGACAGAATTCGGCTGCTCTCCTTCTTTCATTTTGTCATAAAAGCAGCGTACTGTTTCCGGGAATGTAAAGCTTCGTCTCCAGGACATTGTTTCCCGGCCGTGCCTGTCACGGTATGCAGCGTTCTCCATATAAAAAGGAATCTCTTCTCCCCTCTCAGGAAAAGCAAAATTCATTTTTACACCTAAGTGAGATACTTTCCGTACCAGCCTGGATCCACCCTTAATTTCGTGCATCGTTCCTTTGGTAATGACTTTATAGTCAGATGAACTATTCAGTGCATATTTTTTTTGCAGTGATGGATGCAGCTTGTCAAAGTCCTCACCCATTGCTTTTTGAAACATCGATTTCATCCGGACACGCCTCCTTTAGACTTGCTGTACACATTTATTATATCATGGACAGCAGCGCGTTCCCCGGACAGGTATGTTAAAGCGCCGCTCATCAAAGGTGATGAGCGGCGCGGAATGTGTGGGTTATTTGTGAATCTGCTTTTGGTACTGAGAGATCTTTTTCCATTTTTTCTTTTCTAGCAGTTGTTCACGTTTGTTCGATTTTCTATCAAGATAAGCAAGTTCTTTTTGCAGCTTCACGTAGCTATCATAACGGTCCTGCTCAAGCTCCCCGTCTTCAATTGCCTCACGGATCGCACAGCCGGGCTCTGTTTCATGACTGCAGTCTCTGAACTGGCATGCTTCTGCAAGTGTTTCGATATCCTGAAATCCCTGAGATAAACCGCTGTCTGATTCCCACAGCTGCAGTTCTCTCATACCTGGTGTATCAATGATCACACCTTTATCCGGAAGCATAATCAGCTCTCTGTGTGTTGTTGTATGCTTTCCTTTACTGTCATCTTCTCGTATGTCATTGACCATCATTTTTTCTTCACCAATCAGGGCATTGATGATCGACGATTTCCCTACACCTGATGAGCCCATGACAGCAACCGTCACACCTTCGTGAATGTGACTTCTTAATTCATCGAGCCCTGTTCCGCTGTAGGCACTGGTGACAAGTACCGGAACACCCATCGCAGTGGTTTTGGCTTCGGCTGCTTTTTCAGCGCTGTTTTCACATAGGTCTGCTTTTGATAAAACAACTACCGGGTTTGCACCGCTTTCCCAGGTAGCGATCAGATATCTTTCAAGCCTTCTCAGATTGAAATCATGATTAAGTGACATGACGAGAAAAGCGAGGTCGATATTGGCTGCGACGATTTGTTCGTGAGTGACTGTCCCTGCTACTTTTCTGGAGAATTTAGATGTTCTCTCAAGCATCTGGTGGATCATAGCGTGCCCTTCATTTGTAGGCAGTGATACCATTACCCAGTCACCGACTGCAGGATAATCTTCTCTCGCCATAGCCTGATGACGGTATTTTCCTGTCACTTCTGCTAAATGGATTGAGGTGTCCGTTTGTATTTTGTACAGGTTTTTGTATTCAGTAATGACTCTTGCAGGTGTGAGGTTTGTTTGACCTGCTTTGTCCTGCCATTTTTCGTTCCATCCTAATTTTGTTAATGTATTCAATGTTGGTTCCTCCTGTTTTCAAATAAAAAAGTCCGCTGATTTGTGTGTGTACACAAACCCGCGGACTTCTGGTGTTTAAACAGAAAGATCCTATTCCTTAGATGGAAGCCTCTAAATGGGCATACGGGTTGTGTACAATTGAAACAATGATCTCATTTAAGTTTCTCATCGTACATCACTCCCTTTTCCATTTACTTCTTGTTCATTATAAATGATAGCACTATGATTGACTAGCGGTTTTTAAAAGTTTTTCTTTAATATTTTGGCTGATAAAGAAATGGTTTGCCTCTATCTCTTCTTTTTAAAGCCGACAGCAGTGACGGCCATTTCGGGCCAGAAATTGCGGTACGTAAGTGTAACATGTTCAAATCCTGCTTTCTCCAGACGGTGATACATATCATTCCCCATCATTCTGGTAAGATTCGGACTTGCTGTTTCTTCTCTTGGCTGCATTGTAATCACGATCCGGCCGTCATCTTTTAAGGCTGTATATAATTTCTCCAGTGCACGGTCCGGGTCTTCCCAGATTGTAAAATTATTTACTGAAAGAATTTTATCATAGTATTTTTCCGGCAGATTGATATGCTCTGCCTTTCCCTGCATAATTCTTACCTTCCCGGTTTCAAGCTGCTTTTTCAGTCTCTTTTCAGCAAGCTGAGCCATTGCTGCTGAGGCATCCAGTCCATCTACTGTGACACCCTTTTTTAATAAGCTTTCCAGACATACACCGGGACCAAAGCCGATTTCCAGAACGTGTTCGCCCGGGTGTAGATCGAGACAGCCCGATGCCCATCGGTTGAGTTTTCGATTTTCTTTTGACATGATGAAGCCAGCCACTTTTCCTGCTTTTCCCTCCGGGTGGCTGAACTGTTTAAAAAATGGAACTGTCATTTTCCGCACCTGCCTCATTTATTTTTACAGTTACTTTATACTGTTTCTCACCATTTTAAACTTTTCAATAAGCTGTTTAGTCATTTTACATATAGGGAATTAAGCACTAAGGTGGATCAAAATAACCAGGACATCAGAAAGGAGTCAATATGAAAAAAGAGAAAAAATCACTTGGAAGGGTATTTTACATATCCGCTGCAATCATTGCTGCACTTGTTCTGATTGGAGCATTCTTACCTAACCAGTTTGCCGCAGGTGCGAATGCTGCGTTCGGATTCACAACCCAATCGTTCGGATGGCTTTACCTGCTTGCTGTGTTCTTCTTTGTCATATTTCTAATTTTTATTGCACTAAGCAGGTATGGACGAGTAAGGCTTGGCGGGGATGACGAACGTCCGGATTATCCTGTTTTCACATGGATCGGAATGTTATTCTCTGCAGGCTTTGGTGTAAGTCTTGTTTTTTGGGGCATTGCAGAACCAATGAGCCATTTCTATACCTCTCCTGAAGCCGGCGTTGAGCCATTAACCGAGGAAGGTGCAAGGCTTTCAATGGCTTATTCATTTTTCCACTGGGGTGTAAGTCAGTGGGCAACGTTCGCAATTGTGGGCTTGATCATTGCATACTTCCAGTTCCGCAGAAAAACGAATGGGTTAATTTCAACCAGTCTGTCACCAATGATTAAAGAAGGAAAAATGAAGCAGCCGCTTAATCAGACGATTGATATTCTTGCTGTTATTGCGACAGTTATGGGGGTTGCAACATCTCTTGGACTCGGTATTCTACAGATCAATGGCGGCCTGAACAGTGTACTTGATATTCCAAATAATGCTTTTGTACAGGTCATGATCACATTGGTATTAACTGCATTATTCCTGCTGTCAACAACTACCGGAATTGATAAAGGAATTAAGTGGCTGAGTAATATCAACCTTGGCGCAGCCCTTTTACTGATGCTATTCGTATTCTTTGTTGGACCAACAGTCTTTATTCTGGAGACATTCGTACTTGGTCTAGGAGATTACATTACAAACTTTGTCCGTTACAGCCTGCGCCTTCAGCCATATGTAGAAGGCACGTGGGTGCGCGACTGGACGATCTTCTACTGGGCTTGGGCAATTGCGTGGTCACCGTTCGTCGGCGCATTTATTGCACGTGTATCAAGAGGACGTACGATCCGGGAATTCGTTGTCGGCGTATTGATTGTTCCTCCGGCAATTGCCATACTCTGGATTGCTGTATTCGGCGGTACTGCACTGCACCTTGATTTATTCCAGGGAGCTTCGATCGCAGAAGCTGTTAATAATGATATAACCAGTGCATTGTTCTCAACATTTGATCAATTACCGTTATCAACCGTATTATCTGTCCTTTCGATTCTGCTGATTTTGACATTCCTGATCACTTCAGCTGATTCAGCAACATACATTATCAGTAGTATGACAACAAGCGGAGGACTTAATCCACCTCTGGTTGTACGTATTATCTGGGGCGTGCTGCTAGGCTCCATTGCAGCTGTACTGCTTGTAGCCAGCGGACTTGAAGGTCTGCAGACAGCCTCGCTTGTATCAGCCTTACCATTTACAGTGATTCTGCTGTTTATGATCTTTACCTTATTCAACTTACTGCGCAAAGAGTTTCCGCGTCCTAAGTTGAAGACGGCTAAACAATTGAAGGCTGAAAGAAAAGCACGTGAAGAGAAGTAATATTCAAAACGGCCGGGCGTCCCCGGCCGTTTTTTCTATGAACGTTATTCTTCACTTTCCTCAAGCGCTGCCAGCATGCGTGCCTGTTTAATATCAATTTCCTGCTCGATTGCTAAAGGTACGTCACCACTTGGCATACGCCACCTGACATACCAAGGAAATAACTTTTTCATACTGTCTTCATACAGTTCTCCTTCTTCAGGTACTTCATGTCCAATGACTCTTCCGTTCTCCATCAGCAACTTCACTGCAAGCGACGCACCGGAGCCCGTTTCGTTTTCTTCAGCATGAAATTCTTCAAAAGCGTACCAGATATACAGTTCTCCGTTATTTCCACCGTATACTTTAAATGAGTCAGTCACCTGTCCCTGTCCGCTTACGTAAGCGAGTTCTTTTTTCAGATAAGCTGAAGCACTGTCAGCGTGATATTCAGGAATTGAAGCAAAAACATTTACAGCAATAATCATTGCAGTTGTAAGTGTGATAACGGTCAACCCGGTTTTGGCAGATTTTTTTAATCTCATAGTTGGCTCATCCCCTACATCCTTTTCCACTTATATTCTGCATGTGATTGGAAAATCCTGTGTCACTCCAAAAAATATTTAGTTTTCTCCGCACAAAAAAACTCCCTGCGATACCAGATTCAACTGATATCACAGACAGTTTTCGATTTAGCTTTCTTATAAAGGCTGCTTTTGCATTTCGTGTTCCTTGATCAGATCTGCTGTCAGCTGACCTGATAGTGTCACCATTGGCACGCCGCCACCCGGGTGAGTCGATCCGCCGACAAAATAGAGGTTGTCATAGAGCTCACTCTTAGCCGGAATCTTGAAGCCGCCGTTCTTTTTCTTATCAGAAGCGACACCATAGATTGAGCCGCCGTTTGGTCCGTAAAGCTCCTCAAGATCTTCAGGTGTGAAGCGGTATTCGAACTCAATTGAATCTCTAAGACCCTTCATACCGTTGCGCTCAAGCTTATCCAGAACAAGCTCACGGTATTCCGCCCAGTCGTATTTACCCTGCTCTCCTTCTTTTAAAGGTGGCACATGCGTAAGTACGAACAGGTTATCTTTACCCTTTGGCGCCTGTGTTTCATCTGATCTTGCTGAGATGCCGATATAGACAGTCGGATCATCTGACGGAATTCCTTTTTCAAAAATATCATGGAATTCTTTCTCAGGGTCTTCTGAGAAGAAGAAGTTATGGTGCTTCAGATCTGTAAACTCACGATCCACACCAAGCAGCAGGACAAGGCCTGATACACTTGGAACAAACTTTTTGTTGAGCTTTTTCGCTTCTTTCTTGCCTTCTTTGTTTGGTATAAGGCTGCGGTAAGCTGGAATGGCCTCAAGGTTAGATACGACAATATCTGCTTCGTGCAGCGTACCATCTGCCGTACGGATGCCTTTGACTTCTTTACCTTCAATCACCAGGTGATCAACAGGTGTATTTAACTGAACATCTACGCGGAGTTCATTCAGAAGCTTCTTCATTCCTTCAGCAATGTTGTACATGCCGCCTTTTACGTAGTGAATACCAAGACCAAGCTGTACATAAATTAGCTGATTTAAGATCGCAGGCGCCTGGTAAGGATTGGAGCCGACATACATGACGAAGAAGTTAAACATCTGTTCAAGGTACTTATTATTCAGGCGTTTTTTTGTACCGTCCGCAACAGTGCTTAACGGGTCCATCGCCATCAGTTCTTTTAACGTATGATGCTGCTTCAGATCTTTCAGGTCAGCAAGGCTGTATTTATAGAAGCTCTTCATGCAGAGCTCGTACATATTTTCAGCGTAATGAATCAGCTCTGTCAGCTTCGCAGATGTGTCCCCCGATACTTTTTTCATCTCTTCAAGCATATCCGGCAGGTCACTTGTGACATCAATTTTAGTGCCGTCTTCAAAGAAGGTGCGCCACTGCGGCTCGACTCTTTCAATTGTTATGTAATCCTCTACTCTTCTATGAACACTTGAGAACAGCTGTTCAAGTACCCATGGCATTGTCAGGATGGATGGTCCGGTATCAAAGCTGAAGCCTTTTCCTTCTCTTTTATTCAGCTTGCCGCCTACATTGCTGTTTTTCTCAAGGATCTTTACATCATACCCGTCTCCTGCCAGGCGAATTGCTGCTGACATGCCAGCAAGTCCTGCTCCAACTACGATTGCTTTTTTCTTCATACTTCCACTCCCTTTTTATCAGTATATAAATGGAATCAGCCTGTATCTGTGCTTCATCCATTGTTCATATTCCGGTCCGAACTTTGAAATCAGCAGTTTCTCTTCATAACGGATCCGGATTAACAGTGTAACCGTCAGAAGAACTGCTCCTGCAAGTGTTGCGATGATGCTTGCAAAAAATAGTGTCATACCTGTTCCAATAAAAAAAAGACCGGTATAAAGCGGATGCCGCAATTTACTGTAAGGACCTGTGCTGACAATCTGGTCCCCTTCCCTTACTGTTACGTGACGTGTGAACTGGGCTTTCAAATGAAGAATGCCCCAGTATCTAAGACCTACGCCGATCGCAAACAAAATGAGTCCTCCCCAGGTAACAGGTGTTTCTGCCCCGGTACCTCTTAACTCCTGCAGGATCAGCGCAAGTCCGATCATGCCAAGCAGGCTTAAGAGAATATAGTAAAAGGACTTCTGCTCAAGCGGGTCTCCTTCTCCTGTACCCCGATTGCGGAAGAATACAAATTCCCCAATCAATGCGATACTGACAATGATAAATAACCATTCAGCTAGAGACATTGGATTCTCCTTCCGCGTTCATTGCTTCTTTTAAATATATAGAATTTTCTGACTTAAAACAATGAATAATAAGCGCGTATATAGCTGTTATTTCCTATTATGGACAGAAAAAAACCTTCTTAAAGATAAAAGAAGGTTTTCTTTGTTACTAGATATAGTAAAGTTAATTTACTCTCATTAAATTGACTGATAAGAAAATGACGCTTACACAACACTTATATACATTTACTGTCAGTTAACCTATTAAGCTGACTGCTCAAGTTCCTCATCCACAACGATTGGTCGAATTCCTGAATCGCTTGCAGCAAGACGTGCTCTGACAGTGTAGAAAAATGCTGCAATAGATGCTGCTGTAATGAGTGCAGCGCCTGCGTATGCCCATTCAATCGGCAGCCTGAAGCCGATTTCCGCATTCAGAATATAAGTAAATGTTGCCATTGTAATAAATGCTGCCGGGACTGCTGCAATCCAGAAATTTTTACGCTGCAGTGCCAGGTACATCGCACCTACCCACAAGGCGATCATAGCTGTTGACTGGTTGGCCCAGGAGAAATATCTCCACAGCAGGTTAAAGTCAACCTGCGTCAGCACAACTGAAATCACAAACAGCGGAAGTGCAATCCACAGACGATTCGACACTTTCTTTTGACCCACTTTAATATAATCTGCAATAATCATACGCGCACTTCTGAACGCAGTGTCTCCTGATGTGATCGGAAGAACAATAACACCAAGAATCGCAAGCGTTCCGCCAATTGCGCCAAGTGTTGTAATCGAGACTTCTCTGACAACTGCAGCCGGTCCACCGGCAGCAAGTATTTCATTCAGTCCTGCACCGTTGAACAGCGCCATACCTGCAGCCGCCCAGATCATTGCAATAATACCCTCCAGAATCATCATGCCATAGAAAATTTTTCTTCCCTGGCTCTCTTTTTGAGTCGTTCTGGAAATGATCGGTGACTGCGTTGCGTGGAAGCCTGACAGTGCACCACATGAAATTGTTAAAAATAACAGCGGGAACACTGCAAGTCCGCCCGGATGCATATTTTCAAGTGTGATTTCCGGAATTGGATGTCCCTGAACAACCAGTGCTCCTCCTACTCCGATCGCACTGATGACTAGTAACGCGCCAAAAAACGGATACAAACGTCCGATGATTTTATCAACCGGAAGCAGCGTTGCAACAATATAATACAGGAAGATGCAGACAATGATTGCGCCCATTGTAATCCATGCTGGCGAGATGTCTGCAATTAATGCTGCCGGTGCTGTAACGAATACTGTTCCGACAAGTACCAGTAGAAGAATTGAGAATGCGTTCACAACGTGTCTGAATGCTTTCCCAAGAAACTTTCCTGCAAGTTCAGGTAAATGAGCTCCTCTGTTTCTGATCGAGATCATACCTGTTAAATAATCGTGAACTGCTCCGGCGAATATACAGCCGAAAACAATCCATAAGAATGCAACCGGTCCGTACAGCGCTCCCATAATCGGACCGAAAATTGGACCAACGCCGGCAATATTCAGTAATTGAATCATTGAATTTCTCTTTGTATCCATTGGTACGTAATCCACGCCATCTGCATTCGCATAGGCAGGTGTCATGCGTTCTTCTTTCACCCCGAATATTTTCTCTACAAACTTTCCGTACGTAAAATACCCAACAATTAATATGGCAATTGCGACGAGAAATGTAACCATCTCTGTTTCCCCCTCAGCTATTTTGTATCCGCTTACATTTTATCGTGTCTGTTCATTTTTTGGACAAAAAGCGGTTAACGTGCCATATTTCCAGATTGAAAAGTAAAATAAAACGCCTGAACTGTATGAAGAGATTCTTCACAGTTCAAGCGTTTCACGTAACTCTTTTACGTAATTTCTACTGACTGGAATCAGTTTCTCGCTATTTCTTACTTTTAATTCAAATACATTGGTACTCCAGGAAACGAGTTCTTCCACTTTTTTGATATTGACGAGATAACCCTTATGAACGCGGAAAAACGAGTAGTGCTTCAACTTCGCTTCGAGCTCCTTCAGAGATGTCTTTGTAGGATATATTCCTTTTTCGCTTACAAGAAAAGTATCTCGCCCTTCCCTGTATACGTATAGTAATTCTTTCGGCTCCAGATATATGATCCGGTCCTCACTCTGCACAGGCAGCCTGCCTGCAGAAGCCGGCTTTGTATCAGGAGGCTGCAGCCTTATTTTCAACCTGTTGACTGCCTGTGCTAGCTGGTTTTCGTCAAACGGTTTTAACAGATAGTCAACAGCTTCCACGCGGAAGGCTCTCACCGCATAGTCCGGATAGGCCGTGGCAAAAATGATCGCCGGCGGTTTTTTCATACGCTGAAGTGTTTCTGCAAGCTCGACTCCATTCATACCCGTCATTTCAATATCTAAAAACAACACGTCCGGTTCCTTTGTCAGGATGATCTCCATTGCTTTTTCTGCAGAAGGTGCTTCACCTATTACTTGAATATCAGGATGTTCAGTTAACAGGTGACGTAATTCCTGTCTGCTCAGCGGCTCATCATCAATTATCACTGCACGTATCTCCATCTACATCACCTCTTCAAGACGCTTTACACTTGGACATGGGACAGAAAAGCTGATGGCAGTCCCTTCCCCTGTTCCGGATTGTATCGTAAGCTTCGATTGTTCATCTATCATTTTAACCAGGCGTTCATTCAGGTTATATAGACCAATGCCTGTGCCTTTTTCTGAAGTGACCGGGCTTTCAAGCAAAGAGGCGATCCGCTCCTGATCAATGCCTTCTCCGTTGTCTTCAACCTCAATTCTGATTCTTTCTCCTTCTTTACCGGCTCTTACAACCAGCCTTCCATTCTCACTTTTCCCCTTTAGTCCATGCTTCACTGCATTTTCAACAAGCGGCTGAAGTGTAAGTGGCGGGACTGAAGCCATCAGTGCGTCGTCTTCAATTTCATAGGTTACATCCAGCCGGTCATAAAACCTTGCTTCTTCAATGGATAAATAGGATTTTACATGCTCCACTTCTTCACTTAATGTAGAGACTTTCCTTGTTGTCCCTGCTAAGTTCTGTCTGAAAAAGGCGGAAAGGGAGATTAAGAGCTTTCTCGCGTGATCCGGGTTTGTCCTGATCAATGATACGATCGTGTTCAGTGCATTAAATAAAAAATGTGGGCTGACCTGTGCCTGTAGCATTTTAATTTCTGATTCCCTTGCAAGTTCACGGTGCTTCTCACCATCTGCAATTTCAAGCTGATGGCTGAGAAGGGTTGATAATCCAGTGATCAATTCAAGCATAATAGGAGAAATGATACGCTCCGAAGAGAAATAGACTTTCAGCGTACCAATGGTCTGGTCTTTTCTTTTCAGCGGAGCAATCACTGCAGCCTGCAGCATACATTCCGGATTTTCACACTGAATCGATTCTTTTCCAACTGTTATACCCTGACCAGAAGCAATCACATATTTAGTTGCTTCCGTCCGGATTTCTTCACCTGACCCATGATGGTCAAGACCATTGCCAATATGTGACAGAATCTTATGACGATCTGTAATCGCAACGGCTAAAGACGGAATTTCCTTATACAAAATGGCACAGACCTCTCCTGCTGAAACAGGTGTTAATCCTTTTCTCATATGTGTCAGCGTCAGATTTGCGATTCTAAGCGCTTTTTGGGACTGCACAGCACCCATCCGTTCTTCTTCCTGAATAACACTGCGTATAATAAGAACAAATAACGCTGTTCCAATGCCATTGGCGATAATCATCGGCAGACCGATATCCTGTACAAGAGAGAGCGCCAGATCAAATGGGCGCGCAACCCCGAGGATGATAAACATCTGAACAGCCTCCGCGGAAGCCCCTACGATAAATGCAATTTGCGGTGAGACAATTCTTGTTTTCTTTTGTTTCTTAGAGATTATACCTGCCATTGCACCTGCTACAATCGTTGCAAGTCCACACGCTAACCCTGTAAAGCCGCCAAGGAAAAAGCGGTGAACCCCTGCAATCATCCCGGCACCCACACCAATCCGCCAGCCGCCGAGCAACCCGGCAACCACAACGCCGAGCACTCTGGAGTTAGCGAGCGCCTCATCTTCATTTAACACAGTGGTCCACCTGTTCAAAGAGTCATCAACAGGGTTAACGACAATACCGGTATATGTCCCAATAATCCCAAAACAGCCAAATACAATGACTAAAAGAATCCTCTGTCTGACATTAATCTGCATCTGCGCGTCAAATAGTCTTCTAAAGAACGGCAGTCTCGTCAACAGAAAAGCAACCGTTACGATAATCCCCAGACGTTCCAGCATGGCAAGTACAAGCATAAGATCACCTTCTGAATTTTTGTTAACGCTATCATATCACCTTTTTGAGTAATTGGCTTTGTTGATATTCATAAGAAAACCCTTCAATTTGAGAATAATTACCCTCAGATCGCCTGCTGATTCACTCAATCCTGAATTGATTCCTTCAAAATCGACATTATTTCCTTCAGCAGTCGGACCGCAGTGCCTATTTTCTTCACTTTGATAAAGATTCCCTTCATCCATCCAGTCAATTCAATCAACGCTGAACGCAATGCCTTCACGTCCTCTGTCACTCTATAAAAGACAAACACTCCCTAACTTCCATGAAGCCTGTAAAAATTAAACGCGGCTTATGGTAAGCTAAAGTCATCGAGGTGAAAAACATGAATTCGACACATTTTATTCACGGCCTAAAAGTATATGGTGCAATCGTTGATCCACAGACAAGGTGTGCTCATTATCATAGCGAGAAAGATATTATAGCAATCAAATTTTATTGCTGCGGCAGATACTTCCCATGTGTAAACTGTCACGATGAGAGCGGCTGTGGCAATAGACAGGTGTGGCCAACAGAACACTTTAGCGAAAAAGCAATTCTATGCGGTAAATGTGGAACGGAGCTGACCATTCAGGAATATCTGGAGTCAGATTCAAGCTGTCCTTCCTGCGAATCAGCCTTTAATCCGGGGTGCAGTCTGCACAAACACTACTATTTTGAAACCTCTTAATGGTTGATTAAGATACTCATAGTGTGTTTAGATTATAAAAGAAAAAGTTTGTAAAGGAGTTGCCCCTTTGCTTCATTATCGAACGTATTTTAGACAACAGTCCCTCCCATGGGTGACATTTATTCACGGTGCGGGAGGCAGTTCAAGCATATGGTTTAAGCAAATTAAAGAATATAGAAAACATTTTAATGTCCTTGTTATTGACCTTCGCGGACACGGTCAGTCTGAGCGCGGCCGCTGGAGAAAAGGAGATACCTTTAAAGATATTGCCAGAGAAGTGATTGATGTACTCGATCAGGAAGGAATTAAGCATTCTCACTTTATCGGCATTTCACTTGGAACAATCGTGGTTCAGACAATCACAAGCGAGTATACGCAGTATGTACGCTCCCAGACGTTGTGCGGTGCGATTATCCAGCTCGATATCCGTACCAAGTTCCTGCTGTGGGTTGGACGTACGACAAAGCGTTTTATTCCTTATATGCTGCTTTACAAGCTGTTTGCATGGATCATCATGCCGAACAGAGATCATGAGGAATCACGTCTGGCTTTTGTGAACTCAGCAAAAAAAATGTGCCAGAAGGAATTCATCAAGTGGTTTTCACTCACTAAAATGATTAACCCTTACCTGGCAAAGTTACAGCTTGATCATAAAGGCGTTCCTACTTTCTTTGTGATGGGACAGGAAGATTACCTTTTCAGGGCGCCGGTTGAAGCGCTTGTCAAAAAGGATCCTTCATTAAGTTACGTGACGATCCGCAAGTCCGGGCACGTCTGCAATATTGACCAGCCTCAGGAATTTAATGATCGTACAATTGAATATATTAAACAACAGGAAGAACTCTTTTCTGTTACCGGCTGATTGTTCAGCCGGTTTTTTCTTTGTCTATCACTCTATTAGTCAATTGGTATATAATAAGCAGAAAAAGGCAGGTGAATAGAATATGCGAAGTATGATGAAAGAATTCAGAGAGTTTGCCATGCGGGGGAATGTACTTGAACTTGCGATCGCTGTGGTACTCGGCGC
Source organism: Jeotgalibacillus sp. JSM ZJ347 (assembly GCF_044383825.1). Classification (NCBI taxonomy): domain Bacteria; kingdom Bacillati; phylum Bacillota; class Bacilli; order Caryophanales; family Caryophanaceae; genus Jeotgalibacillus; species Jeotgalibacillus sp. JSM ZJ347. The sequence goes on along the minus strand of NZ_JBISEN010000004.1, from coordinate 113,495 downwards.
CGCTTTCGGAAAAATCGTAACTGCACTTGTAGAGAATATTATTATGCCGATTGTTGGAATTATCCTGGGCGGCGTTAACTTTTCAGCACTTGCCGTCACTGTAGGAAATGCCGAGGTAACTTATGGCATCTTTATTCAGGCAGTCATTGATTTTATTATTGTCGCTTTTGCGATCTTCCTGTTCGTCAAACTGATTAACCGCTTTAAGCGTAAAGAAGAGGCTAAAGAAGCAGCTGCACCAGTGGTTGATCCACAGACAGAACTGCTGACTGAAATCAGGGATTTGCTTAAAAATAAGCGTGTATGAAAAAATTCCGCCGGGGACTCCGGCGGAATTTTATTATGTCTTCATTTTTGGATCGAGTGCATCACGCAACCCGTCTCCCATTAAGTTAAACCCAAGTACTGCAAGCATAATCGCAAGCCCCGGGAAGAACAGTGTCCATGGTGCCTGTACGAGCAATGCTCTTGATGCGGCAAGCATGGCGCCCCACTCAGGCTCAGGAATCTGTGCACCAAGCCCCAGGAATCCAAGTGCTGCGGCTTCAAGTATTGCAGTTGCAACAGCAAGTGAGCCCTGAACAATGATCGGTGTCATTGAGTTAGGCAGTACGTGTGAAAATAAAATCCGCCGGTCACTCATACCGATTGCTTTTGCTGCCATAATATACTCTTCTTCTTTTACACTTAATACACGGGACCTGATTAAGCGTCCAAAGTTCGGGATATTAATAATGGCAATCGCAATTAAAGCGTTACGCAGTGAAGGTCCAAGAATTGATACAACGGCAATCGCTAATAGAATACTTGGGAATGCAAGCATGATATCAAATAGGCGTGAAATAATTGTATCTACCCATTTACCATAATAGCCTGCAATGATGCCAAGCATACTGCCGACAATTGCTGATCCTACTACTGCAAGAAATCCTACTGTCAGAGACAGCCTTGCACCATATACCACACGCGAAAAGATATCACGGCCAAAGTCATCCGTACCAAACCAGAAATCTGAGGAAGGTGGCTGCAGTCTGTTTGGCAGGTCCTGCTCATTAATACCCTGCGGTGCAATCAGCGGTGCAAAGATCGCAACTAATATAAAGAAAAAAACAATACTGGTCCCTACCAGTGCAATTTTATTTTTCCTGAACTTTCTCCAGGCCTCTTTCCAGGGAGAAATCGTTTCCTCCTGAGGCGATTTATTAGCCGGTTCCAGTTTTTGTGCCGGTTCACCCATATACGGTCACTCCTCTCCTGTCTAACATTCTCTAGTTATAACGAATCCGCGGATCAATGATTGAATAAAGAATATCAACAATCAGATTGATCATGACGAAGATAAAGGCAACAATTAAGATACCGGACTGAATGACAGGATAATCACGTGATGAGATTCCTTCGTAGATATATCGTCCGACTCCCGGTAGTCCGAAAATCGTTTCAGTCAGGATCGCTCCTCCAAGTAGTAGCCCCGTCTGCAAACCGATAACTGTCAGGACAGGAATTACAGCATTTTTTAAAGAGTGCTTGTAAACAACCCAAAACATTTTCTCACCCTTCGCACGCGCTGTACGAATATAATCAGATTTCATGACTTCAAGCATGCTTGAGCGGGTCATGCGGGCAATAATGGCCATCGGGATCGTTGCAAGTGCAAGCCCAGGCATCACTAAATGTTTCAATACATCAACAAATTGATCAAAGCGACCCTGAATTAATGTATCGATTAAATAAAGGTTCGTGATCGCGTTAACCGGATTACGAACATCTTCACGCCCGGTTGTCGGGAACCAGTCCCACTGCAATGAAAACTGGTACTGCATCATCAGACCAAGCCAGAAGATTGGCATCGATACCCCAACAAGTGCCAGTACCATTGCTGTGTAGTCGAACCATGAATTTTGGAACCATGCAGAGATAATCCCAGCATTTACACCAACAATCACGGCAATGAAGATCGCAAAGATTGAAAGCTCAAAAGTAGTAGCCAGATAAGGCCAGATTTCTTCATTTACCGGTGTTCTTGTCCGGATGGATTCACCCAGATCACCAGTCATTAAGTTTCCAAGGTATTGAAAGTACTGAACGTACCATGGGTTATCCAGTCCCAGAGATTCTCTGAGTGCCGCTACGGCATCTTCAGTTGCCTGCTGTCCCAAAATGACAAGTGCAGGATCTCCGGGAATTGCCCGGATAATCAGGAAGACGATAAATGTCATTCCAAGCAATACAGGAATTAGCTGCAGTAGACGTCTGATAATGTACTGGAGCATATTCACTCACCTCTCAAAGTTCAACGTGATGTTTTTTAGTATGTAAAGCGAATTTGAATACTGCACAAAAACAAAGAAAAGGGAAAGGCGAATGTTCACCTTCCCCTTAAAAAGGTATTGCTTAATTATTCAAATGAAACAGTGTGTAACCAGTCAGAACCAGTTGGGTGAGGCATGAAGCCCTGAAGGTTTGCTTTACCAGCCATTAGAGGCGTAGAGTGAGCAAGCGGTACCCATGGTGCATCCTCATGGATCAGCTCCTGTGCTTCCATGTAAAGCTGATTACGAGTTTCTTCGTCAGTTTCAGACTGTGCTTCAATCAACAGGTCGTGTACTTCCTGGTTTTCGTAGTAAGTGTAGTTGTTGCTTCCGATATTATCCTGATCAAGAAGAACATAAAGGAAGTTATCAGCATCACCGTTATCTCCAGTCCAGCCAAGTAGGAATGCATCTGCTTCTCCCATACGAGCTTTCTCAAGATAAGTAGCCCACTCATACGTTACGATTTCAGCGTTGATACCAACATCAGCAAGGTTACTCTGAATTGCTTCAGCTACCTTCTGACCGTCCGGCATATATGGACGTGGAACAGGCATTGCCCAAAGCTCCATGTCAAATCCGTCGCCAAGTCCTGCTTCTTCAAGAAGCTCTTTTGCTCTTTCAGGATCATACTCATAACCTTCGATATCATCATTGTAGCCGGCAATTACCGGTGGCATTGGGTTTTTCGCTACTTCAGCGCGTCCTTCGAAGAATGCATCAACAATTGCCTGACGGTCAATTGCGTGGTTCATCGCCTGACGTACTTTTGGATCATCAAATGGCTCACGAGTAGATGTAAGACCAAGGTAGCCAACGTTCATTGAAGGACGTTCAAACAGCTGAAGGCTGTCATCTCCTTCGATCTGTGCCGCATCACTTGGATTAATACCGTCTGCAAGATCAATCTCACCGCTCATAAGTGCGTTAAGACGTGCAGAGTTTTCAGGAATTGAACGGAAAATAACCTGATTTACTTTTGGATATTCAGCATTCCAGTAGTCTTCGTTTTTCTCAAGAACAATACGCTCATTTCTTCTCCACTCAACAAACTTGAATGGTCCTGTACCTACAGGATTTTCTGCAAGCTCATCTTCACTCATTTCAGAGATTGCTTTTGGAGAAACGATTGCGAATGGACTCATCGCAATGTTCTTAAGGAACGGTGCCTGTGGACGCTTCAGTGTGATTTCAACAGTTGACTCATCTACTGCTGTTACTGAATCAATTACGTGTCCTTCTTCATCACCAAATCCACCGAACATTGACTTGTAGTAGTAAAACTTATCTTCTGTACCATTTGCCCAGCGGTCAAAGTTTGCTACAACTGCATCTGCGTTAAATGCTTCTCCATCGTGGAATGTAACGCCATCGCGCAGCATAAATGTGTAAGTTAATCCATCTTCAGAAACTTCCCACTCTTCAGCAAGACCAGGATTGATTTCAGTGTCCTGCTCTCCGAATTCTACAAGTGTTTCAAAGATGTTCTTTGTTACTTTGAATGACTCACCATCAGTAACTGTAATCGGATCAAGCGCTACAGAGTCGCCCCCGCGTCCAAATACCAATGTGTCTTGTGTTTCCCCATCTGTTTCTTCAGCTGCATCGCTGCCGCCATCATTGCCTGAACCGCCGTCTTCCGATGAACCATCATCGCTCGAGCATCCAAACAAAGCCGTTGATACTGTAAGTAATAATACAAAAAATAATAACCAAGCTTTCTTATTCATGCTTTCCCTCCTCAAGTAATTGTTTATTTTGACCCGCTGCACTGCCTTCTTCTGTATATAAATGGCAGGCAACGTAATGTCCAGGTTCATGCTCCCTGAGTTCAGGGATCTTTTGTGAGCAGACATCCATTTTAAAAGGACATCTTGTGTGGAATGCGCAGCCGGAAGGTGGATTAGATGGACTCGGAATGTCCCCTTCAAGAACGACTGCATCTTTTTCATACAGAGGATCCGGAATCGGAACCGCTGATAATAGTGCCTGTGTATATGGGTGAAGCGGTTTGTCATACAGTTTCTCACTGTCTGTCAGCTCAGCCATACGGCCAAGATACATCACGCCTACACGATCACTTATATGGCGAACGACACCGAGATCATGAGCGATCACGATATACGTTAGCTGAAATTCTTTTTGCAGATCCTGCATCAGGTTCAGTACTTGTGACTGAATCGATACATCAAGTGCTGATACTGGTTCATCTGCGATAATTAACTTAGGCTGGGTCATTAATGCACGCGCAATCCCGATTCTTTGGCGTTGACCGCCACTGAATTGGTGTGGATAACGCTTTGCATGATAACTGCTCAGTCCGACAATCTCCAAAAGTTCACGCACTTTCTGTTTGCGTTCTTTTGGCGTGCCAATTCCATGAACCTTAAGTGGCTCTTCAAGAATTTTTTCAACCGTATGACGCGGATTTAATGATGCAAAAGGATCCTGAAAAACCATTTGCATATCTCTTCTCAGCTTTCTCATGTCTCCAGTGCTGAGCTTTGTCACATCCTGCCCTTCAAAGTAAACTTTGCCGTCAGTTGGTTCAATCAGTCTCAGCAGCATACGGCCGGTTGTCGATTTACCGCAGCCGGATTCGCCAACAATTCCGAGCGTCTCTCCTTTTTTCACTTCAAAGGAGACACCCTCTACGGCTTTTACAGACCCGATTTCTTTTCCAAGGACGCCGCCCCGGATCGGAAAATGTTTTTTAAGATTTTCAACTTTTAATAGTGTTTCTGTTGTCATGAACGACTTCCTCCTTTTCATCAAATAGGAAACATCTTGTCGAATGTCCCTCTGCTGTATTGTATAAAGGAGGATCTTCCTGTCTGCAGCGGTCAAATGCGAATTCACAGCGATCTGCAAAGCGGCATCCCTGTTTGATCGATCCCGGTTTTGGTACATTACCCGGAATTGAATACAGGCGCTGCTTCTTATAGCGCATATCAGGCACTGACTGTATCAGTCCTCTTGTATAAGGATGCTGCGGATCTTTAAAAATTTCGACTGCAGGACCGGTTTCTACTACCTTGCCGGCATACATCACGACGATCCTTTCACACGTCTCAGCAACAACGCCAAGATCATGCGTAATCATCATTATTGCTGTATTCATTTTTTCGTTCAGATCCTTCATCAGTTTCAGAATCTGAGCCTGAATGGTTACATCAAGCGCGGTTGTAGGCTCATCGGCAATCAGCAGCCTAGGGTTACAGACCATCGCCATTGCAATCATGACACGCTGACGCATCCCTCCTGATAACTGGTGAGGGTAATCATTCATCAGTTCTTCTGCTCTTGGCAGTCCAACAAGTTTAAGCATTTCAATTGAACGCTGTTTTGCCTGTTGCTTATTTCCCATTTTATGTATACGCATCGCATCCATCAGCTGGTTGCCGATTGTAAATAGCGGATTCAGAGAGGTCATTGGCTCCTGAAAAATCATTGCAACATCATTTCCTCTAATCTGTCGCATTCTTTTTTTTGAAGCTGTTGTCAGCTCTTCACCATTTAATTTAATTTCACCACCGATAATTTTCCCCGGCGGATTTGGAATCAGTCCCATTACCGAAAGTGAAGTAACACTCTTCCCGCAGCCCGACTCTCCTACAATGCCAAGCACTTCACCTTCCCGGACGTAAAAGTCTATATCATCGACTGCAGGTACTTCTCCCTCGTCTGTAAAAAACGAAACGCGGAGACCTTTTACATCCAGTACCTTCTCCTGTGTCTTCATTGTGATCCCCCTCAAAAAATTACACGATCTTTTATTTTTCTAATATATTTAGTTTTCTGAATTTTGATAAGACTTATTATACGATGTTACAGCAAGATTTCAATACCTATTCGTCACTTTTTCGTCAAATTGAATAAATTTGCATTAAATTAATTGATATTTTTTAATTCATATCCACTTTATCAGGATTGTGATAAAACGCTGTTTTAATTGATTTTATAACGTTCACGATCTCATTTTACACATATGAAATATTTAAATCTAAAAAATTTGTTTTATTCAAATAATTTTATATTTATTTATAATATCGAATAATTATTACCAGCATCTGTCTGTACAACGAAAAAACTGCCAGATCGCTCCGGCAGTTTTTGTTCTTTATTAAGATTCATCAATTGGTTCGCTGTCATTTCCTCCACCAAACAGATCGGAAATCGCATCAATTAATCCCTGGAAAAAGTCTCTGACACTCTGCCAAAACCCTTCATCATTTACGACGTCGCTCAGGCGGTCCTGAATCGCTGTTGAGAGGTCATTCAGCTGTTCGGAAACATTATCAAAGTTAATATTTAAATCCCTCATCTGATTGAACAGATCTGTCAGTCGCTGACGATCTTCTTCACTCAGATTTATTTCCAGATTTGAAAGCTGTTCATTAATAATCTGCTCAACATCTTCACGTGTTGCAGGATTCTGCTCTGAGATTGCCTTTTTAATTTCAGCAAGCAGTTCACTTACTTTTTCCTGGTCAATGCCTTCCTCTTCTGCCAGGTCAGTTGCCAGGTTCAATTCATCATTTGCCACTTCAAGACGTGCTGTGTCAAGCTGCTCACCGCTTACTTCATACGCTTTATAAATTCCCGTAAGCGCAGAGTGCCCACTAACTTTTACAGGTGACGCAATTTCAACCGTTGCATTTTCAATTCCGGCTGTCAGTAATGCGTTCGCATACATCGTGTCTGTCACCTGGGTGATATTTTCAGGGTTTACTCTTTCGATGATCAGCCCGTGTCCTTCATCTTCACGCGTAATTTTTGCTGAAGAAAACATACGTGCTCTGCTGTCTTCACCATCAATATATCTAACAAGGTCTTCACCAGTGACAACCACTTCTTCTACAGATTCAGGATCCGTTACCCCAAGCATATCTCTTACTTCCTGCTTTTGATTGTCATCCAAATTTCCTCCAAGCACAAGAATTGGAAGGCCGAATCGTTCATCGATTCCTTCATCTGTATTATGATCTGAAGCACTTGCCGTTCCAAATGCCGGTATGATTAATAGTATCGCGAGTAGTACAGTTATAAACTGTTTCATCATCTACATTCTCCTTTTGTTTTCAGTTCAGCAGAAATTCCCTCTGCATCTAATAGACGTAAAAATCTCCAAAAGGTTTCATCATGTTTTTTTCAGGTCTTCAGTCAGGTGCCCGGCCTGGTCTTTTACCGCATAGGCAAATTGGGCAATTTCGTCAAATGTGGTTTCGAGCTCATGGACTGCGTGTACAATATCTTCAATGCCATGATCATTATCTGCTGCGTGCTGCTGCATCATTTCCATCTTCTCCTGTACAGCTGTGCCACCCTCAGACGACAGCCTTGCTGCTTCAAGAATCAGTCTGAACTGTTGTTTTAATTCTTCCTGCTTTTTGATTAATACTTCAAAAACCTCAGATGTCTGGTTGATTGCATGCATACTTCCATCCATTTTACTTCTGGTTTCTTCAAGTGAAGCAGCAACTTCTTCTTTTGCTGATGAAATTTCACTCACAACATCACGAATATTAACTGAAACTGAAGCAGATTGCTCGGCAAGCTTTCTGACCTCTTCCGCTACAATTGCAAACCCTTTTCCATGCTCTCCTGCTCTTGCAGCTTCAATCGAAGCATTCAAAGCAAGTAAATTTGTCTGTTCAGCAATCCCGGTAATCTGGTTCAACGCTGCATCAATTTCATTTGTTTTTTCATCCAGGATCTGTACCGTCTCAGCTGAGTGACTTGACTGCTGATGCACCTGTTCCATCTGCCTGATCGTTGACTTTAAATTCTCTTTATTTTCCTCTGCAGCAAGGATCACTTCATCCGTCAGTTTATTCATTTCTTCAGATCTGCTGGAAACATCCGCTACCTGTGTAACAATTCCTGATACGTTTTCTTCTGCCGCTGCAGATGATTGTTTATATTTTGATGATGCTTCTTCCATCATTTCAAGCTGTCTACTGACTGCCGTAACAGATCCTGTAGAGTCGGCAAGTTGTGTGGTCAGCTGCTTGACCATTTGATCCAGGCGATCTGCCGTGGTTTCAACATTCACTAATACAGACTTTAACTGATCCTGAAGCTCAACACTCTGCTCATTTTTTATACTGGCTCTTTTTACAGCATATAATAAGATAACCGCGATTGGTACATATTGGACAATGTGATAAGCACCTGTCAGAATCGCATATTCCATAGAAGTTTCCACAACCATTGGCTCTGCAAAATAAAGATGAACAAATTGGGCAATTGCAAGCATAAAAGCAGTTGCAATCAGTGACCGCTTCATGAGCAATGCATCAGCATATACTGCTGCAATACCAAGTGGTACAAACCAGAAATACGGTACATTTACCCATGCATTCGCATAAAAGATAAATGCCAGCAGTAAAGTTGCCAACACAGACAAATCTTTAAAATACTTTGCTTCATCTGACAGTCTGTAATACACAGCCGGTATCACCAGCAGTAAAAATTGTGTGTTATACAGGACATTCATCAGTGTCAGTTCCGGCACCCCATACATCAGAACCTGTGCGGCCATATTAATCAGCATCAATCCAGCTGATACTAAAAATATCCTGCTTAATAGTCCTGAAAGTTTTTTCTCCGTCTTAAATCCTTTCCCTTCCCCATTCATTCTGTAATCCCCCCATATGTATAAAAGCCGACAACATTATTATAGTGAGTAAACTCCTAATTGAAAAGAAACTTTTTACAATATTCAGTAAAATGAGCGCACGTTTTAGAAAACGGTTTCAAAATAGAGTATGCTAGAGAAATAATGATTAAAGGAGGCATACATAATGAACGTTTTAATTGCAGGCGCTGGCGGTATCGGCGGTTATTTCGGTGGAAGACTGATGGAAAAAGGTCAGGACGTTACATTTTTAGTACGGGAGAAAAGAAAGCAGCAGCTCGAAAAGACTGGTCTTGTAATTGAAAGCCCTCACGGGAACTATAAAGGGAGTCCCCGGCTGATGACAAAAGAGGATCGTGACCAGACTTATGATGCCATTATCATCACCACAAAGGCTTACCACCTTGAAGAAGTGATAAAAGATATTCAGCCATTTGCTGATGAATCCACTTTCATTCTTCCTCTTTTAAATGGAATCGCTCATATGGAACCGCTGATTGCGGTGTTTGGTGACCGCGTCATCGGTGGACTCTGCTTCATTGAAACAACTTTAAACGAAGAAGGACATGTGATTCAGTCAAGTCCCATTCATGATCTTGTATACGGAGAAAGAGATGGCTCAATATCTGACCGGATCATGAAGCTTAACAGTGTGTTTGAAGGGGCTAACGCCGGATTTACACTCAGTGAAAAAATCATGCAGGATATGTGGCATAAATATTCCTTCATTACTGCAATGTCCGGAATCACCTCACTGATGAGATCACCAGTTGGTCCTACAGTGAATATACCGGCAGCAAAACAGACCCTCGAAAGGTTATTAAACGAAATTTCATCAGTGATGAAAGCGATTGACGCTCCCATTGCTGACGGGCTTCCTGATATGCAGATGCAAAAAATGCTTGAGATGAAAGAAGAAATGAAATCATCTATGCTCCGCGATATGGAAAAAGGGCTGGAGACCGAAACCACCCACTTGCAGGGCTGGCTGCTTGAGAAAGCAAAAGACCACGGAGTGGATACGCCTATCCTTGAAGCGGCTTTTGCACACGTGTTGATCTATGAGTCTCTACAATCATGACAGGTGACGCCTGCCTCTATCCTGCTGTATAATGGACAGACTATCAAATACAAAGGAGGGAAACAAATGGCTGCGATGTCATTATGCCCGAAGTTCGAACAGGCTTTTCAGATTTTGGGCAAACGCTGGAATGGCGTGATCATACGCGTGCTTGCTGATGGTCCGAAACGCTTTTCGGAAATTGCAGAGCCGATCCCTCATATCAGCAACAAGATCTTAACTGAACGTCTGAAGGAACTTGAAGAACACGGGCTGGTTGTTAGGGAAGTATATCCCGAGACACCTGTACGGATTGAATATAGATTATCGGAAAAGGGTGAGTCACTTACCCCGATTTTAGATCAGATACAGAACTGGGCTGATGAGTGGATGGCGAAATAGGAAAAGCGGAAGGCGCTTGATCAGCTCCGACAGACATAAGACGCGTATCGGAAAACGGGTGGTTTTCCCCGTTTACCGATACGTGGCTTATGATCCGAGGAGCTAGCGCCTGGAGCTGGACAAAATAGAAAAGCGGAAGCACCTTGTTCAGACCCGACAAGCATAAGGCGACTTGAGAGAAATGGGCGACCTTACCCATTTTCTCAGATTGACTTATGACTCGAGGGTCTAGGCGCTGGAGTTGGACATAATAGGAAAACAACCATAGGAAAAAGCCGGGACAAGTCTAATTGTTCCGGCTTTTTGCTCGGGATCTTTAAGATGCTTCCTCAGATGATTCCAGCCTCTTGATTTTAAATTCTCCATTTTCCTCTGTAATTAGAAAACGATAGTCAAATAGTGTAGATTCAGGCTTGTTATTGACTAACTCTTCCTTTTCAACTGAAGCCCTTACCTCCACATCACCTGACACGACAAAAGCCTCTGATGACTTTAAAGAAATAGACAACAGGTTTTGAAATTGATCCTTAAATTCTGCAAATGTATATTCTTCCTGAACGGATACACTTAATAGAGAATATGCTGTTACAAAATCACCGAACTCAATACTTGATAAGTAGTACTGCGCAATATACAACGCCTGTTCTTCCATCGTAGGTGTGACTGCATCAGCAGGCTGGTCCGCATATTGTTCAAAAGACGGCAACTCTTCCATCGGCTCTGCAATCCACCCTTCAATCAGATCCGTCACATCTGCTATCGGAATGCTGTATCCGAGATTCTGATCAGGCTCTTCTGCAGAATTCAAACCGATGACTTTCATGGAGTCTGCATTCAACAGTGGTCCCCCGCTATTTCCCGGAGAAATGGCTGCAGTGAACTGATCAATGTTTTCATATTTAAACGGCTCAATCACAAATGAGCGGTCCGTCCCATCAATGACACCTGACGTGACTGTATTCTGAAAACCAAGCGGACTTCCAAGTGCGAGCACCTGATCAAGCAATCTCGCTTCTTTTTCTGTTTCAAGTTCCATCGGTTCTCTGCCTGCAAGCTCATCGACCTGAATAAGTGCTACATCAACCGTTTCACTGATGCCTGTGACATACCCTGTATAACGGGCTGAGTCCGCAGTAATAACTGTTACTTCAGATGCGTTCGCTACAACATGGGCATTGGTTACAATTGCACCTTCAGTATTATAGATAAAACCTGAACCGATCGAGCCAATTGGCGTTTCAATCTGAATGACTTTTTGCTGCGCTTCAAAAAGCGCTTCTTCCCTGGTCATTGAAAGATCACTGAGAAACGCTTCTTCATCTTCATTTAACGTACCGGTTTGCAGATAAGAAGGCTCCTGAGGAAGAGAATCAGCTATATATTGTTTAATCACTACTCCGCCCCATAGCGTCAATCCAATGATTATGACTGACGCTAAAAGGCTTGCAGTCCATTTTTTATTCATCGTTCACCCCTATTCCAAATACCATGTAATGGACTCGATTTCTATTTTTTCATAGGATTCACTTACTTCAATTTCATCTTTAAAAACACCAGTGCCCTCAGGCAGCAGATATTCAGGGTCTGCAACGGTGAGACTTTCAGCCACTGTATTCCCATCTTCATCAAAGACGCTCCAGGAAATTTCAATCCAGCTGATCGGGCGTGAGCCGTTATTTTTCACTTCACCTGTCAACTTGATCGTAAACTCATCTGTTGTTACTTCCCAGTCTTCAACACTGACAGCTTCAGTCCGGTTAAATTGATCCTGCCTTTTAGCTTCTTCCATCGCTTCAGCAAGCCTGTTATACTCCTCTTCCTGATAAGCATTTCTCTGTGCCTTAATTTCTTCTTCAAATGATTGCAGCTGCTTATTTTCCGGTGCATAACCAAGTCCGATTTCAATGATATTTAACGCTTCAGAAAAGTGATACAGCTCTAACTCTGCAGCAGCATCCTTCATCGTCAAAGAAGCGATCTGATCGGTAATTTTTGCTTCAAGATCTGACGCTCCCGGCTCATCAATTTCACTTACTTCAAGCAGCTTACCTGCCAGTGATTGTATTGACAACTGCTCATTTAAGTCTTCTTTTATTGAAAGTAATAATGCTTTTTCTTTTATATCAATCAGGCGCTGCTGTTCAGCAAATAGCAGCTCATTGTTTTCTTCTTTCATTTTTAACGCCAGGTTTTCTATTTCTTCCTGAACCTGACTGTATTCTCCATTTTCGACCTGCTGCTCAAGCTTTGTTACCTGCTTGTGAAAAGCTTCCGCCTGTCTGACTGCTCTCAAGCTATCTCGTAAAGATTGATATTCAGGACGTGCATTGGCTGCTCTTGCCAACTTCTGCTCAGCTTCATTCCAGTTTTTATAAAAAGCAGCGTTTTCTCCTGCCGATTTCCACTCTGTTACACTGTTATTAGTCCACGTCTCATAACCATATACGGTTCCTAAAGATAATACACTGACCATCGCAACGATCAGCAGGAACCTGAATGGGGTTAAAACCTTTTTTCTTTCGCTAAAGTCTTTAGAAGGAGAGTTGGACGATGGTTTGTTTTCAGATTGATCTTTTTTCATCGATGCATTCCCCTTTCCTTATCTATTGTACTACCCTTTTTTCCTTAATTTCACTCTAAATGAGACAATTTGCTAAAATTCTTCAAATTTTTCAGATCATGCTGTTTACCGCCCTTTTTCCAATAAAATAAAAGTTGAAAAAAATAAAAAATAAATTGTTGACTTTATCTCGAATTCAAGATAAACTAATTACAAATAACAACCGAGTTACAAAAAGTAACTCTAAATAAGGAGGAATTTTATTATGACAAACACAACAGCAAAAAAATGGGCAGTCGATACAGCGCACTCAAGCGTGGACTTTTCAGTTAAGCACATGATGATTTCTAAGGTAAAAGGAACTTTCCATGAATTCGGTGCAGAAGTTTCAGCTGATCCACAGGACCTGACTGGTGCAGACGTAAGCTTTTCAATCAAAGTAAACAGCATTGATACACGCAGCCAGGACCGTGACAACCACTTACGCTCGGCGGATTTCTTCGAAGTTGAAACATACCCTGAAATCACATTCCGTTCTACTGATGTGAAAAAGGTCGGCGAAGATGAGTATGAAATGACTGGTGACGTAACAATCAAAGACGTGACACGTCAGGAAACTTTCAAAGTAGAATACGAAGGTTCAGGTCAGGATCCATGGGGCAACCAAAAAGTCGGCTTCACAGCAGACGGCAAAATCAACCGCAAAAACTACGGCCTCACATGGAACCAGACACTTGAAACTGGCGGGGTTCTTGTTGGGGAAGATATTAAAATCAATCTGCAGATTCAGGCTCAAGAAGCATAGAAAAGCGAAAGGCGCTTGGTCAGCTCCGTGGCTTATGACTCGAGGACCTGCCTGCTGGAGCTGGACAGAGTATAGATGCAGAACCCCCGCTGAGGCCTAGCTCAGCGGGGGTTCTCATTAATTAATCATCTTCCCTTCCTTCCCCTTCCAAAACTCCTTCCTCAGCACCACCTTCTGAATTTTACCCGAAGCGGTCTTTGGCAGCTCATCTGCAAAGCTGAAGCTCTTAGGAATCTTAAATCGGGCAAGCTTTTCATTGGCAAATGCCACAATGTCTTCTTCAGTCAGTTCAGTACCCGGCCGCTTCACCACCACCGCGTGTGGCACTTCACCCCATTTTTCATGCGGAACGGCAATGACTGCCGCTTCCATAATATCGGGATGATCATATAGTGCAGCTTCAACTTCGATGGAAGAAATATTCTCTCCGCCGCTGATAATTACATCTTTCTTACGATCCACAATTTCCATATAGCCCTGTTCATCAATCACAGCCATATCACCTGTATACAGCCAGCCATCACGAATCGTAGCTGATGTCGCCTCGGAATTTTTATAATAGCCTTCCATCACATTATTTGAACGGACGGCAATTTCCCCAATGGTTTTCCCGTCATGTGCGACTTCATCACCATTCTCATCAAACACACGGACCTTTGTGCCAATCAGCTCATACCCCGTTTTGGCTTTCAGTCTTGCATAAGCACTTTCATCCTCCACTGGTGTATTAACGCGCGGCTGCGAGGTTGTCACAAGTGGAGAGATTTCTGTCATCCCATACACATGAATGAACTCCCAGCCAAGTTCTTCTTCCACCTTTCTGATAAATGCAGGCGGCGGAGCTGAACCGGCAATCACGATTCTGAGCGGGTGATCAAATATGGATTTAGTATGCTGCGATTCCTGCAGCACCATATTCAGAACAGTTGGTGCCATATGCATAATTGTCACTTTATGCTTTTGAATGCGTTCAAGCATTTGCTTCGGATCAACTTTGCGCTGCATGACCTGTGTTGCACCATTTGCCGTATAGTAAAAAGGCGATCCCCAGCCGTTCACATGAAACATCGGCAGCACATGCAGCAGCGTATCACGGTCACTCACACGCAAGTGATGCATGGTAGACAAAGCATGCAGATAATTTGAGCGGTGTGATAATAAAACACCTTTTGGATCCCCGGTAGTTCCACTAGTATATAAAAGCGAGGCGATATCATTCTCTTCAAGCGGCTCCCTGTCAAAAGGTTCGTCTGAAAATGTCATCAGCCACTCCTCATAGTCAATACACCCTTCAGCAGCCCCTCCCTGTACGACAATCGTGTGAACACTCTCGAGTTTATCCCGGATTGGTTCTACCAGCTTGTACAACTCTGCGTCTGCAAACAATACTTTACTTTCACTGTGATTCAAAATAAAAAGATAATCATCCGGTCTGAGACGTGTATTTAACGAGGTCATAATGGCCCCTGTCTGATAAATGCCATAAAAACCTTCGTACATTTCAAGAGAGTTTGGTGTTAAATAAGCGACTTTTTCCCCTTTTTTAATATCGAAACTTCTTAAACCGCGTGAAAGTCTGTTTACTCTTTTCTCAACTTCTTTATAAGTAAGTTCTCTTTCTCCATCAATTACAGCTGTTTTGTCCCCGTAAAGCGTAACTGCCCGATCCAGAAAGTCTGTCAAAATTAATGGTACATGCATCCCTTACATCCCCTTTGTTTGTACTTAAATATGGATGTATTGTATACGTTTTCAAAAGGTAAATCAATTATTGACAGAACTTTCAGGTATTTTTGATTAGTACAGTATGACCTTAAATATTCGCTGATGATTTCCGGGGAGTGCTGCGCTTTCCTGCCCCCGGGCGGTGAGCCTCCTCGGCTTCGCCTGCAGGGTCTCACCTGTCCCTTCCTGGGCCGGGAATCTCCGCTCTCCCCTCCAATCATCAGTTAAGCTAGTAATAGAAAAGCATTCTCCGAAAATAAAATCCTCTTACTAAAATGATTAATTCATTGTCAGGCGGGAAGAATACATACTATACAGATTTAAGGAGATGATAGAGATGGCAGATAAAGATAATAAGAAAGAACAAAATAATAAGAATGATGCAGAAGAAAAAATGCAGGATATGTTTGAAGAAGGTACAGTAGACCGTAAGAAAGATGATGAAGACAAAAACGAAGAAGATAAGAATTAATATTTAGGAGTATTTTGATGTATAAAACTCCTTTTTATTGGCATCTAAGTGCAGCGGAGTGTAAGGCGGCGACTCCGGGACGTTTAGAGGGAAGCTGAGACCCCGCAACCGAAGGTGAGGAGGCTCAGCAACCTCCGTCTGGAAAGCGTCCGCCTGAAGCGCAGCGAAACGTTCAAAAGCCTGAGACAATTTTATGTCTCAGGCTTTTTTTAGCTTCGATTCACAGGCAGTGTACAGCATCTGAAAGAGCCGCCTGATTTGATAATTTCTGATATATCACATTCAATGACATCATAGCCTGCTCTTCTCAATTTTTTATTAATGTCCTTGTTCATAGGCAGACTGATGATTTTTTCGTGACCTATACTCAGGACGTTCGGTCCCATTGTGAATTGTTCGTCATCTGTTACATCAATTAATTCATAGTGTTCAGCAAAGCTTTCAATCATTTCATCAGAAAAAGCAGGTCTGTAGATAAGCGCTTCTTCAGAAGAAATGATGTTAAACAGACAGTCAAGGTGCAGATACTGAGAATCAAATGGAACTGCAGTGATGTCATACTCAGGAAGTTTTTTTCGAAGTTGTTCAACGGCAGCCTCAGTTGTTCTGCTGCTGATCCCGATCCAGATTTTATGTCCATCTGTAATCACATCTCCCCCTTCAATGGAAGGAGCGTCTATTTTTTCAAATTTCACCTTTGATTCCTGAAGCCATTCCTTCAAAATTTTATCTTCTCCGCTTCTCATCTCAGTTCCCATTGTAGAGATAAATACGGTGTCTCCGATTGTAAATCCGATATCGCGGGTGAAAACCTGTTCAGGATACACAGCAAGCGGTGGAAGCTGAACGACATCTGCACCGTGTTCATGAAGCAATTGGATGAAGTCACGATGCTGCTCCATTGCTTTTTCACGGTCTATGTTGTCTTCTAAAAAATGTTTTTGTGTTTCATTGATTGCCTCTTCAATTTTCATAAAGGCAGGCGGACAGACAAGTACACGTTTAAGTGCGCCAAATTCATTTTGACAGCCGGCCTGGTTATGATTTTCTTTTCGTTCCATTAACATGCTCCAGTCCTCCGTTTTTACTCTTTTTGTATGTTATTCCTTTTTTACAGCAATATTAAACGGAGAAATTAATGAAATGATTATATTGACGCATGTAAAAGCCCGATTTGCCGGTGCAGATTCTGCAAAAAAATTTTATATCTGTTATGCTTCAAAATGCTGCTTAACAAGCTGTCCCCATTTTTCAAATTCAACAAGAAATCCGTCATGACCGAAATCTGTATCAACTTCATGAAAGTCTGCTTCAGGTATATAGCTGGTAAACTGCTTAATTTCATTCGGTGGATATAGTAAATCCCCTTTAAATCCGATGCCAAGAAGTTTGGACTTAATTTTTCCTGCGGCTTCTTCCACACCCCCATAATGCCTGCCAATATCGTGATGATTCATCGCATATAAAAGGGTCAGATAACTGTTCGGATCAAATCTTTTCGTAATTTTTTCGCCTTGATATTTCAAATAAGATTCAACCTGATAAAATGGCTGCTTCTCTGCCACTTCTTTTTCCTGTCTGTTGAACCTGCCTGTAAAAAGGTAAGGACTTCTGTAAGTGACGAGCCCGACCATTCTGGCAACCTCAAACCCTTTTACTTCAGAGGGATTTTCATACTGTCCATTATTCCACGCCGGGTCATTTTCAATCGCATGGATCCCGATTCTGTTAAAAGCAATTCCGTAATCACTTAGTGATGGTGTCGCTGCAAGCAGAACTGCTCTATCCATAAAATCCGGGTAGCTGATACACCATTCAAGCGTCTGCATCCCGCCGAGTGATCCGCCAATCACACCGTGCAGACTTGTGATTCCAAGCTTCAGACAGGCCCTGTACTGCGCGTTCACCATATCTTTTACCGTAATAAACGGAAAATCTGTGCGGTACTTTTCACCATATTGATTAGCTGAAGCAGGCCCCGTTGATCCGCTGCATCCGCCAAGCACGTTAAACGTAATCACCTGAAACTTTGTTAAATCAATGTAGGCATGCTCACCGGCAAAACCGCGCCACCAGCCCGGGTTCTGCTCAGTCCCGATTGACTGGTGCGTCCCGGTCAAAGCGTGACAGATCAGGATCACGGGTAATGAAGGATCTCCTGACCGCTCGTAGCGGAGAGAGACATCATCAATCACTTTTCCGGATTCAAGTATCAAAGAACCGATATCGACTGTTCCTTCATGATGCATGACCTTCTCAGTTAATGTCTCTCCCATGCTGATTCCTCCCTTACGAATGTGCGGGTACTGCCGCTTTTTCAATTGCCTGATTTAAATCGTTGATCAAATCTTCAACAGATTCAATCCCGACTGATAATCTGATTTGTTCCTGCTTAACGCCTGCTGCCTCCAGGTCTTCATCTGTCAGCTGGGCATGCGTTGTGGAAGCCGGATGAATAATTAATGACTTTGCATCACCAACGTTTGCAACATGCGACCACAGCTGCGTGTGATCAATCACATTTCTGCCCGCTTCACGTCCGCCCTTAATGCCAAATACGATGATTGAGCCGGCACCTTTAGGAAGATACTTTTTCGCTGCTTCATAAGATGAATGGCTTTCAAGACCCGGATACTGTACCCAGTCAACTGAAGGATGCTGATCCAGGTATTCAGCTACTTTCAGGGCATTTTCTACGTGGCGCTCTACTCTGAGATGCAGTGTTTCAAGCCCCTGCAGTAAGTAAAATGCATTCTGGGGACTGAGGCATGCGCCTGTGTCACGCAGCAGATTCACCCGCAGCTTCGCGATAAATGCTGCAGCTTCAAGATCTACAAATCGCAGGCCATTATAGCTCGGGTCAGGCGTTGTAAAATCCGGGAAGCGTCCGTTATCATAATTGAACGTGCCTGCATCTACGACTACACCGCCAATCGTCGTGCCGTGTCCGCCAATCCATTTCGTTGCTGAGTGGACGACAATATCTGCGCCGTGCTCAATCGGCTTGTTCAGATAAGGCGTTGCAAACGTGCTGTCCACAATTAGCGGCACGCCTTCTTCATGAGCGACTTTCGATACAGCTTCCGTATCAAGCACATGCAGACTCGGGTTTCCGATCACTTCAGCAAATACTGCTTTCGTTTTCGGTCCGATTGCTTTTCTGAAGTTTTCAGGATCAGTTCCATCAACAAACTTTACATTCACACCGTATCTCGGAAGTGTCTGCGCGAAAAGATTGTACGTGCCGCCATACAGATTTCCTGCTGCCACAATTTCATCTCCTGCACCTGCAAGATTCAGCACTGCATAGGTAATTGCCGCCATGCCTGAAGCCGTCGCAACGGCACCAACACCGCCTTCTAAAAGTGCGATACGGTTTTCAAATGCAGCGACAGTCGGATTGCCGATACGCGTATAAATGTTACCTTCTTCAGCCAGTGCAAATAAGTTCTGCGCGTGCTCTGCGCTGTCAAACGTATAAGACGTTGTCTGATAGATTGGGATTGCCCTTGAATTTGTTGTCGGATCTGATTCTGTTGCACCGTGAAGTAAAAGCGTCTCAATATTGTATTGCGGCTGATTGTTTGTCATGAGTGAATCTCTCCTTTAATGGGTTGATGGATTTTTTCAGTGAAGTGTGTGCCGGGTGAAGGTGAAAGGGGAAAATAAAAAAACCCCCTTCATAAGAAGAGGGTTATATATCCTCCTCTTATCTTTCAGACCGCATGACGATCTGTAGGAATTAGCACCTTTCCGTATCAGGATTTGATACGTTGGTTGCCGGGCATCGCAGGGCCTAGTCCCTCCGCCTCTCTGGATAAGAGTTATAAAGTTGTAAGTACATGTTGTGTTTTGCTCTTGTTGAGGATTATAAAGAGTCTGAAAAAGGAAGTCAACCTTTTTCTGAATATTTATTTTATTGTGCTCGAAACTGCTGCACTTCTCCTATGATGGTTACGTCTTCAGGCACGTAAAGGTGAACAACCTGAACGCCGTAAGAATAGCCGAACCCTCCATAACGATTCCTTTGTTCGTCATTAAAAAACTGTTCTGTAACGAATGAAGGATTAAATTGGATATAGTGCAAATCATTTTGACCGTATACATTACTAATTGAAACCATGTTACTTTTTATGGTTACGTCAGGACGTACCACTTCATCTGTGATATCTACGCCATTCAAAGTAAACGGTGTTTTATAAACATCCATTAGAATCTGATCATCAAGCGCGCCATCCACTGTCACGATAATTTCCGGGTCTCCACGCTCTGAAAGGTTGTCTGGCATTACCAGAGTCAATTTTGAATACTCAAATTCTTTTTGCTCTATGAGGTATGCCGGATCAATTTCATCAAACCTGTTCTGAGTTGCTTTTTCATGAATCGACCATCCCTCATCTTGTGAAACCCGCTGCGGATCAGAGACTTGAGACACTTCTTCCCCCGATACCGGCAATACATAATATGCAGCCATTGATAAGATCAGTACAGCAGTATACCCAATGAAAATTTCCCGCACCATTTTTCTGCGCGGCTTTTTAGGTTTCACAGCAATCTTTTTGTTTCTCAAGATAAGAAATGAAAATGCAATCAGCAGCATTAACGCAATCGGCAGAATCTGTAATAGCACCATCATACTTCCCTCACCTCTTTTCTATTCATGACCAGGATGCTCGCAGCATATAACAGGAGCGCGGTGATGATTGTTTTCGTCATAAATAAGATGATTGACGATTCCTGTGCATAAAAATAATAACCAAATTCAAAGATAAATAATGACCTTACCATGGTGGGTCCAAACAGAACGAGAGGAATAATGGCAATAAAAAACTTACTGAACTGAATCAGTACCCCGAAAAAATACCCGACAGCGGATGCAATCAGCAGGTAGCCGAACATCGCTGAAAAAGTCAGCAGTAATTCACCTGGAGCACCGACTGTCGCTAGCCCAGGGTAAAACTCGTCATTCCTGAACAAAAAAATCGACAGATAAATGACATAATTACTCAGAATCGTAAAAAGTGATGCTGTCAAGACCGTAACAAGCAGCAAAATACCATTTGACACCTGGCTGATCAATCTCGTTGTCACATATGAAAAATCTTCATAGCGGTAACTCTTCGATGTGATCAGTGCAGATGCAACTAACATCCAAAAAACAGTAAAGAAAAAGACGATGTCATTAGAGAATGTGGAAACGCTTAATGAGAATATATCATCTGAGGTGCCCATTCCCCCGGACCCCAGCGCAGAGAAAAAGATTGCAATTAACTGAATCACAACCAGACTTCTCCATAAATCCGCCATTGCATAGCATTTGTAGATGACCTGCTGACGGATGATATTACCCGTGCTGACTGTTGCTAAAGACATCATCAATTCCCCCTATGTTTCTTCTCGTCAGGTACACACATAGATCACTCGCAGATACAGGTGCGAATCTAAGATCGCGTGCTGCTGCCTTTTCAGTTGCTGTAAAATGATTTTTCACAATCACTGTGGAAAGTCCACCCTTATCTTCGAGCTTCGCAATGACCTCCTGCTGATCGGACCAGTTTTTAACCTGTACAGCAGGCCCTGAAACCGCCATCGCATATTCTTTCACTTCTTCAATCGGCAGGTGCAAAATGGAACGTCCCCCATCAATCAGCAGCAGATCCTCTATCAGTTCATCGATTTCATCAAGGTGATGACTTGAGATAAGAATTGTGCGCGGATGTGCCAGGTAATCCTTCAGCAGTGCCCGGTAGAAATCTTTTCTGACTGATGCATCCATCCCCGTTGTCGGTTCATCAAACATCGTAAGCGGACACCTTGCAGCAAGCCCCAGAATGCCGTAGAACGTATTTTTCTGACCCTTTGACAAATAATCCGTACCAACCTTCATCGGAATGCTGAAATAATCAGCAAGACGCTGCGCAAGCACTGCATCCCAATTCGGGTAAAAGCGGCTGTGATGGTGAAGAATATCCTTCGTTGTCAGTGCATTGGAGAACATCGTATATTCATCGAGATACATACTGTTAGCTGAAACCTTCAGACTGTTAAAAGGCTGTTCATCAAATACGCTGATATCTCCACCGGTCTTCTTTAAATACCCGGCAATGGTTTTCATCAAAGTCGTTTTCCCGGACCCATTCCGGCCGACAATACCGGTAATTGTATTTTCCTGAATTGTAAAATGCGCGTCTTTTACACCTGCTCCGTTTTTAAACCTCTTCTCCAGATGACTGCATTCAATAACGGTCATGATGTTTCTCCTTTCCGGCGACTTTGCTCCAGCTGAATCATGTGAATCAAATCGGTTTCTTTCACGTTCAGATGCTCTGCTTCCGCTACTACATCCGAAACAAGCGCTGCCAGCGTCTCGTTAATTCTCCTGTGGCGGATCTGCTCAGCCGCCTCTTCTGTCACAAACATCCCAAGTCCCCTTTTCTTATATAAAATCCCTGCATCTGCAAGTATCGTCAGCCCCTTTGCCGCTGTCGCCGGATTAATATTGAACTGATCCGCCAGCTGGTACTGTGAAAACATTTTTTCATGTGCTTTAAATCGTTCATGTAAAATTTCTGTTTCAAGCCATTCTGCAATCTGTATGTAAATCGGTTTCGTACTGTCTGCATTCAGCATCAGCTCAGTCACCTCCTTTATCTGATATAGTGCATTACTGTTGTAATGTACTATATAGTATTTTCTAATCTTTGGCAATAGGTGTTGGGGAAATTTTTGATGGGGGAGGTGGGTGGGCGGCGTTCGTAGAAAGATGAGGCGTGTTCGTAGAAAACAGGGGCATGTTCATAGATAAGCAGCTCTTGTTCTTAGAATACAAGGGCTGGTTCTTAGAAAAACATCAGTGGTTCTCAGCTTCAGGACTAAAGTCTCATCCTTTCCACAATAAAAAACTGCACATTTTCTGTGCAGTTTTCAACACGCTATGATTTTAACAGCTCCGCTAGTGGATGAACCCCTATACTCTGTATAAATAAAGATAGCAGTACAGCAATAAATGAAACAGTCATTACGGTCCCCGTTCCTTCTGTACCTGATGCCTCAAGCAATAACAGCAGCACGACTGACATTGTTCCTTTTACACCGCCGAATGAGATCAGCAGCGACTCTTTCCAGGAAAGCGTCTTTCTGATTGGTGGCACGCTCTGAACTGTCAGGACAACAATCAGCGTTCTGATGATAAGTGACAAAACAAATACCAGCGCAGCCAAGCCGAACCACTCCCATTTCAAATAGTCGACAGCTGTAAAGCCGATCAGTAAAAAGACCAGCGATAGAAGGGTAGGCTCGACTACATCCCAGAAGTGATCGAGTGATTCTCTGTAGTGATCCTCTCTATTAATCCGGTCAAACTCCCAGGATAGCATCAGTCCTGCTGCAACTGTTGCGAGCACGCCTGAAATACCAAATGACTCTGCCAGTAAAAACAATCCGTAAGCCATTACGATACTCAGCATCACCTGGTACTCCTGATGATGTGTAAAATGTACCGCCCGACTGACGAGCCAGCCGAATACAATTCCAATCATTGCGCCGCCAATCGCAACGTACAGGAACTCTCCCATAAATGAGAAAAACGAAAAGCTTTCGTGCCCCTGATGAATTGACAGAAGCGTAGCGAAAATCACATAACTTGTACCGTCATTGATCAGCGATTCTCCTTCGACAATGTCACCCACTTTTTCATTATCGAGAGATTTATGTAAAATCGATGTGACCGAAACCGGGTCAGTAGGTGTGAGAACAGCCGCTATCAGCAATGCTTCTGTGAAATCAAGCGGAACAAATAACCCTGCGATCAAATAAACGGCACCGCCAAGCCCAAGCACCGTCAGGATCAGGCCGAGCGTACTCAAGATTGAGATGGCCCAACTGTTTGCCTTCAGGGCACCCACCGAGAACTTGTATGCTGAAATAAATAACAGCGCCGGCAATATGATTTCATAAAGTGCTTTTTCCGACAATTGAATGCCGTTAAAAAACGGAATAAAGTAGAGCAGGATTCCGATTACCACCAAAACAGGCGGTCTAGGAAATACCTGCGTCCGCTTATCAATTGTGAAAACGATATAGCCGATCAACAACAGCGCAACAATCTGAACCGGCTCCATCTCCTGCACCTCCTTATCTCATGACGGCACCGCCTGAGATTTTAACTGATTCACCAATGATATTTTCAGCAGCATCAGACAATAAAAATAAAATGGTTCTTGCGACTTCTTCAGGCTGTGTAATGCGTCCTGAAGGCAGGCCTTCTTCAACGATTTTCAGCTGTTCTTCAAATGAACGTCCCGCGCGCTCTCCTTTTTTACTGATCGCATTACGTCCCATTTCTGTATCAACAAAACCCGGACAGACTGCATTGACTCTGACTCCGTACTCTGCTGCTTCGTGTGCAAATGCCTGTGTAAAAGCAATAACAGCGAATTTAGAGGCAGCATATGCTGTATTTCCATGCGTAGCTCTCAGACCGGACAGTGAGGATACATTAACGACTGCTCCCGCTTGCGCCTCTTTCATACCGGGGTAGACAAGCTGGGTGAGTGATACGGTTGAAAAATAGTTCAGCTCCATTACCTTCCGCATATCTTCCTCAGACAGCTCTTCAACTGTATCTCCTCCTGAAACGCCGGCTGAATTCACGAGTCCGGTTACAGGCCCTGCATGCTCCTGTGCTTTTTGAATCAGTTCCTCCCTGTCTTCAAACTCGTTCAGATCTGCTGAAACGACCAGCAGTTTTGCATCAACACCAGCTTCTCTACATGCCGCTTTCAGGTCATTCAGTTTATCTTCATTACGCCCGGCAGCTGTGACAGAAGCGCCTGTTTTAAGTGCTTCCAGAACAGTGTGCCAGCCGATCCCACCGGTTGCACCTGTCACTATAATGTGGTGATCTTTCAAACCATCATGTGCAAATATCATTGGTCATCCTCCTAAAAAGTATTTAGAAGTCTTTACCACTGATTTTTAATAGCAAACAAAAACTGCACCCTGATTAAAGGATGCAGTTAAATTTTTCAAACCTGCAGCGTCTGATACGCGCCGACTTTATCAAGCGCCTGGCGCAAATCTGTAATCAGGTCTTCAGTGTCTTCAAGACCGACTGACAGGCGCAGGAGTCCTGATGTGATACCGCGTAATTCACGTTCTGACGGCGGCATTGCAGCGTGGCTCATGGTTGCGGGGTAGGACAGGATTGATTCTACAGCGCCAAGACTGACTGCGAACACTGGAATTTTCATTGCTTCAACTAGAACCCCTGCACTCTTTTTATCAGGCAGCCTGAATGAAAGCACAGCTCCTGCGCCAGTCGACTGTCTCTGGTGAATGTGGTAGCCTGCATGAAATGAAAATCCAGGGTAATACACTTCGTCAATCAACGGGTGGTGATGAAGAAATTGTGCAATCTTTCTTGCAGAATCAGATGACTGCTTCAGTCTGACGCTGAGCGTTTTTAAGCCGCGCAATAGTAACCAGCTGTCCTGTACACCAAGAATAGAGCCGAATGAATTCTGGATAAACTTCAGCTGTGCAGCAATCTCTTCATCTTTTACAGCGGCAAGACCTGCAACAACATCGCTGTGGCCGGAGAGAAACTTGGTTGCACTGTGCAGTACGACATCTGCTCCGAGATCAAGCGGCTTTTGATAAAGCGGAGTCATGAACGTATTATCCACAAATGTCAGACAGCCGTGTGCTTTTGCCACTTTTGCCACGCCTTCAATATCAGTAATATTGAGCGTTGGGTTGGATGGCGTCTCCACGTAGATCACTTTTGTATTCGGCTGGACATTACGCGCCGTTTCATTAAGGTCTGTCATATCGATAAATGAATGATCAATATTAAAGCGCGTGAGCACCTCTGTAATCATCCGGTACGTCCCGCCGTATACATCCTTTGAAACAAGTACGTGATCTCCTGCTGACAGCAGCATGAAGGCTGAAGAAATCGCAGCCATTCCTGATGCGAAAGCAAAGCCTGAGTGACCATTTTCAAGGTCCGCAATGGTTTCTTCAAGTGCTTCACGCGTCGGGTTCCCTGAACGGCTATAATCGTAAGGACCGAACTCATCAATTGACTGCTGATGATAAGTGGATGAATAGTGTAAGGGTACATTCACAGCCCCTGTCTGCTTATCAATATATGACGGTTGATGCAGTAATTTCGTATCAAAATGATGTGTCATAAGTGATGTCCTCCTCTTCCGGCTGCTTCAAGCGCCTGTTTCAGATCAGTGATTAAATCCTCCGGCTGTTCGATACCAACAGAAAAACGTAATAACCTGCTGCAGATACCTTTTGCTTCACGTTCCGCTTCTGGAATATCAGCATGCGTCTGAGTGGCAGGATAGGTGATAAAACTTTCCACGCCCCCAAGACTTTCAGCAAATGAAATGACATTGATCGATCTTAGAAATGGATCAATCCACTCTGACTGTTCGAGCCTGAATGAAACCATCCCCCCGATACCGGGATAGATGACCTCTGCAACCTGTGGCTGCGTTTCAAGAAATGCTGCAACTGAAGCCGCATTCGTTTGATGACGGTCCATTCTGAGCGCAAGGGTCTTCATGCCGCGGATTAATAACCATGAATCCATTGGAGAAAGAACCGCTCCTGCCCCGTTATGGAGTGCAAAAAGCTTTTCACAAATCTGTTCACCTTTTGCTGCAACAAGACCTGCGAGCACATCGTTATGACCGCCAAGATATTTTGTTGCGCTGTGAATGACAATATCTGCGCCAAGCTCAATCGGCCGCTGCAGATAAGGCGTTAAAAACGTATTATCAACAATTAGATGGATACCCTTGTTATATGCGAAATCAGCGACCTGTCTAATGTCCGTTATTTTCATCAGCGGGTTCGTCGGCGTCTCGACAAAGACTGCCTTTACCCGCTTCGTACAGGCCTGCTGCAGTGCTTCTGCGTTGTTTGTATTAACATAAAGAAAATCTATGCCATAATGCTCGCTGTAATGATTAAACAGACGGTATGTGCCGCCGTACAAATCATGAGAGGCTAAAATCACATCCCCCGGTTTGTATAGCGAGAGTACCAATTGGACCGCTGCCATTCCAGAGCTTGTGGCAAATCCCTGATCTGCTCCCTCAAGCACCGCAATCCCTTCTTCCAGAATCGTTCTTGTCGGGTTTTTTGTTCTTGTATAGTCATAGCCCGTGGATCGTTCCAGTCCTTCGTGGCGGTAGGCTGTTGATAAATAGATTGGCGGATTGACAGTTCCGGTTGCATCTTCACTTCTGTTCCCAAGCTGGGCAAGGATTGTTTCAATTGACGTCATCATAAAGCAACTCCTTCAAATCGTTCTGTATATACAGGAAAAGACCTTCTGATAAGAGAAGGTCTTTGTGAGCGTTCCTCTTATCTTCAGGCTGATCGCCTGCTGGAATTAGCACCGTGCACTGCCGGTTGCTGAGGTTTCAAAGGGCCAGTCCCTCCACCTCTCTAGATAAGTTATTAAATTGTCTGAAAATAATAGTTGTTGTATAGACTACATCATATTATGAGAATGTGCAAGATTTTTCACAAAAAATGTCTCTGTTGAATTTGGCTTGTGATTGTAGCTCCCGGGGTACGCTTTCCGCAGTTCTCACCTCTCGCGCTTCTCCTGCTGGAGTCGCCCCCCTTACGCTACACTCACCAGCTGTGTTATACAACATTGGTCTTCAACATTTTAATAAAGCTGAAAAATAAAACCGCACGCTGGTGTCAGGCAGCGTGCGGTTAAGGGAGGGGGCGTCGCTTTCTTGGGTGCCTTCAGTATAAAAAGCCGGTGCGAAACGACTGTTTACAGGCATATATAGTAAGTGCGACGTTTTATTTTTTAATTGAGAATGAATCTCATTATTATTGTATACACAATTCAAAACTTTGTCCAGTGTTTAATCAATCTTTTTTTCGCCATGTACATTTAAAAACTTTTCAATGATCGGCTGAAAGCGATTGTGACTTTGTTCTACATACCCCGGATCAGCTCTCGGTCCTTCCATGTCCACTGTTTTATCACGCTTCTCAATCTCCTGATCATCGTGATCAATCAGATTCTGAATGCCTTCAACTGTCATCTCGGGATGAAATTGAAATGCCAGTATATGATCAGTATAGAATCCCTGTACCGGCGTTAACTCGGATTTCCCGATTGGCTTCGTTCCTTTCGGCAGATCATAAATATCACTGTGCCAGTGGAACATCGGGATGCTAAGCTGATCAACGTCAAAATCTTCGAGGAAAGAAGTATGCCAATTCAGTTCCGCCCAGCCCATTTCATATTGTGGCAGGGAGGATACCTCCGTGCCGAGAATATGTGCAATCAATTGAGAACCGAGACAAATACCCATGATTTTTCTCTTCTCATTCATTGCTTTTTCGATATAATCAACTTCCCTTTGCATCCAGTCTGTTTCAGGGAGTTCCTGCACACTCATCGGTCCGCCAAGGATCACCAGAACATCATTATCTTTCATCAGAGGATAATCATCCG
Source organism: Jeotgalibacillus sp. JSM ZJ347 (assembly GCF_044383825.1). Lineage (NCBI taxonomy): Bacteria > Bacillati > Bacillota > Bacilli > Caryophanales > Caryophanaceae > Jeotgalibacillus > Jeotgalibacillus sp. JSM ZJ347. The sequence goes on along the minus strand of NZ_JBISEN010000004.1, from coordinate 85,011 downwards.
GTTTTTTGGCATCGATATAATGGAGCTCGCTCCCCCAGGCTTTCGACCACTCTTCAAGGTATCCCGCATTGTCATACCAGACATGCTGCAGACAAATGAACCTCATGACACATTCCTCTTTCCCTTGACCTCGGTCATTAATTGTTTGATGAGCTTGCCGATGCAGCTGCACCTGCTGAAACCGCCGCAAGAACAGCCGCCTGCTGTGCCTGCAGAATCGATTCAATGGTTGAGGCAAGTCCGACATCAAGTACATTATTTTCTTCTACTTTTTTTTGCAGGACAAACCTTACAGCGGTCATAAAACAAAGGTCCTTATGCCACTTAAAGCTTTTAATTTGAATGAGCTGATCATACGTTGCTTTCACTTCATGAAGAAGGGCCGAAGGTGTCCCCGCAAGCGCCAGTACCCCGACAATCGGAAGATGATTGCCGCGCAGTTTGATTTTATTTGTCTTCAGATCGTCCAGCCATGTAACCGTATTTTGTACGAGCAGCTGTCTATTATCCTGACGCCCGTATGTAAGGATTTGAGATAAAAACTGGCGGTTGTTTCCTTTTGCCAAAACGATATGAAGCTGATCATAATAGTAAGCCATATCATCAAGCAGCTCTTCCTCTTCTCCTTCTTCTTCCGCAAGCAGGACAGATAGCGGGTAATCTTCATGTGAGGTTAAAAAGAAATGCTGTTTCTTCATACCGCTGTACATGCTTTTTGCACGTTTTACGTGGTCATCCATTTCTTCTTCTGTACCGGTTTCAAGCGAGACATAGAGCGCGTATGCTGCAATGTAAGCATGCGGACTTCTAGAAAAACCTGAATCGATCAGTTTTTCATAGACCAGCATCATCTCTTCAAAAGACTTTTTTGGATTGTCAAAATTTGAAACCAGCAGACCCGTCAGCATCAGGCGTAAGTCTGCTGACTGAATATAGGCAAACTGACTGGATTCCCGTTTAATGTTTTCATTTAGAGAAATCAGCTTGTTCAAATCAAACGGTTTTTCTGCTGTCACAAGCTGCCCGGCCAGCATCATCAGCGATGTACTGCTTACACGCCAGCGGTATTTTTTTCTGAGTTGTTCATAAATTGAGAGATATTGTTGTATGTTCTCGTTTACGTCCATTTGAATCACCCTTTTGACTTATTGTAGATCTAACCGTGCATTAAACCTGCCCAAGGAATGCTTCGAGCTGAGATGAGTCCTGAATTGACTGGTTGCATTCTTTGCTGTCATAACAGATATACTGCCCGTAGGATTTCAGCCCTTCTGACTCCCGCGGTTTATTCTGGATGCTCGTAAGTGCCACATCACCATATCGGTTACACAAACTGCATATCCCTTTTCTTGCTGAGATGACATATCTGCCCTGAACACCTTTTAACTCACCATTTTTCATATAAACGAAATATTGTTTACTCTGCCCGATATCCTTCCACCCCAGGTAAGTCAGCGCTCTGAAATCCACCGATTCAAGATCAGGGATATGAAGCTTTTTCACCTTTGGGAAAAGCCCGCGTAAATCCGCCGGGGTAACCTCAGGGAAAGATTTTCTGTAAGGCGTCAGATCCATCAGGAATTTTGTGCGTTCCTCTTCTGTTTCAAGCGCTGCAACGCCTGAGATCAGCTGCTCCTGATCTGGTGTTAACTGCTCAAATGAGTCATGCACTTTTGCCTCCGCTGCTTCTTTCACTGCCGTTTTCACACCTTCATCCGAGGTCACGTTCGCCTGTCTCTGCATACCGATAATTTGAGATTTTATCACATTAAATTGTTCATTAGAGATAAACTGCTCCATATAAAAAAGCCCCTTTACTTCATTTGAACTGATACCTTTATATACTGCATTGATTACTGAATAGTTTCACGAATCCTGCACTTCTTTATGCATATACCCCATTTTGAACATTTTGACGCATTCTTTGCGTACTGGCGCATTTCATTCGTTATCTGTACACTGATAACAAATGAATTGTAAAGGATGGATTGTAAATGAGATTTGGCGTAGTAGGAACAAATTGGATTACTGATACTTTTATAGAGGCCGCACATGCAGCAGATGACGCGAGCATAACGGCTGTATGTTCACGAAAAGAAGAAACGGCGCGATCATATGCAGAAAAGCATCAGCTGACTTATACATATACTTCACTTGATGAAATGTGTGAAAGTGGAGAGATTGATGCAGTGTACCTCGCCACACCAAATGCAGTGCACCATGAACAGGTATTAATCTGTCTTGAAAAAGGGATTCCTGTGCTTTGTGAGAAGCCGCTGACAGCAACAAAAGCGCTGGCCGAAAAAATGATTGAAGCGTCTAACACGCATCAGGTCCTGCTGATGGAAGCGATGAAATCCTCAGCTATGCCGAACTTCCAGCGTGTGAAAGAACTGCTGCCTGAGATCGGACCCATCAGACAAGTACGTTTTCAATATGGGCAATATTCCTCCCGCTATGACAAATTTAAAGCCGGTGAAATCTTAAATGCCTTTAAACCTGATCTGGCAAATGGTTCTCTGATGGACCTTGGCGTCTATACGCTTTACCCGATCGTTTCACTGTTTGGTACACCTGATGCTGTTCAATCAGACAGCACGGTACTTCATACAGGTGTGGACGGCCAGGGCGCAGTGCTGTTGTCATACGAAGGCATGAATGCGACAGCAAGCTATTCAAAAATTGCTGACAGTTACCTTCCGAGTGAAATTGCAGGTGAAAAAGGTGCCATTCATATTGATCACATCAGTTCCCCGGGTAAGGTGACACTCATCACAAGAGATGGCGCAGAGGACCATTCCGTGGAACAGTCAAAGCCACCAATGTCTTATGAAATTGAAGAGTTTATCAAAACAGCTAATGCCGGTGAGATTGAATCACGCATCAATACACACGAGATCTCATTGAAAACAGTTGAATTAATGGAACAGATCAGAAAGCAGCAGGGCATCGTTTATCCGATTGATAGTGAATCATAAAGTTTGGGTGATTAAGGAGCAATGAGCGGAGACGTTCATTGCTTTTTCAGATTGCGCCGGAGACGGGGGAGGAGGTTTTTGGATTCTACCGTTGATCGGGTTTATTCGACCATCACTGCAGATTATTCGATCACCTATTCTATCTATTTCAATCACCCTTCTAAGAGACGGGTATTTATCTTACACCCCTTTTTTCATTCCATCTCCTGTCAGCTTTTTTCTATCACCTATCCGGGAATTCCGCCGCTTTTTCAAATCAGCTCATGCCGCCCAGTCATGCAATGATCCCGTAACAATATCAACAATCTTTCCCACCTTCATACTCCGCCATTCCATATACCCCCGGCGTGTAAGCGTTATCCGAATATTCCCTGCCGATTTAACCCTTGTGTCATATTTGTTAAAATGCTATGTTTTTAAAGGATTAATTTTAAGGAGGATTTTCAAAGTGAATATAAAGAAGTTAAATATCCGTACCGTTTCTGCCGGTCTTTTAGCTGCAGCAGTTCTTGCAGGTTGTGGATCTGATGATTCAGCGTCAGAAGAAACAACTGCGTGGGATGACATTCAAGAGGAAGGCGTGCTGAAGGTTGCTACTTCAGGAACACTTTATCCGACTTCGTTTTACAGCGAAGAAACTGATGAGCTGACTGGCTTTGAAGTTGAGGTTGTAAAAGAGCTTGCAAACCGTCTGGACCTTGAAGTTGAATGGGAAGAAATCGGTTTTGATGGCATGCTGACAGCTGTTAACACAGGTCAGGTTGATTTAGCATCAAACGATATTGAAATCACTGAAGAAAGAGCAGAGAAGTTCGCTTTTTCTACTCCAATTAAGTACTCATATGGTACAGCGATTGTTCGTGAGGACGACCTTTCAGGAATTGAGACATTCGAAGACCTTGAAGGTAAACGCGCGGCTGGTGCTGCGACTTCAGTCTACATGGATCTTGCACGTGAATACGGTGCTGAAGAAGTCATCTACGATAATGCGACAAACGAACAATATCTTCGTGACGTATCTGTTGGAAACACAGACGTAATCTTAAATGATTACTACCTGCAGACACTTGCACTTCAAGCGTTTCCTGACTTAGGTATCACGATTCACCCTGATCTTCAGTACAGCCCTTCTGAAGTCGGACTTGTGATGAGCAACGAAAATGAAGAGCTTGTTGAACAGGTGAACACAACACTTGAAGAAATGCTTGAAGACGGCACAATCGCTGAAATCTCAGGTCAATTCTTCGCTGGTCAGGATGTTACACAAAAACCGGATATTGATTTTGAAGAATAGTCATTAATAGAAAGGAGCGGTCGCTATGGACGGAATCCGCTGGGACTTACTGTTTAACCCCGAACTTGCCTGGGAATCACTTCCCTTCGTCATGTCGGGTATTGGTTACACACTGCTGATTTCTATTGTCAGTATGGCGGCCGGTCTGGTTCTTGGTTTTTTTATTGCGCTTGCCAGAACGTCAAAGTTCAGTATTTTGAGCTGGCCCGCCCGCACATACATTTCATTTATGCGCGGTGTACCGATTCTTGTTATCCTGTTTCTTTTATATTTCGGGATGCCGGTGATTGGCGTACAGGTTCCTGCACTCAATGCAGCATTAATTGCTTTCAGTATTAACAGTGCCGCTTATATCGCTGAGATCATCAGGTCAGCTCTGTCATCTGTTGATAAAGGTCAGTGGGAATCTTCAAAAGCTTTGGGACTTACTTACTGGCAAACCATGTATGGCGTTGTGCTGCCCCAGTCAGTCAGAATTGCCATACCGCCACTTGGCAATGTGTATTTGGATATTATCAAAGCAACTTCTCTCGCAGCCATTATTACGGTACCTGATATTTTTCAACGTGCCAGAATTGTTGGCGGCCGGGAATTTGATTTTATGACGATGTATATTCTCGTTGCACTGATCTATTGGGGCATCTGTTCACTGATGACCGTTTTCCAGAACTATTTAGAGAAAAGATATGAAGAGTACCTATAAAAAGAGCTCGCCGGGCAATCAAGTCCCGGCGAGCTTTTTATTATGATCCGGTAAAAATCAGATAAGATACAACAAAGTATCCAATGACAATTAACAGTGAAGGCAGAATATACGTAAATGTAGAGCTCGCCTTCTTCTTAACAACCGAGAACATGACAATGATCGATAGAATCGTCACACCGATTGCGGTGAAAATATGTGAATCTGAAACGGCTGATAAAATTGATCCGCCGCGGTAGAAAACATCCGAACCTGCAATAATCAGCATGTTGAAGATATTACTTCCGAGAATAGAACCAAGCGCCAGGTTCACATTTTTCAGACGCAGCGCAACAAACACAGCAACCGCTTCCGGCAGTGACGTAGTCGCTGCAATCAGAAAACTTCCGACAAAGCTTGAACCAAGTCCTGTGACCACAGCAATTTCATCACCCATGATCGATAATACTGTACCTGCTCCCATAATCACGAGTGCAGCAATGATAAAGCCGATGACAGCATGCTTCACACTCATTGAAAAACTTGCTGCTACCTCTTTGTCCTCTTCCGGAGCAATCGTTGACTCAACACCTGTATGCTCAGGCATCTTACTGATGATAGTCATACCGATAATATAAGCCCCCGCAATAATAAATGCGTCAAGCCCGATTCCAAGGAAGGTTGTATCAATTTTTAAATAAAGTGCAACGAGCGTCAATACAGTCAGCAGCAGACCAAGGCTTGCTGTATGCAAATGACTGTTACTCGCACCTAAAAATAAACGCTTCTTGCGGAAAAACAAATCAAATCCGGCAAGAATAAATAAGTTAAACAAATTTGAACCAAGCATATTTCCGATTGCGATATCCGGATTATCAATGATGACAGCTGATAAACTTGTTGTCACTTCCGGCAATGATGTCGCACCGGCTAAAAGCAGCGTTCCGACAAGCATGCCGCCCATCGCTGTCTTTGTACTGATGACATCTGCATAAGTTGATAATTTAATTGCTGCGTATACTGTCACAACTGCAGCTAATAAAAACCATACAAAAACCAAAGAGATTCCTCCTCAAATACTGTTAACGAAAAAAGACCCTTTTATGAGTTCTCATTCTGCTGAGCGCTCATAAAAAGGTCTTGCGTACTCTGTCTGTCACAGAGCTCAATGAACCGAGCAGAAAAACTGCCGTAATGACGATTCATTGACCGGTTAAGGTCGCTACTCCCCTTTTTAGGGACTTATTCGTTTCTACTAATATACCATAGCCTGCGATTTTTAAAACCTATTTAGCTAATTCTTTTAACTGACTCCCCAGATAAGAACGGTCTTTCTCATTCTCAAGTTTTTCAGTTAATGCTTTCGCTTTTACAAGTGCCTGTTCAACCTGAACCTCATCACCGAGGAGTTTGTATGCTCTCCCTAACGCTTCATATACAAATACTTCGTCAAATCCTGTCAGCCCATACTGCTGATGAATTCTTTCATTTGATTGAGCATAGATAAGTGACTGCTCTCCATTACCTGCTTTTGCATATGCATGAGCAATCTGCCAGTCTCCACGCGACCAATTCACATAATCACCCGCGATCCCCCAGTGATAACGCGATGTTTGAGCAAGCCTGATCATTTCAAGCGTTTCATCTATGGTTCTATCTTCTTTATCGATCAAATCCCAAGTTTTATTAAAACATTCTACAGCTACTTTCTTATGATCTTCCTGATTCATTTTTTCAGTCCCCGTTCTGCAATCATTTTTTTCAGTTTCTTCAAATCTTCTTTCAGCTTCTCTTCAATACTCCGATTGTAAAAAATAGCCGCGGGATGGAAAGTCGGAAAAATTTCATAGGTTTCTTCCGTCCATTTATATTGTCTGTCATCCGGACTCTCTAAAAACTGAACCGGCTGTTTCAACAGCTGACCATGGACCTGCGTCACCTTTTTATCCTTACCGGCAAGCCTCTGAAGTCCAATATTACCAAGCGTCACAATCAATGGGGCGTTAACATGTTTGACTTCATAATCAAGTATTGGTGCATGGGCTTTCATTTCACCGGCAGTCGGTGCACGATTATATTTCCGGTCAATCATTTCACCACTGCTGCGGTCCTTCTTTTGCCCCCATTTATACGGACGGCTTCTGACGGCACTTGTAATATAGACATCGTCCCTTGTCAGTCCCAGGAATTCAAGCGACTGCATCAGCTCTTTCCCGGCCCTTCCGCTAAATGGGATGCCGTTATGTATTTCAGTTTCACCGGGAGCTTCACCGACCAGCATGAGCACTGGTGTGTCAGGTCCTTCTCCGTAGACAAAGCCCTCTACCGGATAATCCTTTATGCGTTCTTTCCCCTGCTTTGCGAGGGATTCAGGAATTCTCATCAAAAAGCACCTCCATTCTTTTGCATTCCCCAGAGTGCCTTTCACTATAACCAATGCAAATGATGCATGTATAATGACCGCCGATCGTTTTTCCGCAGGAGTCTACGTCCTGCACGAAAAGGACCGGCTAAATTACCAATGATGAATAGATATTTCATATTTATAAGATGAAACTGCTCTACAAGGTTTTGTAAACATATTATACTAATTGAAACGATTATTAAAAACCTGAGACATTTCGTCCCAGGTTATTAAAAAATTATACTTCTTCGTTAAATGTCTCTGTCAGGACGGGAACGATTTGTTTTTTACGTGACACAACACCTTCAAGCAGTGCGGTATGGTTTGAAAAGGTTACGTTAAATGCTTTTTCTGCAAGTGAAACGTGTGAACCTTTCACGATGATTGTAGAGTTGCTGTTGAGAATATCAGTAACTGCTACTATAAATAATGCAAGCTTCTCTTCTTCGATTGCAGTCTCAGTCGCTTTTTCGATTTCTTCCTGACGGTTCAGGATATCCTGTGGATCAACAGCATTGACCTGTGCAATTTTCACATACTGACCGCCCATTTCAAACACTTTTGCATCGAGTGCAATCAGCTCTTCTGCTGTTTTACCGCTTAGATCTGCCCCTGCTTTAAGCATTTCAAGACCATATTCCTCAGCATTTACTCCTGCAATTGATTCAAGTTCTTTTGCTGCCTTTATATCTTCTTCTGTGCAGGTTGGTGATTTGAACAGAAGTGAATCTGAGATGATTGCAGAAAGCATTAAACCGGCAATGTTTTTAGGAATCTCAACACCGTGCTCTTTATAAAGCTTCAGTAAAATTGTAGCTGTACAGCCAACCGGCTCAGCACGGAAGTATACAGGATCACTTGTTTCAAAGTTTGCGATTCTGTGGTGGTCAATGACTTCAATCACTCTTACATCATCAATATCATCGACACTCTGCTGACGTTCATTATGGTCAACAAGAATCACACGGTCAGTTTCTCCTGCCACTTTTTCAATCAGACGGGGTGCTTCTGCATTGAACTGCTCAAGTGCATAAGCCGTTTCCCCATTGATTTCACCAAGACGTACCGCTTCTGCTTCCATCCCGATTTCATTTTTCAAATGCGCATAGGCAATTGCTGCTGTAATTGTATCTGTATCAGGACTTTTATGTCCAAAAACCAATGCTTTTGTCATAAGATAACTCCTTTAATTAAATGATTTTAAACGCCTCTTCTATTCTACCAATTTTACTTTCAGTATTGAAGTATTATTCAGGATCTAACGTGAACCAACGCAAAAAAGAGCGCACTGGCGCCCTTTTCTTCGAGTAGCTAAATGCAATAACAAAAAATAGCTGTTATTTTTTTCTTAGCAGCTCTAGTGTCTTCTCAATATTATTTAGCAGTTCCTGATCAGGTTCCCTTTTTTTTTCTTCTTTTTTAGCAGGGCGATCCATGATACTGAAAGGTTTCTTGGTGTAGGTAGTTGCGCTAAGGTCAGAAATCGTATCCAATATCGCTACATGACTAATTCTCACGTATTTACCTTCTTCATCATACAATTCTTCATTTACACTAATCTGCGCTTTTACTTTTTCACCTGCTGACAGCCCTTTATCAACGGCAGTCGTCCAGATAAATCGGTTATTAGCAGAATCAACGAAATGAACCACGTTAGACAAATGTGACTTAACCCGGGGTTTAACATGCACTACTTTAAGGTCAATTGTAATCCTCATTCTTTTGCAGACCCTCTCTCTCTTCTTCTATATGTATATTTTTTCTACTCAGCCCATTTCATTACCAATAAAATGAAAAGTTCAGAGGACTTTTTCAGTATAATGGATAGACTACCTATTTTGTCAATTAGAAATTTTATCCACATACTCCAAAATTGTCAGGATTCCTTAATCTAATAGGATTTTATTATATATATATTTTTTTTAATTTTTCAATCTTTTCTTCGAGTATCGAATATTTTTCTAAAAATACTTTAATTTTAGACATATATAGAAAGGGATATGATTCATACTTCTTTAAAGGTATGTGAAAATCATGAATTAGATAAATGTTTTACCCATAAGAAAAACTGCAGCTGATCGTTCAACTGCAGTTAATTCTACAAACCGGGTCATGATTTTGATCTGAATTTTACACAGACCGGTTCAGGCACTTCCACTTTAGTTCCTGTACTTGTCAGGCGGCCTGTTTCACGGTCACGCTTGAACAATACAAGCGTATCACTTTCCTGGTTAGCTGCCACAACGAAAGATTCAGAAGGATCCAGTACAAAGTCCCTTGGCCAGTTCCCTTCAGTTTCTACGTATTCAATATGTGTCAGCTCTCCGCTGTTTTCATCTGCTGCGTATACTGCAATGGAGTTGTGCCCACGGTTCCCCGCATATACAAAACGTCCATCAGAAGAAATGTGAATCGCACTTCCCTGACTATTTTCGTTAAAGTCACCAGGGATCGCAGGAATTGACTGCAGCTGTCTGAAAGATCCGTCAGAGCTGTCGTAGGCAAGAACCAGCACTTCATTACTCAGCTCCGTCATCACATAAGCGAGTGGTTTTTCCGGATGAAATGTCAGGTGTCTCGGCCCCGCTCCCGGCTCAGCTTTAAATACTGATGCCTGCTTCAGTTCTCCACTCTGATAGTGATAGCTAATGATTTCATCGGTTCCAAGGTCAACAGCTGTCATATACTTACCATCCGGAGTAAAGCCGCTGAAATGTGCATGAGCTGCGTCCTGTCTTTCATGAGGACCACCGCCTTCATGCTGAATGACTGATAGCTGTTCAGTAACCTTTCCAGTCTCTTTATCACGGCTATATAATGCAATGGTGCCGTCAAGATAAGTAGCTGAAGCTGCATATTTACCATCAGGGCTCACACTGACGTGACAAGGCGACCCGTCTTTTTCATCCACATGAGCTAAAAAGGATAAAGACTCTCCTATTTTATAGGTAGCCATGCCGCCTGATGCAACTGAGTAAAGGTACTCCTGATCTGCATCCATATTGACATAGGTGGGGTTCTTCCCTTCAGCTGCCACCCCTTTAACCGTCAGCTCTTCTTTTTCTGTATCAAGTTCAATTTCGTATACGCCCTTACTGGACTTTTTGGTATATGTACCAATAAAACCTTTATATTTTGTCATCATGATCGCTCCTCTCATAATAGTATCTTTCCTTATTTTCAGGGAGAGAAACCGAAAAATCAAATTAACAGCCACGCGATAAGGGGAATTGTGATCAAACTCAGCAGTGTAGAAGCAAAAATGGTGACTATTGCTGTTTCCTCTTCACTTGTGAATTTTGAAAACAATACCGCTGTAATCATTGCTGTCGGCATCGCGGTCTGCAGTACAATTAATTGCGCTGTCCATCCTGTAAATGAGAACAGAGATAAAACGAACATCACAATAAGCGGAATGACTAGCAGCCTGACCGTAACCGGGAACCAGAGCATCGGGAAAAGCACCTGTCTGCCTCTCTTAACTAATGGCGGCAGCAGCATACCTACATAAAGCATGGCCATAGGTGCTGCAAGTGCTGCAAGCATCTCAACAAACTGAACCATCATACCAGGCGGATTAAAACCACTGAGCGCCACGATGATCCCAACGACAATAGAGAGCACCGGCATATTCAAAACAGCTTTCAGTTGTCTGATATGAAACTTTCCTTCTGCCTGCAGCAGATAAATCACAACTGTATACACAGTCAGGCTCAGACCCGCATCAAAGATTGCTGCAAGAAATCCGCCTGCAGGACCAAAAATTGTTGCAGCAAGCGGAATACCGAGGAATCCAGTGTTACCAAGTGCTCCGAGAATCACCATCTTCTTACCAAACATCGAACGGATTTTCAAAAGTACAGTCAGTAATTTTACAAACATCAGTGCACCCGCATGATAGACAATTGAGATCCCAAAGATTAAACCTGCTTCTGTTAATGCATCACCTGTCAGATCCACACTGAAAACACCATTTAAAATGACAGCGGGAACTGCAATATTTAAAATTAATAATATGAGTACCGATTTCACTTCGCCTGTCACATTGACCCGGAGTGCAAATAATGAACCGGTGGCAATCATCAGACCCATAACAATGATCGTTGATACGACTGTTTGTATGTCCATTCCTTAATCTTCCTTTAACATGTAATTTTTTCAATCGTACGCTACTGCTTTCCTTATGTCCAATTGATTCAACCCATTTAGGTTTAGTGAAGCAAATCGCGGGAAACATGTCTAGACGATACATGAAAAATAATGTTAGAGGTGCTAATATGTTTCAACTCAAAGATATATGGACTTTTTTATGGTCATTTCTCATTGTGTTTCCAACCGTGTCACTCGTTCACCAGCTGGGTCATGCGTTTTTCGCAAGAATTTTTGGAGGTACTTCCAATTTCGCATTAGGAAGAGGCAAGTGTCTGATTAAATTCGGTGGAATCAGTATCCACAGTATTTATTTTCTTGACTCCTTCTGTAAATATACGTCTTTGAAATACAACAACCGCATGACTAATACCCTTGTACATCTTGGAGGCGTCATTTTTAATTTCGGTTCTATATTCCTGATCAACTTATCAATTATGCAGGACATCATTGGACCTGATATATTCTTTTATCAATACTCTTATTTCTCGTTATACTTCGCTGCCTTTTCATTGCTACCAGTCAACTTTGGCAACGGAAAGTATAGTGATGGCTATGCCGCTTACCGAATTATGAGGTACGGGGAAGAATTGCAGCTGGAGAATTAACGAATCAACTTTTAAAAAGGAAGATGCACTATGCCGGAAGGTCCTGAAATCAGACGTGCAGCCGATCAGGTTGAAAAAGCGTTAACGGGCAGAAAAATCATGGAAGTTCACTTTGCTTTTGATCATCTGAAAGATTATGAAGATTTCTTTGCAGGAGCTGATGTATTAAGGGTGGATACAGTCGGGAAAGCAATGCTGATCCGCTTTTCAAATGGCTATACCGTATATAGTCATAATCAGCTGTATGGCAAATGGGTGATCAGAAATGCATACAACTACCCAAAAACAAACAGACAGCTTAGATTTGCTGTGCATAATGAAAAGAAATCAGCGCTGTTATACAGTTCATCAGATATAGAAGTGATGCGTGATGAGGAAGTGCACCTTCATCCGTTTATTCAGCGTGCAGGTCCCGATGTGTTGAACGATTCAGTGACGTCTGCGCAGCTGATTGAACGCATCAATAGTAAAAAATTCAGCGGAAGAAGATGGACAGCCCTTTTACTCGATCAGGGATTTGTCGCAGGGAATGGGAATTATCTGCGCAGCGAAATTTTATTTAAAGCAGGAATCCACCCATCACTCCGTCCGAAAGACTGTACAGAGGAACAAATACAAGCGGCGGCTGAAGCCATTATTCAGCTGTCTGTGCAATCCTACGAGACAGGCGGCATTACCAATGACATTGAGCTTGCAAACCGCCTTAAAGCGGAGGGAAAAAAGCGTCCGCAGTACAGACACTGGGTATTTAACCGCGCAGGGCAGTCGTGCCGGATTGATGGTACCCCGATTGAAAAAATTGTGGCTGCTTCAAGACGACTTTATTTCTGTCCAACCTGCCAAGGGATTGAGGATTTACATTGAAAAAACTGATCATAATATTATTAATTGCAGGGGGCGGCGGATGGCTGATCTTTAAAGAGCTCGAGCACCGCGAGGAATTACGAAACCGCCCTCTGCCCCAGGGATTACATCCCGTCGTAGAAGAAAAAAGAGATGAATTAATTCGAAGGGCTTCTGATGAGGGTATTGAAATTATCATTACAGACGGATTCAGATCTTTCGAGGAACAAGATGCAATCTACGCTCAGGGCAGAACACGTGAAGGTAATGTTGTCTCTAACGCGAAAGGCGGAGAGTCCTTTCATAATTATGGTTTGGCCATTGATTTTGCCCTTCAGACAGAAGATGATGTCATTTGGGATCTTGGGTATGATGGCAATGAAAACGGTGAGTCAGACTGGATGGAAGTTGTGGATATTGCGAAAGACCTCGGCTTTGCATGGGGCGGCGATTTCAGAGGGTTTAAAGATTATCCGCATTTTGAAATGAGGTTCGGATTATCTATTCGTGAGTTGAAACGTGGGGAGCGACCTGGTGGAGGGCCTGTAGTTTATTGAAGGTGTAATGGTGGATTCAGCGTTGCGAGGTGCTGATTGAATAAGTAAAAATATGACAAATAAATCCAACAGGTGATAGATAAAACCGAATTGGTAATAGAATTAACCAGTTGCCCCTTTTAAATCCGCCGTCCACTCTCCCGCTGCCGGTAACCTCAACATGTTAAAAGCGGTCATTCACCCATCCGGAATGACCGCTTTGTTCTTTTCTCAACTTATAATCGAACGTACTTCGTCAATGCTGCCGATACGATAATCTGCCTGAGCGGCTTCCTCATCTGTGCCAAACCCATATGTACAGTAAATCACAGGAATGTCGTGCTCTTTTGCAGCTTCTATATCAGAATAACGATCCCCAACAAGATACGCTTCTGTTTTCCCAAACTTTTCAAAATGCGCAGCCAGTACGTCACCTTTTTTCTCACCGTGAATTGTGCCAAGGCACAGCGGTTCTGAAAAATACCGTCTGATTTCCTGCGTATCTAGAATCATATCAAGATAATGTGTCCCACAGTTTGAAGCAGTCGATAATGTATGTCCGTCCTGCTTTAACTGCTGTAAGGTTTCTTTTACACCTGGAAAAAGGAGATCTTTACCCTTCACCAGCTGATCAAGAAATTCGCTTCTCCGCCGTCTGATAATCGTGATCTCCTGTGGAGAAGCGTCAGGTACAACCTTTGCCCAAAAGTCATTACCGGTTAAGCCGTATGCCGACTGAAGTGTTTCTTTTGCCGGCTCCTGAATATGCGGCATATCCTCTACTGCCAGATGCAGAGCCTGAAGTAAATAGTCAGTGGAATCGATGATGGTGCCATCAAGATCAAATAATATCAGTGCCACATTTTTATCCTCCTGTTTGATTCATTTATTTATTATTATTGCATACTTTTGCTGAGAAGGAAAAAAATGATCGAATGTTCACAATACTTTCCGATTCTGATGAACGGACTTATTTACATTGCTCGATCCCATGACTTTCGGTCTTTTGCAGCCGTTTAAAATAATCTTTGATGATCTCTTCATCTGAATGAGGGATATATTCACCTTTTATGATTTGTGCACCGTTAATGCATCCGCTTGTTAATAAAATGATATCCCCTTCTTCTGACTGCGCGAGCGCTTTTAATACGCCCTCTTTTCTGGTCAGGGAAGTGGAAATAGACTTGTGATAAGGATTATTAAAGCCGGTCATCACCTGATCTACTACCTTTTGCGGATCGTGGTCTCCCGGATGATCAACCGTTACAACAATATTGTCTGCATGCCCTTCAGCTGTTTCAGCCATTTTCGGCATCTTATTAAAATCGCGGATACCGATTCCTGCGATCATTGCAATACACTTATTGTGAGGAAGCTTTTTCGCTTCATTCAGGAGGCTATTCAGCGCAACAGGTGTGTGGGCATAGTCAATGATAATTTTGCGCCCTCCGTATTTCTCAATGACCTGAAAACGACCCTTGGGATTTTCAATACTTTTTAATACAGGAATCACCTGGTCAAGCTGTAAACCGTGGTGAAGCGCTGTACCAATTGCACTTAACAGGTTATGCACATTGTAGTTCCCATAGACGGATGAATTCACAAGGTAGGACTGACCATTTACAATCAACTCAAACATTGTACCTTCTTCAGCCACATGACAATTATCAGCAATCAGATCCGCTCCGGAATGTCGGTCCAGACTGTACGTGATAAGGTCACCTTCAAATCGCTCTGTCAGCTCTCTGCCCATTTCATCATCTATATTCACAACAGCAGTGTCAGCCTGATCAAAAAGCTTCATTTTCGCTTCTTTGTAGTGGGCAAACGTTTTGTGATATTCAAGATGTTCAGCAGATATGTTCGTGTGAATCGCTGTGTCAAAGCTGATGCCCGCTACCCTTTTCTGATCTATCGCAATAGATGAAACTTCCATGACAACCGCTTCATCCTGTCTTTTAACCAGCTCATGAAAAATCGCGTGCAGGTCTGATGCTTCAGGTGTAGTCGGCGTGCTTTTCTTATACACAATCTCTTCCTGAGAAGAAAAAATACCGTTCGTCCCGATTGAACCGGTCCTGATCCCGCATTGTGTCAGCAATGATTTCACAAATGCAGCTACAGTTGTTTTACCATTTGTCCCTGTAACACCAATCGTTTTAATTTTATGGTCAGGCTGCTGATAAAAATGAATCGCAAACCTGGCCAGTGCTTCACGGTCATCAGTAACGATTGCAAATGAGCGATCCTGAAAACGGGCCGCAGCACTTTTAATCACATCTTCTTCTGTTCCAATAATGACTGATGCGCCGTTTGCGATTGCTTCTTCTAAGTGATCATGGCCATTGGTATTTTCACCCTTCATACAAAAAAATACACTGTCCTTCGCAGCTTGCCTGGAATCGTAACTAATATGTGTGACCTGCTTTACCGGATCATTATAATAAGCAGTTATAAACATTAATTCATTTAAATGAATAAGCATGTTTCATCCCCTGTCTCTTTTTCTGATACATATCCTTTCCCCTAATTTCGACAGAAAATGCATGTTTGCTTATATTTAATTTAATGGATACGAAGATTATTAAAAAACGCGCTTAACGATTATCACATTCGCATACCATCAGTACATTTCCATCGGGATCTTCAAACGTGAAAAACTCCCCAAATTCAACCTCCCCTATATTATTTGCCTCAAAGTCCTGTACATACGCATAGCTCTCCTGAATGTCAGTAGTATTAAAGTGAAATAATGGTGCGCGATGCTTGCGGTATTTTTTATAAATTTTCTGGTCAAGCACAATATTATGACCGTCCTGCAGCCTCAGTACATATAGATGACCGTTGACGATTTCTTCAGTTGGCTTAATATTCAATAGTCCGCAATACCAGTCTCTTGCTGCCTCAACGTCTTTTACCGGAATAAATGTAGCGCCAATCTTAGGCTGAATAGGGTGATTCATTTAAATCCCTCCTCAAAGTTCGTTGATACCCATTTCCTTACAAACACCTGATTTTCCTGCACATCTGTTCAATTTCAGGGAAGTGTTTTAAGATAGATAAAAAAGTGAAATTCCGGAGGGTATTATGACAGTTATCAGAAAAGCAAGTGAAGCCGATATTCCGGCGATGAACGACATTTACAATCAGGCGGTGCTTGAAACCGTTGCAACATTTGATTTGAATCCACATACGATCGAACAGCGGTCAGACTGGTTCAGCCGTTATCAGGACCGCTATCCGCTTTTTGTTGCAGAGATAAATGGAGAGGTTGCAGGTTATGGCAGCCTGAGTTCATTTCGTGATAAAGAAGCATTTATAGATACTGTAGAGCTCTCAATTTATCTGTCTCCAAGTTTTCAGGGGAACGGGTTAGGTAAAAAAATGATGAATGTATTGATTGAGGATGCGAAAAAGCGCGGTTTCCATACGATTATCAGCAGTATCACAGGCGGGAATGAAGTAAGCGTTCGCCTGCACAAGCGGTTCGGATTTGAATTTGTAGGGAATTTCAAAGAGGTTGGTTATAAGTTTGGGGAATGGCAGGATGTGCATTTTTATCAGTTGATTTTGAAGTGAGATTTGACAGGACTGCGGTATAACGTTGGGCAGAAACCGAGGAGGGCCGGTGGATTCGATCATCTTTTGAATTTTATCTATCGGCTCCGGTGATGATTGCGTCATCTTTCAGGTGAATTCGCATTGCGCCCGGTCTGCAGACGATGATTACGTCACCAATCCACATCATTCTATCACCAATCGCCTTTATTCCATCACCGTTCACATGATTCAGCCACGGAGTGCTATGACACTGACACTCCTATCCACATATAAAAGCGGAAGCACAGCGCTTCCGCTTTTTACATGTCTACATATCCATTTTCACGCCATACATCTCAAACCATTCATCCACCTGGACCAGGTACGCAATCAGCTGAGGTCCTTTCATCAGCTGACCGAACCATGGCACTTTAAATGAAGCACCATCTGTCCGGATCAGCTCCTCAAGTTTACTGCGATCGAACAGCACTGGCAGAACCGAGCTGCTTTTTGCAATACGGTCGCTGAGCATTTGCTTAACCGCATCTGTATAAGCCGGGTGATACGTTTTTGGATAAGGACTTTTCTTGCGATAGAGCACCTCATTAGGCAGCAGCCCTTCAAGTGCTTTACGCAGTATACCTTTTTCCTTCCCGCCAAGCTGCTTCATCTGCCACGGTATGTTCCACGCATATTCAACGATTCTGTGATCTGCAAACGGGACACGTACTTCAAGTCCCGCTGCCATACTCATGCGGTCTTTGCGGTCTAACAGCGTGGTCATAAAGCTGATCATGTTCAGGTATGCCATTTCTCTGCGCTTTTGTGTCAGGGCAACTTCTCCGTCCTGCTGCGGCGTTTCCGCTCTGATTGCCCGGCTTTGTTCGAGAAGATATTGATCGAGTTCAAGCTTTTTATGCCACTCCGTGAGCATGAAGGCTTCTCTTTCTTTTACGGAAGTAATCCATGGGAACCCTTCCTGCGTCAGCAGTTTTTCCTGCTGAAACCACGGATAACCCCCAAAGATTTCATCTGCACATTCACCGCTGAGCGCGACGGTGAAATCCTTTTTAATCTGCTCACAAAACCATAATAAAGAAGAATCAATATCAGCCATCCCGGGCAGATCACGCGCACGCACAGCATCCTTCAGTCGTGCTGCAAGGTCAGTCTGGGAGATGACCTGATCATGATGAATAGAAGAAAGGTGTGCTGACATTTTTTGAATCCATGGTCCGTCATCACTCGGCTTGAAGAGGTCAGGCTGGTAATGCAGGTCGTTTTCTTCATAGCTGATTGAGCACGTATGAAGCTTTTCATTCAACTGTAAAGCAGCTGCGGCACTGATAGCACTCGAATCTACTCCGCCTGATAAGAACGTGCAGATCGGTTTATCAGAAACCAGCTGTCTGCTGACTGTATCCTCAAACAGCTCCCGCAAGTAAACAGCTGTTTCCTGCTCTGTATGCTGATGATTCATACTTTTCACATTCCAGTACCGCCACTTTTTCAAACCTGTCCTTGTGTATTTGAAAGCATGAGCAGGTCTGAGCTCATCTATCTCTTTAAATACGCCACTTCCCGGCTTGCGCGACGGGCCCATACTTAATAATTCCTGCATCCCCTCAAGTGTAATCCGCGCCTGCTGATCAGGGTGTGCCAGAATCGCTTTTAACTCGGAGCCAAAGATCAGCTCCCCTTCTTTTTCTACATAAAAAAACGGCTTCACCCCAAGTCTGTCACGTGCCCCGAAGCACTCTTCACGCTTGTGATCCCAAACCGCAAATGCAAATATACCGTTAAATCGTTCCGGACATTCCTCCCGCCATTCAATATAGGACCTCAGGACAACTTCTGTATCGGATCTTGAGGTAAATGAATGGCCTTTTCTTTCCAGTTCATCTCTGATCTCATCGGTATTGTATAATTCACCGTTATAAATTAATGTATACTCTCCTGCACCGGTTCTGATATTCATCGGCTGCGCGCCACCTGCCGGGTCTATGACCGTCAGACGCGTGTGCCCGAACAATGCATGATGCATTGCTTTGATTCCAAATGCATCAGGCCCTCTTTTATCAAGTGTACTGACCATTTTTTCGATTGTTTGCCATTCACTTGTCAGCGGACGCTTCCAGCTGATCCAGCCCGTAATTCCACACATATACCGCCACCGCCTTTCACCAGGCATTATATGCGCGGAAAAAAATGATTAGAACGTATAGCGGGCGACCTTTTCACCATCATTCATAGAGGCGGGCACTCATTTAATCATTCTCATTTTTATATGCCTTGATTAGTTCTTCAATGGAGATTCCGTCAATTGTCATTCCGGATATATTGCAGTTTTCAAGCGCCACACCTGACATATCTGATGTTTTGAAGACAGATCTGCTGAGATCAGCGAACCAGAACGTAGCATTTTGAACAGTAGAATCCGCAATAATGCTGTCAGATAAATTAACGTTTTGCAGTTTTGTCTGTTGCATCGCTGCATTTGAAATATTTAATGACCTGATGTTTGCATCTGTCACTTTCACGTCCGTTGCTTGTATCGATATTAATTCTGCACCGGTATAATCCTGATCCTGTCTCTGCATATCGTTCTTTACATACGTATCAGACACTGAGGACTTTTTCTCAAACATGAGCTCTTCTGTTTCCCATACACATTCATAACCAACAGATTCGTAAAAATACCGGTTGCCGGTCTGCTTTGCTGACGTTTCAAGCTGCCAACGCGTTACTTTAGAATAGTTGTTTTCTATTAAACGGATTGCTTCTTTTCCAATCCCCTTCCCCTGCAGCTCAGGGTCTATAAAAATACGATCAATCCTGGCATAGCCGGAAGCAGGAATGGTTAACACCGCCCCGCCGACTAAAACCTCGTCTTCATATATGCCATATGTATCAAGGTGTGTGATCATGTAGGTCATCATATCTTCTGAATCATATCCTGGCGGCTGTATATTTGCATCTTCTTCGCCGTCAGTAAGCCATCTTGCTGCTTCCCGATTAAAAACTTCTGATGATAATGCCGTAAGCTCCTTTACCATTGATTCGTCTGCTTTTACTAATCTGATTGATTGTTCCATTCAATATTTCCTCCATTAAAATAGACAGCGCAAAAGAGCGCTGCCGTCCCTTTGTTCTTTTTTACACACTTTTATCCATACAGCCGATCAGTCTTTCTTCAATATCCGCTGCAAGTTTTTTAATCTCTTCATCCTCTACCATCTGGATCAGAGAAGTCGGCTTTGGCATCCCTATTTTTGTCGTGCCATTTTCATCATATACAACCATCTTGCACGGCAGGAAATAGCCTGCAAGTAAGTTCTTTTCCAGTACATTTTTCGCTTCTTTCGGGTTACATACTTCAAGCACATGGAATGTCTGATCAAAGTCCAGTCCTTTTTCCTGCAGCTTGTTTCTAATATCAAACTGCCATAGAACACCGAATTGTTCCTCTTTCAGATTGTTTTCAAGTGTTGTCATTGCCTCTTCAACTGACTGCGTTGTTTCTACTGTGTAATGAAACATCCTGATACCCCTTTCTGATTTAAAGTCACACCCTTACAATACCCTGATACGTATCGTTTAATCAGAAATCAGTGTTCGTTTTTTTTCTGAGGAGCTGTTGAAACTCACGATCCAGCTCTTCACTTGGATCCATGCTGAGGCGGCTTAACACTTCAGTGATTTTCGTTTCAACTTTCAATAACTCATCTGAGGTATCATCCTGTTCTTTCGGTTCATGCTGCGAATACTCCTGCAAATTCCCGTCAAAAATAGTCAGCTTCCCATTTTTAATTTCCAGCACTCTTTCCGCAAGCTTAGAGACCATTTTCCGATCATGGGAAATGAATAATACAGTTCCCCGGTATTCCTTCAGCAGCCCTTCCAGCGCTTCCACTGCATCAATATCCAGGAAGTTGGTCGGCTCATCCATAACCAATACATTCAAATCACTGACAAAGATTTTAGCAAAAGCAACCTTTACTCTTTCTCCGCCTGACAAAACATGCACCGGTTTGAATACATCATCCCTGTAGAAGTGGAGACGCGCCAGAATCGTTCTAACAATGTCTTCTGTCTGAATGGCATCCTCCATCACATTTTCAAGGATGGTTTTATCAGGCTTCAGGATATCAAGGTTCTGGCTGAAGTAACCAAACTTCACTGCAGGTGACACCGTGATCCCTTCACGTTTGGCAAGAATTGATCTGATCAGAGTGGTTTTACCGGTTCCATTACCACCAATCAGCGCTGTTTTCTGACCGCCCTTCAAATAAAAAGGCTGAAGATCAAATAGTGTTTTGCTGCCTGCTTTGATCGTCTGTTCTTCGAATCTGATAATCGGTCTGCCCTTCATATCAGATTCATTCGGCAGCGTCATCTTAATCGGCGGTGCTTCTTTTGGACGCTCGACTTTTTCCATTTGTCCGAGTCTGGTTTCAAGTGCTTTTGCGGTCTGCCTCAGCTTTTTTTGCTTCTTTGCAAAGTATGGTTTTGCGTTTTTATGCTCAGATGCTGTTCCATCAGTCGGTCTTTTTGTCGCCCGCTTAGCACGCTTTTCTTTTTCTTCGATGGCAGCCTCAAGCTGTTTTTTCTGCCGCTCATACTGTTCATGCGCTGCTTCTACCTGTCGCACTTCAAGCTGCTTCTGATCAGCATAATCCTGATAATTGCCTTTATATTCTTTCAGACCGCCATCACTGATTTCCCAGATCCTCGTACAAAGCAGGTCCAGAAATGTCCGGTCATGTGAAACAAGCACCATTGAGCCTTTAAAACGTTTCAAATGCTGTTCGAGTGTGCGCACGCGCTCCACATCAAGGTTTGTAGTTGGTTCGTCAGCAAGCAATAATTCAGGATCTTCTGCAAATGCCTGATTAATATAAGCCTGCGTGACCTCTCCTCCACTTTGAACCGTATCCGTATTTTTCAGCTGCGGAAGGAGTGTAATATGCCCGTTTCTGAATATCTCTCCTGCGTCCGGCTTCAGCTGTCCGCTGATCAGATGTAAAAGTGTGGATTTCCCTGACCCATTTTTTCCAACTAGCCCGATCCGGTCTCCCTTTCTGATTTCAAGTTCTTTTATCTCAAAAAGCTGTCTTTCTCTGACTGAATAGCTGACGTCTTTGATTGCGCATAATATTGTCAAAAAATCATCCCCTGTTTTTCATTATGTCGGGGACAAAAAATGCCCCCTATCCGCTTAACGAATAGGAGGCATGGGCGTACGCAAATAGACCACGACAGTTGCCGTGAAACGTATGTACCCGGTGTGAAAAGCCTAATCCTATTTGGAAAACGGATGATTTGTATGAAGACAGACTGGTTGCGTTTGCCTTTCATCACTACATTCATCTTTGTTTTCAAAAATAGAATTAGTTCCACATTCTCCCGGGTCACCCTTCCGTTATTTGTTAGCACTATCTTATGGCACATAGTTATTTTCTGTCAAGAAATTTTAGGAAGCAGGAAAGCGGTTTCAGGACAATTCAGGGTATGTTCAGGAGATTTATTCGCAGGATCATGAGATTAACCCGACCGTTCAGGAGATCGTGCCATTTGACCTGCAACATTTCCCACAAAAAAATCCGGATCACCCGGAACAATAAGTTTCCAGGATCACCAGACCGTTTACAATATAATATCCAGCCAGATTTTAATGGCAGTCGCTAAAATAATCAGCGCCAGTAAAATCTGCAATATTTTTGTATTCATTTTCTTACCTAATTTAGCACCAAGAGGCGCTGCAATCAGGCTGGCTACCACCATGACCAGTGCAGGCACATAATCTACCTGTCCGGTGGTTACTTTTCCAATCGTTGTTCCGATCGACGCGATAAATGTAATGGCAAGTGAAGACGCAATCGTCACGCGTGTTGGAATCTTCAGGACAACCAGCATAATTGGAACAAGCAGGAACGCACCTGCTGCACCTACAATCCCGGCACTGATCCCGACAACAAATGCTAAAATTGCTGCAAGCCATTTATTAAAGGTAATCTGATCAAAAGGCGTATCCTCGCGACCTTTTTTAGGAACAAACATCATGATGGCTGCAATCAGCGCAAGTACGCCATACACAGTATTAATGGCTGCTTCAGACATCGCATCCGAACCGACACCGCCAATCAGACTCCCGATCAGGACGCTGACACCCATATACACAATTAGCGTTTTATTTAAATAACCACCTTTACGGTATGCCCATACACCACCAATGGTAGCAAAGAACACCTGTACTGCAGAGATCCCGGCAACTTCATGAGCTGAAAATGCTGCAAGTCCGAATAACGGTGGAATATAAAGCAGCATCGGATATTTAATAATCGAGCCGCCAATGCCAAGCATTCCTGAAATATATGATCCTGCAAATCCAATTAAAAATAATACGATAAATAATTCAATACTCAAATCTTACACCTCCCGGCTGCTCTTTTAAGATTAGATAAACAGATTTACATTTCCGTCTTCTGCATCTGCCAGGTAGGCTGCAACGCCTGCATATTCAATTTCTTCAAGCAGTTCTTCCTTATGAAGACCTAAAAGATCCATTGTCATTGTACATGCAACAAGCTTAACATCCTGTTCCTGCGCCATTTCAATCAGGTTCGGCAGTTCCATTGCATTGTGCTTTTTCATGACACTTTTAATCATTTTCTGTCCAAGACCACCAAAGTTCATTTTTGATAGACCCATTTTATCTGCACCCTTAGGCATCATGTTGCCAAACATTTTTTCCATGCCGCTCTTCTTAACTTCAACATCTCCGTCTTTACGAAGCGCGTTCAGTCCCCAGAATGTATGAAAAATGGTTACTTCATGATCATAAGCTGCTGCTCCGTTTGCAATAATATAAGCAGCCATCGCTTTGTCGTAGTCACCGCTGAATAATACAATCGTTGTTCTTTTCTTTTCCATGAATAAAAATCCTCCTAAAATTAATTACCCCCAAGGGTATTATATTCTTCAAAAAAATTACCTGCTCTTCACAAGCAGGTTCACCGCTTCCTTGATTACATCATCCGGTTCGCGATCATCGTCTTCTCTCGCTTCTCTTACACACGATACCAGATTTTCACTTACGACTAATCCGATTGTCCGGTCAATCGCTGTACGAATGGCTGACAGCTGTGTAACGACATCCTTACAATCTTTTTCTTCTTCCATCATTGCAAGTACCCCGCGGAGCTGACCTTCTACTCTTTTTAACCGGTGAATAGACTGTTTTGAGTAATCCATGAAGTGAACCTCCCTTGCTTGTTCATGATTGATTACAAGACTTATAATATACCCAACGGGGTATAAAGTCAAGGGGTGTGATTGTATTTTTTCTTTATTAAAATTGGCTGGTAATTTACGATTCAGGCGCAGCGCAACGAATAAAGAGCCCAAGACAAAATGTCTCAAGCCCTTCACAAGTTAAATCGATAATCCTTCTATCGCCGTTTTTAAGTTTTTACGGATTGTCATACCCTCGAATTTAATACCGATTTCCACGACAGCCTGGGCGATTTCAGGGCGTAGTCCGGTCAGAATGGTTTTTACACCGATCAGTTTGAGTGAATCAATAACTTGAGATAATTCATTGGCCACCATCGTATCTACTGTCGGCACACCTGACAAGTCCAGAATTAAAGTTGAGTTGCGCAGTTCAATACATTTATGAAGTGCGACTTCTTTTAATATTTTTGCACGGTCATCATCAAGCTCACCGATCAACGGGAGGATTGCAACATCATCATTTAACCCTACAACCGGAACTGAGTATTCCATTACACTGCTTTGTGCTTTTTTCATGTACTGGCGGTAATCTTCAACATAAGCCATACAGAATTCGCGTCCCGCTTTATTAATGACGGGTTCAATATTATAGTTAATCGCTGTAATTTCTTCAGCTGTAAAGTTCCACTCGCTTTGTTTCTCAGACATCAGTTTCCATATCAACATTCTCAGCTGGGAAAGGATACCGAGACCGTCATCAAGCTCAATACCTCTTTGAACTGCTGACTCACCTGTTTTTCTGGCCCAGTCAATGACCTGTTCCTCAAGGCCTGAGGTTTCATTTTGCTTTATGGCTGTACCAATATAGGAGATCAGGTCACTTTGAAGGTCAATCAGTTTCATTTCATCTTTCTTCGACAGTGACAATTCAGGGCTTCCCCCATCAAGCTTTAATGCTAATTCGTGCCTGTTTTCAAGTATGTACGAACCAAGTTGATCATGAGCTTTCATTCACTATTCCCCCCTGGTGTTGTCGAATCTTTACATATAATGTTCTCTTATTTTAACTAAAAAGTAAATGCAAATTATTATATAGACAAACGAAATAGTTTACTCCATACTTTTTCACATAGGTACATATTAGAAAGAAGGTTCGTTATGCTTCGTAATCGTAATGTCTGGATACTTCTCGCAGGTGAATTTATCGCCGGGGTGGGTTTATGGCTCGGTATTATCGGAAACCTGGAATTTATGCAGGAAAAGGTTCCGTCTGATTTTGTAAAATCACTTATTTTGGGTGCAGGACTTCTGGCAAGTATTCTGATTGGACCGCTTGCCGGTAAATTGACTGACCAGTTACACAAGAAAACGGTCATGCTCGCTTCAGGTTTTGTCAGAGCTTTCAGCGTCATTTTTATGCTGATCGCCATACAGCAGGACTCTATCATATGGATGATTGTTTTCCTGATTTTTATACAGGTAGCCGCAGCGTTTTATTTCCCGGCACTTCAGGCTGCACTGCCGCTTGTAGTAGCAGAACGTGATTTACTGCAGCTGAACGGTATTCATATGAACGTAGCTACACTATCAAGAGTACTCGGTACAGCAGCTGCAGGTGTTCTTGTCGCTCAGCTGCCATTATCAACCGTCTATATCTTATCGCTCGTATCCTATCTTGTTTTGTTTGGATTAACGTGGCTGCTTTCGATTGAAGAACACAAGCCTGCCGAGCTCCCTTCTGAAGGTAAGCGCAGTGCAGGATTTAAAGAAGTATTCCCTATTATAAAGGGGTTACCGATTGTGATGATAACACTCATTTTAACACTCGTACCACTGCTTTTTATCGGCGGGTTTAATCTTGTTGTCATTAATATCAGTGAAATTCAGGACAGTTCAGCCATTAAGGGATGGATTTATACTGCTGAGGGGATCGCTTTTATGGTTGGTGCATTCGTGATCAAAAAGCTGGGAGAAGCTTTTTCTCCTTACACGATTTTGTTCACTTTCTCTTTTGTCATTGGAGTGTCCCAGCTGATTTTATTTTTCGCGGATATTCCATTCCTGACGATTCTCGCATTTATTATATTCGGTTTTGCTGTAGGCTGTTTTTTTCCAACAGCTGCTACAATTTTTCAGACCAGAATCCCAAAAGAGTTTCACGGCAGATTTTTTTCATTCAGAAATATGCTTGACCGGATTGTCTTTCAAGTGGTCCTTTTAATGACAGGGCTATTTCTCGATTTAATCGGACTTGCTTATATGGTGATTGTATTCGGGGTATTCTCACTGCTCATGACCGGGATATTTTATATCAGGTTTGTCAGACTGCAAAACAGTGAGAAACTTGCAGCAACACCTGGTGGTATGATTAAGTGAAACCAAAGAGGCAGTTTATTCGTATCGTATTTAAAGGATGTGACATCATGTTTAAAAAGCTGACGAATCTATTATCTCCTGGGAAGGGAAAAGTTGATTTAGTATTGGATCAAAATGTTCTAATTCCCGGCTCACAAATTACCGGTACATTCTATTTACAGGGACCAAAGAAAAAAAAGAAGGTGTCCCGTCTTGAATGCGACCTTATGGCTTTTGATCCAAAACACCTTGATGAAAAGCCTGTTGAAATTGCGACAACGATCTATATGTCAAAAGAAATTGACGAAAATTTCCATAGAGAAATTCCTTTTAGCTATACGATCCCTGAGCATTTAAAAAATAAAAGTGATCAGTGCCGCTACCGATTCAGAACGAAGTTAATTTTTGAAGATCAGGTACAGTATATTGATCATGATGAACTAAAAGCTAAATAACAGGAAAAAGGGTGGGACAATAATGTCTCACCCTTTAGTCGTTCCGCTGCGCTTCACTAGATTTTTCATGCGATTCTTGTATCATTTTTACATATGGACTGTTTATTTGATGCTAATTTTAATACACAGGTGCTTCTTTCAAGCGGATTCTTTCAGGGCAGGTGTAGACGTTAAAAGAATTCCCTCTTACAAAGCCGACTGTTGTCATATTCAGTTCTTCGGCCAGGTCCAGTGCGCGTTCGGTTGGTGCTGATTTTGAGATGACCATTTCACAGCCGATTTTTGCAACCTTGAGGAGGATTTCAGAAGACAGCCTGCCGCTGAACACAATGACTTTGTTTTTAACAGAAATATCATTGCGCAGACAGTGTCCGTATATTTTATCCAATGCATTGTGCCGGCCGATATCCATACGGCTGAGAACAATATCATCTTCAGTGCACAATGCCGCATTATGCACGCCACCTGTTTGTCTAAAAGTCTCGGCGGAATACTGAAGCTTTTGCATCAGCTGGAAACACTGGTCAGGATGAAGCTTCACGCTGAGTTCTGTCATTGTTTTTGCCGTCATCGCATCACTGGCAAAGACGAATCCCTGACGGCTCCCTCCGCAGCATGACGTAATATAGCGCTTATTCTGCAGTGAACCATAGAGCGGGTTAAGATGTTCAGCTTTTACATGAATAAATCCGCCTTTTGCATCCAGTCTAACTGAACTGATATCTTTTTCAGAACGGATCACACCCTCTGATGCAAGATAACCGACAGCCAGATCTTCCATGTATTCAGGCGAGCAGACCACTGTCACAAACTCTTCTCCATTGAGCTTAATGGTTAACACCTGTTCAGTAACGATTGAATCTTCAACCCATTCACCTTCGCCATCAGTTACTCGCAGAATATTTCTGCGTTTAACGGAATCAGCGCTCATCGGGGTCCCTCCTTTCAAGTTAGAAAAGTCCGGGCTAAGGTAAGCCCGGACTGACAGCATCAGCTTGTTGCTTCAGCCGTTGCAGCATTTTCTTCACGTATTTTCTTAATATTAACACGAATTAACAGAGATACGACAAGTGCTACAACAAATGCCCCTGTAAAAATATACATTGTCAATGCATAGCTGTTTGTCGCCTCTTCAATTCTCGTTACAACACTTGGACCTACAAGTCCCGCCGCTGCCCATGCTGTTAAGATGTAACCGTGGATTGCACCAAGCTGTTTTGTACCAAAAAGATCACCGATAAAGGCCGGGATTGAGGCAAACCCTCCACCGTAACATGATAGGATAACAAAAATCAGAATTTGGAAAATCAGTGCATTCGTTACGTTTGGTAACATTATAAAAGCAGCGATCTGAAGCACAAAGAAGGTGGTATACGTATTCGGACGGCCAATGTAATCCGAGGCAGAAGCCCATCCAAGTCGGCCAAGGCCGTTGAATACACCCATAATTCCTACCATAAGTGCCGCAGCACCTGCTGTCATTCCTGCAATGGACTGTGCCATTGGCGATGCTACTGAAATGATTGCAATTCCGCAGGTTACGTTAATGAATAGCATGATCCAAAGCGCCCAGAAGCGAACAGTTTTAACGGCTTCATTGGCTGTTAATTGGGCAAGATCCCCTGTGTCTTTGTTCTCCTGTTTTTCTTTCTTTTCTTCCTGCGTCATACCTTCAGGAACATAATCTTCAGGCGGCTTTTCCAGGTAAAGAGAAGAGCTGAACATTAAGACAAAATAAATTGCTCCAAGTAAGTAAAATGTTCCTGAAATGCCAATACTATTGATTAGAGCTTCCATGACCGGACTGGCAATCATTGAAGCAAAACCGAATCCCATAATCGCAAGCCCGGTTGCAAGACCCCGTCTGTCCGGGAACCACTTAACAAGTGTTGAAACCGGCGTAATATAACCGATACCAAGCCCGATACCACCTAATACACCATAAAAGAAATACAGCAGATATAAGTTCCCGATTCCATCTGCAAAGCCGGAACCGATCATCCCAATTCCAAAACTGACCGCTGCAATCATTCCGGATTTTCTCGGACCGTGTTTTTCAACAAAATGTCCCATGAAAGCGGCTGAAAGACCTAAAAATAAGATTGCGATACTAAAAATCAGCGCGATGTCACTCGATTCCCATCCATGTTTTTCATTCAAAGGATTGGAAAATACACTCCATGAATAAACAGATCCGATTGAAATATGAATACCTACCGCTGACGCAGCAATCAGCCAGCGGTTTTTAAGCTTTTTTTCGGCCATGATTGTTCCCCCTTCAGTTTTCCCCGGGCTTAGCGCCCGGGATCTTCACACTTATTTTTTCTTCAGGAAATACAGTGGAATTGCAGCGAGTGCAATTCCTGCCGGCAACAGCCAGCTGCTTTTACTGGAGGAACCGGAGTCATTTCTGACCGGCGCCTGATTGTTATTCATCGTGTGATATTCAGTCGTAAAGATATCACCGTTCCAGTCTTCATTTTCTTTTTGGTCATGACTTTCTTCCATCTTCTGATCTGCAGAGCTTTGAGTCGTTCTTTCATAATCATCCTGCTTGACGCCAAGCCCTTTTAGAAATGCAGCACCTACTGCCATTGCGCGTTTCACTTCCGGATCATTTAAGGAGCGCAGAAGGGTGAAATATCCACCCTGTTCGTTTTTTTCATCCAGCTCCGCTACACGTGCAATACCCGCATTTACTTTTAAAATCAGCGGTTCAAGCTGCTGCACGTTCAGCGTACCAAGTGTGCCGACCATGAGCAGAAGGTTTTTAAGACTGTTGGTGGTTTCTTCAGAATCCAGTGTCTTTACAATGACATCAAGGACTTTGTCACCTTCAGCAAATAGAGAAGTGCCCATATCGAGCACACCTCTTTTTTGCATATGTTCAATCATGTCAAAGAGCTCATGGATTGCTTCTTTATTTTCAAGGAGTCTGGTCTTCAGCTCCTCAAAGTCACGCTGCCGGATCTCTTCCTCACTGAACTCCATGCGATGTATCACTTTAGTTGCTTTAGCCACGCTTAGACGCCTCCTTTCGAAGTTTCACAAGGTCTCCAGGGAATACGTAATCTTTACGCGCCCATTTTTTATCGACTCTGACACCAAGCTGCGGCTGCGGGTTACCATTCCGGTGATTCGTTCTTGGAATCGGTCTTTCACCTTTAGGCTTCAGCACTTCCATCTTCGCGCTGATTTCTTTATAGGCCGGTGTATCTGTGTCTTTATCAGCCTGTGAGCTGGTCAAATAGTTGATCGCACCTTCACCGTTATCATTCATTGGCAGATACACTTCTTTACCCTTCACCCGGTCCGTGACGAGGCATTCAACCTTGAGCGCACCATATGGAGAAGTCAGTCTGACAAGTGTTCCATCTTCAAGCCCTCTGTCTTTTGCAAGTTCTTCAGACACTTCAAGGAATACATTAGGTGTTTTCGATTTAATTCCTTTAGACTTATACGTCATGTTTCCTTCATGGAAATGCTCAAGCAGACGACCGTTATTGACGTGAATGTCATATTCTTCGTCAAACTCAAGCGGCTTCGTCCAGTCCACCGGGAAGAGTCTTGCTTTTCCATCAGGGAACGGGAAGTCCTCAAGGAACAGAAGCGGTGAATCAGTTCCATCTGCTGCAACTGGCCACTGAAGGCTCTTATATCCTTCAAGACGTTCATACGTTACGCCGGCATATAGCGGTGCAAGTGATGCTGCTTCTTCCATGATTTCACTTGGGTGCGTATAGTTCCAACCTGCACCAAGACGGTTTGCAAGATCCTGAATAATCTCCCAGTCAGGTCTTGAATCACCAAGCGGTTCAAGTGCCTGGTAGAGTCGCTGGACACGTCTTTCAGTATTTGTAAATGTGCCATCTTTCTCAAGACTCGGACTTGCAGGAAGGACAACATCTGCAAATTCAGCCGTTTTTGAGAGGAAGATATCCTGTACGACGAAGAAATCAAGCTTTTCAAATGCTTCGTGCACATAGTTGATATTAGAATCAACAATTCCCATGTCTTCACCCTTCAGATACATCATTTTCAGGTTGCCGTCATGGATTGCATCAATCATTTCGTGATTGTTCAAGCCAGGTTCAGCAGGGATTGTTGAATTCCATGCTTTTTCGTATTTCGCTCTGACTTCATCATCAGCCACTTTTTCGTAACCTGGGAAACGGTCAGGCATACTGCCGAAATCACTTGCACCCTGAACGTTATTATGACCGCGCAGCGGATAGCTTCCCGCGCCAGGCTTACCATAGTTACCAGTGATTAGTAGAAGGTTTGAAATGGCTGTACTTGTGTCACTTCCGCCTGAGTGCTGCGTCACACCCATTGCCCAGAGAACTGATGTCGTTTTCGCATTGTGAACTTCTTCAGCAATCTGAATCAGCGTCTCTTTTGAAAGACCAGTTGCTTTTGACGCATAGTCCAATGTGAATTTCTCAAGACTGTCGACATATTCCTGAAGTCCATTTACACGGTTATTCAGGAATGACTCATCCGCCCAGCCCTGGTCAACGATATATTTCGTGACAGCTGAAAGCCAGACAAGATCAGATCCAGGCTTTGGCTGGAAAAACAGGTCCGCTCTATCGGCCATTTCGTGCTTTCTGATATCTGACACGAGTAAACGCTGGCCGTGAAGCTTATGCGCACGTTTGACACGTGTAGCAAGTACCGGGTGGGATTCAGCTGTGTTAGAGCCGACAATCAGCACCAGTCCTGCCTGTGCGATATCAGTGATCGAGCCTGAGTCACCACCGTGACCGACTGTTCGGAAAAGACCCATTGTTGCAGGTGTCTGACAGTAGCGTGAGCAGTTATCCACGTTATTTGTCCCGATGACACCGCGCGCAAGCTTCTGCATGACATACGATTCTTCATTTGTACATTTTGAAGAACTGATAAAAGCCATTGAATCAGCACCGCTGTTTTCTTTATGCTCCTTCATTTTTGAAGCAACAAGGTTCAGCGCTTCATCCCACTCAGCTTCACGGAATGCATCACCTTCACGGATTAAAGGCTTTGTAATTCTTGATTCGCTGTTGACGAAATCCCAGCCGAATTTACCTTTCACACAAGTGGAGATTCCGTTTGCAGGCGCATCAATAGAAGGCTCCACCTTAAGAATTTTGCGGTCCTTCGTCCAAATATCAAAGCTGCAGCCGACACCACAGTATGTGCAGACTGTCTTTGTCTTTTTAATACGGTCTTCACGCATTGCAGATTCCGCATCTGAAATGGCAAGAATTGAACCATAGCCTGTTTCAACATTTTTCGTAATTTCAATCATCGGGCGGAGGGTGTTTTTCGCAAGACCCGTCAGGAATCCTGCTTCGCCTTCCATCCCTTTTTCCATCATTGCATTACAAGGGCAGACTGTTGAACAGTGACCACATGATACACATGATGATTCATTGATTTTTGAGTTTTTATCCCAGATGACACGGGGCTTTTTCAGCGTCCAGTCAATCGTCAGTGTTTCTGTTACCTGAACGTCCTGACAGGCTTCAACACAGCGACCGCATAGAATACACTGGTCCGGGTCATAGCGGTAAAATGGGTTTGAATCATCGACTTCATAAGGCTTTTCTTCAAAGGGCATACTCTGGTGATTAACTTTCATGTCCTTGACGGTGTTATGTATTTCGCACGTGCCGTTGTTGTAATCACACACTGTACAGTATAGTTCGTGATTTCTCAGAATCCGGTCCATTCCGACGACCTGAGCTTCTTTTACATCTGCTGAGACGCCATCAATCGCGTCGCCTTCTTTTAACTGTGTAGAACATGAACGTACAAACTCTCCGTTCACTTTTACAATACACGTATCACATGTCTCAATTGCACCGAGACTCGGGTGATAACAAACAGATGGAACTTCTGTCTGGTGGTCTTCTAATGCCTGCATTGCAGATAGATGTTCGCTGATTACAGCCGGTTTACCGTTAATCGTTACGTTAATTTGACCTGACACATTGATCTCTCCCCCGTAATGGATTTCCGCTGAAAAAAACAGCTGTTTTTAAAAATATTTAGTTTTCGCACCTGGTCATAAATACCCTGAGACATGTTTCGTGAAACTAGATTCTCTGAAAAAAGACATATTTTCGACAATTTTTTTAAGGAAGAGGTCTGATTAGGAATGGTACAGGTTTTGGGGTGGATTGCTACAAGTTCGGCGCTGATTGCTACAAGTTCCCGGGTGTATCGCTACAACTCTGACACAGATTGCTACATCTCCAGCCAAAACAGCAACAAACCCCAAAAAAGCCGCGACCCCCAGAAGGGCCGCGGCTTACGGTCAGTCTTTATTCAATTCCCGTATCACATGTCCAAGCTCAGGCAGAATCAATTTCTCCATTGCAAGCTTCACTGCCCCTGTTGATCCGGGTGTTGAAAACACAGCTGTTCTGCCTGCAGTTCCCGCAACTGCACGGGACATCATGGCTGCTGACCCGATATCCTCTGTGTAGCTTAAGTACCGGAACAGTTCACCAAACCCAGGGATCTCTTTATCAAAAAGCGGTGTAACGGCTTCAATCGTTATATCCCGCATCGCTAATCCGGTGCCGCCGTTGACGAGCACCGCCTGAATCCCGTCATCCATCAGACCGGCTTTCACCGCCTGCTGAATCAGAATGATTTCATCCGTTACGATTTCATAAGCAGCTACTTCATGACCGGAAGCCTGAAGCATCTCTTTCATCTGCCGGCCGCTTTTGTCGGTTTCTTCTGTTCTTGTATCACTCACTGTTATCACTTTGCAGGCGACTGAGCTTGGGGCCTGCTTTTTATGTTCTTCATGCAAATGAATTCAGCTCCTCTATCCGCCGATATAAGACATCTCAATCTTAGGGCGGTTCTTCGCTGTTTCTTCTGTTCTTTCATCAGAGTAACGATCTTTTCTCACGCGCCAGATTGAAGATACTGCTTCAACAAGCTCACTGTGATTTTTCGTTTGAACTGCTTCTTTCAGGTCGTGCCCTTCTGTTGCAAAAAGGCATGTATACATTTTACCGTCTGCTGACAGCCTTGCGCGTGTACAGGTTGAACAGAATGAATCTGAGACAGATGAGATTACACCGACTTCAGTATCTGTTCCTTTATAAATATAGCGGTCTGCCACTTCACCGTAATAATTCGGATCAGCAGGCTCCACTTCAAATTCTTCATTCAGCAGATCAATGATTTCTTTTTTGGTGACGACAGAGGACATTTTCCAGCCATTTGTGCTGCCGACATCCATGAATTCAATAAACCTGAGCATCACACCGCGCTCTTTAAAATAGCGTGCCATTGGCAAGATCTGATCGTCATTTACACCTTTTTGCACAACCATATTGATTTTCACTTCAAGTCCTGCGTCAAGTGCGGCATCTATCCCTTTAATGACCGGCTTTGTGCTGACATTCCGGCCGTTCATTTTTTTAAATACTTCCTCTTCAATGGCATCCATACTGATATTCACACGCTGCAGACCCGCAGCTTTCAGTTTCCCTGCAAACTTCGGCAGCATCATAGCGTTTGTTGTTAAGGCAATATCTTTAATTCCTTCAATTTTTGTCAGTTTTGCAATTAATTCATGCAGGTCTTTTCTGAGAAGCGGTTCCCCGCCTGTCAGCCTGACTTTTTCAACGCCCATTTCACTCATTGCGCTGACAAGCTTTTCAATTTCATCAAAAGTCAGATACTGCTCTTTTGGCATAAAAGCAAAATCCGGTCCGAAAATTTCTGCGGGCATGCAGTATCCGCACCGGAAGTTACACTGATCGGTAACGGAAATTCGAATATCATGCAGCGGTCGCTGGTAAAAATCTTTAATCGGTTCCATCCGTCATCCTCCTCTGTGCATCTCGCAATAATTGCCCATATGCCTCCTGGTCATTGATATTACTAAAGGCTTCTTCATTGATTCCAAGGTCAGTATGCGGCACTTCCACCCAGCTGATCTCGTCAAAGAAGCTTCTCATACGGTAATTTCCTTTTTCAAGCTGAGCTTGAATCACCGGCAGACAGCTTCGTGAATAGACAGCTGATAGCGGCTGCAGCTTCCCGTCTACCGAAGGAACTAGTGCCTGTAAACCCTTACGATTACTAAAATCGTTCAACAGTTTTTCAGCATCTTCTTGTTCAAACAGCGGCATATCACATGGCAGTGTAACGATCACTTCAGCATCCACCTTGGTCATCAGTGCGAATAATCCGCCAAGCGGTCCACACGATTTATAAGGCGCAACATCTGTCACAAGCTTCCCCGGAAAGTCAGGAAAATCATTCAGCTGGTCTTCCCTGACTGATAACACGACTTCATTGCATACAGAAGCCAGTGTATGTACTGACCTTTCGTAAAAGCGACTGCCTTCTAAGACAGCAAAAGCTTTCGGGCGGCCAAAGCGCCGTGACTCCCCGCCTGCCATGACAGCTCCTGTAATATTCATCCCCCGCTCACCGGCGGAATCAGGGCAACTGTGTCATGTTCAGTTACCTGATCACCAGGGAGCGCATACTCCTCATTAATCGCAACGAGGACTGAATCCGTCTGAATGTGATAGCGATTCTGTACATCTTCAAGCAGCTCTTTCACTGACATTTCTTTGCGGTCAATCTCAATATGATGTCCACCTGCAAGCTCCTTCAGGTGAGCAAAACAATTCACTCTGATCATCTTATTTCCTCCTTTTCAGGAACACCGGCATTTGTTTCAAGCTGATCACCGATCCACTCTTCCCCGTCTTCCCATTTCTCTTTTTTCCAGATAGGTACGATCTGTTTGATCCGTTCAATGGCATATTCGTTTGCTTCATATGCGTCTTTTCTATGAGGGGTTGATACCGCAATGACAACTGCAATATCTGAGATTTCAAGTTTCCCCGTTCGATGAGAGATTGCCGTCACAGCGTCAGGCCAGCGCGTGGCAATTTCATCTCCGATTCTTTTAAGCTGCTTTTCAGCCATAGAGGCATAAGCTTCATATGTTAAGTAAAGCGTTCGTTTTCCTTTTGTGAATTCCCTGACCGTTCCTGTAAAAGTAACGACTGCCCCTGCTTCAGGGCGTACAACTTTTTGTGAGATCGCTTCAATTGAAAGCGGCTCAGATGTGACTTCAAACATAGCAGTTAAGCCTCCTTTAACCAGTTTCTAAACCATTCTGTGTATGCTGTTACGTCCTGATAATCAAATACTGCAAGATCCGGACGGTCAATTGGCACCGCTGAAATCACGGCTTTTATATGTGTACACTGATCGAGCAGTGCGGTATCTTCCTGCTGACGAATCACAACGATTTTACTGTATGATTCCTTTTTATACCCTTCTACAAGGATAACATGAAGGGGGAGGGTCCTGTAAAAAGTGAGCAGATTCTCTAAATCTGTCAATCCGCTCTCTGATTCTATGATGACGGCCCCTTCACCCTCCACTGTACTGATTGTAGCTCCTGCCTGAAAGTGACGGCTGCTATCTTTTTCGGAATCAGCATAATCAGGCGCACCTCCGTGACCATGATGCTTGATTGTTCCAGCTTTTATTCCATGCGCGGCGGCTTTTTTCAGCAAATGACCCATGACAGTCGTTTTCCCGCTGTTTTGATAGCCGATCACTTGAAGAACCGGCACTACCATGGCATTTCGCTTCCTTCAGCCGTTTCAAGCAGCGCAACCCTCACCTGGTCACCTGCTGTAAATCCTCTTGTGCCTCCAGGCAATACAATCAGACAATTTGTTGCTGCGAGTGAACTGACAGCACTTGATTTATTAAACCCTGACGGACTTGCTTCAAGCCTGCCATTTTTGATGGTCAGCTTACCTCTGACAAATCGGGTAAACGGGTTGGGCTTTGTAAAATCCGCACCAAGCACTGCATCCTCGAGCGGCAGATGAGGCTTTGGATTTCCAAGCATCTGCTGAATCACCGGTCTTGTGAACAGTTCAAAACCGACATAGCACGCAGACGGATTACCTGACAGTCCAAAAAGAAACTGACCGTCTTTATGCGCAACAGTCGTCACGCTTCCAGGCCGCATGGCAACTTTATTGAATAACACTTCTGCTTCAAGGCGCTTATATACTTCAGGCAAAAAGTCGAAATCACCGACTGAGACACCGCCAGTGGTAATGAGGATATCTACCTCTTTCATTGCACGTTTTACAGATTCATAGCATGCTTCAAGGTCATCAGACAGCTTGCCGAGCATCTTGACTTCTGCTCCCGCTCTTTCAATTTGAGCGGCTGCCATCAGTGCATTACTATTTCTGATTTTACCTGGCTCTAGCGGCTCATCTACTTCCAGCAGCTCAGATCCAGTCGCAAGTACGCCTACAACCGGCTTAGCAGCTACAGTTATGTATTCATAGCCAAAGGTCGCAAGAAGAGCAATCGTACCGGGGTTGATGAGTGCTCCATTTTCCACAAGCACCGTCCCCTCTGCAGCATCTTCACCCTGAAAAGAAATGTTATCCCCTTTATTAAACGAACGCTTGAGTCGCATCACACCCGGCTCCGGCTCTGACGTTAATTCAAGCATCACAACCGCATCACACTCTGCAGGCATCATCGCACCTGTCATAATGCGTGCAGCCTGAAACTTCCCGACCGGCATACTTTGAACAGAACCCGCACCAATTGTTTCAGTTACCTTAAAGTCCAGCGGGTTCTCCCGTGAAGCATTTTCAGTATCTGCTGAACGGACAGCAAATCCGTCATAGGGAGACCGGTCAAAAGGCGGCACGGGATGAGTTGCAACCAGATCTTCTGCAAGTGTTCTTCCAAGTGCCTGCTGTATATGTACGTTTTCTGTTTTAGACGTTATGTTTTTTGCAATGATTTTTTGAACAGCCTCTGCAACAGGAATCGGCTTACGTTGTTCAATCATGTCATCTGCTCCTTTCTGATCGTGCTACAATGGTTGTATTAATGTAATGAGGTGATCTATGTGTCGGATTTAACGCATTTTAATGAACAGGGCCGCGCCAGAATGGTTGATATTTCTGATAAGCAGCAGACAGTGAGAATTGCGGTTGCGCATTCAAGTATTGTCGTCAATGAAGAAATCTATCAGCACATTCAAAACGGTACGTCTAAAAAAGGTGATGTGCTGGCTGTTGCACAGGTTGCGGGCATCATGGCAGCCAAACAGACTTCAACGATTATCCCAATGTGCCACCCGCTCTCTTTAAGCGGAATTGACCTGTCCTTTGAGTGGGACCTTACTTCCCGCTATGAACTGAACATTTCAGCTTCAGTCAAGACAAAAGGCAGTACAGGCGTTGAAATGGAAGCCCTCACCGCTGCTTCAGTGTGCGCGCTCACCATTTATGATATGTGCAAGGCTTCTGACAAAGGAATGGTGATCGGACCGACCTTCCTCGCTGAAAAAACAGGCGGGAAGAACGGTGACTTCACGCGTGACAGAAGCCCCGAGATGAAGCTTTAACGCCGCTTTCCAATTGCAATAAAAAGTAGACTGACCGTCAGTATCAAAGCAGCGCCGCCGGTAAAAGGCAGGCCTGCTTTTTCACTGACAACCCCCGCTAAGCTTGATCCTGCTACAACACCTGCAGAGAAGAAGGAATAAAAAATGCCGAAAGCCTTCCCTCTTGTGGCTTTATTAGACATATCAGTCACCATCTGATTCATAGATGGGAAGATAAGCGCAAATCCGATCCCGTAAATAAACATCAGCACCGGAATCACTGCCGGCAGCGCAATCCACTGAATCAGCCCAAGAATGAGCCCAATCGTGATCAGCCCTGTCGCCGTCAGTTTCTCAGCGGTGAATACGTCATATACTTTGTTCAGTTTTGACATAAAAATAATGACAGCTGTGACACCGAATATGCTTAGCCAGATTCCTGCAGACGCCTGAGTTAATCCGAGATCCTCCGCTTTTAACGGAAGGGCGAATGCAAGCGTTCCATTACTGACCATCAGCGCAAAAGCGGCGAGTGATGCCTGCTGGAGCTTTTTGTGCTTTAACAGTTCCATGATTGGTGCCCCTACAATTGCTTTTCTTTCTCTTTCTCTAAATGACTCAGATACACACTTCACTGTCAGCCAGATACAAATCGTAAACAGCGCGGCCACAGAATAAAACACAGCATCCGTTAACCCATTAGCTGCAAGAATACCGCCTGCTGCCGGTCCTAAAATCGCGGCACTCCCGATCCCGGCACCAATATAGGCCATCGGTTTCGTGCTTCTTTTCGCTGCATCGTCACCGGCGATCGCAAACACACATGGGATTAAAAGACCGCTCACAACACCATGAACCGCTCTGACTACAAGCAATTGCCCTGCATCCTGTGCAAGCGGATAAAATAAAAGAACTGCAGCAGAAAGAACTGTTCCGATCACCAGAACCGGCTTTCTTCCGTATCGGTCCACTGCGTATCCGCCCGCTATATTCCCAACCATATTCAGCGCTGAATAAACGGCAATAATCAAGCCGGCCATTGTTTCTGTCGCACCAAGGCTGATTGCGTAAGGTGTCATCACCGGAAGCTGAATGAATGTATCGATAAATGTCACGATAATGATAAAATAAATGATCTTGGTCATCGTCATATCTTCTTTCCGCTTAACGTCATTAAAGTTGGCTGATGATTGCAGCGAGAATCATCAGCTGTGCAGATATATTAATGGATCTTGGTAAAGTGATGTCCTCTATACTTTAATTAATCTTACCATTCCCTTAATTGATTTGTGAAAACACAGCACTTTTCAACGATTAAAAAAGCGGGTCCCCTTCTGAAGCTGAATGTGGGAGCCCGCTTTTATCAATTAAATACTTTATGGTACACCTTTTTTGCTTCTTTTTTATCACTGGTTCCGTGAATCAGTACACGGCCATCTTTGAAGATCACCATTCTGTATGGATCAAATGTGATACTGATGAGAAACTGGTTGTACTGAACAGGAAGTCCCTGTGTTGAGAAGATTGTATGTAAATCACCGAGGTCCACGCTTTTTTTCTCAGCAGGCCGGATTTGTACGGTATCCCGCCCGCATAAAACAGCTGTTTTCATTGCTGTTTCCATTGATAAATATGGATAAGTCGGCTCCTCCCCACATGAAGGACACTCTGCTTTCTTCAGCCTCGACACGCCAATCGACTGGTAATCGTTCTGCCAGACATCAAATGTCACCAGTT
This sequence comes from Jeotgalibacillus sp. JSM ZJ347, assembly GCF_044383825.1. NCBI lineage: Bacteria > Bacillati > Bacillota > Bacilli > Caryophanales > Caryophanaceae > Jeotgalibacillus > Jeotgalibacillus sp. JSM ZJ347. The sequence goes on along the minus strand of NZ_JBISEN010000004.1, from coordinate 44,781 downwards.
TTCCGCTTAGCGCATCGCTGTTTCCTGTCAGTATTTTCAGTGCATCTGCTGTCTGATGAGCCGTCACCATCATAACTGCCGGACTGATAATACCTGCAGTATCACACGTTTGACCTGTCGGCGGCGTTGTTTCCCAAAGACAGTTAAAGCATGGTGTGACACCCGGCACAACCGTAAAGCTCATACCAGTACCGCCGACACACGCTCCGTAAATCCACGGCAGCTCTAATTTCTGCGCTACATCATTGATAACAAACCTTGTCTCAAAATTATCAGTCGCATCGATAATTAAATCGCTTTTCTCCGCATGCTTCAGCAAATCTTTATACGTGATATCCGCTACAACTGCCTGAATCTCCACGTAACTGTTAACCTGCTCAAGTCTATATTTGGCCGCGATCGCCTTAGGCATTTTTTTACGTGCATCTTCTTCACTATATAAAGACTGACGCTGCAGATTACTCCATTCAACGTAGTCCCGGTCAATAATCGTCACTTTTCCTATTCCGGCCCTTACCAGCGCTTCAGAGGCCCCTGTTCCGAGCGCACCAGCGCCGATGATGAGTACGTGCTTCCCGCTTAGCGCTTCCTGCCCCGTAGACCCGATCGGCTTAAAAAGCTCCTGTCGTGAGTATCGGTCCTGCTGCAACTGATCCGCCCCCTTTTAAAATAGTTTTTTATAAAGATAGCAGTTATTGCATGTCCCGACAAGGTTACAGCTTAAACATTCATACAATTCTTATTTTTTGACCGGTTGTGATGATGTTTAAAATAATGTCACCCGGGAAAGTATCCAATATAGCAAAACAAGAAAAATATTACTGGAGGTTTGATCATGGATATCCAAAACAAAGTAGAAAAAGAAGCACGTCAGACAGAGCCGGAAAAGAAAGAAGAAATCTTACAGAGCTTTGATCGCTTTAAAGATTACTTAGGCGATCAGGTATCTAAAGGTGAAAAACTCGGACTTGGTGAAGAGGCACTTGCAAAAGGCGCTGAAAGAGTCGGAGATTACCTGGCTAAAAATGAAGAACCCCGTAACCGTGAAGAAAAGCTTCTTCAGGAACTATGGAAGCTTGGCGATAAAGATCAGCGTCACCAGCTCGCACACATGCTTGTAAGACTTGCACAATCAACAAACTCATAAATGATACGCCTCCGCAATCAATGCGGGGGCTTTTTATTTGCCAATATATGCGCGGCTGGCAGATGCCATTCAATACCTCCTCCTTACCTCATCAATATGACCATGTAAATTTAATGTTAAGATCCATATCCTTCCCTTCACAACAGCTTAAAGCCCTGATAAAATTCTAATATCGATTTCCGATATCGAATAACGATTTCATTAAAGAAAGGAGATATGTGTATGGATGATAAAATACTGCGAAAACTGTTCCTTGGATTTATCCAGATCCATATTCTTCACCACGCTTCAGAGCACCCGGTCTACGGCGCCTGGATGACAGAGGAATTACGTGAACACGGCTACGAAATCAGTGCAGGCACACTCTATCCTATTCTTCATTCAATGGAGGCAGACGGACTTTTGTTAAAAGAAGACCGAAAAGTAGAGGGTCATATCAGAAAATACTATACGGCCACTGCACGCGGTGAAGAAGTGCTAAAGGAAGCCCGCAGCAAAGCATACGAACTCTTTAGGGAAATCAAGGACTAGAAGGGAGATTCATATGAAAAGACAAGGCTCACTACTTGAAATTTTACTTGTATCGCTCCGTCTCGGATTAACCTCATTTGGCGGACCGATCGCCCACCTCGGTTACTTCAGAGATGAATATATTGAGAGAAGAAAATGGGTGACTGACAAAACCTACGCTGATCTGGTCGCACTCAGTCAGTTCCTGCCGGGACCTGCAAGTTCTCAGGTAGGAATCGGAATCGGCGTTATGCGCGGCGGCATACTCGGTGGAATTGTATCCTTTATCGGCTTCACCATGCCTTCTGTCATTGCGCTAATCATCTTTGCAATGATCGTCTCAAGCTTTGACGTTTCAAATGCAGGCTGGCTTCAGGGACTAAAAATTGTAGCTGTCGCAGTCGTTGCCCATGCCATCATGGGAATGGCAAAGAATCTTACGCCTGATCTAAAGCGAAAAGCAATGGCCCTGCTGGCACTGTCTGTCACGCTGCTGTGGCAAACAACAATCAGTCAGGTTGTTGCCATTGTCATTGCCGGTATCGCAGGATTCTTTCTTTTTAAAGGTGATACATCTGACGAGAATCCTGAATTTAAATTTCCGGTTTCAAAAATGACAGGCGCAGCACTATTGACGTTGTTCTTTGCACTGCTTGCCATTTTACCAATTGCTCGGGAAATAACGACAGCAAACTGGATTGCAATGTTCGACAGTTTTTACCGTTCAGGTTCACTTGTATTCGGAGGCGGACACGTCGTTCTTCCACTATTGGAACGTGAATTTGTTCCAACAGGCTGGCTGACTGAAGAAGAATTTCTTGCAGGCTATGGTGCTGCACAGGCAGTCCCAGGACCACTATTCACATTTGCAGCCTATATCGGCGCAGTAATTGGCGGCTGGCAGGGCGGACTGCTTGCTACTGCAGCGATCTTCCTGCCTGCATTTCTATTAATTCTAGGTGCACTGCCATTCTGGAATTCACTTAGAACAAACCCAAAAATGAAAGCAGCCTTCATGGGCGTCAACGCAGCAGTAGTCGGCATTCTGATCTCAGCCTTCTACTTCCCGATCTGGACAAGCTCAATCATAGAACCGATCCACTTTGTATTAGCTGCTTTTCTATTCAGCATGCTCGTATTCTGGAAACTGCCACCATGGCTTGTCGTGTTGACTGGTGCAGTTGCAGGGTTGTTATTTTTATAAGTGAAGGTTTCAAGCGGCATACTGAACCCCGACCCAGCGAGTCTCCTAAAAAAAGGAATCGCCCCAGGCGATTCCTTTTTTCTCATCAATTATTTATCACGGCCAACATCGCCTGGAATGTCTCCCTGCGGTGTTGCATCTACTGTGTTTTGGCTTTTTTTGTTCAGTTGAACAACTGAGTCATTGGAAGAGTTTGTTGATCCTGCTGAAGAAGAAACGCCTTCTTTCACTTCAGATCCTGCATCTGCAACCTGACTGCCGATACCTTTTGCGTCTTCAGTTGCTTCTTTTGCTGTATCAGCAATTTCAGAAGCGCTTTCGCGGATTGCTTCAACCTGTGGAACGACGTCTTCGTTTACTTTTTCATAAAGTGATTGTGCTTCGTTCATCGCATTTTTCAACGTTGAGACAGCTGACTGGAAACGTCCTGAAAGGTCATTTTTAAATTCACCTGGATTTTCTTTTACGTTACGTACAAATCCGCTTGTAGAAGATCCAACGTTTCTACTTCCAGTTTTCACCTGTTCTCTTGTGTTGCTGTCAAGAAGTGCAATCGCAGCTCCAACTGCCGCTCCAACAAGTACACCCGTTAATAGTTTGCTGCTGCCATCACTTTTAGTGTTATAGTTTTGCGCCATGGTAAATAGCCTCCTGTTGTATGTTTGTATTTATATAGGATTCTACCCTTCTCTTTTTCATTTAAACATTCAGACTGATTCTTTTAACCGTGCCATGGCAAGCCATGTGCCGAGGGCTGTGTTACTGATCCCAACACCAACGTACCCTGAAGCCATGAAGTCTCTCTGACGGCCTGTTTTATCAGTTCTGACAAAAATATAAGAATCTTTATCGACAAAAAGCTTTTGTTTGAGCGGTTTATAAAAAATATAACGCGGCATGCTGCCATACTTGTCTTTTACGTCGACTACAATCATTTCCTGCTTGAACTTATCGCGCATACTCGGCAGATTTGCAGGTGATACGGTACAGCAAACATGTTCAAAGTACGGGTTGGTAAATTTCAATTCCTGCATGATCACTTTCGCCATGGTCTGCTGAAGACCATTCCCGCGATAGTCCGGATCTACCAGTGAAATTTCCTGATGCACGACTCTCATCTGCTCTTCATAAGACAGGCCGAGGTCTCTGCCCAGATTGTCCTCATGCTCGCCTGGAAATAATAGTGCACGCACTGCAATCAGCTGTTCTTCTGCATATACGCCAAGAAGGATGCCTCCCTCTCCCTGTACATATTGAATTTCTTCATCTGTCAGTGGCTGAAGTGTTGTCTGATCTTCAAGCGCTGATACAATGCTATATTGAAAAGATTTAAATTCATCAAATTGATTTTCTGTCATTTGCCGGATTACATATTGTATTTTTTCACTGTCTGACTTTCTGACAGCTTCTCCCTGATATAACTCCATAAGTTGATCTCCTTTACGTTCCATCTGAATTGATTGATAATTAATGTTAGTTTAACACGTAAAAATCAAAGGTGTGAAAGATTTGAAAATCATTGTATTGTCAGATACACATATGCCAAGAATGGCTAAGGCACTTCCACCCCGACTGATAGAGGAATTAACGGATGCAGAACTGATTCTTCATGCGGGTGACTTTAACACAGTGAAGGTCATTCATGCACTTGAAGAGTTTGCGCCGGTAATCGGTGTTTACGGGAACGCAGATGATCAGAACATCACGAGCCGCCTGCCTGAAAAGCAGATTGTTGAAGCAGGTCCATTTAGGATTGGGCTTGTTCATGGTCACGGGAAAGGGAAAACAACTGAAAAAAGAGTGCTGGAAACTTTTTCAGGCGAGCAGATTGACATGCTGATCTATGGTCACTCCCACATCCCTTCATTTAAAATGATCGATGGTCTTCAGGTGCTGAACCCGGGCTCCGCGACTGATAAAAGAAGGCAGAAACAATTTTCTTTTGTCAAATTGACGGTTGAAGATACGTTAAATGTGGAATTTGTCTATTATGATAGAAAATTATAGGAGGAATGAATATGCCAAAAAAAATAATTCTTGCACATGACCTTGAAGAAGAACTGGTGAGCGCAGTGAAGAAAGTCGCCCCTGATTGGACAATTGTGACAGGAAAAGATGAAGAACAGTGGGGTCCTCACTTGAAGGATGCAGACATAGTAGCAGGCTGGAAAAAAGCAATGACACCTTACCTTGACCAGGCTGAAAACCTTGAATGGGTACAGTCATGGAGTGCAGGAATCGACAGTCATCCTTTAGAGGAATTTGAAAAACACAATATGAAACTGACAAGTGCCAATGGTGTCCATGCATTTCCGATCGCTGAAACCATTTTTTCGATGATGCTCGGCTGGACAAGACACATTCATACATATACCCGCCAGCAGCAGGAGAAAAAGTGGCACCATGCAGGGTTAAAGCTTGAATTGCATGGAAAAAAACTTGCCCTTTTAGGTGCGGGGGCAATTGGTAAAGAAACCGCTAAAATTGCAAAAGCATTCGGTATGGAAGTTGCAGGCTTCCGAAGAAGTGGTGGAAAGGAAGAGCATTTTGACGACATGTATAAGTTGGATCAGCTGCATGAGATTCTGCCTGATTGCGATTACATTGTCATTACGCTGCCGCTGACTAAGGAAACACACGGGCTCTTTACTGCAGAAACATTTAACAAAATGAAGCAGGGAAGCTTTCTTGTGAATATTGGCCGCGGGGAAATTATTGATGAGGAAGCCATGATCCAGGCACTAAAAGACGGCAAAATTGCCGGAGCCGGTCTTGACGTATTTGCAACTGAACCACTGCCTGAAGACAGCCCGCTTTGGGAAATGGAGAATGTCATCATCACACCGCACACTGCAGGATCAACGGAATATTATAATGACCGCGTGATTAAAGATATCCTAGTTCCTAACCTGAAGTCTTATGTAGATGATGAACAGTTGAGTGTGAATGTAGTGGACTATCAGAAGGGATACTAATCTCATGAGCCTATCCTCATCAGAAATGAGGGATTGCTACAGGTTTAGCGTTGATTGCTACAAGTCCAGAGGAGATTACTACAACTTCCCGGGTGTATCACTACAACTCTCAGGACGATCGCGACAAGTTCTGACAACAATGCAACAACCTACAATATGATCTAAGAGCCTGGGACTTGTCTCAGGCTCTTACTAAAATGTTATTCAGTCTTCCCCTGCCAGTTCATCATGCCGCCTGACATATTCGTTACGTTATACCCCTGCCCTTCAAGGTACTGTGTGCCCATTGTGCTGCGGCCGCCTGATGCACAGACAACGATATAATCCTTGGATTTATCAAGCTCCTGTTTACGGAATTCAAGAAGACCAAGCGGAATATTAACCGCGCCAGGAATCTTGCCGCCCTGTACTTCTTCAGCTTCTCTTACATCAAGGATATTCAGTTCTTCATTTGCATTCAACTTCTGTTCTACTTCTGTTGGCATAATTGATTTCATGTTAAAAACCTCCACATTTTTTTAATTTGAACATTCTAGCCTGAGACTGTTTCAATAAAGTCATTTTGTCTACCTTGTAGCCTTTACTTTTCAAAAACCGGATGCCAAGCTTCAGGTCTACGTGATCTGATGCAATGACATGAATATTTTCTTTTGGCAGTTCTTTATAAAATCGTTTCAGATAGGCATATGGAATATGCTGAAACGGTGAATATCTGTTTACGGTTGAGTCATTATATGGTCTTAAGTCAACAACCATCTTTGACTGATTCATCTGATCTTCAGGTACACACTCTACACCGTTTACAGGTGCATAGCGCTTATACATAGAAATGAATGCAATGACGATTGCTGCAACGAGTAAAAACTCCACTTCAACACCACCTCTTTATGATTACATTGATTATATTATACCCCTAGGGGCATATAGTCAAGAGAAAAGTTTTTGCTTATTTGCCCTTTTTTCTTCTATACTTAAAGCAGAAAGTTCAGGAGGATGAACAATGAAATTATGGATAAACCGAATTAGCTCACTTCTCGCACTTGCTTCGCTTTCAATGGTTTTTGTGCGATTTTTCTTTCCGGATGTGACACCATTTCTGACAACGGGACTACTTTTTATTTCGTTCTTCATTTTTTTAGCCGTGTCTATTGTAACCTTTGATCCGAAAGCTTCAAAGCGCGACGAACTGGTCGGTCTGCCGGTGACGATTTACTTTTCAGTACTGGTCGTATTTCTGCAGCTGATCGGCGGAGAAACTGATACCCCGCTCAGCATTCATCAGCCTTTTTTATGGATCGCGATTGCACTCGGAATCTGGCTTGATATTAAACGAACGAGAAAGAACAAGAAAGACAGAGAAAAAAGCGCCGCGTAGGCGCTTTTTTCATTCTGCATATGTGACATATATTAGATGATCTGTCCATTGACCATTTTTATTTAATCTCCTTTTACAGAAATAATCATTACCTATTATACTGAAAAGAAAAGGAAAACCAGGTGAGTTTAATGAAATCTGCTTCTATTCTTTTCGTTTTATGTGCGGCTGTCCTTTGGGGAACGACCGGGACCGCACAATCTTTTGCGCCTGATGATACCCATCCGGTCGCATTTGGCGCTTTCAGGTTATGTATTGGCGGCGGCGCGCTGCTATTATTTTCAATTCTGCAGAAGAATTTTTCTTTTTCAGGCTGGCCGCGGCAATCGCTACTTGCTGCTGCATTATGTATGGCGTTTTATCAGCCTTTCTTCTTTTCAGCGGTGCTGATAACAGGGGTTGCGGTCGGAACCGTAACTGCAATCGGCTCTGCTCCGGTGATTGCGGGACTGCTTGAATTTCTTTTATATAAAAGAATACCTTCCCGCACATGGTGGCTCGCGACCTTTACTGCGATCACCGGCTGTGTATTCTTATTTGCAAATCCGGAGGCGATTACAGTTGATCCGGTCGGAATGCTGCTTGCACTCGGAGCCGGAACAGCTTTTGCGACCTATACAATTGTCAGCAAAGAGTTATTGACTATACACTCTCCAGACACTGTCACAGCAGTTGTCTTCACATTCGCTGCAATGATACTCGCCCCTGTCCTTCTGTTCTTTGACCTTAGCTGGATTGCAACACCTGAAGGCATCGGTTCAGGGCTTTATATCGGAGTAATCGCAACGGCAATCGCCTATCTTCTGTTTGCAAGGGGCCTGACTGATATCAAATCGTCTACTGCAGTGACGCTATCACTTGCAGAACCGATGACTGCAGCTTTATTAGGCGTCATGCTTGTCGGAGAAACACTGTCACTGCTCTCCTGGACAGGCATTTTATTGCTCATGATGTCGATCGTTATCCTGTCTTTCAAGCGAAAAACAGAAGCAGGGATTTGATCAGCCCTGCTTCTGTTTCATTATTGCTGATAGGCAAGCTCATTTACCTTTGTCAATCTGCGCATATCCTGTCTTGTAATAAAAGGAATTTGTCCCTTTTCAATCTGAGCTATCCATTGCTCCATCGCACTTGGAAGCCCCTCAGGCAATACTGCTTCTTTCCATTCACCATCAGTTGAAAGGTTTTTGTAACGTGCGTTCTTGTCTTCAACCAGATACACACCCTCAGACCCATGGATTTCAAGCTGGAAAAGACCACTTGTGACAAACCCTGTTTCAAGGATCGCCATCTGACCGCTCTCATATTTCACAAGCACCGCTGACTGATCGTCTACTTCATGTCCGTATACGTGCTGAAACATTGATTTGACTTCAACAGGCTCACCACACAGGCGGTTCGCAAGGTAAATCGGGTGGGCACCGAGATCAATCAGTGATCCACCTGCTGTACCAGCTTGTTTTAAAAAGTGAGGCGGCAGCCACCCTTGTCCTCCGCCTTTTGGAACGGCTCCATCATGCGCAACACGGCATCTGACAGACGAAATTTTTCCAAGCTGCCCTTCATCAGCAAGCTGCTGTCCAAAAAGGTAATAATCCGCTGACAGCCTTGGCAGTGAAAGCATGAGGTGGACGCCTGATTCATCTGCAGCGTTAAAGATCTCTTCACATTCCTGCTCGGTCAGTCCAAGTACCTTTTCAGAAAAAATATGTTTTCCGCTTGCGGCTGCTTTAACAATGATTTCCCTGTGCATCATGGTCGGCGTGTCAACAATGACACCATCAATTTCACTGTCAGACAATACATCATCCAGTTCTTTTATAAATGGGATACCCTGCTCTTTTGCCCAGGCTTCCCCTCTTTCAACATCCTCATCCCATATTGCAGCTACTTCAATATCCGGATTGCTCAAAGCTTCCTTTATGTAATCATCCGCATGAACGTGCCAGCGGCTTAACATCGCTACTTTAATCACGTGAAGTGTCCCCCTTAATAATTGAATAATTAAACTCTCTTAAAATAAATGTGATGCCTGTAAACAAAAGAATCGCACTGAGTATCAGTGGGAAAATACTCGTTTCCTGCATAGCGGTAAAAAACTTACCGGACCTTGTGTCCCAGGAATCCAGACTTGCTGCATAAATCGCTGATGCAATCCAGGACCCGATCAATAACAAAATGCCTGATAATAAAGTAACTCCACCAATGATAAGTTGATTTCTTCTTGACTGCTGATCAATGGTTGTTTTTGATTGGAAAGCTGATCCGGTACGCTGCAGATTTCTAATCCTCTGGTCAGCTTCAGTCAGGAATACCTGCATCGTAATCGATGTTCCTACGGTTCCGACTTTTTCAAACCCGAAATCTTTATAAAGCTTAATAGCCTGATGGTTATGAGGGTCTACACTCAGTGATAAGGACTCATACCCTTGAATCATTGCATGCGAAATCACTTCTTCAAGCAGCTTTCTGCCAACCCCAAGCCCTCTTTGTTCTGACTTCACAGCCATGCCAATTTCAGGTACATCAGGACCTACAAAACCGTAGCCCTGATTTTCATTCGTGAACTGACGGTACCAGACTGCGCCGATCAATTCCCCGTTCTCTTCAGCAACCAGCACCTCATCTCCTGCGCGGCCCCAACCTTCATGATATTTCTTCATTTCATCTGTTGATAACAGCGCATCCTGTGATGGTTTATTCTCAGTGATATGAATCGACTCATACAACATCTTCAGAAAAAACTCATGTTCATTCTGTTTCATTTGTCTGACCTGCAATGTCATTCCCCTTTCTTATCAAAGATCACTTCACCGCCTGGTCACTTACCTGGACTTCCAGCACCCCGTGCGGCAGCACTGCATGTACACCTTTCACCTGATTGACCACCTGGGTAATCCTTAGATCCACCACTGTACTGCCAAGCGCAATCGCTTCTTCCCTGCTTACCTGAAAGCGCTCCTGCATCAGATCAATCATTTCTTTCAGCGCCATGCCCGCTGCTTTATTTAAGTCCTCATCAAACCCAAATGTCAGCCAGCCTGATGGTGTGTCAGCGCGAGGACCGCTGATCGTCTGGTTTTCAAATAACGTGAATGTCAGGCTGACTTCATCCATCGGACATTCGATTGCCGTACCTGATATTTCTCCGTCACCCTGTGCTGCATGACCATCTCCAGTTGAAAAGAGTGCACCGTCTACTGCAACCGGCAGGTAAATCGTGCTTCCTGCAACCAGCTCTTTGCAGTCAATATTCCCGCCACAGTAACGTGGTGGGATCGTTGAATGAACCCCTTTTTCAGCAGGTGCAGTTGCCATTACACCCATGAAAGGAGACAGCGGTACCTGAAATTCTCTTGTGCCAATCTTCGTCTTACCTGCCATTGCTTCAGCATCCAGCTCCCAATTTAAAGTTGTTTTTTCTTCAGTCGAAATACCTGCCTGCTGATTTTGCCAGGAGTCAACCCCGCCTCCAACGTTCCAGCCATACCAGCCGGGAACAATTTTGTTTATTCTGACTGCAATCATCATACCGGGTTTCGCTCCATTGATGTAAATAGGTCCAATGAGCGGATGCCCCGGCTTCTTTTCTTTCGTATGAGACCGGAATGTCATTGAACTGCCATCTTTACTTTTAAGTCCCCACTCAAGCCCAATCGTATTCAGCGTAACACTGTCCCCGTTTTGAATTGTCAAAATTGGCTTGTGGTCAGGGCTGAACGACCCGTGGAGTACTTTATCTGATGCTTCTATATGATGTGTTGCCATGTAAGTCCCTCCAGCTATGTATTTCCTTCATTGTACGTGAAATCATATAGAAATGAAAAAGGTATACTGAATATTCTTTCTATATTAACTGAGAAATAAGCCGGCTCTCCTGAAAGCCGGCTTATTCCCTGGTATTAAACTTTCTTAAAAATTTCTGTAAGATTCTCCGGTGGATATGGTTTTGTCAGGTATTTTGCAACCTGATAGCGCTGAACTTTTTCCAGGTCTTCATCCAATGCAGATGAAACAACAATGACCAGGTTTTCTTTCCCCGGTTGTTTGCGGATTTGTTCAATTACATCCCAGCCGCTCAGGTTCTCTCCAAGCATAATATCTATCACTACACCTGTTAAATCCTGATTTGCCACTGCTTCAATTGCTCGTTCTGCCTGGAAATGATGCACAACCGAAAACCCATTGGATTTTAATTCGTCCGCAATTAAAAGCGCTAGACTCGGATCATCTTCAAGTACAAGGATCGTCTTTCCAGAGTCTATGGTATGACTTTGATTCTCGTTTATCAATGGTAATTCGACATGAAATTCCGAACCTTTATTTTCCTCACTTTTAACATAAATATCGCCCATATGCTTGTCCACAATCTCTTTACAAATTGCTAGCCCGAGACCGGTTCCGCCAATTTTTCGACTTTCACCATTATCAATCCGCTTAAATTTTTGGAACAGCTTAGCGACTTCTTCAGATGGTATACCAATCCCCTGGTCTTCTACAATAATTGACGCTTTGCCCTGATTATCAGAAAGCTTCACGGTAATATCCCCACCCTGAGGCGAGAACTTAATCGCATTATTTAATAGATTGGTTAAAACCTGCGTAAGTCTATCTCTATCACCTTTAATCAGACTATTTTCCATTTCATCTCTGACAATCAAAGCATGAGTTGATGGTAAACTTAACTTCTCAAGCACTTCCATCACCAATTCATTAAGCTTGATTTCATGCATATGGTATTCCTGTCGACCAGACTCCATCCGCTGAAGGTCTAAAAAGTCATTAATCAGATTAGTCAGCCTTTTAGCTTCTTTGTGAATTGTTGCAATGTATCTTTTTTGTTTTTCAGGCTTCATTTCTTTCGATAAAAGAAGCTCTGCAAATCCAAGGACACTTGAAAGCGGTGTTCTTAATTCATGACTGACAGTGCTGACAAGCTCTGATTTCATTTTGTCAATCTCATAATCTTTTGTAATGTCACGGTGGACAAAAACCGTTCCAGTCCATTTTCGCGCACGGAAAACAGACATCCCATAGACATCAAATACCTTCAAAGCATTATCTTCAGTTTTAAGTGTATACCTGATCGAACGAGTTCCTTCAAACGATGAGTTGATTGCATCTTCAAAGAATGCGTGCAATTGCTCTTCTTCATTGACCCGCGCAATCATTTTCATAAGCCATTCATCACATTCAACGTTCTCATCTTCGGATGGTTCGACTTCAAGTAATTTACACAGCGCCTCATTGTGCTGAATAAGACATCCCTTTGGATTTACTAACTGCAGTCCTTCTGTCATATTATCAAGCATATCCTGTGTCAGTTCTTTAGAATATTTAATCTCATCAAAAGCAAGAAGCCTTTCAAATGCAATTGACATACGCTGAACAAGTCCCTCGATCTCTTCACATTCATCTACTTCAAAAGGTCTGCCAAACCGATTTGCTCTGAATACGCCAATTAATTCTCCTGAAGCGCCTGTAATTTCTGCAGTTAGATCATATACATAGCTTTTTTTTGTATGAAGACCATCTTCCTCAGGTTTTGCCAGCCTCTTCCGCACTCTCAGTCCACCTTCACCATCATCAACAGGGGCGTTCAGAATTTGTTTTATTTTTTCTGCCGAAACATGAAGTGCTGAATAGGCAGAACGATCTGCCATGTACATGATCACCTGATCAAAGGCATATAGCCCGTTCATGTATTGCACCATATCATCCAAAAATTTATATCTGTTCGAAGTACTTGATAACACCTTATTCAAATCGTTGAACAGTTCAAGCCGCTCTTTTGTTTCCTGGGTCTCAATCAGGGTTGCAGCGAGCTGATCCTGCTGTTCATGCATCGCTTCCTGTTGCGCCACCAGTTCTTCATTTTGTGCCTGTAACTCTTCTTCGTTTCTCTGTAAATAAGTAGTCATGTTAATAAAACTTGCAGTTAAAGTTCCCAGTTCATCTGTCCGTGTTGAATTTTTAATATTTGGTGCTCTTCCGCTCTGAATTTCAACAGCCGCTTCATGAAGCTCTTCTATAGGTTTGAGAATAGAATCAATCAATCTCCATAAAAACAGCATTAAAATAGCAATTAAAAAAAACGTAACAATACCCGAGACAGTCAGTGCATCCGAAATTTCATCTATCGAGCTATTGAACGTTTCGTCCCTGAAGGTTTCAGATTCCAGCTCTATTCCCTTTGTAAAAGTTAAAAAATCATTTACAGTTGTATTAATTCCAGAGCTTGAATATTCCTGCAATGCCTCATAGTCACCTGACTCAGCAAAAGCAAGAGCTGTCGGCAGAATTTCACTTTCATACTGCTCCATAAAAGACAGAAGATCCTCTGCGAGCTGTCTTTCTTCATTTGAAAGGTCTAATGCTGTAAAGCGTTCAAATGATTCATTATAATTCTGCAAAGCTTCATCTAACCATTGATATTCTAATTCAGCCTGAAAGGCATATACGCCTCTTGCACGAAAGAATACATTATTTAAATCATCTGCGAGCTCAGAAGCTGCAACCTGTTTAACGAAGCTTTCACGCTGCTTTTCAATTAATTCTTGCTGCTGATTCTCATTAATAATAAATAATGCTAAATAAATCACAGCAATAACTCCAATAACCGCTCCTGCTAACAGTAAATACTTATTCCGCATCGTATTCATCATTTTACTCATGGGTAATCATCATGTTTTCTACAAATTCATAAAGCTCCATTGGACTGAAGGGCTTCGCCATAAAGTGGTCAGCTCCGGCAGCTTTTAATGCTTCCTGATCTTCCTTTTGCGTCTTTGCTGTCAGCATGAGTATCTGCAAGTCATCTTTAATTTCCTGGGTTAACTTTTCAAGCACATCACGTCCTGACAGACCAGGCATCATGTAATCTAAGATTACAAAATCAAACTCGCCGCTGCTCAGTTTTTCGTAGGCTTCATTTCCATCTACTGCAGTTTCAATTTCAATCTCAAGATCTTCGAGTGTATCTTCAATCAACATTCTCAAAATGTCTTCGTCATCTGCTATTAGTAATTTATTCAACTGATTGCCCCCTCTTCCTGAATCGTTTGTTTACTGATACTGCTGAGACGCACAAGATCGTGCCGGCTGACTGTTCCTGCCAGCTCTGCAGTCTCCTGATGAACCTCATAGTGATAATTCCCTTCCACTTTCTCTTTGATTCTTTCAAATTCATCACGTTGCATCACAATATCATTACCAGTACTTTTCTGTTGTATTCTGGCGGCCAGATTAACCGTCTTCCCGAAATAATCGAGCAGATCATTCGCATTTACTGCAATAACCGGGCCTGAATTCAGTCCAAGCTTAACTGAAAGCTGCATCTGCTGTTCCCGGTTGAACTGATCAATCTCCTCCTGTATATCAAGTGCCGCAGACAAAGCATCTTCATCCCGGTAAAATACAGCCATTACTGCATCACCGATTGTTTTAACAATGGTTCCATGATGTTTTTGTACCTTTGACTTTAAGTACCTGAAATGTTCACTCACCTGATGAAATGCAGTTGCATCTCCCTGCTTTTCATATAATGCAGTCGAAGCTTTTAAGTCACTAAAGAGAATTGTCATTGATTGCACACCAATCTGCTGATCAGGTGAAAGGACCTCTGAGGAAAACAGGTCTCTGTACAACTGCAACGATGTGATTTCAGCTGCTGTAACAGCCTGGTCATTCCAATCTGTTGTTTCATAAACGACGATCATTTCCTCCTCAGATTCATTCACGATCGTCAGCACTCCTCCGGATGAACTGAGTGCTGCTGTTTGACTGCTCCAGCTTTTACCGTCAAAACAATACGTCTGACTGACAGCAGCCGGATCCTGCAACATGGTTGTATTATGCCTTAATACTCTGATCCGGGTTTTTGCTTGAGCAGGAGGGTATTGCAGATCAACTTCTTCCCCGGGTGAAATTCTTCTTTGTGCCAGCACATGTGATGACTTAGCAGGTCCCGTCAGACAATAAGTCTGGTCAGCCGCAATACGAACCGACGGGTGTACGGAGAATTGCATTTCAATATATTGATCAAAGCTCATTTCATAATTCACGCCACACAATTCACAGTGCACCTGATCTTTTATCTCTTTCATTGATAATGCAGTCGTTTTAGAGACGCGGCAGTTCGGACACATGAGGTGCCATTCCTGTATTAGTAACCCCTCTTTTACAGCGTGAAGAAAAAGGGAGAGTATTTCCTTTCGCGAAAACTGCCATTGATCTGCTAATACGTAAGGCTTCATATGAAGGACTTCATCATCCCCGGCTGTTTGAAGATGATGGCGCAACCTTTTTACATGCTCAGCATCTGGGTGCAGTGATGAGAGTTTGTCAGATCGATTATTCAGACGGTTTATATCAATTACGGGCACTTTTTTCACGGGCAAAGCCTCATAGTCTACATGCTGATTGGCCTCGATATATTTATCAATGTATTTCATAATCTCTTTAATTGATTTTAATCCTACCAGAGGAATTGCTGCCTGACCAATTACATTAGCCGGTGTGAACCTGGCTGTACCGGTTATCTCTGTACCGTAAGTACCATCAGCAAGCTGCAGCTCTGAATCTTTCATCGCTACTTCCCACAATAAAAGTTTAATTGGCCCGCTTTCATAACGACGTTCAACAGAATAGACTTCCTCTTTTACCCATTCAAATGGATATTCACGCCATTTTAACGGAACAAACCCGAGCGCTTTCGCGTTTGCGTATCTAAACAGCTGTCGTTCTTGTAAAGCAGGCTCTGAAAAATCTACTGGAAATAACCCCGAAACACGGTTCAGGTGTTCAGTATCAGCTAAGAGTTCCCATGCTTTTTGCCGTGGAATCGGGTACTCTCTTTTAAAGATGTACCGTTTTTCTTTCATCGAATGCCCTCCTCAGTTTTTGTCAGCATACTGACCTTTTATGGCTTGAATTTCATCCAGATGATTAAAAAACACATCTACAAGCACAGGGTCAAAATGCTTTCCTCTTTCGCTTTGAATGAGTTGGAGAATCTTTTCAAGTGGCCATGCCTCTTTATAAGGTCTTTTAGAACAAAGTGCATCAAACACATCTGCAATTGCAACAATTCTTCCATAGAGATGAATATCATCCCCACTGCGGCCTGCGGGATATCCTGACCCGTCCCACTTCTCATGATGGTCCCTTGCAATCAGGGCGGCAGCCTGAAGAATTCTTCTTTTTGATTTTTTAAAGATACTATATCCAATTTCAGCATGGGTTTTCATCGTGTCAAATTCTATATCGGTTAATTTCCCCGGCTTATTCAGTATTGCATCCGGCACTGCAACTTTTCCTATATCATGCATCGGACTGGCAAGCTCAATCAGCCGGGCTTCCTCTTCTGAAAGGCCGCTGCCTTTTGCGATCAGATAAGAATAAGCAGCTACTCTTTTCACGTGCTGACCAGTTTCTCGAGACCGGCTTTCTCCGATATTACCCATTGTCATGATGATTTCTTTTTGTGATTCAATCAGTTCAGAATAAAGAATGGCTTTCTCCATGGATTGTCCTGTATAAGTGGCGGCGAGGGATAAATAAGTGATATCTTTTTCAGTAAAATGTGAAGGATTAGCCTGTTTATTGACTGCCTGGTAAACACCTACAATCTCCTGTTCAGCATTGCGAATTGGAATACATAAAATTGAGTAGGTACGATACCCGGTTTTTTGATCAACTGCAGGATTAAACCGGCTGTCTTTATAAGCATCATCAATTGAAATTGCTTCCCCTGAACGGTACGCAGCTCCCACTAGGCCGGAATCTATCGGAATCGCAATTCTATTCATGCCATGTGCAATTTTAGTCCAGAGTGTTTGCTCTGCAGGATCAGCAATCCAAAGTGTACAGCGATCCGCAAGCGTTAAACTTCTTCCCATCTCAGCCATTAATAAATGAAGCTGATCAAGGTCATTCTCATGCGCAAGCTTAGAAGCAAATTCAAAAATAATTTTCAGCAGTTCTTCTGCAGGGATATCAACTGATGACCCAGAATTTTTTTTCATACCTCTATCCCCTTACAACGATTTATCATATTCTTTTTTTATTCTATGATATATTAATTATATCAAACCAAAGAATAGAACTAAAGAACCATAAGAGGTGAAAAATGACACCATTTTCTTATTTATTTCTTTCCCATTTCATTGGAGACTATTTGTTTCAGACAAGTTGGATGGCCGGGCGGAAAAAAGATAATTGGACAGCTTTGCTTACGCACTGTTTTGTATATACATTAACCGTTGCGGTAATTGCTTTTTTTACATTTGGCGGTCTGTCGATCATTGCGATTTTATTTGTCTTCTTCACCCATGTCCTTATTGATAAACAACTTATTGTACAATGGTGGATCACCCATATCATGAACCCTCCACCAAGTGAAAAGAAATGGCTGACAATTGTTGTAGATCAGATTTTTCATTTAATTGTTCTGGCCATTTCACTATTCATGTAAAAAAAGAATTAAAAAACGTTTCTGCAAAGGAGGCAGAAACGTTTTTTATGTCAGATATTTATTCGAAAATTTATCTGCCGGTATAACTTCACTATAGTGGTACCCCTGAACGATCTGTCCACCAGCCTCTTGATATAGCTTGAGTTTCTCATCAGAGTCTATTCCCTGCGCAATTGGAATTGCGCCGAGCATTTCAGCCATGTTCACAAGTGATTTCACAACCTTGAAAGCTCTGTTTTTCATACTCATCTTTTCAACAAAGGATTGATCAATCTTCAAAAAATTCACTTCAAGATCTAAAAGGTGAGCAATCGTATTAAAACCTGATCCAAAATCATCAATTGATATTTTAACCCCTATATCCTGAAGCATACTAACCTGAGACACCCACACTTCGATATCTGTAGTAATCCTTTCTGTCAGTTCTAATGTAATGTAATCCGCATTTACTTGATAGCTGTGTAATAAATGGGCAGTCTCCGTTACTAAAGATCCTTGAAGGAAATGATTACCTGATATATTCAGTGCAATATTCATCAATTTTCTTCCCTGTTCCTGCCATTCAGCCTGTTGACTGAAAAGACGATTAAGTGTCCACCTTTCAATATCTATAATTTGACCTGAGTACTCTGCCTGGGGGATAAAACTTTCAGGAAGCAATAGTCCTCTTTCCGGGTGCTGCCATCTGATCAACGCTTCAGCTCCAACTACTTGGCCGGTTGTGATATCAATCTGAGGTTGATAATACAATTTAAACTCATTTGCTCTCATTGCACGCTTGATCTCATCACTAAATCCCTTTTTAATTGAATGAAGCGATGCAGATGAACTCACGTATGTTCTACGATCTTGTGAAAATGGCATTCTCTTTGGTGCTTTTTCGGGAGTGAACCTTGGTGCAAAATAAGAGACAGTCACATATAACACCCTTTCATCACTCTGACTATTTACATTCATTATAACGCATTTACTAATTATTTCATACTATTTTTCAGAATTTTTTAATAATATTAAACAGGTCTTTCTTCACCTGTCTATTTCCTATCCGAACTTTTTCTGATGTTTTTTCTTCATTACCAGATATTCTTCGTCTTCCCGTACCTGAATCCACTTCTTTTCAAAGATTGATGCAGACTCCGCTTTCTCCTCATCAATATTACGATCATTGATCTTTCCGCTTTTATCATACTTCTTTCCACCTTTATAATTTGCATATCGCCTTGAACGTGTATAACCCATCTGCAGAAATTTACGGGCCATATCCATTCCTACAAAGTCTTCCTTCTCCTTATAATCAAGATATAATTCATAGATTTTTTCTGAAGATTCTCTCGCAATCTCCGGCGTTTTAAAGCGCCAATGAGGTAGAATTTCACTTTTATAGGGTTCTACAAGGAGAACACCCTGCTCCCCACGACCTACTCTGTATAATTCAGGCTGTTCCCTGAAATCTATTTCATCAAAATCTAGGTCATAATCAAATGCCATACTGATCAACCTCCTTTGTACACCATACCCGGCTGGCGGGACAGATAACAAAATGTTCATAAGAAAAAGAAGATGACGCCAACATGTCATCTTCTTTCAGGGTCATCCCTTTATTTCCCCGCACGCAATCCGCGCACCGGAGTTTCCTGCAGGATCCGTTTTGTAGTCATCAGGACCTTCATGAATCACAATTGCACTTCCATCCTCATCTAATAAAGAATACTCACTGCCTTTTTCAAGCGTCAGTTCCTTCACTGTTAATTCAAGATTGATTGTTCCGTCTTCATCAACCTTCAGATTTGGCAGGTCACCGGCATGGTAGCCTTTAGGATTTTGAAAGCCGTGCTGCTTTCCTGCAGGGTTAAAATGACCACCGGCAGATTTAAAGTCGGGTGGTGTACATGCACCGGTTTCGTGAATGTGGACTGCTTTTTCACCTGGTTCCAATCCTTTAACCGATATCTGTATTAATACGCCCTCTTCAGTTTCTTTCAGAACCGCTGATCCGATATCTTCCCCTTCACTATTAATCATTTTTGACTCAATTGCAGGCACTGCAGTTGCAGGCACTGTACTCTCCTGAAGCATCTGACACCCGGCCAGCGCAGCCGCAAAAAAACTGATGATAAGACCAATCTTATACATTTTCATAAAAAAGGACCTCCTATTCTTAATCAATAGGCTGTCCCATTTTAACCAGAATTAAACTATCTTCTTGCCATCGACATAAATGTAAATCCAATATTCGCCGGACGTTCTGCCAGCCGTTTCATGAAGTAGGTATACCAGTCTTTACCGAATGGCACATACACAACCATATTCCACCCATCTTCAGCAAGTTCTCTCTGCTTCTCTTCCCTCATCCCCTGAAGCATTTGAAATTCAAACTGATCTTTTGGAATGTCATACTCATTCACAAGCTTTTTCACAAAATCGATCATGTCATTATCATGCGTCGCAACCTGCGTGTAATTCCCTTTTAGCAAATGCGATTTGACAAGTTTTTTATAATTTTCGTCTACGTGTGATTTATTGTTGATATCCACATCACCCGACTCGATATAAGCACCTTTTACAAAACGGATCGCCGGTGAAAAGCGGTCAAGCCGCTCAACATCCGTTTCTGTTCTATAGAGATTTGCCTGAAGTGCAATACCGAGATTGTCGTACTTTTCCCTCAGTGCTTCAAATGCAGAAATAATCCCTTCACAGTTTTTGTACTCTTCCATATTAATCGTGACAAACACATCATATTTCTTTGCTTCCTGCAAAATGTCGTTCATATTCCTGATTGCCGTCTCCTGTCCCACTTCAATTCCGACACTAAAAAGCTTGAGAGAGATCTGTGCATTCAGTTTCTCATCTCTGATCGCATGAATGGCTTTATAACAATTATCAACATATTTCTTCGTATCTTCTTCGTTTTTTACGAACTCACCCAGGCAGTCAATGGTAGCGCCGATGCCATTGCTGTTTAACTTCTTTACCTGTTTGACCATATCATCTGTTTTTTCACCGCCGACGAAATGTGAGCCGCCAAGATCCATACCGATCCGTCTTGAAATATCTATAAACAACTGGTTGTAAGCCAAGGTAGTAAAAAACTGATTTGACACTGATGCTACGATCATCAAAACCCTCCTTAAATCTTTCAGTCCTTACTAATTCCCCCAATACCATTTAAAAAAACAAATGGTCAGAAATTTTCTTTTAAAAGGAGCGCGTGATAAAATAAGGATTGGACTAAACATTAAAGGAGTGCTAAATATGGCAAAGACAGGTTACATTGATTTAACAAACGGACATAAAATTTCTTTTGAACTTTATCCGGAAGAAGCGCCAGGTACAGTTGAAAACTTCGAAAAGCTTGCAAACGAAGGCTTTTACGATGGTCTTAACTTCCACCGCGTCATTCCTGGTTTCGTAAGTCAAGGCGGATGCCCAAATAAAAACGGTACAGGCGGTCCTGGTTACACAATTAAGTGTGAAACAGAAGGCAATCCTCACCGTCACCAGCCTGGATCTTTATCAATGGCGCATGCTGGTAAAGATACTGGCGGCAGCCAATTCTTCATCGTACACGAAGCTCAGCCTCACTTAGACGGCGTGCACACAGTGTTCGGTAAAGTAACAGAAGGTCTTGAGCATGCACAAGGCATGGAACAGGGCGCAGGCATCAACGAAATCCGTGTGAACGGATAATAAAAAAAGCTGGGACAATTTGTATATTGTTTCAGCTTTTTTATTCGTTTCGCTGCGCTTCACTTAAATTTCAAATGAAAAATTGCTTTATAAAAAACCTTTATAAATCGATATAACCCTTTTTACTTTCTTCAATCATCCGTGTCTGTCCACCAGTAAACCAGGATCATAAAGAGAATCATCAGGATACCGGCTACGATATAAAACCCGTCAGGCACATAGCTTCCGCCAAAAAAACTGAATAGCAAATGATCCCCCTCCTTACAACTTAATTGACCGGTAAATAAACCATCCGATTGAACCGAATAGCAAGATTAAAAAAACAGGCATGACACCAGATGTTAAGCTCGTACTCCCTCCTGCCCCGATCAATGTAATTTCATATGTAATATAAGCAAATAATAAAACGCAAAGGTTCTTAATGACATTCATCATCAATACACCATTTAAGTACTGTTTTTCAGCATTTTCTTCTGTGATTTTCCCCAGGTAGTTATAAATATGCGGTACTTTTTCAAGCGCCGTTAAGCCTCCCCACATCACGAAGCCGATCACCGGCAGCATGATTGCACTCCATTTACCACCAAAGCCATCTGCTTCACCCGAAGCGTTAAAATGTATCGGAATCACACCTGAAAGGTCTTCCCAGGATAAGGCCAGGTAAACCGAAGCGGCTATCAGTAATACCAGTGAGATCCAACTGAAGACTTTTGCCCATAGCGGCTTTTCTACTTTGATCAGCGGTCTGTCTGAATGGAACAAGTGAATCCTCCCCCTTGAAGTCTTTTAATCTATTATACGATTGCCAAGCATAAACGTTTCCAAAAGCTCAAAAAGATTTCTTTTCAGCTATAATCCTTCGAAACCCGATTATTTTATAACTAGAAATTGTTCACTTCGGACTCTTTTTTCGACATTTTCCCAAAAGATAAAGGATATTTACTGTAAATTCTGATCTGTAAAGACATTAGATTTTTTAAAATATGGTTAAAATTACATAAAAATAGTGCAATATGTTCAATCTCTATATCAGACTAAGAATTAAAATTTGTAAGAATGCGAGAAAATTTTCCCGATAAACAAACTCGGAATCCTCTGATAGGATGAAGTTGTTCACAAAATATTTCGAAAAAAGGAGTCGGGAAAATGAAAAAAAGAAGTATGCTTATGAGTCTATTACTTGCAGCAAGCTTGTCAATTCCTTCAGTTGCAGGAGCTGCACCTGATCAGGAACGCGGTCAGGAAACATTCAGAGTCTATGTCGAAACAATGGGTGCTTCTGCAAAGAGCGCTAAACAATCTCTGAAAGATCAGTATGAACCACGCTGGGAATTAAGTGAAAACGGCTTTTCAACAGAAATGAACGAAAAGCAGTTTAACGCACTTCAGAAGAATAAAAATATAAAAGTAACGAAGGTTCAGGAAGTTCATCTTGAAACGGACGTTCGCGCAAGTGAATATGAAACAATGGCCGGGGAATACCCGACTCAGCAAACACCTTGGGGAATTAAGGCAATCTATAACAACCCTAATCAGACAAGTACTTCAGGTGGTGCAGGTGTTAATATCGCCGTACTTGATACTGGTGTATACACAAGCCACTATGATCTTGTAAATACTGTTGAACAGTGTAAAGATTTTACACAGTCTACACCGCTTGTTAATGGCACTTGTAACGATGTAAATGGTCACGGTACACATGTCGCAGGTTCTGCACTTGCGGATGGTGGCAGTGATAAAGCAGGTATCTACGGCGTCGCACCAGATGCTGACCTATGGGCTTATAAAGTATTAGGTGATAACGGTTCAGGGTACTCTGATGACATCGCAGCAGCAATTCGTCATGCAGCTGATCAGGCAACGGCTACTGGAACAAAAACTGTAATTAACATGTCTCTAGGCTCTGCAGGTCAGGATTCACTCATCACAAATGCAGTAAACTATGCATACAGCAAAGGTGTATTAGTTGTTGCCGCTGCTGGTAACGAAGGTCCATATCAGGGCTCTATTGGATACCCTGGTGCACTGACAAATGCAATCGCAGTAGCTGCTCTTGAAAATCGTCAGCAAAACGGTACATACCGTGTAGCAGACTTCTCATCTCGCGGATATTCTCAAACTGATGGAGACTATTTCATCCAGCAGGGTGATGTTGAAATCTCAGCACCAGGGGCTTCTATTTACTCAACATGGCCTGGTGGCGGCTATAACACAATCAGCGGTACATCTATGGCTTCACCACACGTAGCTGGTCTTGCTGCAAAAGTATGGGCTGCTAACCCTGGTTATTCTCATACTCAGCTTCGCACAGTTCTTCAAAACCGTGCAAAAGCTAACGACATTCTTGGCGGATACGGCGCTGGATACGGTGATGATTACGCTTCAGGATTCGGATTTGCAAAAGTAAACTAATTGATTATTTTTCAAGGCTAAGAGGCATGCAGCGGGTTGCCCCTCGCAATTGCCAAATTCAGCATAGCAACAATCTAATTTTACCCCCTTTACACATACTTTAAAGGCTGTCTGTAAGGGAGCATAGATGCTCCTTCCGGACAGCCTTTTTTTTAATAGCTTTGATAAACTTGGCTGTTGATTTCCGCTCCAGGGGGACGCTTTCCGCTACAATCACCAGCTGTGCTAAAACAACAATGAACCTCAGCATAGTTTTTTAATATAATTTCCCTTGCTTATAAAGAATTGTTGAAAGTTTCATGACTGAATGGATGTAGCAGTTTTGACGAAGGGAATGCGGATCTCCAAAGTATTTAGGTAAGATCGTCTCCATTGTACCCTGCATTTTATCAAAAAGTTTTTTGAAGATCTGTTCTTCAGAATAAAACTGCGTTTCTCTTCCCTGCAGCCATTCAAAATAAGACACAATTACTCCGCCGGCATTGGCAAGGATATCAGGAATTATGATGACACCTTTTTCGTTCAGATATTCATCTGCTTCAGCTGTTACAGGCGCGTTCGCACCTTCAACAATGACTTTTGCTTTAATTTTATCTTTATTTCCGTTATGGATCTGTTCTTCAAGCGCCGCAAGCATCAGCACATCCACATCCATTGTCAGCACATCATCCCGGTGAAGAATCTCCGCTCTCACTCCACTTTCCTTAAGCTGCTCTTCTGTATGCGGAAGGTCTCCCTGGTTAGAAGCCGTGTAGGAAACAAGAGAAGGAATATCCAAGCCATCTTCATTAAAAAGCGTACAGTTCCGGTCACTGACTGCAATCACTTTGTTTTGAAGGTGCTGGCATTGATGAGCTTCAAGTGCTGTAACGGAACCAACATTACCAAAGCCCTGAACAGCAACTTTTAGTGGCTTTTTATAAAGATCTAATGCAGTTTTTGCATAATGACTGCCTGTTTTTTCGAGCCATGACTGCTGCTTGTCTATAAAATCTGACATCAGATAACGGAAGGTGAAGTATACACCTTTCCCTGTCGCTTCACGTCTGCCAAGCGACCCACCATTGATGACGCTTTTACCCGTAAAACTTCCACGGTAAGGCTGACCGGGTTTGATATTTTTATACTCACCCATCATCCAGTCCATTTCACGCTCTCCACTTCCCATATCAGGGGCAGGAATATCTTTATCCGGACCAATAATATCTGCAAAGTACTGAACATATTTCTTAGAGATCAGGTTCAGTTCTTTCGGCGTGAATTCACGCGGATTTACGACTACCCCGCCTTTTCCTCCCCCAAATGGAACATCGTGTAATGAATTTTTTAGTGTCATTAGAAAAGCCAGGTTAATGACTTCATCTTCATTTACAGATTCATGAAAACGAATTCCACCTTTATAAGGTCCCATTGCATTATTATGCTGTACTCTGAAAGCCGGTATTCTGACGATCTCCCCTTTTTCAAGAACGATTCTGAGAAAGGATTTATGTATCTTATTCGGTGTTGAGAGAACTGCACCCAAAGATGAGAACGCTTTCTTTCTTGGCGCTTCTTTCAGGTCCGGCAGAAACATCTCGTCATCCATTAATGCATCTAAAGATTCCTGTACGATTGATCTTGTCTGATATTGCATTGTCCATTCCCCCTTGAAATGTAATTAGCCTTACTATGACGGTACCCTAATAGACCTATCCCTGTAAAGTAATTCGGGAGGAAGGTTACCCCCTCCTCCCGAAATGTACTCGCAGCCTTTTGTATGTCGGAGCTGATCAAGCGCCTTAGGCTTTTCTATTCATCTTTTCCAAAGTTCATTCTTGCATACCTTCCGCGGATGATTTCGTAGATGGCGTATAGGACGAGTCCTGCTGCTGTTAAGCCGAGGAGAACTTGTCCATACGGCTGTGATGCGATTTCTCCAAGCGCGCCATCCAGGCCTTTGGATTGTTCCGGATTGGCTGTGATCGCAGTCTGAATAAAGAAAAAGCCGACCATTGAAAGAACAATGCCTCTTGCAATCAATCCGATTTTACCAGATTTTCTCGCCAGGCTTTTCTCTTTTTCGCTCATATCATTAATAATGAATTTCCTCATAAATTTTTCTTTATATCCCTGAAGAATATTATAGAGACCGTATATGATGACCCCGGCACCTAAAATACCGATTAGCCACCTGCCATAAGGCTGACCAAGCAGCATAGCCGAAATAGTCTGCTCAGAATTCCCGCCACCGCTACCAGCATTCATAGCAATCTGAATCGCTGAAATTGCGAGTCCTCCGTATATCACACCACTTATTACATATGCCAACCTCGTTGCGATCCCTTTTGCATCTGTCCCTTTATGCTGAGGATCAAGGATTGCACGTATAAGTTCCCATATGACATAAAAAAACAACCCAATGCCGACAATCCATAATAAAATTTCTCCAAACGGAAGTGTCGCCACCTGCTGCAGTGCGCCAGACGTATCCGTTGTTTCTCCGCCGCCAACACCAAGAGCAGCCAGTAACGCCAGAACACCAACTATGCCATAGACAGCCCCTTTAGACATATAACCAAAGCGGCCCATCCGGCGTACCCAGGGTTTTACTTCTTCTGAAGTGTCGTTGGATTTTGCTGTTGATTGACTCACCGTACTTCCCCTCCTACTAATTTTCTATGGTCCGCCCCTGAAGCTGACCAACACCGTTTTTCTTAATAATTGTGTCAGACATTCTTAAATGAGAGCCTGCTTCATACAGCATCTGTGCACAGTTTTCTTTGGCTGTTTCTTCTTCACTTTCAACGTCATAACACTTTCCATTTTCACGTTCACTCGTCAGATCAGCTTCATAATAATAGCCGTCATAGACAAATGAACCATCTCTGAATACAGTCAACCTTGGATCATCGCTCAAGAGTGATTTCCCCATCATATATCCTTTATCAATACCGAGTAACGACAGGATCGTTGGTGCGATATCCACCTGTCCTCCTGTCTGTTCCATCACACTCCCCTCTTTCATTCCAGGAAGCTTCATAAATAGTGGAACTTCACGGGCGAGTTTAAGATAATCAACTGATGTTTCAACTTCTGCCATTTCAGCCATCTCTCTGTTTGGCTCCTGTAAACCGCTATCATGGTCACCATAAGCGACGACAAGTGCATCATCCCAGATTCCTTCTTCCTTTAATCGCTGCACCAGCGCACCGAAAGCCTGATCAACAAAATGAATATTGTGATAGTAATTCTGAATAATTTCTTCTTCCAGACTTTCAAGGTTCAGTTCTTTCTTCTCTTCCGGAAAATCATAGGGTGTATGACTTGTTAACGCCACCATGAACGCATAAAATGGATCATTCATTTCAAGCATTCGATCGACTGATGATAAGAAAAAGTCTTTATCATTTAACGTAAGACCAATGACATCTCCTTCAGGAAAGTCTTTAATGCTGTAAAAGTTATCAAAACCAAAGTTATCGTATACTTCATCTCGGTTCCAAAACGTTCTTTCAAACGCATGAAATGCCGCTGTTTCATACCCTGCAGCCTCCATTTTTTCAGGAAGCGAATCATATGAATGATCAGGATACCTGGTGTATACCGACCCCGCTTTCATCGGATAAAAAGAAGTGTTTAACATAAATTCCGCATCAGATGTTCTTCCCTGATGGGTCTGATGATAAAAGTTCGGGAAATACATTACCTCATTCTTATATTCATTTAAGAAAGGAGTAATCTCCTGACCATCAATTTCCTGATCAAGTACAGAGTTCTGGAATGACTCAAGCTGAATGACAATCACATTCGGTTTTCCCTTAACTGTCTCATCACCCGGTGATGCCCTGTTACTGTCAAAGAATCTCTGCATTTCACTTAACTGAGCAGAAGTCAGCTTTTTGTCCTCAATAAACTGGTCATCAAGTTCTCTGCCGATATCCAGAATATGATGTCCAAACATGCCAAGTTTGAAATAGTTGCGCATATTCGTTAAGGAATCCTGTACGAGCCATTCATCCCGGTCAGCAGCATTTACTGCCAGTGGAGTAATGAATAAAACCAGACCTGTTCCGGCTGCGATGAAGGCAGCTTTTGAGCGTCTCTTTGCCGGGTAATCTGCAAAACTTCTTTTCCGGTCTTTTAATAACAACACCGCCCATATAAACGTGTCTGCAAATAATAAAAAGTCCACCGGATAAATCAGATCTTCCAAACCTCCGCCAACTGCTCCCATCTGAGGAATCTGTATCAGTAAAGCGACGGACAGTAAGTCTGCAAAATAACGGTAATACCAGATATTAGACGCGATCAAGACAGTCAGTATGATACTCAGGTAAAACAAGATCCACCGCCTGACGCGGGGACTGATCCACAAAGACCAGAAAGAAATCAGTATCAGTGAGCCAAGACTGACAAAAAACAAGTTAACGCCAAAATAAGTATCCGTTGCAGGACCCACGATGATTAATTTAATAAGTAAGATAAGTACAAAAACAAGATAGTCTCCATACATCAGCCATATCTTTTTCAATTGCAAACCTCCTCCCGTGTTAACCCTTTACCCTGTGAAAACACGTTGTAACCTGTATGAAACACGGAATTTATCATATAAAAAATGACCAGTCCTATAAAGACTGATCACTTTTTTAAAATTGCGATTACGCTTTAACAGCAGACTTTCTTCTATGAATCCAGTGATCTACAGCACCACTCCCGCCAAGTACGCCTGCCACAATTAATGCAAAACCTGCAATCTGACCGAGAAAGACCGGTTCACCAAGAAGCAGGGCAGCTCCTGTAATTGAGAAAAGTAAGTTCAAGTTAGTAAAAACGGCTGACTCACTTGGTCCAATTAAACGTATTGCATTATTGTAAATCATATGTCCTACTCCGGTTGCGATGAATGCCGAACTGAAAAAGATGACATAATGATAACTTTCTCCAGACAGCAGCGTCTGATAACCGCCGGGCTCTGTCAGCAGACTGACTACACCAAGCAGCACCGCTCCAAATATCATCATCCAGCCGGTCAGCACAAACACGTTTAAATCCGTGGAGATCTTTTTGATCAGAACAAAACTGATTGCCTGAGTTACTGCAGCCATTAAAATATACCAGTCTCCCGCTGCCACCTGTATATTCCCACTGCCGCCCGCTGCCATGACGAGAAACACACCGGCAAAGCCGATGATAATACCGACAAATTTAAGAAGTGTCAGCCGTGCCTTTAAAAATATGACGGCAGCAATCGCTGTCAGAATCGGAATAAGTCCTAAAATGAGTCCTGTATTTACTGCAGTCGTCCCTTTTAGTCCGATCGATAAAAAGTAGTGATGACCGACGATATTAAACAGGTTGATCAGTAAAATCACACTAATATTTCTGACACCGGGCATGATCTGCTTCTTTTGCAGTGCCAGCACTGAGAGTACGACAGCACCGGCAGTTAAGATTCTCATCGATGTCATGGCAACCGGAGAGAATTCATCTACTAACACCTTCAGTGCAACGACATTCAGTCCCCATGCCACCATAATTGACACGAGCCATATATAAGCGTTGGATTGTGTCACAATTTCACCTAATTTCTACAATTGATTACGTTTTGCCATTAATGTTGGTCTTAATGTTTTTGAAAGCGCCTTTGCTTTAAGTACGTGGTCATATTGAACGCTTGTCGGAGTAGAAGAAAATAAAAGCTCGTTTACTTCCTGTACACTTACCCCTGCAGGATCACGCTCAAGTAAGGTTAACCCATCACCTGGGCGGACCGTCCCTTCTTTTACCACCCGGAAATAAAAACCTGTAAACCCTGACTCCCTCATGCGGACGATCAGTTCAGGTTTATTGTATTTTGCAGCGATCTTAAAACACGGCTGCCTTGGTTCAGTCACTTCAATGATCGCCTCACCAAACTCAAATCTGTCCCCAATATGAGTGTTTCGTTCATTGAGACCTTCAGTTGTGATGTTCTCACCAAAAAGAGCCGCTCCATCATGCATCTCCATCCAGCCATCCCAGAAAGAATAATGATCATAAGGATAGAGACAAAGCGCTTTTTCAGTACCGCCGTGATGTTCAGGCGTCTGTTCATCTTCAGCGAGACCCGTATAAGTTAAATACATTTCCTTTTGGATCGGCTGCTTTAACAGCGCACTCGGAAATGTTTTTTTGCCAAATGTCAGCTCTGTTACTCTTGCAGTATGTATCGCACGCACACGAAATGTTGTCATTGTGTCCTCCTTACTTTGATGCGCTAACCCAGTAAATAATTATAGTATACCCTACTTTTAGATTGAACTGAAAATGAACAGGGTAGAGATAGAGTAAATCAAAAATCAGGAGTGATACATTTGGATACATATAACCTTATTATTAATGGTGAAGAAACAGGTCAGGATCTTGAGACAATTGAGGTCATTAATCCCGCTACAACTGAAACCATCGCAACGGTGCCTAAAGGCGGAAAAGAAGAAGCCGTAAAAGCAGTTGATGCAGCACATCACGCATTTAAAGACTGGTCGAAAAGAAATACGTATGAGCGCAGCGCTCTATTAATGAAGTGGGCTGATTTGATTGATGAACATACAGACGAACTCGCCCGCTTAATGACGATTGAACAGGGTAAACCGCTAAAGGAAGCTGCCGGCGAAATCTCGTATGCGAACGGTTTTATCAAATGGTTTGCTGAAGAAGGAAAGCGCGTGTATGGTGAGACGATTCCATCTTCAAAAGGTGACAGACGTCTTTTCGTTCATAAGCAGCCGGTCGGTGTGACAGCTGTGATTACACCATGGAACTTCCCGGCAGCGATGATCACACGTAAAGTCGCACCAGCTCTTGCGACGGGCTGTACGGCTGTGATTAAACCTGCTACTGCTACACCGCTGACAGCGTTACGCCTTGTTCAGCTGGCAAAAGAAGCAGGGATTCCGGATGGCGTGCTAAACGTGGTAACCGGTAAATCATCAGATATCAGTGAAGCATGGCTTGGCGATTCACGCGTCAGAAAGCTGACATTTACAGGCTCAACTGAAGTCGGCAAGTCACTGATGAAAGGTGCAGCTGATACGATGAAGAAAATTTCGCTGGAGCTCGGAGGACATGCACCTGCCATTGTCATGGATGATGCGGACCTGGAAAAAGCAGTAGACGGTGTGATTGCGACGAAGTTCAGAAACGCCGGTCAGACATGTGTCTGTGCGAACCGGATTTATGTGCATGAAGAGATCGCAGAAGCATTTACAAAGCGCTTCACTGAAAAAGTTGAGGACTTAAGACTTGGAGACGGACTTGAAGAAGGCGTTGACCTTGGACCACTGATCGATGAAGATGCGATTGAAAAGGTGCAGAAGCATATTGAGGATGCAAAAGAAAAAGGTGCAACAGTTGAAACCGGCGGTGAGCTGCGTGATGGTCTATTCTTCAAACAGACGGTTCTTTCCGGGGTAACGGATGACATGCTGTGTATGAATGAAGAAACCTTTGGACCGGTTGCACCGATCACTACGTTCAAGACTGAGGATGAAGCGATTGAACGTGCAAATGATTCCATTTACGGACTCGCAGCCTATGTATTTACTGAAAACATTTCAAAAGGCATTCGGATTTGTGAACAGCTTGAATACGGAATTGTAGGATTGAACGATGGCCTGCCGTCCGCTCCGGAGGCACCATTTGGCGGCTTTAAGCAGAGTGGTCTTGGCCGCGAGGGTGGTCATCAGGGGATTGAGGAATTTCTTGAGACGAAGTTTATCTCAGTTGGACTGGATGAGTAAAAGATATAAAGGTGGGACGAATGTCGTCTCACCTTTTTTATGATCTCCTTTGCTGAATGTTCAGCTGTCTTCATCATTTATTTCTTCCCGGCACGGGTGACAATATAAATCTTTTTCATGATAGACACCGTCCAGGAAGCCATCTACGCAATAGACTGTTTTTCCACATCTAATGCATTTCCCGACAACTTCACGCATAGTCCCGCCTCTTCCCTTCTATTTTCATTAAGCTGCTGTGGTTTTTGGTCAACTAAATCGTTTCGCTGCGCTTCACTATGATAACTTTATTAATTTTCCAGCTGTTATTTAAAGTGCTATTTGGTTCAAAGATATCTATTCAACCGGCTCCAGCAGTCCCATTGTCAGGCACAGGTCCAGTGCCAGGCGCTTTGTTCCTTTAGGGAATTTAATTTCAAGTCCATCTTCAGAAAAGCCTTCGATACGTCCTGTTCCGAATACGCGGTGCTTCACTTTGCGCCCGACTTCAAGGTCAGATACCCTTCTGATCGCATTCGGGTTCTGTGGAACTCTGCTTTCATCCACCTGCTGTGCTTCAGGAGGGTTGATAATCTTATTGACTCTCAGTAGAAACGGCGAAGGATTCGTTTTACTGCCGGCCCTGTTTCTGTATGAAAGCAGTTCAAGCTCCTGTTCAGCACGCGTCATGCCAACGTAGAACAGGCGTGCCGCTTCTTCCATTGGATCCTTATTCCCTTTATCCTGCTCCTTCACATCATTTTTTGAAGGGATGATGTCTGCAATCAGATCAAGCATATACACTTTTTTGAACTCAAGTCCTTTAGAACTGTGAAGCGTTGACAGTGTGACCGCATTTTCGTGCTTATTGAACTTCGACGTTTTCAGCAGCGACTCAAGCTGCTTCAAGCGATTCGCAAAAGCGACCATCCCTGTTTCCTTCTGCGCAATCTGTTCAAGCGTTGAAAGCACGTCGTGTAAATATTCAATAGAAAACCCCAGGTTCTCACTCATTTTTTCAAGCGCGCGGTCATAGCCGGCCTGCTCTCTGATCAGACGGATCACGCGGTAAGGTTCACCGCCTTCCATTCTTTCAAAAGCCCTCTTCAATCCATTGATCTGTTTTCGCTGATAATCCTTGAGTGAGTTCAACTTGAGCAGCCGGTCAAAGACGCTGCCTTCCTCCGGCTGTTTTTTCAACTCAAACAGCTGCTGGCGCGTCACATACCCAAGACATTTCATTGAAATTTTTTCAAAAAGGTCTGTCCGGCTGTTGTTAAAAGTGAGCCGCATAAAGTTAAGAATATCCTCCACAATCCAGTGACTGAAAAATCGCACGTCAGAATCTTTCATATAAAACGGAATCCGTGCGCGTTCAAGCTCATTCATGATCAGAATTGAGGAGCTGTTTGTTCTGTATAACACTGCAGCATTCCTGTAATTATCAAGTTTCGCAAGCTCTTGTGCGAGGTAGGCAGCCTGGTCTTCATAATCTGGAAACACCTTGATGCTGACAGGATCTCCTTCTTCATTTTCAGTAAACATATTCTTTTCATAGCGGTTTTTATTACGCTTAATAAATTCATTCGCTGCATTCACAATTTGTGGAGTTGAGCGGTAATTCTGCTCCATCATTAAGATATCTGCTTTCGGATACACCTTTTTAAAATCAAGCAGATACTGCGGTTCAGCAGCCCGCCACGTGTAGATCGACTGATCATCATCCGCTACCACACACAGATTTTGATGCGGTTCGACCAGTTTTTCCACAATGGCATGCTGAACAAGTGATGTATCCTGACTTTCATCTGTCAGAAGGTGATCATAGCGCTGCTGAAACTTTTTTAAAAGCTTTTTATCATTTTCAAAAGCCTCGAGTGCCAGCGTCAGCATATCATCATAATCAAGCAACAGCTTCTCAGGATCCTTCCGTTTGACCGCTTCATATTCAGCTGCGATCTGCTCAGCATTTGTTACTTCACACTTTACCGTACTCCACTTTTTTCTTGGGAGAAGCTTGTTTTTAATAAGGCTGATATAGTTGGACATTTCCTCAAGCTGATCATCTGTCATGGCTTCTTTGTTAAAGCGCTGAAACAGTGTCCGCAGCAGCAGTTTTTTATTCGCCGTATAGTCAGACGGATCCTCAACAGGTCCTTCAATCAGCTGCCACGCTTTATTTTCTTTTCTCAGATAATCACGGACTACTGCAAAGGCCAGGCTATGAATCGTTGAAAAATCGACTTCAGGCAGCACCGGAAACATTCTTTGATAGCGCTGCTTCATATCATCCGCCGCCGCTTTACTGAAGGTGACCCCTTTAATACGCGCCGGGTCCACGCCGCGCTCTTCAATCAGGTGTCCAATCCGCATCATAATGGTCGTCGTCTTCCCTGAACCAGGTGAAGCAAGCAATAGAAGCGGACCATCTCCATGGAGAACAGCCTGCTTCTGCACTTCATTCAGATTGACGCCTATTTCGCGCTGTTTTCTTGTAAAATAATCTGCCATATCCGTTCGTCTCCTGTAAAATATTCTACGGTTATCGTACCATTGATTTTGGTTTTTGAGCAGGGGGGAGATCCGTCATTCGGGAGGCTGGATTGCTACAAGTTCGGCGTGGATCGCTACAACTCCGGCCCGGACCACGACAAGTTTCCGGGTGGATCGCTACAACCTGAAGCCGGATTGCTACAACTTCAGCTGAAACAACGACAACCGCACCATCTACCCACCAAAAAGAAAAACCGCCTCATCAGCGGTTTTCCTCAAACTAATATCTCCTGCTCAATCTTCTTCATCTCATAAAACATACCGCGGGCAGCCATCAATTCTTCGTATGACCCTTTTTCCACAATCCGGCCGCCATCCATGACGATGATCTGATCCATTTTCTCAAGACCATTCAGCTGGTGGCTGATCAGGCAGACTGTTGCATCTTCTGTACGCTCTTCAAGGTAGCGCATAATCTCAGCTGACGTCACATTATCAATTGAGCTGAGCGGCTCATCCAGCAGCCACAAGCTCCGTTTCCTGAGCAGTGCCCGCGCAATGGCAAGCCGCTGACGCTCTCCGCCTGACAGATTCTCTCCCTTTTCAAGAACAGCATCATTCAGCGTGAACCTTGCAAGTCTTACTTTTTCAAGCATCCACAGCATTTCTTCATCCGTCAGACCGTCCCTTGCGATACAAAGATTATCTCTGATCGTGCCATAGAAAAAGTGGTTTTCCTGCATGACAACATTGGCTTTTTCCCAGATATCCTCAGATTGAATATGACGGATCGGTTTATCCTGAAGGGTGATCTCACCATCACTTGTTCTGAGCACGCCAAGCAGCAGCTGAAAGATCGTTGATTTACCGGAGCCACTCGCCCCGACGATCGCCGTTTTAGAGCCTGGATCGATTGAAAATGAAGTGTAATCAACAGCCGACCTTTCTTCTCCTTCATGGGTATAGGAAACCGATTGAAACGCAATGGCCGGTGCTTCGTCCGTCAGCGTTTCGTAAGGTTCGACCGCCGTGACGGATTCAATATCAGTGACTTCATTCAAGCGTGAAGAAGCTTTTCTGCTCTCTTCTAAATGTGGCGGCAGCACAGCCATTGGCGCTGCATTTTCAAATATATTCAGTGACAGCATGACAAGCATCGCGAGAAATACGCCGTCAAGCTGATCCTGCTGCACAAGGTATACGCCAGCTGCCAACACCAGCCATGAGACTAACAGCCCTGCTGCCTGATTGACAGACTGGTTGAACATACTCTGACTGCTGCTCTTTTCCTGATTTGCGATATAAGCAGCTGATGACTGGTGAAGTGACGCTTCCTTTTCATCCAGCTGCTGATAGATTTTCAAATCACGGAATCCATAAAGCACTTCAGCTGTATCTGTTGAAAGGTCAGCACGTGACTCGCGGACCTTTTCTTCAATCTTCTGTCTGCGCAGTGCAAACAGTGCCGGGATCAAGAGCCCGGTTAATAGCAATCCTGATGCAAAAATCAGCGGGAACCAGAAAGAATAGAACGTGGTAAAAATCATCGCACTTAAGAATACAAATACAAGCACGATTGGCGGATAATAGACGCGTAAAAAGAAATTTTGCAGACTTTCAACGTCCCCTGTAATCCGCGCCAGCAGATCACCGCTTCTGAATTTCTGAAAAATACCCGGTGCCAGTGGCTCAAGCTTTTCAAAGAAACGGACGCGGATCCCCGCTAAAATATTGAAGGTTGCACGGTGCGATACCATCCGCTCCCCATATTTTGACCCGGCTTTCACCAGACCGAACACTTTAATAAAAGCAATGAGCAGTGTAAGCGTGTAGACAGGCGGCAGCAGTGCGGCTTTTGAAATCAGATATCCGCTTGCTGCAAACAGACCTGCTGCCGTGACGCCGCCGATATAGCCGAACAGAACGGAGTACCAGACGTTTTTCTTCTCTGCTGCAATTTGCCTTAATACAATACTAAGCTCACGCACTTGCTCCACCTCCCTGTATCATTTCCTGATAGGCGGGCTCTTTTAATAAATCCTGATGCTTACCCCTTGTTTTCAATGATCCGTCTTCAAGCATCAGAATCTGATCAGCATTTCTAATCGTATAAAGTCTGTGTGCAACGGTAATGACTGTTGCACGTTTTGAGAGCTCCTCCATTGACGCCGTCAGAATTTGTTCTGTTTTCAGATCAAGCCCTGTTGTCGGCTCATCGAACAGAATGATAGAAGGTTTTTTCAGGAACGCCCTTGCAAGTGCCAGACGCTGCCTCTCGCCTCCTGAAAGGCCTCGCCCACCTTCTCCAACAGGCGTATCAAGTCCCTTTTGAAGCGTTTCAATCAGCGGTGTTAAACCTGCTTTGTCAGCGGCTGATTCAATTTCGCTGCGCGTTGCTTCCTTTTTACTTCCGATTGCAATGTTATCAGCGAGCGTTCCAGAGAAAATAAACGGCTGCTGAGAGATATAGCTGAGCTGATCAAACCAGCTTTTTTCTTCGTAATGGGATAGATTTTTACCATTCACTGTAATTGCACCTGATGTAGGAGCAATCAGTCCACTAAGCAAATTTAATGCAGTTGACTTTCCTGATCCACTTTTTCCAATCAACGCAATATTTTCATAAGGTTTAATATCCGCCTCTAACGGTCCAAGGCCAAAGCCCTCTTTCCCATACTGAAAGACAGTCTGGTCAAACTGAATGTGCGGCGGCTTGTCTGATGAAAGCTGTTCACTTCCCCAGTTCACACGATCTTCTTCTTTTGAAAGCTCTTCATCAATTAACTTGGCAGCACCGATACTGCCTCTTCCTGTATGAAAGGCGTTTCCAAGCTCTCTGATCGCCACGTAAAATTCAGGTGCCAACACCAGCATGAAAAATGCTGTGAAGAATGTGACACTCTCAAAATAAATCAGTCTCAGTCCAAGCTCAAGTGCGACAAGTCCAACACCAAGCATCGAGATATACTCAAGTGCCAGTGAAGAGATGAAAGCGATCTTGAGCACTTCCAATGTAGCATCCCTGAACTTCAGGCTGCTGTCTTCAATCGTATCCCGCTGCTTTTTTGCCTGACCGAATAACTTCAGCGTTGTCAGCCCCTGAAGCGTATCTAAAAATGTTCCTGAAAAAGCAGAAAGCTGCTCTAACTGTTCTTCAGATTTCTTTTGCGTTTTGATCCCGATGATGATAAAAAACAGCGGGATAAACGGAGCTGAAACAAGTAGAACCGTTCCCGTAATCCAGTCCTGCCAAAACGCAGTTACAATGATCATCAGAGGGATAAATGCAGTTAAAGTGAGCTGGGGAATATACTTACTGAAATAACTGTCCACCTCATCTACCGCATCCATCAGCACACTAACTTTGCGTCCGGACTGTCCCTGCAGTGAAGCCTGAACAGGATTTCCTGCATATTTTTCAAGCAGCTTTTCACGAATGGTCTGCTTCACTTTTGCAGAAAGCCAGGCTCCCGTGCGTCCGCTCGCATAGGTCAATGCTGCACGGGCAATCAGTGCCAGCGCAAGCCACCCGAAGAGCGGAACAACATCTGAGAGGGCTGCTCCTTTTAAAAATACTTCGTCTACAATTTTGACGATAAAATAGGCCTGCGCAATGATACTTGCCCCTGTTAACAGAGCGACTATAATCATTAATAAGCGCGTGCCTTTATATTGCTTCGCATATTGCGAAAGTTGATTCATAGATCAAATCTCTCCGATCGTTAATTATTGACGATATTGTGAATAAATTCACATGTGTGTATATTGTTATTATATATGATTATACGTGATTTTTCATGGGATAGGATTGTTTGAGCACATTTGTATGTAGGAATTGAAGAATACTTAATAACCGGTTCTCTGCGCTTCAGGCGGACGCTTTCCGCAGGGCCGGCGGTGAGCCTCCTCGCGCTTCGCGCTGCGGGGTTTTACCTGTCCGGCTTCTCCTGCTGGAGTCGCCGCCTTACGCTCCGTTCACCTCAGAAACACAAATATGAAATGAGGGTAATACAAGATCAAATCAACCTAACTTTATTTAAACCAGCCCTTCTCTCTGAAGCGGGAGATGGCTTCTATTCGGTTTGAGACTTCGAGTTTGTCTAGTATGACTGAGATATAGTTTCGGACTGTGCCGTTTGTGATGAAGAGTGTGCCGGCGATTTCTTTTGTTGTTTTACCTTCTGCAATCAGTTCCATCACTTCACGCTCACGCTCTGTCAGCGGGTTTGCTTCTGTCAGAGCCATATCGACGAGTTCAGGGGCATAGATTCTGCGTCCTTCCATGATGGTACGGATTGAGCGTGCAAGTTCTTCACTCGGGCTGTCTTTTAATAAGTAACCGCTGACTCCGGCCTTTCTGGCTCTTTCGAAGTACCCAGGTCTTGCGAATGTCGTCAGGATAATGATTTTCGCCGGTTCATCTTTTAATTCTTCTGCAGCATCAAGACCAGTTTTCAACGGCATTTCAATGTCCATAATACAAATATCAGGTTGAAGGGATTTCACCATTTCAACGGCTTCTTCCCCGTTTTTTGCTTTGCCTATAACTTCCATATCATCTTCAAGATCAAGCAGGGAGCCAAGCGCTCCGAGCAGCATTGTCTGATCTTCAGCTAACACGATTTTTATCATTGCGCTTCCTCCTTAGAGACCTGCTTCAGTACGGTCGGTACACAAATCGTAATGTTCGTACCGAGTCCGCTTTCTACATCAAGCGTGCCATTTACAAACTCCAGGCGCTCTCTCATGCCTCTCAACCCGTTTCCTTCTATTGAACGGTCGATCGCGAATCCCTTCCCGTTATCTTCAACTGTCACTTTTAATTCTTTAGGAAGCTGTTCAATTACCACCTTACAATGCGTGGCACTGCTGTGTTTTACAACATTGGTGACAGCTTCTTTCAGGCACATGCTGACCACATTTTCTACTAAAAGCGGAACATTCTCAAGTATCGGATTTCCTTTTACTTCAGGCCTAATCTGTGCCACGTGAAGCAGCTCACGGATATGCATGATTTCTTCATCAAGCTTTGTCCCGCGCATATCTGATACAAGCTCTCTCACTTCTTTCAGTGCTGTGCGTGCAGTCTGGTTTATATCATTCAATTCACTTTTGGCATTTTCGGGGTTTGCAGTGACCAGCTTTGCAGCAAGATCACTTTTTAAACCAATTAATGAAAGCTTTTGACCAAGCGTATCGTGCAGGTCCCGTGCAATCCGCTGACGTTCTTCCATGACCATCAGATCTGAAATACGCTTTTGTGCATATTCAAGCTGTCCTTCAAGCTTTTCAC
This sequence comes from Jeotgalibacillus sp. JSM ZJ347, assembly GCF_044383825.1. Classification (NCBI taxonomy): domain Bacteria; kingdom Bacillati; phylum Bacillota; class Bacilli; order Caryophanales; family Caryophanaceae; genus Jeotgalibacillus; species Jeotgalibacillus sp. JSM ZJ347. Next base: position 5,472 of record NZ_JBISEN010000004.1, on the reverse strand, counting down.
GCTTCATTCTGTTGTATGAATTAAGCGGTAGTAAAATCACACCAATCACGCTGACTAATACGAACGGGAACTGTGTAAAAAACAGCTGGTCCTGTGTGAAAAATGCAATATTGACTGTGATGATTGTAGAGCCAACCAGGATTCCGTATAGCGTAAAAAACCCTACTTTATGCTGAACACTTGCAATCATAAATGAAAGAAAGATCGCAAAATAAACGAATCCAAATAAAATCGTCATGGCAATACTAATCGCGATGGCAATGCCTACCCAGACATAGTTCACCCAGCCTTTTGTCAGATAGGTCAGCCGGTAAGCTGCAAAAAATACCAGAATCATCGCTACCCCGGTTGAAATTTCAACCCAGCCGGATGATCTTAAAATAAAATAAAAAGGCAGCATACAAAAGATAATCCAAATATATATATTCAATCCTGTGTTTTTCGGAAAAATGTTATACCATTTTTGCACAAGCATTCCGCCTTTCTCATGTATCAGTATAGCACGGATGAAAGAGTGTTCAGAAGGTCCGCAAAAAAACGCCCGAAAGGTCTTTATACCCTTCAGGCGCTTTAAATTAAGATCTCGTCTGCATCCGACGAAGTTCAATTGACATTTTTTCTTTTTTAATCTGTCTCTTGACTTCATTGAAGCTGACAAATGTTTTACGTGATTCGTCGTACAATCGGAATTTGATTGATTCAAGACTTGAACGCATCGTAATCGTAGTCGCCTTGTGAAGCGGCGGAGTGGATTCATGCGCTTTTTCAAGATGATAGTTCGGCACTCTAGGGCTTAAATGGTGAACATGATGATAACCGATATTACCTGTTACCCACTGAAGCACTCTTGGCAGCTTATAAAATGAACTTCCATCTACAGCAGCCTTTACATAATCCCATTCAGATTCATCCTCGAAATAGGAATCCTCAAACTGATGCTGCACATAAAACAGCCAGATCCCAAGGAAACCTGAGATAAACATAATCGGTCCATGGACAAGCAGGAACGCTTCCCAACCGAGCCATAAGATCATGCCTGTGTATAAAACAACGATTGAAGCATTCGTGATATACGTGTTTTTACGCTCTTTTTTACGTGCGTCTTTTCTATTCATACGGTTTGTGACAAGGAACAGATAAAGCGGTCCAAGTCCAAACATCACAAGCGGATTGCGGTACATTCTGTAAGAAAGTCTTTCTTTCCATGAAGCCTTCTTATACTCTTCCACTGTCATAATCCAGATATCGCCTGTTCCGCGCTTATCAAGATTACCACTCGTCGCATGGTGAATCGAATGCTCACGCTTCCACTTTTCATAAGGGAACATCGTCACAATTCCGGTTAATGTGCCAACCAGGTTATTCAGCTTTTTGTTTTTGAAAAATGATCCGTGACAGCAATCATGGAAAATAATAAAGATCCGTACGACAAACCCTGCCGCAATGACCCCAAGACCCAGTGTTAATAAATACGAAATCTCAAGACTCTGATACGCTAAAAACCATAAAATAAAAAATGGTGGTATGGTATTAATCATTTGTCTGATACTTGCTTTCATATCAGCTTTTTCATAAGGAGAGACACTTTTGCGCAACTCTGCTGTTTTTTGTTTACTCATGTTTTCCTCCTTCTGTAACTCTTATGACCTCATCATAAAGCTTTCCCCGAAATAAAATAAGTCATGAGTGTAAGGAAAAAGATGTGACACTTGTCATATCCCGAAAAGCGGAAGCAGGCGTTTAGGTCCGACAAGCATAAGACGCACTGAGAGAAATGGGTGATCTTTCCCATTTTCTCAGTGTGGCTTATGACTCGAGGGCCTGCCTGCTGGAGCTGGACACCTCGAAAAGCGGAAGGTGCTTGGTCAGCTCTGACGGGCATAAGACGCGGACAATGCAGCTGATTGCTACAAACTGCGGTGGAATTGCTACAACTTCCCGGGCGTATCGCTACAAACTCTGGGCCAGATTGCTACAACTCCACCCAGAATTACTACAACTTCCCCCAAAACAACGACATCCGCCACCCCAGCCCTGCATGCACTTCGGAAACTGTCTTTTGTTTCTCAAAAGCATCAAGAGCGAATGTGCTACGACGCTGCTGTGGGATAACACATCAAAAGTGAGAAATTGCTACATCTCTGGCACGAATCACTACATCTTCCCGGGCGTATCACTACAACTCCGGGCCAGATTGCTACAACTCTGCCCAAAACAACGACATCCGCTCCGCGCTCCGCACACCGCAACACTCCAAATCCAAAAACTCTAAAATAACGCTTGAAATCATCTCACTTACACATACTACTCCCGAGGTGAACAATATGAAAACTTTCTTAGCTGCGACTGTCAGCTTTCTGCTCATTTTTTCAACTGCAGCTGCTGTTGAAGACCGTAAGACGCTTTTAAACGAACGTTTGACTTATTACACTGCTTATCACCATCAGGGTGTGCCATGGTATTACCTTGCAGCCATCGATCAGTTCGAGCGGAATATTCAGCCGCTCCGCCAGGATATCGAAAAGAAAGAAGGGCCGCTTGCACTGACAATCTCTGAAGAGCGCTGGTTTGGTCCGCTTCACCCGGATCAGTCAAACCTCTCTCCATATTTTATTGAGTTTTTTGGCGGGATTGGACAGGATGCGAATGGGGATGGCAAGGCTGATCCAAATGATCCGGAGGATATTTTCGGCTCAATGGCAGACTATATTAACAGTTACGATTCCTTTAAAGATGCGGTAAAAGCCTACTACGATAGAAAAGAGTCCGTCAGTCAGATCATGACGATCGCTGAGTTATACCAGCAGTTTAATACGCTTGATCTATACACACATGTATTTCCGCTGCAAAAAGATTATTTATACAGTTACCGCAGTACATGGGGCGGTAAGCGGGGCTGGGGTGGCCGGCGGATGCATGAAGGGACTGACCTTTTCGCTGGTTACGGGACTCCTGTGCTTGCTACGACTTACGGAAAGATTGAAGCGCTCGGCTGGAATGATTATGGCGGATGGCGCGTGGGTCTCAGGGATATCCATAACGTTTATCATTATTACGCACACCTTTCCAGTTTTAAAAAGGGGCTGAAGCAGGGTGATATTGTTAAAGCCGGTGATCTGATAGGATATGTTGGAAGCTCCGGATATGGTAAAGAAGGGACAAGCGGAAAGTTCCCTCCCCACCTCCACTACGGCATGTATATTGATAACGGAAAAAACCAATGGGCATATGACCCTTATCCTTCATTAAGAAAATGGGAATCAAGCTGACCTGCACATTCAATGAGCAGGTTTCTTTTAGTTACCCGAAAGAGCCATTATAATGATGTCTGTGAGATTACATTTTTGATTTTTGAAGGAGGAAGATCATAATGACTAAAAAATTCTTAGAGTCATTTACATTAAAAAATGGCGTAACACTTAAAAATAGAGTGCTGATGGCACCAATGACGAACTTTTCTTCAAAAGATAACGGTGAAGTAACAGATGAGGAGCTTGCATACTACCGCGTCCGCTCAGGCGGCGTTGGGGCAGTTCTTACTGCAGTAGCCAATGTAACCGATGACGGCAAAGGGTTCCAAGGGGAAATCGGCGCACACCGCGACGACCTGGTACCAAGTCTGAAAAAGCTTGCTGACACAATTAAAGGTGAAGGCGCAAAAGCGATTTTACAAATCTTCCACGCAGGCAGAATGGCTCCGCCTGAACTGCTGCCTGACAATCAGACAGTCAGTGCGAGTGCAGTTGCACCGGTACGTGAAGGGGCAATGACACCGCGTGAACTGACAAATGATGAAATTGAAAATATTATCAAGGCATTTGGTGATGCAACACGCCGTGCGATTGAAGCGGGGTTTGATGGAGTGGAAATTCATGGGGCGAACACGTATCTGATCCAGCAGTTCTTCTCTCCCCACTCAAACAGACGTGAAGATAAATGGGGCGGATCTGTTGAAAAACGCATGACATTCCCACTTGCAGTGATTAACGAGGTAAATAAGACGGTAAAAGAATTCGGAGATGAGTCATTTATCGTTGGCTATCGTCTGTCACCTGAAGAGCGTGAAGAACCTGGCATTACAATGGAAGACACGCTGACATTTACAGCTCGACTTGCTCAGGAAGACCTTCATTACCTGCACGTATCTGTGATGGACTTCCATCAGGGATCAATGCGCGATGAAGCTGATACAGCATCACGCGTTCAGCTGATTCAGGATCAGATTGGCGATAAGCTGCCGATTATTGGTGTCGGTTCACTCCACACCCCTGATGACGTTGAAAAAGCAATGGAAGGCGGCGTACCATTGATGGCACTTGGCCGCGAAATCATTGTGGAACCTGAGTGGATTCAGAAGGTTGAAGCAGGTCGTGAAAGTGAGATCAGAACGTCGCTGTCAGTTGATGACCGTGAAACACTGACAGTACCTGAACCGCTATGGCAGGCGATTGTGAATACAAAGGGCTGGTTCCCTGTGAAGGAACACCAGAACGCATAATGGACATACCCGGGCGCTAATGCCCGGGTTTTTTGTATGCACATCAAAAAACCGGACTTCCAAAAAGAAAGCCCGGTCCAGTAATCTGCTAATTATTGAAGGCTCAGAAATGAACCGTTATGCTTGTTCTCTTCATCAACAAGCATCAGGTTAATTCCAAGGCCCAGGTCAAGATTTGATGCAAATGAATTGTCATCTTCTTCAGATGAAAGTCCTGATGCTACACCAAGATCAGTAGCAACGCCAAACTCATCTTCAGAAAGACCAAGATCAAATGCATTTGTTACGTCAGCAAATAGTGAAGAACGATCTTCTTCATCTTCGTTAGAAAGATTTAGACCAAGGTTTGTGTCATTTGAAAGAGAAGACATGAAATCTTCATCCTCTTGACTTACAAAAGAACCTGACAGATCGTTAACCAGGATACCATTTAGTCCAGTTTTTGAATCTTCATCTTCAAATCCTGAACCAATCGTACCACCAGTTACAGCATCTAATGAACCTGATGTCATATCGTCATTTGACTCAAAAGCACCATCAAGGTTGTTGAAAAGTTCTCCGCCAAGGAAAGAGCTGCTTTCTTCATCTTCAGCTTTCACACCAAAACCTGCAGTTGTATCGTTAGAGACATTTGCTTTTACTTCATCTTCATTCACAACGAAATCTGAATTCAGATCATTTGAAGCGTCCGCCATTACTTCTGCACTTTCTTCCTCACCCTCAGCTTTTAGACCAAGTGATGCGTCTGTTTGTGCATCTGCATTAGCTTTTACTTCATCTTCGTTTACGACTACGTCTGTGTTCACATCGTTTGAAGCCTCCGCCATTACTTCTGCACTTTCTTCCTCACCCTCAGCTTTTAGACCAAGTGATGCGTCTGTCTGTGCGTCTGCATTAGCTGCTACTTCATCTTCGTTTACCACTACATCTGTGTTCACATCGTTTGAAGCATCCGCCATTACTTCTGCACTTTC
>NZ_JBISEN010000003.1:0-282384 GCF_044383825.1 Jeotgalibacillus sp. JSM ZJ347 | reverse complement strand
ACCACTACATCTGTGTTCACATCGTTTGAAGCATCCGCCATTACTTCTGCACTTTCTTCTGCTCCTTCAGCTGTTACACCTACTGATGCGTCTGTCTGTGCATCTGCATTCGCTGCTACTTCATCTTCGTTTACCACTACATCTGTGTTCACATCGTTTGAAGCATCCGCCATTACTTCTGCACTTTCTTCTGCTCCTTCAGCTGTTACGCCTACCGAAGCTTCTGTCTGTGCATCTGCATTCGCTGCTACTTCATCTTCATTTACAGTTGTTTCAGTATTCACGTCATTTGAAACATCTGCTTCAGTTGAAACATTTTCCTCGTCATTTGAGCTTTGAACTTCAAGGTTGGCATCTGTTTCAGCGTTACCTTCCGTTTGAAGTTCTTCTCCATCATCTGAAGATCCTGTCAGACCAATATCATTAAGGACTGACAGCGAGCCATCCTCAGACTCAAGAATTGACACATCATCGAGCAGATTGCCGCCAAGCAGTCCATCACGATCTTCTGCCTGTCCTGCTTGTCCACCAACTAAAAGTCCAAATGCTACTGTACCTGCGATTGTAAATGCTTTAACTGTATTTTTCATGTTTTATACTCTCCTCTTTTTTCGTTTTTTTAAATGTTATTTGCGAAAAAAGAAGAGAATTTCGGCGGCTGAGTCGGCGGAGCATTCAGCCATTGGTCAAATAAAAGCCTTTCGCTTGCATATGAGCTGACTTCGTTTATTTCATAAAAGCTTTCCTGATCAAACAGTACTGCAGCTGGCGCTGATGTCGCACCACCGCCCGCATTACCGGCAGGTCCCTGAGATGATCCTCCACTGAATGACGGTGAAGGTGTTACTGTTGCATGATTAGGAACGATTGTATTAGATTCCTGATCAGGAACATTTGAACTTTCTTCACTCTGCTCTTGTTGAGATGGACCTTCAGTGAACGCTTTTGACTCTGAATTAAATACTGTCTCAACTGCTACAGGACGCTCAGTTTTCTCAGCAGCAGGAATCACTGTTTTTTCAGCAATTTCTTCCGGTTTATTGTTTTGAACAGTATCTGATGACTCTTCCTGAACAGTTACAGAAGAATCCGGAAGAGTTGTACTGATCTCTTCAGTATCCGGTGTAGACACAACAGCTTCTGCCGGAGTATCCGGCGCTTTTACGTCTTCATCATCTGAGAGATCTGCTTCAACAACCGGGGTACTTACCTCAATACCGTCTTTATCAGATACATTTACTTCTGCAACCGGCGTATCCACTTCAACACCTTCTTTCACGGAAACTTTCGCATCCGCAACAGGTGTATCTGCTTCGACTTCAAGATCAGGCGACACTGAAGCTTCTGAGACAGGTGTATCTACTTCCACACCTTCATTTGCAGAAATTTTTGCTTCAGCAACGGGCGTATCTGCTTCAACCTCAAGCTCCGTTGACACTGAAGCCTCTGCTATAGGCGTATCTACCTTAACACCTTCATCAGCAGACAGTTTTGCATCTGCCACTGAAGTGTCCGCTTCAATCCCGCCTTCAGAAGTTACTTTCGCTTCTGCGACAGGTGTTGACACTTTCACACCATCTGATGTATCCACTTCTGCAATCCCGGCATCCACTTTTACATCAGGAACAGTTTCTTCGACTGTCTTTGTAACAGGTTTAGTGACCTCATCAACAGTGCCGACAACAGAAGAAACAGTTTCCCCGAGCAAAGAAGACGTCTCTTCCTGTTCTTCAGTTTTACTGTCTTCCCCTGTCAGACTATTGGTCACATCTGATAACAATCCTTCAGCTGACGCAGATGCCGGTAATAAAAACAGCCCTGTCATCACGGATAAAGCCATGCACCACTTACGCACGCACTCACCCCCTTTCACTGAAAAATGAACTGAATAAAATTTAATCACGTACAGTAAACGCAGCAGGTTTTAAAATGGATCACTTTTTCTCTAAAAAAATTGTCTGATCATTAATCTGTCTCTCAATTGTCATATTGTAAAGTGGTAGATCCCCTTGTAACCCGATAAAATGAGAGAGGGAATATGTATGAAAAGGAGAGGATCCATATGCATAAAAAGCACAGTAATTTACTGTTGAAAACAGCAGCAATCTTCGGATTAATCGGTGCAGGGATTGGCGGACATATGGCAGGGTCATATGATTATGCTTTCAGAGCAGCTCACGCCCATATACTTGTGGTTGGCTGGCTGTCATTATTCTCATGGGCAGTTTACTACCGGCTGTTTAAGCCTCTTTCAAAAAAGCTGGCAACTGCTCATGTGTATACAGCGATTATCGGTACAATCGGATTAACTTCTGGGATGATCCTGGATATTTTTGATGCACCGCAGTCATTTTACTTTATTGTGTATATCGGTGGCGGTGTCACACTGCTCGCCAGCTTTTTCCTCTTTGCGCTTCTTGCGTTTATGAAACACGAGGGATAATGAATGCTCCTGTCACTTTTGGCAGGGGCATTTGTTTTTAATATTGCAGAAAAGGGAATCTTAATGACTGAGCATATACTAAAGGGGTGGTTCCGTGAAAAAGGATCATGATATAGAAAAAAATCTGATACAGCAGCACCTTGCCAATGAGCGGACAATGCTTGCCTGGATAAGAACTGCGATCGCTTTAATAGGAATCGGGTTTCTCGTAACAAACCTCCATTACACGATCGAGTCATCCGGCACTTACAATACAGACCTTTTCATTAACTTCATCGGCTTCTTTTCAGTCTTTCTCGGTATTCTTACGATTGTTCTCGCAATGATTTCATATTTTAAAAATGCTAAATCCATTAATAATCAATCGTTTCATTCCTCACGCTATACAGTCATTCTGCTCGGAATTTTCGTTTTGATTGTAGCCATTCTATTCGCGATTTATTTTGTCATCAGCCTATAAACTCTTCTGTCCTTTTTTTAAAAAGGGTTTTTTGTGCTTGCATTCATTTTCAGTATATGATTAACTAACATTTATAAAACGTAATCGTTACGATTTAAAAAAGGAGTTTTTATAAATGGCTAAGAAATCAAAAGTTGTAAAAGAAAAAAAGCGTCAAGCGCTTGTTGAGAAGTATGCAGAGAAGAGAAAGGAATTAAAAGAAGCGGGTGACTACGCGGCACTTGCAAAGCTGCCGAAGGATTCAGCTCCTTCAAGACTGAAGAATCGCTGCGAAGTAACAGGGCGCCCACGTGGGTTTATGAGAAAGTTCAAAATGTCCAGAATTGCTTTTCGTGAGTATGCCCATAAAGGTCAGGTGCCTGGCGTTAAAAAATCAAGCTGGTAAGGAGATTGTCTGATGAACCCTTATTTACTGGAGATCCTGGAAAGAGATTGTGTGCGCGCACTGCCACCTTTTGACCAATCATTATATAGATTTGTCACCGAGGCGGAAGAGGAAATTGCTGCTCAATGCGAAACCAAAGAAGAGTTTCTTCAAAAGCTTGTACAGCACTCTCCGCATACGCTTGCTGCCGCACAATTTAACCTGACATTCGAGCAGGTCATGATGCGTATGAAAAAGATAGAAATTTATATCGATCAAGAGATCAATAAGAAATTACAGCGTCTGAAATGGGAAGAAAAGACACCTGTCAAAAGACAGCCGGGTGCTGTCTCTTCACAGTACTTTCTGTTGACTGTATAGAGGTGAGAACATGTACGAATGGCTGATTGCAGGTGGCGGTATACACGGTTGTACGATCGCAGCGCACCTTTTAAAACAAAACATCATAAGACCGGATCAATTAAAAATCATTGACCCTCACCCTGAGCCGCTTGCTGAGTGGAAAGAACGTACAGCATTTATTGATATGCCCTACCTGCGCTCCCCGGGTGTTCATCATTTGGATATAAAGCCTTTCAGCTTGAAGCAATATGGAAAACGGGCAGGAACTGAAACTGATTTTTATGGAGCGTACAGCCGTCCGTCACTTTATCTGTTTAACGAACATTGTGATCATGTCATACAAGAGTCCGGACTACGCGAAAGCTGGCACACCGGTTTAATCAGCAGTGCCATGAGAGAAAAAGATCATTGGATAATCGAGACAGAACAGGGAGATCGTTTTCATACAAAAAACCTGGTGGTCGCAACAGGCGTTAACCGGCGGATATTTTTTCCTGAATGGGGTTACTTAGCAAAAAGAATGGCACCTTCACAGGTCTCTCACGTATTTGATGACAAAAAAGCCGCACCAGTCGGTCCGATCGCAGTGATTGGAGGCGGAATCAGCGCTGCCCACCTGACAATCAAGCTTTCAAAACAATACCCCGGACAGGTTACACAAGTAACCAGACACGCATACAGAGTTCATGACTTTGACAGTGACCCGGGCTGGCTTGGTCCGAAATACATGGATGGCTTCAGCAGATTGAGTGCACAAGAGAAGCGGCGGACGATCCAGCAGGCAAGGCATAAAGGGTCCATTCCAGCCGAACTGAATCAAAAACTGCATCATCTGAGGAAAAAGGGATCCTATCACCTTTATATTGATAAAATTAGTCACGTGGAATATAAAAATAATCAGTTTACATTGACCGCACAATCCGGAAAACAGCTGGAGGTCAAAACGGTCTATTTCGCCACGGGATTTGCTCCTGATGTGATGTCTGCCGGCTTTTTAGCTGATCTCATTAAAAGAGAGAACCTTCAGTGCGCGCACTGCGGGTTCCCTCTTGTGAATCAGCACCTTGAATGGTGCGACCATTTATTTGTTTCAGGACCTCTTGCTGAGCTGGAGCTTGGTCCTTCATCAAGAAATGTTATTGGTGCAATGAAAGCTGCAGATCGTATTACTGCAGCTTCATGTTAATCTTTTCTTCTAAATCTGGCAGCAATATATAACACCATGAAAAACAGTGCAATACTCAGCAGGATATTCGTTGAGAATCCTCCGAATATCCATGCACTCTCTCCTGCACCTGTAAATAACAGACTGACTGCTGCCAGAAAAAAGAAGAAAATTGAGATGACAAGCAGAATCAGCTTCCAGCCCTGCTTCAACATATGAATCCCTCCTACGCTTCCACCACTTCTTTTTCAGCGCCGGCCCCTTCATGATGCCGCTCGCTTTCCATCAGCTTTTCCAAATGCTTTTTAAATAAATACATGACGACTAAATGGACGTTTGCCTGCGTATATTTATAAATGAACCATGGCATGGCGGGCTCATATTCGTGAATGGCAATGATACATTCCTGCGTATCAGGAATTTGCCTGAATTCGATTCTGCCGCGGCTGTTTTCTCGTACAGAAGCGAATCGTCCGCCTGTTATCTTATAGAGTGACCTGAACTGATCACTTTCATCCGGTGCAAATGACAGCTCAAGCAGCGGTTTGTTTTTGCTGATCAGAAATACCTGACCTTTTTTGTGAGAATCAACCTTTGTCCAAAGTAGTGGCTTTGCCAATGTCGCCAGCCAGTCCATATATTCCTCGCCGGCCCATTCAGCATTCTTCCCTTCAGGCAGCATCACCCGCTGCACAGAACGTACATCTTTCCCGGTTGGATTAGGCTTTAGATAGTCCGGTGCCCCAGAAGATTCCTCGTCTTCTTTCAAAGCTGTTTTTGCGGCTTCTTTGAAAGTAATAGTTCCTTCACTGATTCCTTCAACCTTATTCTTTGCAACCATTGCATGCTGCAGACTTTCAACCAGCGGATAGACCATTTCCTTTGAAGCGCCCGTCACCAGCATGACCCACAAACGTGATAAGTTCACTGTCATGAATGGAACATCCACCACTCTCGGTTTCTTGCCTAACACTTCAGCAGTCTGAATCATCATCTCTTTATACGTCATAACTTCCGGTCCGCCGACATCAATTGATCGATTTTTTACTTCTTCGTTTCCAACACTCTTGCTTAATGACCCGACGACATCTTTCAGCGCGATCGGGTGCGTTTTCGTTCTTGTCCACTTTGGCAGTAGCATGAAGGGAAGCCTTTTTGCAAGTTTGGACAGAATCGGGAATGATGACCCTTTTGGTCCGACAATCAGCCCTGCCCTGATAGTCGTGACAGGTGTTCCATATGCTCTCAGCACTTTTTCCACTTCAAGCCGGCTGCGTAAATGACGGCTCAGCTTATTGCGCTCTTCATTCTGCGGAACAATGCCACTTAAATAGATAATCTGTTTTACACCCTGCTTTTTTGCTGCGCGTGCAAAATTGTCTGCTAAAATCAGGTCCATGTCTTCGAATTTAGCCTGTGTTAACTTTGCAGAGGGCTTCATTGAGTGGATCAGGTATATCGCATAATCTGCTCCCTCAAGCGCCTGTTCTGCATCTTTCATCGAAAAGAAGTCTGCTGAGCGCCAGGTAACTTGCTCTGTATTTTCTTTGTCATCCCCGCTTCTCGAAAGGGCAATCACATCAGCTTTTTTTTGTATCTGCTCAAGCAGATTTCCGCCTATGTAACCCGTGGCGCCTGTCAGTGCAACGACTGGTCTGTTGTTTCCCATAAAATCGCTCTCCTTTAATTCGTCAGATCTTATATGTATACCCGGAGACATCCAGTTACTAACAATAGGGGGCAGATGCTTTCCGCGGCCGGGCGGTGAGCCAGCAGGCCGTGCTTCGTCTCACCTGTCCCTTCCTGCGAGCCACCGCCCTACGCTTCAATCCCAGCTGTGCTAAAAACAATGGACTATAATAAAAAAGACCGTGACAATTACGTCTCAGTCTTTTAAAAGTTTGGCTGTGCCTCACTCAAATAGGATGCTATAAATTAAGTATTTTATTTAAGCTCTGCCTTCTTAACAAGCTGTTCTGTTGCACGTGAAAGGCCGCTGGTTGTTTCGTTGATTTCCTGTATAGATGTCACGATGGTTTCAAGGTCTCTTTTATTTCGTCCAAACATGTCGAGGTAGTTTTCCATCTCCATCTGGAAAGTCGTTAAGCCGGTTTTGACCCGTTTAACATTCTCCTGTGAAGCCTGGTTTTCTTCATTTAATTCTTTCATCTGTACGACTAGTGATTGGATTCCTTTATTGCTCTGGTCAATCAGACCATTGATCTGTCCGCTCAGTGCTTTTGCGTTTTCAGCAAGATTTCTGACTTCACTTGCTACAACAGCAAAGCCTTTTCCGTGCTCACCGGCTCTTGCCGCTTCAATTGAAGCATTCAATGCTAACAGGTTCGTCTGATCAGCTATAGCCTCGATTCCCTGTGTCATTTTGATGATCTCTTCAGACGTTTGCTTTAAATGGTTCATCCCTTCAACAGACATGCCCACTTTTTCAGCTGACTGAACGAATTGCACTTCCATTTCATTCATTAATTTCTCATTTTCTTTCGCGAGTCCAACCAGGTTTTTGCTCGACTTTTCTGTCTGGCCGGTTTCTTCTAGAATTTGCGCAGCACTCTCACTCGTTCTGATTACTGTGTGTTCAGCCTGCGTTACTGAAGCCGCAACCTCCTGACTGACTGATGCAATTTCAGTCTGGAGCTGCTCATTTTTCTGATTTGCTTCTTCTAATTCATTCATTCTGATCGTCATATAGTGTTCTGTAACAAGCTGTGCATCAAGATTCATGACATGTGTAATCGCTAAAAGGGATTTCTGCAGTTCCTCCGGGTCTTTTTGAAGCTGTTCTACTACTTTTGGAATCAGCAGTGTCTGAAACGAAGAGTAAGTTGCGAGAAACCATGTCACCGGCACATTAAATCGGTTATGGGTTTCCCCCATTCTTTTACGCATCGCAAAATATTGATCATCAAGCTTCCCGCTCAATAAACTTCTGAAATAATCAGCAAAAACCTTTTTCAGTCTTTCGCGAGTAGACGATTCTGAAGCGATTTTAGCCATCTCAGGACTTTTCATTAGATGGTCAAGGACCGTTTCCAAAATATCATCCAGAATAGATGTGATCACCGGACTAAGCTCCTGCAGGTTTTCTACATGTTCCTGCTTGAACCCCATATAAAACAATCTGTCTTGTAATTCTCGTCTTATATTAACAATCTCTGTTTTTTCTGGATAAGCCATTGGCGCTTTGTAAAGAAGAGCTTCTTTTCTTTTAAATGACAACATAGATGTAACCTCACTTTTGTGATAATAGGCTTATTTTTTATAATAAATCTTTATTCCTATTCCCTCTTTATCATAAAAAACTCCGCCCGATTTGTCTATTTTAAATATAAAAAAACAAAGTCTTCGGTTAAGACTTTGTTTGCTCTTCGTTTTGAAACAGGCTACGGAGCTCTGATGGATTGCGTACCAGATCAGCAAGTGTATAGGCATCAAGCACCTGTAAGTAGGCCTGCAATGCTTTAGCAAGCGCGTGTTTCAGTCCGCACACAGGGGAAATCACACAATGACCTCCTCCGGGCTGAAAACACTCAACCAGTTCAAAATGATCTTCAGTTTTTCTGACAACTTTTCCTACATTAATCTCTTCAGGTTTTTTAGCAAGTCGGATTCCACCTTTTCTACCCCTGGTTGTTTCAATGAGTCCAAGCTTGCCGAGCTCATGTGTCACTTTCATCAGGTGATTTTTCGAGATCTGATAAGCATCTGCAATCTCCTGAATATTTGAAAGTTCCCCCTCTTCTTTCGCACCAAGATAGATCAGTACGCGTAAAGAGTAATCTGTATATAAAGTTAATTTCATTAACCTCACCCTATCTTTTGCTTAAATTTTTATTATACATGTAGAGACACTTCACTGCCAAAATTAAAACTTCAGAAATGATAAAAGAGCTGAGAGATAAAATGTTTCAGCTCTTTTATCGGTTCACCGTGCCTCAGTCGGATATGAACTGATCTTCTTTTAGATATCTATCATCACTATTCGTTTAACTTGATTATTTATATCTAAAGGGTATCCCTTCTTCCTCCCACTTACGATCTAGTGAGTGAAAGGAGGTGATCAGCATGGCAAACGTAAAAACAGATGATATCAGAATCCGCTTATTGTTTGACGCAGGACTGACAGAAGCAGGCAAGCCATTTACAAAGCGCAAAACGTACAGCAGAATCCGCCTGAGTGCTTCAGCAGAACAAATGTATAACACTTCAGTTGCACTCGCTTCTCTATCAAGCTATCCGCTTATCGAGATCGGGCACGTAGAAACAGGAGCAGTCACACTTTAATACCCAAATCATTTTAGAAAGGAGAAATTGATATGAATAAAACACTGGAACTGATCTTTCTGACTTCTGAGGGTGGAAATGCCTCTCTTACAGTCGACACTCCCATTGAACCAATCGATCCTGCAACTGTTCAGGCTGTGATGCAGACGGTCATTGATGAAAACCTGTTTATCTCGCCAACCGGCGCACTTACTGGGATTAAAAGTGCACGCGTTGTATCACGGGGCGTTGAAGCAGTTGAATTAGGCGTTTAATTTTAAAAAGGCGGTCAGCTTCCGGGCTGATCGTTTTTTCTTTTACTGAAAGGAGTTGAGGGAATGGAGCAATGGATTTCTTTTATCAGTGACGTGGGCTTCCCAATCATTGTGACGCTGTATCTGCTGCACAGAATTGAAGCCAAGCTTGAGGCAGTCATCCAGTCCATTCACGGATTAACAGAAGCGGGTAATAGCTAAATACAGAAAAGCGGAAGGCGCTCGTTCAGCTACGACGGGCATAAGACGCGGAGCGGAAAACGGGTGACCTTTCCCGTTTACCGATGCGTGGCTTATGACCCGAGGAGCTAGCGCCTAGAGCTGGACACAAAAACAACCTGAAACGGATAAGTCGTCTCAGGTTCTTTTATTTTTTCCGGGTGCTTTATACCAGCCCATTTTCGTCCAGAGCAGGTAATAGGCAAATGCGAAAACTGCAGCTGCCACAATGTTCACAGGAAATAATACTTCTCCATTTTGAATCAGATCAAAAATGCCAAGCAGACTGAACACAAAAATGAAGACGCACATTGCGCGCTTTTTCATTACTGCTCCTTCTTACGTCTTTTAAGCTCGAAGTACCACATTAACATCGTAAAGAAGAATCCAAACATCACAGACTGGACTGCGTTTGGCCCCCAGTTAATCTGATCAGCAAGCGCAAGGTCCCATAGCGCTGAGAATACAAAATAAATGACTGTGTAAATCACAAAACGGATCACAAATGACAATGTTGACGCTCCTTTTCAATCGGCTTTTTCAGATAGATACAGTATGACACAGAATCGCTTGTAGTAGTGCTGTCTCCTGCAATTGTTCAAGGTTTGGATTTATTTCACTTTTTTCTCCCGATCAGTATATCCACGTCCAGCGTCATATCTGTGCGTTTCAAAGCTTTAAACGATGACACTTTTTCAGGATCTGCACGCCAGCTGAGTGGCGTCATATGAACAAGCGCTTCGATCGCCTGCTGGTTAAGCGACTGGACGAAGGTTACAGTAACCTTTTCTTTTACATCAAACTGCTCGTAAAAAGCTGAAACTGTCTCCTCATTTTCATATCCACTGCCAAAATAATGATGGCGCAGTTCTTTCAAATAGCCTGAACGAGGGACAATTTTAATCACTTCTCCATCATCTTTTAACAGCCGGGCGAACTCGCGGTAATTTGCCGGGGATAAAATATTCAGAATGAAATCTACAGATTCGCTTTCCACCGGCGCTTTTGCCAGGTCAGAAGTAATCCACAGAACCTGTTCATAAAAACGTGCTGCTGCCTGGATTCCGTCTTTGGCCAGATCAATTCCAACTCCCGTAAAGCCTTCTAATGACTCAATTACTTGAGCCAGATGAGTCCCTTCACCACAGCCCGCATCAAGAATGACGCCGCGCTTTTGAATGCTCAAATACTTTATGACTTCATCAATTGCAGGCTTAAAAAACGCCGCCTCATTCATTAGATATTGCCGTGCCTCAAACAGATCCTTCGTATATTTCGTTTTTAGATTTTTCGTTAACAGGTGAATCGAGCCGTTTTTTGCAATATCAAACTGATGATTGCTTTTGCAGATCAGCGTCATTTCTTCCACACCAAGCTTTTCACCGCATACAGAACACAACAGATGCGGAAATTTGTCTTTGATCATAACCGCCGCGGCTTCCCTCTTTTTTAATTTCATACAATATGCTCCGATCAATTTTTCTTTATCATAACAAAAAGCGACAACGATGTTTTACTTCATTTCAAATGTGACAAATGTTTGTCGAACCGCTCAGCGGGTAAATGAAAAGCAAAATCCTAAGGAGTGTTTCACAATGGAAAACAAGCATCAGGATTTCGGTGAGAAAGTCAAAGATGTGTTGAGTAAGATGACAGGAAAAGACGATAAAGACAACTATAATAACCATGAGCACGATGATCCTCTGCTAAAACATCAGTTGCATGAAGCAAAAACGAAAGGTCTCGTGCGTGACGATTCCGGCATTACGAAAAATAACAGTATATAAATAAAAACCGCCTGAAAGCTATTCGCTTTTCAGGCGGTTTTCATTTGTAATAGCAGCTTCTCTGGAAAATGTTGAATTCAGACGAATGATGTTACCCACACATCATACAGTTATTCACATACCTTATGCACATATCCACTGAAAAACCCTTGAATAACAGATGAAAATGGTTTACTTCATCCACATGTGGATGAGTCAGTTATTCGTGTTTTGCATCCTCTGATTGTAGATAAGAACATTTTTAAAGGCTATTTAAAAAAGGGGCCGGAACAATAAATATGTCCCAGCCCTTCGTTACCTTATATATTCTTAACCAGTTCACGGTTCTTTTCCTTAAACACATCATTATGTGAAGATACCATTGCAGCTGCCCCTGCGTCAGGCGTAATATAGCGCTTCGCCTGATTCACAGCATTTGCCGCATCATGAAAAGCACCCATCAGCAGATTCAGTTTGCCGTCATGTTTTGAAATATCCCCCGCAGCATAAAGACCCGGCACACTTGAACCCCCGCCAGATTCAGTTTTAATGAAATAATCATCAACCATCTCAATTGGCAGTTCACTGTTTTTAATGAGTGAAGCATCAATCTCATAGCCGTGATTGATAATGACATCATCCACTTCAAGTGAGCTCGCTTCATTTGTAATGCTGTGTGTCAGCTCTACACGGTCAATCGCATCATGCGTCTCATTAGCATGAAGCTTTGTGATCTGCGTGTTTAAAAGACATTCAGCGGTGCTGTTCATCAGCTGACCGATTTGTGATTCATGTCCTTTAAAGTTACAACTGCGGTGCGTGATATATACTTTCTTTGCTACAGGCTCGAGCTCATTCGCCCAGTCAATGGCTGTATTTCCTCCACCTGAGATCAGGACCGTTTTATCCTTGAATTTCTTCAGTGACTGCACAGTATAGTGAAGATTTGATACTTCAAATCGCTCTGCCCCTTCAATCTGAAGCTTTTGAGGATTCAGGATTCCGCTTCCTACCGCTACGATCACTGTTTTAGAAATATGTACATTTCCACTCGCAGCATTGACAACGAAGTGACCGCTCTCATTTTTATGAATGGATTCAACCTTTTCATTCAAGTAAACTTCCGGGTTAAAAGTGAGCCCCTGCTCAACCATCTGTTTAACCATTTTCGCACCGGTAACAGGCGGCATGCCGCCTGCATCCCAGATCATCTTCTCCGGATACACATTAACTTTTCCGCCTAAATGCGGCTGATATTCAAGAATTTTCGCTGTCATTCCGCGCAGACCGCTGTAAAAAGCTGAGTATAATCCAGCGGGACCTCCACCGATAATTGTCACGTCAAATATTTTTTTCTCCATGATCTTCACTCCTGATTTTCAAGTTGAAATCTCCCGTGAACGTTGTTATATAAGCAAATGATTCTCATTCTCATTTATAATTCTCTGATTATTGTAGCATATACTTCACAAAAGTGACATTGACAATTTTAATTCAGGTGACTATAGTTGGAATTATTGATAGTGAGAATCATTATCACACGCAACGACTGGGAGGCCTTCAATCATGCGTCTATATACAGAAGATTTATCTATTGGATACGGTGAAAAGACGATTGTAAAAGAATTAAGCATACAGATTCCTGATCAGAAAATCACAACCATTATTGGTGCAAATGGCTGTGGTAAATCCACACTGTTAAAAGCCATGACACGCATCATCAGTCACCAGTCAGGAAACGCCATTCTTGATGGGAAGCCAATCTCAGAAGAAAGTACAAAAGAGCTGGCGAAGAAAATGGCGATTCTCCCACAGACACCTGAAAGCGCTGCTGGATTAACTGCAGGAGAACTTGTTTCATACGGACGTTTCCCCCATCAAAAGGGTCTTGGAAGATTAACAAAGCGTGATATCGAGATCGTGAACTGGGCACTTGAAGTCACAGACACCATAGAATTCAAGCACCGTGCAGTCGATTCCCTTTCAGGCGGTCAGCGACAGCGTGTATGGATTGCGATGGCACTTGCTCAGGAAACGGATATTATTTTCCTCGATGAGCCGACGACTTATCTGGATATGGCCCACCAGCTTGAAGTGCTTGAACTGCTGAAGAGACTGAACGCGGAACAGGGACGCACGATCATTATGGTCCTGCATGACCTGAATCAGGCAGCACGGTTTGCAGATTACCTGATTGCACTGAAAGATGGAGAGATTGTTAAGACCGGTACATGTGAAGAAATCATGCAGCCGGATGTTCTGAGAAAAGTATTCAATATAGATGCTACAATCGGCCGCGATCCCGTGACAAATAAACCAATGTGTATGACTTATAACTTAGTGAAAACTGCTGAGAAAATCGCAGTGAACCAATAAAGGAGAATCATCATGAAAAACTTCAAAAAAACACTTTTACCATTTACAATCGCAGCACTTGCACTTGCAGCCTGCGGTTCTGACGAAGAATCAGCTACTGACAACACAGAGTCTGCTGAAGGTTCTTCATCTGAAGAAATGATTACGTATGAATCTGAAAACGGACCTGTAGAAGTACCGGCTGATCCTGAAAGAATCGTCGTTTTATCCACATATGCAGGAAACGTCCTTCACCTTGATGACGACATTGTGGGCGTGGACTCTTGGTCGGCATCAAGTCCAAACTATGACTTTGGAGACGCTGAAGAAGTATCTGCTGATAATATTGAGAAAATCATTGAGCTTGATCCTGACCTGATCATTGGACTTGCAAGTGAACCAAATCTTGATCAAATCAGTGAAATCGCGCCCACTGTGACATTTACTTATGGTGCAAACACCTACCTTGATCAGCATATCGAGATCGGGAAAGTACTGAATAAAGAAGAAGAAGCAACTGAATGGGTTGAAGACTTCAAGCAGCGTGCTGCTGAAACGGGTGAAGAAATCAAAGCTGAAATCGGTGAAGATGCAACAGTCACTGTCATCGAAAACTTTGATAAGCAGCTTTATGTATTTGGCGATAACTGGGCACGCGGTACAGAAATTCTGTATCAGGAAATGGGTCTGAATATGCCTGAAAAGGTTAAAGAAGAAGCGCTTGAGCCTGGATACTATACGTTATCTTCAGAAGTACTGCCTGAATTTGTCGGTGATTATCTGATTGTCAGCCGCGTTGCTGATGCTGATAACTCATTTATGGAAACAGAAACGTACAAAAACATTCCTGCTGTGCAAAACGGCAATGAGTTTGTAGCAGATGCTGAAAAGTTCTACTTTAACGATCCGATTACGCTTGAATATCAGCTGAAATTTTTCGAGGAAAACTTCTTAGGTAACGAATGACCGGAAAAGGCTGCAGATGCTGCAGCCTTTTTTCGCATGAAATGAGTGAATGAGATGGACAGGAAAAAGTCGATTGGACTTAGATTTATCATCGCAGGGATATTTCTGATTGTGATGTTTACAGTGGCTGTTACATTTGGTGCAGCCGATACAACACTTCGGGATGTATTTCGGGCTGCTTTTACAGGAGACCGGAGTGCTACTTCCCTTGTTTTAATTGAAATCCGCTTCCCGCGTGAGGTTGCTGCAGTTGTCGTTGGCGCTTCACTAGCTGTATCAGGTGCAATTATGCAGGGGATGACGAGAAACCCGCTGGCTGACCCAGGTATACTTGGATTGACGGCAGGTGCGAATGCTGCGCTTGCAGTTGCATTTGCCTTTATTCCAGGAATTAATTACATGGGGATTATTATTTCCTGCTTTATCGGGGCAGCTGTTGGAGCTGGATTGGTATTTGGGATCGCTTCGCTGAAACGCGGCGGCTTCTCACCGATCCGTGTTGTTCTTGCAGGTGCGGCTGTATCAGCATTTCTCTTTGCGATTTCAGAAGGGATTGCGCTGACATTCAGACTATCCCAAAATGTTGCCCAGTGGACCGCCGGAGGACTGATCGGGACAACATGGACACAGCTTGAACTGCTCATTCCGATTGCTGCGGGCGGGATTGTGGCTGCGATTTTATTTTCAAAGCAGCTGACGATCCTGAGTCTGAGTGAGGAAGTCGCTGTCGGGCTCGGCTCTAAAACAGGTCAGGTAAAAGCGGTGTTTTTTGTACTGACTGTTCTCCTTGCGGGATCTGCTGTTGCGCTGGCAGGTAATATTGCATTTGCAGGGCTGCTTGTCCCTCATATTGTGCGCGCCATTGTCGGAACGGATTACCGTTTTATTTTACCGATGTGCGTACTGATTGGCGGCGCATTCATGCTGTTTGCTGATACATTCGGCCGGCTGATTAATGCGCCATTTGAAACGCCTGTTGCTGCAATTGTTGCAATGCTTGGGCTTCCTTTCTTCTTATATGTTGTAAGGAAAGGAGTGTCGATGTCAGCATGATTGATCCGCAGCTTTTGAAAAAACAAAGAATACTAATGGTCACGTTTATTGCGATTGTGGTGCTGACGATGATTGTCAGTATCGGCTTCGGCTATTCATCGGTTTCTTACAGCCGCATCATTCCTACTCTGCTTGGTCAGGGTGAGTTCAAGGATGAGTTTGTGTTATTCGAGTTGAGACTGCCGCGTATGCTGATCACACTGCTTGCAGGTATGGCGCTTGCGGTTTCAGGTTCAGTGTTACAAAGTATCACGCGTAACGACCTTGCTGACCCGGGTATTATCGGCATTAACTCAGGCGCCGGTGCTGCAGTTGCTGTGTTCTTTTTGTATGCACCGCTTGAAGCAGATTCATTTGCCTATATGATTCCTGCCGTTGCATTTGCAGGTGCATTAATTACAGCTGTACTGATTTATTTATTTGCTTACGAAAAAAGTACAGGCCTTCAGCCAATTCGTCTCATTCTGGTCGGGGTTGGATTTTCCATGGCGCTCTCAGGTCTGATGGTTGTCCTGATTTCTTCTACTGACCGTGAAAAAGTAGACTTTATTGCTTCTTGGCTCGCCGGGAGTGTATGGGGAACTGACTGGCCGTTTGTGTGGGCGATGTTACCATGGCTCCTTGTGCTGATTCCATTTGTATTGTTCAGTGCGCAGAAGCTTAACATTCTTAATTTGAGCGAGCCTGTCGCGATTGGCGTGGGGGTTGGAGTGAATAAGGACCGGATTATTTTGATGCTCGCTGCTGTGGCACTTGCTGCAGCTGCTGTATCAGTCACCGGGGGTATCGCTTTTGTCGGTCTGATGGCACCTCACATTGCGAAATCACTTGTTGGTCCGCGTAATCAGCTGTTTATTCCGCTTGCGATGCTGATCGGCGGATGGCTGCTGCTTGTCGCTGATACGATCGGCCGTAATATTGTCGAGCCCGGCGGTGTTCCGGCGGGCGTGATTGTGGCGATTATTGGTGCTCCTTATTTTGTGTGGCTGTTGTTGAAGAAGTGATGATTGGATTGGTTTGGTTCGGTTTGGTTCGGAGAAAAAGTCGTGTTGTTCGTAGAAACGTGGAGTATGTTCTTAGAAAAACATGGCTCGTTCGGAGAAAAAATGGGATACTTCTTAGAAAAATCGAGAAGTTTCTTAGAATAGTGTAAATAGACCTATCCCGCAACCATCCCTATGTAAAATGAAAACCCGCTGGCCCATCCAGCGGGTTTTCATCTATTCACTCTTAAACCCTCTCACATCCGCCGCAAGCTGACCGAAAAAGTGATTCATATTCTGCTCATTAATCCAGGCGCGTCCCCAAACATCTTCGTTTGCCGCCAGTACGCCCATAAACCAGATCCTGCGGGCCGCTACAAAATAAGGAAGTGCTTGTTTATCTGCTTCTTCTATCTTCCGCACACTTTCATACCCATTTAAAAATGAGCGCCAGCATGTTTTTTCCTGCTGTGGATAATTGTTTTTCAGGTTCCACCAGAACACGGCGATGTCATAAGCGCGGTAACCAACACCGCAACAGTCATAATCGAAAGCCTCGAGCGTACCATCATGTAAATGGAAGTTAAAGTTATGGAAATCCCCGTGGCAGAATCCATAAGAAAGTTCTTTGTTTTCAGCCACTTCTTTGACCTTACTGACCGCTTCATGTAAAAGCGTTTCCTGCTCCTCCGTCAGCGCATGGCCGAGACGCTTCATAATAATTGCAACAGGCGCTTTCAGCAAATGATTGATATTCAGTTCGTATCCTCTGCTGTAAGCGGGTTTAAACTTATCAGTAGCATTGTGCAGATTTGCAAGCGCACGGCCGATTCTTCCGCTGTTTTCTTCTGTAATCTCAGGCCGCTCTCCTTTTGAATAAGTGAACATGACGCCATAGCGCGTGCCTTCAGGTGCTTCAATTTTCGTTAAATACTGCCCGTCCTTCCGTTTAACCGGAACGGAGGAATGAATCCCTTCATGCTGCGCGAATTCAATTGCTTCAAGCTCAAATAAAATCGCATCTTCTTCACGCCATCCTTTACGGTAGACACGGAAAATATAATTGTCCTCATTCGTTTTCAGCACATACGTATCGTTCAGACCACGTGCTAAAAACAGACATTCTGTTACATCAGGAAGATCATAATCATGAGCCAGATCTTGTATCGTTTGTTCGCCAATCAGTGAATGCTTGATGTGGATCATATCGACTCAATCCTTTCAAACGTGTTTACTTTATACATTCTAGTTTTTTATCAAAACTCCTTCTTCCTAAGCAACCAAGCTAAACTTTTTACCTTTTGTATTCTCTTATCCAAACAACCCCGTATACAAGGGTTGGAATGATGATTGCACTCACAAGCAAGTAGACAGGATAAGCAGGCATAATGTCCAGAAGGAATGGATTAAGAATCATTGCCACAATTAAAAGCGGAACAGCTATTCCAACTGACTTATAAGCTGACTTCGTTGCACTCCGCGTAATCTGAACTTCACGCTCATCCGACTCTTGAAATTCCGTCATATCCATCGCAAATACATGAAACGATTTGGAGCGGTCACGTGTTTTAAAGCTGTAGACCATCCATGGAATCGCAAAAGCAAATAGGAGGATCCACGGAATCGTATTCATGGTGACGCTGACTGTATCAGTTTCGGTTTGACCTGTTTCCATATTCGTTACTTCCTGATATCCTTCAAAAGTAATTCCATTTAAACCAATTGACATAACTGATGACACACCAACAGTCTTGCCGAATACATCATCAACAGCAATCGCCTTATACCCTTCATCAATTTCCTTCATCGTATGAATCGTACTGCTTACGGCGACCGCTACCAACACATAAAAAATCACACTGCATATCGTCTCGATTAATACCCGCCTCACTGACCTTCCTCCTTTGTAAAAATAGACTCCACTGCTTCACCAAATACTTCTGCAATATTTAAAGCCAGCAGAAGCGAAGGCGTGTAGCTCCCCTTTTCAAGCGACACAATCGTCTGCCTTGTTACACCAATCCTTTTGGCGAGGTCTCCCTGCGTCATACCATCCCGCGCTCGGAGCTCTTTCACCCGATTTTTAATCGCCATTTGATCTCCTCCAAAATATGTTAGTTAGATTGTAAAGTAGACTTGTCATTTTGTAAAGTTGATTTTACTTTTAGTAGTGTTGGTTAATTGACTAGTGTAGGGGGTTCAACGCAAAACATGTATTGTTCGGCGTTTAGACGTTGTGGTTCGACACTTAACAAACTTGTTTCGACACTCAGCGGTCCCTGTTCAACACTCAAACGCGTATGTTCGTCACTTAGGGTAATATGACCCATACATTACCCTTTTCACAAAACACAAAAAACCGGAAAGCATCCCCGCTCCCCGGTCATGATAAACACTACTATTTCGGTCTCTCCAGCGAAAACATCTCACCCAGCTTCGCGTAATGACTGCCGGCGAGCCTGCTCACCGCCTTCAGCTCATCTGCATGAATGCGTCCCTTTTCATAAATCGCCTCATCAATATGAAACCGCACAATCCGTCCAATCAATAAGTCTGCAGCAGGCTTTCCATCATTCCCGCCAAGCTGAACGTTCTGCTCGAGCACGCATTCCATTCTGAACCTGGATTCCTTCAAGCCAGGCACACTCACCATTTCACTCTCAACAGGCGTTAGTCCTGCCAGCTCAACTTCACTCTCATCAGCCGGCAGATTCGCTGATGTCTGATTCACCTTTTCGACGTTGGATTCATCCACAATATGAACAACAAACTCTTTTTTAAATTCAGCGTTCCGCGCTGTATCCTTCTGCTCGCCTTCTTTTCGCTGAATGGACACTGAGATCATAGGCGGGTCAGCAGATACAATATTAAAATAACTAAACGGTGCTGCATTCAAAACACCTGTTTCAGATTCAGTTGTCACAAATGCGATCGGGCGGGGAATAATCCCGCCTGTTAAGAGCTTATAGTTATCGCGTTCTGATTGGTTTTCGGGGTTAATAGATAACAATTAAATTCCTCCTTTAGATGAAAAAGCTGAATTTAAATCCCACTTCCAAAGCCGCTCAATTACAGCCTCACCCTCTACTTCAAACTCAATGCCATCCGACGTTTCTTCCGGATAAATACGGGCTGTCATCACAGCCTCGCCATGATTAATAAAGATCTCAGCAGAAGACTGATCAAGGAACAAGTGTAGTGTTAAACGATCCTGCTCCTTTACTTCTACTGATCTCATGCCGGTGACACCCGCACCGGATGCACTACGGTCGAGCGTGATTGCAGATTCCTCTCTCGACCAGCTGAGAACCGTTTTCTCAACATTGCCGCAACGGAAGTTTACATTAAAAGCGTCTGCATCCTTCACATTGACTTCAAGCTTCATCTCAAGGCTTGTGCCGCTGACTGAATCAAACGTTTGTTTAGCTGAAATGGTTTCATTTTCAACGTACACTGCCTCTTTTCTCAGCTCAGCAAGCTCCGGCAATGGCTGAACAAGGAGACGTTCACCGTCAGGTACAAGCACGCGTGGAATCGTCATCGCACCGCAGAACCCATGCGCCTGCGTCGGCATCTCACTCTCCCACATATCCATCCAGCCGATCATCACGCGCCTGCCCTCCTGATCCTCAAGTGTCTGCGGCGCGTAAAAATCAAATCCTGCATCCAGCATATGAAACTCTCCGTGTGTAAATTGCCCCGTCTCATAATCCAGCTCCCCAAGCACATACACCGCCTGATGGAGATTATGAAATTTGTTACCTTCAGGCTTCACGCCCTGCGGTGACATGACCAGCACATCTTTTTCGCCTAAATGAAAGAAGTCCGGACACTCCCACATAAATCCGCCATTCCCTTCTTTCTTGGCTGAAACCGCTACGAAATCCCAGCTTATAAGATCATCAGATTTGTAAAGAAGCACTTGTCCTATGTGATCCTTCGTTCTTGAACCAAGCACACAATAATATGTACCCTCACGCTTCCAAACCTTCGGATCCCTGAAATGAAACGGATGAACATCACCCTCAGGCGCTTCACTGATCACAGGCTTCTCCCATTTCGTAAAATGAATGCCGTCATTGCTTTCCGCAACCATCTGCACCTGCTTCAGGTCGGTATCATGATCCGGTCCCGTCCACACGTTTCCCGTATACATCGCAATCAGCTTACCATCCACCTCAATCGCGCTGCCTGAAAAACAGCCATCCGCATCATCAGACAAACTCGGCGCAAGCGCCACAGGGAGGTGCTCCCAGATCACCAGGTCTCTGCTCACCACATGCCCCCAGTGCATCGGCCCCCACTCCGGTGAAAACGGGTGATGCTGATAAAACAAATGATACTCGCCATTAAAATAAGAAAAACCATTCGGATCATTCATCCAATACACCCGCGGCGCCACATGAATTCGCGGATACCAGTGATGCCCCCGCGCCTCATGTTCTTTCTCCTGAATCGAAGCCTCCGCAATCTGAATCTCCTTCTCCATACCGTCACCTGCTTTCGGGTTGTTGGATTTATTTTAGCACTTAGTGGGGTGCAGTTGGGAAACTGGGGGTTGTTCGTTCAGGAGATTACGTGTGAGGTTCATAAAATTATTATCAATGTTCCTGAAATAAACATTGTGGTCCAGGAGATTTTGGCCTCTGTTCCGGATATTGTGTCATTATACCTATAACTCGAAACCTCTTATATAATAAAAAAATTATGATGTTTCTCTATCATAAAAATGTATAATATGTATAATCAAAAAGAATTGGAGGTAAATTTAAATTGATTTCCCACTCTAGAAAACCCTCTATCCGTGCCCACGCATATGAACTACTTGCCAGACACCTACCTGACTATCACCCCTCCAAACACGACATTTTAAAAGATGCTTCAATGATCAGAGCCGGTGAATATGGTGAACAAAGGATTGACCAGTTTCTTCAGCAGTTTTCATCCCCCGAATTTCTCATCGCATTAAACTTAACTCTTCCTTACGAAGGCGAAACCATTCAGCTTGATCATCTTGTTATCACTCCATTTTTTGCCCTCACAATTGAAACAAAACACCTCAAAGGACATATTAAGTTAGATTATGAAAATGGACATATGTTCCGAAATGAAAGTGATAACTCTTTATCGACTTGGGTGCATCCATCAGTTCAGGCAGAACGTCACCAGGCCGGACTTTTGTCTCTGTTCAAGAAAATCAAAGTCGACCTTCCCGTTTACTCCCTTATTCCTTTCACACACTCCAGCGCTCATTTAGAAGCAGTCGGAACTACTACTCTCCTCCCCAAGAATTTATTCAGAGCTGAACGTTTTACAATGAAACTAAGAGAATTAATAGAGACTAATTGTGATAGATTGTATGAAAATGCAGAGTTGAATAACATCGCAAACTACATTATTAGTTATGAGGTAACTGAAAAAATTTATGATGTGAGAAAGAAATATAACCTCTGTTCCGACTCTCTAAAATCAGGCGTCTGGTGTCATGCATGTGAACAACTTTCAGCAGAATGGATTTCGCAGCGCTTCAGATGCAATTTGTGCGGCGAACCATGCGATGAAAGTTATTTAGACAGCCTTTATGTATATCTGACGTTTATTTCTCCAACAATCTCCAACCGTCAGGCTCGTAATTTGCTAAAAGGATGCAACGCTGATACTGTGAGATACCTTTTACACAAAGCAGATTTGGTTCCAATGTATAAGACCAGCAAAAGAGTTTACAAGTTGAGAGTTTCCCACCGCGAGGATTAAGCCTCGCGTTTTTTGGTGTTTACACCTGGGCATATGTACCCTATCTCATGGACCACCATAATAATCTTCTGAACGATCACGAAAATCTCCGGAACACTATGGGTATTTTCATGAACCTCACACGTAATCTTCTGAACACCCCATGTAATCTTCTGAACACCCCATGTAATCTCCTGAACCAACCCCCAGTTACCCAACTGCATCAAGGGCTAAAAAATTTTTCCAAAACCATATTGACCAACCGTATCAACCGTATTACAATTAATAGTACAGATAATACACTAATATTTGGAGGAGGGTGCGGATGTTTACGTTGGATACGCGCAGCCGGGTGCCGATTTATGAGCAGCTGATGGATCAGCTGAAGACGCTGATGATCCGGGATTTGCTGCAGCAGGATGAGCAGTTACCTTCTGTCAGGAGTCTGGCACAGGAATTGACGATTAATCCGAATACGATACAGAAAGCGTATCGTGAGCTTGAGCGCGAGGGATTCATTTATTCCGTTCCTGGAAAAGGCAGTTTTGTGGCACCGTTACACAATGATGGGAATGAGGAGAGATTGGAGATGTTGAGACAGGACTTAGAAAAAATTGTGAGTGAGTTTTTATTTTTGGGCGGATCTAAAGAGGATCTCATTCATCTGATTCAAAAAATTGAAGTAGCAGAACGGGAGGGTGAAAAATGATTCAGGCAACCGCAGTTAATAAACGGTTTGATAATCTGCAGGCTGTTGAGAATCTCACACTCCATGTTAAAAAGGGATCCATTTATGGGCTGCTCGGATCAAATGGTGCCGGTAAAACAACCCTCCTTAAAATGCTTGCAGGAATTTACAAATATGACAGCGGTGAAGTAAAAATTGCTGATAAAACAGTGTTTGAAACACCAGAGACAAAGCAGCACGTACTGTTTATCCCGGATCAGCCGCACTTTTTGCATCAAACTTCCCTGAATGATATGGCGGGTTTTTATAAAGAAGTGTATGTGCGCTGGAATGAAAAGCGGTTTCAGCAGCTGACGAAGCATTTCAGAATGAATCCGGATAAGAAACTGACAAGGATGTCTAAAGGGATGCAGCGCCAGGCTTCCTTTATCCTTACGCTCTCTGCGATGCCGGATGTACTGATTTTGGATGAGCCGTTTGACGGACTGGATCCGGTGGTGCGCCAGCAGATGAAGAATGCCATTTTGCAGGATGTGGCGGACCGCGGACTGACGCTGATTGTATCTTCACATAACCTGCGTGAGATGGAAGACTTTTGTGATTACGTCGGGATTATGCATAATGGCGGACTGTTATTTGAACGGGATCTGGATGAATTGAAGACAGATATTCATAAGCTGCAGATCGCATTTAAACAGCTGCCTGAAAAAGAAGCATTCCTGAGCGGACTTGATGTATTGCATTATGAAAAGCGCGGCAGTGTGCTACTGGTTATTGTAAAAGGTCGTGAGGAAGAGATTCTTCCTTATGTAGAAAGCTTTCATCCGGCGATTTTTGATTTACTGCCGTTGACACTTGAAGAAATCTTTATTTATGAGCTGGGAGGTGTTGGCTATGAGATCCGGAATCTTATTGTGGAATAAGGGACTGTTCAGACAGCAGCTGAGAGCTGTTACGTGGATCGGCGTATTTTTATCACTTGCGCTTGTGATTATGCTGCCGCTCAGTATGTTTATCCGCGAGATGACGTTGCGTAATGATCAGTTTTTCGGTGGATACGCAAATTATGATGGGATTTTAAATCCGCTGTTTGAATTCTCAATTCCTTTTCAGCTAATGGCATTCTGTTCATTTCCAGTACTGATCGGTATTATTCTGCTGAACTTTATGACGAATAAATCGGCAACGGATTTCTTTCACAGCCTTCCTTTCAAAAGAGGAACGATCTTAACAAATGTCTACATCACTGGTGCTATTACGTTGTTTGTTCCACTTGTGATTACAGGAATTCTGACGGCTGTACTGTACCCTTTCCTGACGGATCAGTTCTATACGATCCCTGATATTTTCAAATGGATCGGGCTCTCTTATCTGATTATGCTGTTTATGTTTATTTTGACAGTTGCGGTTGGGGTTTTTGTTGGAAATGCACTGCTTCACGGAGCGTTGACGTATACAGTAATTATTGTACCGGCGCTGATTATTCTTTTGGCACTGACGAATCTGCAGTATTACGTACAGGGTCTGGCGCTGACAACTTATACGGAAATGCTGCTGACAAACGGTATTTTCTTTGGCAGACTGATTGAATTAACGCAGACGCCGTTCAGCCTGCTTGAATATCTGGTCTACACGCTGATTGCTGCTGCGCTTATCGCTTTCTCATATTTTGCTTATGCGAAGCGCCCTTCAGAGGCGACTGATCAGACGATTGTATTTCCGTTTTTCCGCTATGTTTTCTTGTATAGTCTAACACTTTTTGTCATGCTGATCTCAGGCTTTTACTTTACAGAAATCCAGCAGGGCAGCTTTATTTGGACGATTGTCGGTTACATGCTTGGTGCATTTATTGCCTACACCATTTTACAGATGATCCTTCAGAAAACACTGCGTCTGACGTGGCCATGGAAAGGATTTGTTGTATACGCGGTTGTGGTTACACTACTGATTATTCCAGTGAATCTGGTGGCAGGCTTTTATGAAAATAAGGTACCTGATGCTGGCGCAGTAGAATCGGTTGAGATCACAAGTCCAAATTCACGGAATAACTTCTCTTATTATGAAGAAGGAACAGAAACGCCTTCACTAACCAATCCTGAAGCAATCGAGATGGTCACTGCGATTCACGACCAGCTCATTGATCACACATATAACAGGCTTGCAGGTAACTGGAGTACAGTATCAATTAACTATACGCTTGAAGATGGCAGTACATTATCAAGAGAATATGATGTCGATTATGATTTCTTAAAAGAAGTCACATTGGAATTAAGAAGCACACAGACATTTAAGGAAGCATACGACCCAGTCTACTTAGCTTCAGCAAGTGATCAGCTGAATTATATTATGCTCTATTCGAATCAAAACGGTGAACCGATCAGAATTGCCGACGAAGAAGAAATGCAGGAACTGATCGCTGCCATGAAAGATGACCTTGAGGTTCTACCTTCTGAGGAACTGGCGCTGGATTGGAGTCCACAGTCAGCGGGTGAAGTGCAGTTCTCGATGAATCTGCCTTATGATTATCATGCAGGAATTACAAAAAACCATGAGAATACGATTGAGTGGATGAATGAGAACGGCTACGGCGATGCACTATTTCTACCTGAGAACATTGAAGAAGTAACAGTTGCCAAATCCGAAGGAAATGAATTTTTCCGGGAAGTGGATACCATTGTTTATGAGAACAGGCTTTCACCGGATGACTTGAATGTACCAACGATTACAATCACGGATCAAGAGCAGATCGAGGAATTATTTGATCTTGGTGATTCCAACAGCTATGGGGATTATACAATATTTTATCGTGTAAATGACGGCTACAGCTTCCTTGGTTTAAACGAGTCGGAAGCCCCGGAATTTATCACAAGCCAGTTCGACTAATTGAATGAAAGGGATCTGTTTTCAGGGTCCCTTCTTTCTTTTTGCCAAAAATGAGAAAAAGGAGTGTTAGTATGATTGAAATTAACCAGGTAAGCCATCAGTTTCTGCTGGGTAAAAAGGGTCAGCAGTCCCGTCTTGATGTGTTGAAGAATATTTCCTTTCACGTAAATGAAGGAGAAATTGTATCAATTATCGGCCGCAGCGGATCCGGAAAATCCACTTTGCTGAATCTGATTAGCGGGTTTATCCACCCTTCTGAAGGTGAAATTATCATTCTGGATGAAAAGGTCAGTGAGTTTACTGAAGAGGAATTTGCTGATTTCAGATTAAAAAATATGGGCTTTATTTTTCAGAGCTTTCAGCTGATTCCGAGTATGACGGCCTACGAGAATGTTGAGCTGCCGCTTATCTTAAAAGGAATGTCTGAGCAGGCGAGAAAGCAGATGACGCTTGATATGCTGAAGACGGTTGGTCTGGAAAACTTTAAGGATCATTATCCAAGTGAACTCTCAGGCGGTCAGCAGCAGCGCGTCAGTATTGCCAGAGCACTGATTCTTGAGCCGCCGCTGATTTTAGCTGATGAGCCGACAGGCAGTCTTGATAGTGAAACGGAAGCAGACCTGCTGGCATTTATTAAAAAACTGAATAAAGAGCGCGGGATCACATTTGTCATCATCACACATGATGATGAAGTCGCTAAAATCGGTGACCGGACGATTGAAATTGCTGATGGTGAGCTTGTCAGAAGCGGGGTGTTGGTATGAAGTTAAAAGATCAGTTCCGTTTTATCAGACAGAATATGAAGAAAAACAGAATGCGGGTATTTATGACGATTCTTGCCTCTGCGATGAGTGTGGCATTTCTGATTGTGCTTGCTTCTGTTGCATTTGGACTTCATAATACGGTCATTAAAGATACGATTGAATCTCCTGAAGTGACACAGATTGAAGTGGCAGGGAAAGATACGGGGAATGGAAATGTTGAGAGCCTGACTGATGACAACATTTCAACGATCGAAGCGCTTGAGGGCGTGAATGCTGTGACACGCGCAAAAAATATAATGCAGGAAACACGGTATTTGACTGAGGGTTATGAAATCTCCACGCAAACTATGCAAAGTCATTTTCCTTCGATGGAAAATGCCGGTATTGAATTAAGCGAAGGTACAATTCCAGAAGCGAAGGATGAAGTAGCTGTTGGTTATCATTTTGTGCTGAACCTCATGAAGGATGACGTTGATCCGGAAAAAGTTGAATATGACGAAGACGGTAACCTTTTACCGGAGTATCGCTTTTCAAATGACATCATCGGTCAGACTTTCGATCTTGAGTTTAAAAGAATGGAAGATGGAGAAGAAATTACTGAAACCGTTCCTGTCACAGTAACAGGCGTGCTCGAAAAGCCAGGTCGCGAGTGGGCATGGGATCAGAACGTTTATATTACTGATGAAAAGCTTGCTGAGATTGAAGCGGTTACCGGTACATCCAAAGCGATGCTTGCGGATCCGGCTAATGCTGAAAAAGACAATGGCTACGACAATGCCACTGTCTATGCAGATGATCTTGAAGCGGTTAAAAGTGTGATGACATCTCTTGAAGAAGACGGATACTATGTGTATTCGATTGTGAGTGAAATGGGACAGATTAATACCCTGTTTAACATTGCCAAAGCAGGACTGATTTTTATCGGAACGATTGCGATTTTGATTGCGTCAATCGGAATTTTCAATACCATGACGATGGCTGTGACTGAACGCGCACCTGACATTGGTATTATGAAGGCAATCGGGGCAAGTCCTAAAGTAATCAAGCGGATCTTCCTGCTTGAAAGTACGTATATCGGACTGGTCGGGGCTGTAATAGGAATTGCTGTTTCTTACGTAATCAGTATTGCCGTGAACTTTGCACTGCCAATGATTTTAGAAGCTGCTTTCGGTGAAGAGCTGCCGGCAGGATTGCAGTTTTCATCCATTCCATTCAGCCTGGTACTGATTGCAGTTGTAATCTGTCTCGGTGTCACGATGCTATCCGGCTTAAGACCGGCGAAGCGGGCGACTGAAATTGATGTGTTAAAAGCAATGCGACGCGAGGTATAAAACAAGAGCAGGGCCTGATGGCTCTGCTCTTGTTTTATTTATTTACTAGAATCAGCAGCAACCTGACTGTAAGCTGCTTCCTGCGCGAGTAACAGCGCAACTTGTTCCGGCTTCAGCGGCTTACTGAAATAAAATCCCTGAATGTTTGAAGAACTGTTTTTTCTAATGAATTCGGCCTGCTCAGCCGTTTCAACACCCTCTGTAATGACATGCATCCCTATTCCATCCAGTAATTGATAAAGACCTTTGAGGAGCTTTGTGTCAAACTCTTCTGATGGGACATGCTGAACGAATGAACGATCAATTTTAACAACGTTGACCGGCATATTTTTCAGGTTGAACAATGTTGATGTTCCTACCCCGAAATCATCTAAAGCTACTCTGACATGTTTATTCCTTAGTTCTTTAGCAAATTCAATAATTTCACCATCGAAAAAGAATATATCACTTTCAGTTATTTCAATCTGTAACTGTTCCGGCGGGAATTGGTATTGTTCGAGTAACGCATCTAATTTTTCAAGAAAACGATTTTTATTTCTCATCTGCATTTTTGAAACATTTACAGCAACACCAATCTGACCAAGACCGTTTTCACGCCATGCGACGGCCTGTCTGATACTTTCTTCGAGCACCCACTCACCAATGTCGCTGATAAAACTCCCATTTTCAGCGATTGGAATGAAGACATTTGGTGGTATTCTCCCTTTAATCGGATGATCCCACCTGATCAGTGCCTCAACCCCAATCATTCGATCTTTTGAGGCAGTGTAGACAGGCTGATAGTCCAAATACAGTTCACCGTTCTTCAGCGCAAATTTTAAATCATTTTCAAGCATCAATGTATTTTTGTACTCTAGGTCTTCTGCAAGACTGTGATAATATACAATCTGATTTTTCCCTTTCCGTTTGGCTTCATACATGGCGATATCTGCTGCCTGAAGCACTTCATCGAATGTCTGCCCATCAGCAGAATAATTGGCAATACCTACACTGGATGTAATAAAAGTCTTCATATCATTCAGTTCATAAGTCTGCTTCAATTTCCCAACCATGTACTCAGCGCGCTGTTTCAGCTGCTCTTCATCATGATTGTAAAGGAGCATTAAAAACTCGTCCCCGCCCATTCTTGCAATGATTTCTTTGTCATGATCTACAAACTCACTTAAGCGGTCAGCTACTTTTCTTAATAGCATATCTCCCATTTTATGACCCAGGGAATCATTGATTCTTTTGAATCCATCCAGGTCAAAAAACATAAAAGCAATATTTACCTCCGTTTGTTCTGTCAGTGCCTGAAATGCTTCAATGACACCATAACGATTCAGCAAGCCGGTTAATTGGTCACGGGTAGCCATCTGGGCCATTTCTTCGTGCGCGTATTCAGCAGAAGCAAGTACTCCATTAATTGAGTGCCCCAGGTTATGAATTTCATCATTGTTATGCAATTGCCACTCTACTCTTGACGTGAAATCTTTTGACTGACGGATCTGATTCAATTGCCTGGATAACCCTGTAACCCTTGATATCATGATGCGATTCAGCATAATATATAAAACAATTGCAATAATTGACAATAAAGCTAATAAATAACCCACAAAATTTGTAATCACGTCTCTTTTAGTCAGGTAGTAGCTGCGGGGTTTATCCACAGTCAGTGTCAAATAACTATCTCCATTAGAGCTCCGGAACACCATTTGTCCTTCCATTCTCTGCTCGCTGACACTTCTGATCGACCTGCTTCGACTAGGTATTTCTCCCGTGCTTACCGATGCAGTCATATCCAGCGATAGATCGTATCCCAGTCGCTTAATGTAATTCTCACTGATATTTCTTGCAAGAATCACCTTCCCTGCATCGGGTCCAATACCTGAAGTCGGCAATATGCGCTGAACTGAGACAGTAAAAAATGAATCATTTGCGCCTATAAAATAATTATTAAGTGAGGGGGTCAGTTGATATAACTGTTCAGTGAGGAGCGCTGCTTCTTCTCTTAATCCGTAGCTCCGGTCCAGCAGAATGTCGTCTTCATCGCTTACAATCATCATTCGCCATATTCGATTATTCATAAATGTATTCTCATCTATATTCGAAGCGATAAAACCGGACTGCTCTCCAGTGGCGAATTCGTACATATCATCCCATTGTGCCCAGTCTTGATTCAGACGGGTAAGAAGCTCCTTTTCCATTTGAATTGTATTATGGACTCTGTCCAAATCTCTAACCATACTTTCTTCATCCATAGATAACGCATCGGATAACAGCATCGGTCTGATAAATGTCGTTAACAATAACAGGAATAAAAACATACTTCCTGCGATGACGATGAATGTCTGTTTCTGAAGCTTCATACCCTCACCCCAATCCTAGGACCCATAAATAGTACTTTATATTTATTTTACGACAAGCTTTCTGATAGTCAATAACATTTATATGGAAAAACCGGTCTCTAATGAAGAGACCGGTCTATCGTTAAATAGTCCAGCGGTCGTTGATAATTGCAATCAACTCCCACTCACCGCCGCTATTCTTTTCAAATACAAGGTTTAGACTCTGCCAGTCCATATAATCAAATTCCTCTGTTCCTTCGAAATAATACTCAACTACTCTACCAGTCGGGTATTTCTGCCGGATCAGTTCCTGCGTTGAAACATGCTTTGAACGACCATATCGATACTTGGTTTCATATTCGGCATCCATCAGCCACTCGTCATAATAGTCTGCCGGTGTCAGCTCAATCGGAAAGCCTGACCCATCCTGGTCTCCCCAATCATAAATGACCGGATCGTCCATAAAATGATTTAATTCAGCTGTAGTGAATTGCACTCCTCCATGGTCAATGCAATTCCCGGCATAAGGACAAAATGTCAATGGATCATTTCCCATATAATTTGCGAGCTCTCCAAATTCTTCATTTTGAAGATGAACCAAGATCTCATTGGCTGTACTCAATAATGCCTCATATTGCGGAACAAAAGACGGCTCGACTGCGCGGGCGAGAAATGCTGAGAACTGACCGCGTGTAATTGGTTGATACGGTCTGAAAGTGCCGTCCGGATAGCCCATTGTCACACCATGCTCTTTCATTTTTGCGATTGCCTGACCCATCTCACCACTGGCTGGCACATCACTGAAATCTGAGTTCGGCGCTTCAGCCCATTTAAATGCACGGGCAAAAATCAAAGCTGCCTGCCCTCTTGTAATCGGGTTGTGCGGCTTAAATGTTCCATCACCATACCCGCTTATAATCCCGAGCTCATAAGCTGACATCACATATCCTGAATAATAGGCGTTTGCAGGCACATCGCTAAACGGCGTTGCACGCTTCTCATCGTAAAGGTAGATTCCCTCACCAATCATTTTCATCGCCTGTGACCGGGTTACATTGTTAGCAGGCCTGAACGTCCCATCAGGATACCCATCAATGATCCCCTGTTCATAAAGGTAAATCACTTCCCATACAAAAGGATGATCCATCTGCACATCATCGAACGATACAACTCCCTTTGCCTGACTAGGAAAAAGTACAAATAACAGAATAGAAGCCGCTGCAAAAATTCCTAACTTTTTCATGGGAAATACGCCTCCTTTTGCTAATTATTATATCATTTTCAGCACACTTAAATTTGAATATTCTGAAATTAATTTTCATAAAAAAAATGAGACAAAAGTGTCTCATCCTTTACCCGTTCCGCTTCGCTTCAGGCGGACGCTTTCCGCAGGGCCGGCGGTGAGCCTCCTCGACGCTTCGCGTCTGCGGGGTCTCACCTGTCCGTCTTCTCCTGCTGGAGTCGCCGCCTTACGCTCCGCTGCACTTAAAGTTGCTTTAATTATTTTTAATCAATTAAAGCACAACTTCCGTTTCGTTTGTCAGGCGTTTGCGTGTATTTGTAACCGGCGTGATGAACAGCTGGATCAGTGTTCCGATACCAAATGCCACAATCACTGTACCAAGCCCGATTGGTCCGCCGAATAAGAACGCGATGACTAATACGCTGACTTCCATAATTGTTTTTGAGAATGCCAGGCTTTTTCCTGTACGCATTTTAATCGCCATCATCAGGCTGTCAATCGGATTTCTCGCAAAGTTTGCCTGCAGATAGAATGTAATGCCAAGCGCAATGATTAGTACGCCTGCAACCAGCATCATTGATCTGACCGGCATCGAAAGTGAGTCGAGTCCGGCAAATGCAACGAGCAGCCAGAAGTCCATAAATACACCGATCAGGAAAATCGTAATAATCGCCAGAAAGTCCGGCATTTTTTTCATCAAATATCCATTTAACAGAATCAAAATGATTCCAAGTATAAACACCCATGTCCCAACCGTAAATCCGATTGTTTCTGATAATCCAACGTACAATGCATCCCATGGTCCAACGCCAAGATCCGCAACAATCATCGTACTGATTCCAAATGACAGCAGCAGTAATCCAAGCAAATAAAACATTCCTATAATAAAACCTTTTTTCAAGATTGCACCTTCTTCTCTTTAAGATCTACCAGAACATCTTAACACGGAGAAGAGGTCCGTACCACTATATTTTACTTATGATAGTCACTTTCCACCTTGACTATTGCATATTAAAAGACTTAATCATCACTGATTGATTTTATTCAACATATCATTTGTTTGAAAATTCCCAAAACGAACTTGACGAATGTTTTTGTAAACGTTTACAATATTCA
Source organism: Jeotgalibacillus sp. JSM ZJ347 (assembly GCF_044383825.1). NCBI lineage: Bacteria > Bacillati > Bacillota > Bacilli > Caryophanales > Caryophanaceae > Jeotgalibacillus > Jeotgalibacillus sp. JSM ZJ347. The sequence goes on along the minus strand of NZ_JBISEN010000003.1, from coordinate 249,606 downwards.
AAGTAAGAACGTGCGCTGAGCGAGCGTTCAATCAACACACAACAGAGAATATTGAACGGGGGAATGGGTATGAATGCTGAAAATTTAATCGCACCGGAGCAGTACAACATTGCAAAAGAACTGGATCAGTTTGCATCAGACGACAAGAGAATCGCAATCAAATGGCTTGATGATAAGCAGAACAGACGCGATGTTTCCTATAAGGAACTTGTAGAACGTACGAATCAGTTCGCACTTGCACTGAAAAGTAAGGGAATTGCAAAAGGGGATAAAGTACTGATCATTTTACCGCGTATTCCGGAAGCTTATATGAGCTACCTCGCTTGTCTGAAGGCTGGCATCATTGCGATTCCATGCTCTGAGATGCTGCGCAAAAAGGATCTTGCCTACCGGATGAAGCATTCAGATGCTAAAGGGGTTATCGCATTTCATGAAACAACTTCAGAGGTAAACGCAATTGATGAAGATTTGCAGGCATTACATAATAAATTCATCGTTGGCGGCACTGAAAGCGGCTGGGAGTCACTTGAATCACTTGCCGGTGAGCAGGCAACTGACTATGACGGCGAGCCGACTTCACGCCACGATACAGCTTTTCTTCCATATACATCAGGTACAACGGGTAATCCAAAAGGGGTTATTCATACACATGCATGGGGTTACGCGCACGTTCGCACCGCTGCAAAAGAGTGGCTTGGTGTGCAGGAAGGCGATCTTGTTTGGGCGACTGCAGCACCCGGCTGGCAGAAGTGGATCTGGAGCCCATTCCTATCAACCATTACACTTGGCGCTACAGCATTCGTCTACCACGGAGGCTTTAACGCTGAAACCTATATGGAATACCTTGAAAAAGAAAAGATTAATGTTCTTTGCTGTACACCGACTGAATATCGTCTGATGGCAAAGCTTGAAAACCTGGCATCTTACAATCTGCCTGAACTGCGAAGCGCTGTTTCAGCAGGTGAACCGCTGAACCGTCCTGTGATTGAAGCTTTTAAAAACGCTTTTAACGTGATTGTCCGTGACGGCTATGGTCAGACTGAAAATACGCTGCTTGTCGGAACGCTTCAGGGAATGGAAGTAAAACCCGGCTCTATGGGTAAGCCGACACCAGGAAATATCGTTGAGATTATTGATGAGCACGGTCGGCCGACTAAGACTGGTGAAGTTGGGGATATTGCGGTTCATAAAGACTGTCCTGCCCTTTTCACTGAATACTATAACGATCATGAGCGCACGCAGGCGGCTTACAGAGGCGACTGGTATTTAACTGGCGATCAGGCTTCACGCGATGAAGATGGCTACTTCTGGTTTGAAGGCCGCAGTGATGACATTATCATCAGCTCAGGCTATACAATCGGACCATTTGAAGTGGAAGATGCCCTGTTGAAGCATCCTGCTGTACGTGAATGTGCAGTGGTTGCAGCACCGGATGAGATCCGCGGAAGCATCGTAAAAGCATATGTTGTTCTTCGTGACGATAACGCAACTGGTGACGAGACACTTGTAAAAGAGCTTCAGAATCATACGAAGGAAATGACGGCACCATACAAATATCCGAGACAAATCGAGTTTATTACTGAGCTGCCTAAAACAACTTCGGGTAAGATTCGCCGGATTGAATTGAGACAGAAGGAACAGCAGCAGTCATAATAAAAATGCCGGGTACGCAGCAATCGCTGTATACCCGGCATTTTTTAATGTCCGTCGTGTTCATCAGATTCTTCGTGGCTTTCCTCATCATGAGAAGCTTCTTCACCATGCTCCTCGTCACCACCCATATGGCTGCTCTCCTGATTCTCAGCATTCTCTTCAGCTGCTGCAATCTGCTCGTCAGTCGGTTCGCCAACGTGGAACTGCGTCTTCGGCATCACGTGCATATCACGCGCAGTCGTGTGAGCCTGAACAGAATAGACGCTTTCTTCAAATGTATAAGTAACCTCGTAGATGCCATTTTCAGTATGCGTACCTTCTACACGCTCACTCTCTGTTCCGGCAGCGTCATTCCAGATCTCAAACAATACTTCATTTGCATCTTCAACCGCTTCCCCGCCCTGAGTCACTTCTGCCTGTAAAACTGTTTCTTCCCCAGGTACAGCATCCTCCGGTACCGAGATCTCAACCTCAACCATCTGCGGAACCTCATTAGACGTTTGTTCTTCCTCTGATGAACAGGCCGCGAGCATCATTACTGCTGCTAACCCGGCAATCCATTTTTTCATAACAGTTTCTCCTTTACATCAACAATAGCTCTAGTATAAACACCTTATGTGAAATGAAGGTGAAGTCGTCCTAACCTTCACATTTTATTCACAAGTTTATTGTAATGCGTCTACATCATCTGTAATTTTTTCAACGACATTTTCTTCTGTAAAGTTGTACTCGCTGAAGATTCTGCCTTCCTGATCCATTACGTAAAACGTAACGCCATGCAGCACCTGGTCTGCATCCTCCGGTTTATTTACCAGCGACTGGAATTCTTCGCGGGCAAATGTTTCTATTTCCTCCTGCTCATAGCCGGTTAACATATGCCAGTTGCTGTCATCCTCTGTGAACTGGGCTAAAAACTCAGCAAGCTTGTCAGGCGTATCCACTTCAGGGTCCACGCTGAATGAAACAATCTCAGCATCAAGTCCACGCTCTTTCAGTGTAGACTGAACATCCGCCATTTTATAAGTCATCGGCGGGCAGACCGTATCACAATTGGTGAAAATGAAGTCTGCAATCCATACCTTCCCTTCAAGTTCACTGCTGCTGAACGCCTCACCGTGCTGATCGGTATAAGTAAAACCGCTCACAGGGGGTCCATCAGGTTCACTTCCACAAGCTGTAAGCAATAAAGATGCTGCAATTAATAAGATCCATTTTTTCATTCTGTCTGTCCTTCTTTCGGCATTTTAATCTTTACTTTAAATGCATCTGTTTTCAGATCAATCTCAAACCTGCCACCCATCAGCCTGACGAGCTCTTTTACAATGGCAAGCCCAAGACCCGTGCCGCCCGTCTGACGGTTCCGGTCACGGTTCGCCCTGTAAAAGCGTTCTCCAATCCGCTCTTTTTCTTTAGCTGAAAGGGTCGAGTCATTGATCACTGAAAATCGCATCTGATAATCTTCTTCTTGCAAAATAAGCATGATCACTGAATCTGCCGGCGCATACTTCACCGCATTTTCAATAAGGTTATAAAAAATCTGCTTCAGCCTTTTCGCATCCTGTATCATGACAAGCTCTTCGTCCGCTTCAATATTAAAACGGAGTGACTTCTCTTTTGCAGGTAAAGAAAACAATTGAACGGTCTCATAAAAAAGGTCTGCCGCAACGATCGGCTGTCTGTCGAATTCAGCATACCCTTCCTGCAGGCGGCTCAGCTCCGCAAGGTCAGATAACAGTGAATTCATGCGCTGGACTTCACTTTCAATCGTTGAAAGAATCATATCTTTATTTCGATCAGACTTTTTCAGCTGCTCCGTGTAGCCCTGAATGTAAGTCAGCGGCGTTCTGACTTCATGCATGATATCCGCAAGAAACTCTTTCTGCCGCTCCTCCTGATGCTGCAGCGCCTCACTCATCTGATTGAGCGCAGCAGACACCTGACCGATCTCATCCATCTGCTTCACCTCAAGCCGGTTGTCATACTCCCCCGCTGAGACTTTTTTCGAAAAGGATTCAATAGAAGCAAGCGGTCTGAAAAGTGACTGACGGATTCTGCCGACCATCAGACTCAGAATGATGAAAAATAAGATCCCTACGCCGATTAACAAAGGAATACTGCTGCCAAACACCTGCGCAAGCCCTTCAAGCGGTACGAAAATATAGACGTACCCTGCCGTTGAAACGCCGTCCGTAATCGGATATACCCCGCCGATCACCTGACGCCCGTAATGATCAACATACCCTTCCTTCATCATTGACTGACCGGCAAGCAGTGCCTCACGATCAGTTTCCTCCACAAGCCTCTCCCCATCAATTTCATACGGAAAAAAACGATTCAGCTCATCCAGATCATCTGCCACAAGCACTTCATATTCAGACACCACGTTATACCAGTGGATCTTTTCAATGATCTCCTCCGTCAGCTCACCCGAATGATAGTGAGCCGCAGTTCGCTGCCCCTGCGATTCAACAGACTCCCTGACGGTTGATAAATAAAGGTCGCGGTAGGTAAAATGCAAAAAAATGAATGCGGCAAGTAATGTAACCCCGATGCTTCCTATCAGTAACAGTAGAATTTTTCTGCTGAATGTCACTGTGGCGCCTCCAGCCTGTACCCGACACCGCGTACTGTCTTAATCCGCTCACTCTCTTCAGGCAGCTTCATTCTGATCGTCTTCATATGCGTATCCACCGTCCGTTCAGATCCTGGATAATCAGGCCCCCAGATCAGCTCCATCATTCTTGAGCGCGTCACAGTGTGGTTTTCATGTTTGATCAGAAGTACCAGCAGATCGAACTCTTTTCTCGTCAGCGGGACAAGTCTGCCGCTGCTTTTTGCTTCCATATAGTCAAGGTCAAGCGTCAATGTTCCTGAGGTAATGGTTTGGGATGACTGCTTCCCGCCTGCACGTCTGATGACTGTCTCAATGCGTGCGATCAGCTCCCCCGAGTGAAACGGCTTCACCATATAGTCATCCGCTCCGAGGCGCAGCCCCTTCACCTTATCAAGCTCTTCTCCTCTTGCTGAAAGAAATATAAATGGAAGATCAGACACCTTTCTGACTTCCTCCAGCAGCTCAAAACCGTCCATAAATGGCATCATGATGTCCACCACCATCACATCCGGCTGCTCACGCTTAAAAAGCTGCATCGCCTCAACCCCGTTTGCCGCCTGGATTACGTCATAATTTTCTTCTATTAAAAATGAAGCGATCAGCTCTCTCATCGGCTGCTCATCTTCCACAATTAACACTTTATAGCCGGCCATCCGTTAGTTCACCTGCTTTTGTTGAAATGATACCGCTATTGTATCAGTTTTGTGTGAAGTTTGAGTGAAGTTTGGGTTTTTGGAGGGACTGTGTGGCGGAATGGTGATGTGGGTTCGACGGGAAATACTCTGACTACGATGGGAAATGATGCATGTTCGCTTTTGGTACAGCCATGTTCGACGTTCAAACCGGATTGTTCGGCGTAAAACACCGACTGTTCGACACTTCGGGACTTTATGCTCATCAAAACTCCCTGTCACCCCCATCCCTGTTTCCAACCGCAGTAAAAAAAACCGCCACACAAAGCCAGAAATCCTGACTCCGCGCAGCGGTCTTACACAATCCTATCTATTCAACCAGCTGAATAAACTGCTTCGTCCGTTCATTAGACGGATTCTCAAAGAACGTTTTCGGATCTGCTGACTCAATAATCACGCCCTGATCAAGCATGATAATCCGGTCTGCTACCTCGCGCGCAAAGCGCATTTCGTGGGTCACGACGACCATGGTCATGCCTTCTTCAGCCAGCTGCTTCATCACCTGAAGCACTTCAGTAACAAGCTCCGGGTCAAGCGCTGACGTCGGTTCGTCAAACAGCATGACTTTCGGCTCCATTGCAAGCGACCTCGCAATCGCGACACGCTGCTTCTGACCGCCTGAAAGCTTATTAGGATACACGTCAGCTTTATCTGCAAGCCCAACTTTATCAAACAGTTCTTTCGCATGCTTGATTGCAGCATCCTTCTTCTTTTTCTTCACCTGAATTGGTGCCTCAATCACATTTTCAAGCACTGTCTTATGGGGAAACAGGTTAAAGTGCTGGAACACCATGCCGACCTCTGCGCGGACTTTTGAAAGGTTGTCTTTTTTATGATTCACAGTGGTGCCATCAATCGTAATTTCTCCGTCATTGATCATTTCGAGAAAGTTAAAGCAGCGCAGCAGTGTACTTTTACCAGATCCACTGACGCCGACAAGTACAACCACTTCTGATGGCTGGACTTCAAGATCAATGCCTTTTAATACTTCGAGGTCACCAAATGATTTATGAATATTTTTTGCTTTAATCATATGCGACCCTCCTTAATCTTTATCAAAATCGAGTTTATTTTCATACCATCTGAGCAGGTATGTGAAGATCATAACGAGGACTAAGTAATACAGTCCGACGATCAAATACGTTTCAAATGGCTGGAAGGACTGTGCGGCTTCTCTGTTGGCCAGCGAGAATAGCTCGGCTACCCCGATAACGTACACAAGAGAAGAATCCTTCAGCGCAATAATAAACTGGTTGCCAAGCGGCGGGATTGAGCGGCGCAGCGCCTGTGGGAAGACGATTCTTTTCATCGTCTGAGACTTTGTCATACCAAGCGAAAAGCTTGCTTCTGTCTGCCCTTTATCCACACCCTGAATCGCGCCACGAAAAATTTCCGCGATATAGGCGCCGTTGTGCACACCAAGTGCGATGGCACCGGCCCAGAAGTTGGTCAATGTGATCAGTTCAGTAATCCCGAAATATAAAAACATAATTTGTACAATCAGCGGCGTTCCGCGAATGATCGTAATATAAAAGTTCGCAATCAGTTGAAGCGGTTTTGCTTTCGACAATTTCAGAAGCGCAAAGAATAACCCTAACAGACAGCCGAGGACAACCCCGACCGCTGTTAATTGAAGGGTGATGACAGTGGCGTCCAAAAAGCCGGAAAGCGTTCTTGTAAACACATCAATGAGTGTTCCAAATAATTCTGGCATATTAACACCTTCCTACTCTCGTGGACTTATTCTAAAATTTCAATGCCTTCTGTTTCTGTTTCTAACAGGTTACGACCGAACAGGTCATTTGAGATCTGATCATAGGTACCATCTTCAACGATCGCAGCTAAAGCTTCATTAATCGCTTCAAGCAGCGCTTCGTCATCTTTATTTACAGCTACTGCTGCTTTTTCAATCCATAGCGGGTCACCGACTTCTTTAATCTCAAGCCCCTGTGCCTGCGCTTCATAACCAACTACGTCAGCTGTAATAACGGCATCAAGTCGCCCTTCAATCGTCAGGTCATTCAGCGCTACAACGTCACTGTTGTAATACTGAATATTACCTTCATCTGTGTATTCCTGTGCAGCTTCGTCATACGTACTCTGTGCAACTACACCGATTGTCTTGCCTTCAAGGTCTTCTGGCGACGTGATGTCATTATTGTTTTCGTTTACAAAAATCATTCCGCCTGAGTAATAATACGGATCTGAGAAGTTAACCTGTTCAGCACGCTCATTTGTAATTGCCATACTACCGATAATCGCGTCAAAACGGTTACTTGTAAGACCCTGCAAAATTGTTTCCCACGGTGTTGTAATCGGGTTTGGTTCAAGGCCCATTTCTTCAGCCAGTGCATAACCGATTTCAACGTCAAATCCTTTCAGCTCTCCGCCTTCTTCATAGTTAAATGGCTTGTAAAGACCGCTTGAAGCCCACGTTAATTTACCTTCTTCAAGCAGGTTGAATTCACTGCCAGCTTCAGAAGAGCCGCCTTCTGCGTTGCCTGAATCCTCAGCTGACTCGTCCCCTCCACCCTACACAAAAACCCCGCCAGCACCACACAGACGGGGTCCATCAAATCCCTTACAATCCTACCCGTTCCTCACTCCAGCCCCACAGCTCTTCTGCCAGCCATTCATTTGACGCGTCCTCTGATACATCCATTTCTGCCATCTGATAAAAGTACTTTCCGCTAACCCCTGATAACTCCGGTGCAGACGCCAAATAGACTGCTGTTGCAGCTCCTTCTTCGGCTGTCTGGAAAAACGGCTTCAATACTTTATGAACACTTTTCCCGAACTCCGTTTTCCGATCTATCCCAATATTCGTTGATACTGCGCCCGGGTGTACGGCATTTGCTGTTACAGCAGTGCCTTCAAGACGCTTAGCCAGTGCTTTTGTAAAAAGAACGTTTGCAAGCTTTGAACGGCCGTAAGCTCTCGCAACGTTATAGCCTTTTTCAAAATGAGGGTCGTCAAAATCGATTTTGCCCCATTTATGCGCGCCTGAGCTGACTATGACTACTCTGCCCTGCTCCGCGGCTTTTAGTTCATCCAGTAACAGATTCGTCAATAGAAAATGCCCGAGATGATTGACGCCTAAATGTGATTCAAAGCGGTCATCTGTGAGCCTGCGCTTTACAGATACGACGCCTGCGTTATTAACGAGCACGTCCAGTTTTGAAAACTTCTTTTTAAAATCTTCTGCAAAGTTTCTGATACTTTCGAGGTTGCCAAGGTCACATTGCATTAATGTCAGTTCTTCTGAACGCGTCTGTTCTTTCGCTGAGATCCAGGCTACTTTTCCGCGGCGCGTGTTGCGGCACATCATCACGACATGATAGCCCTGTTTTACAAGTTCAATGGTCGTTGTAAGTCCCATACCTGAATTGGCGCCTGTGACTAATGCTGTTTTCATATGGAGACACTCCTTTAGCGTAGAAAGTTTTGTACAGTATAACAAAGATTACAGGTGGAATCTTTTCTCAGACCACATGAAAACTCCCCTGCAACCTGCAGAGGAGCTGACTGTCTTATTCGATACCTGTCTGAATCTCATTAACCATTTCCTGTACAGATACTAATCCGCCGCCCGACAGATACCAGTAATCCGGATCAAGGTAGATAATGTTGCCGTTCTCATAAGCCTGTGTACCTTCGATGAATTCATTCTCTACGACCTGCTTTGCTGATGACTCTCCATCAACTGCTGCGCCGCGGTCTACAACGAAGATGTATTGCGGATCTTCTTCTACAATGTATTCATATGAGATGCTTTGCCCATGTGTGGATACTTCAATCGTTTCGTCTGCAGGGGTAAAGCCGAATACATCGTGGATGATGCCAAAACGAGAACCTGCACCGTACGCACTAATTTTCCCGTCATTTGCAAGTGTCACCAATGCTTCAAGCTCTTCAGAAGTGACTTGTTCATTTAACTCATCAATTGATGCGTTAATCTCATTCAACTTTTCAGCGGCAGCTTCTTCTTTTTCAAAAAGCTCCGCCAGTGTATTGACGTTCCCCTCAAATGATTCCATATAATTTTCAGTATCAACGCCCATATAAATCGTTGGAGCGATCGCTTCAAATTCTTCGTAGAGGTCTGCCTGGCGTCCTGAGATAATGATCAGATCAGGATCCATTGCATTAATCGCTTCAAAGTCAGGTTCTTTTAATCCACCAGCGTTTTCATAGTCATCTCCCTCATATTTTGAAAGATAAGATGGCATGTTCATCTGGGGGACACCTTCTACTTCAACGCCGAGCGCATCAAGTGTATCAAGCGTACCGAAGTCGAATACGACAACTGATTCCGGACTCTTTTCAACTGTTGTATCACCTAACAGATGAGAAATTGTCATTTCTTCTTTTTCAGCGGCTGAGCCTGTTGTGGTTTCTGCATTTTCTTCTGATCCGCAGGCAGCTAATACAAGTGAGCCTGCGATTACTGGAAATAATAATTTCTTCATATCTGATCCGTCCTTTTAAGCGTAGTACACGCAGATTTTATTTTCATTTACATCTTTAATGTCAATATCCATATCGTAAATTTCTTTCAGTACACACGGTTTGATGATGTCATTTACAGTACCTTCTCTGACAACACGTCCATTTTTCATTGCGATAATATTGTCTGAATAGCAGGAGGCAAAGTTGATATCGTGAATCACGATTACCACGGTTTTACCCAGCTCATCGACCAGGCGGCGAAGTACCTTCATCATTTGTACAGCATGCTTCATATCAAGATTATTGAGTGGTTCATCAAGCAGGATATATTCTGTATCCTGCGCGATGACCATCGCAAGAAACGCGCGCTGTTTTTGCCCACCGCTCAGCTCATCTAAGTAGGAGTGCTGCATATCTTCAAGTTGCATATAAGTAATTGCTTCATCAACAAAGCGTTCATCCTCAGCTGTCAGCTTCCCCTGTGAATAAGGGAATCGGCCAAATGAGACGAGTTCCCTGACAGTTAATTTCAGCGTCATATAATTTGCCTGCTTTAAAATAGATACCTTTTTAGCAAGCTCACTGCCACGGCATTTAGCGACGTCAAGCTCATCGATTTTCACTTCACCGCCGTCAGACGTCATCAGTCTGCTGACGATCGATAGCAGTGTACTTTTACCGGCACCATTTGGACCGATCAGAGAAGTGATTTTTCCTTTTTCGACATGAATTGAGACGTCCTGTACGACTTTCTTTTTACCGAAAAATTTCACTACATTACTCGCTGAAACCATTTAAGATCGCTCCCTTAATAGTAAGTATAAAAAGTACACGCCACCAATGAAGTTCACGATGACACTGAGTGTCGTTGTAAAGCTGAACACTTTCTCAACAAGCAGCTGACCGCCTATAACTGCGATGATGCCGATCAAAGCAGAAGCAGCCATTAGATAGGTGTGGCGGTAGGTTTTCATGACTTCATATGTGACGTTGGCTACGAGCAGTCCGAGGAATAAAATCGGACCGACAAGTGCGGTCGAGATCGCAACAAATACTGCTGTCACCAAAAACAGTTTTCTGACGACGCGCTCATAATTTACGCCCAGGTTCAGTGCCTGATCCCGTCCAAGTGACAGAACATCGAGATATTTAAGGTCCTTCCACATCCAGATCACAGTCACTGCAATACAGCCCAGTGCCACCCACACAAGATCAGCACTGACGTTGTTAAAGCTTGCAAACATCCGGTCCTGAATCATGAGAAACTCATTTGGATCAATCAGCACCTGCATGAAGGTTGAAATGCTTGAAAAGAATGTTCCGAAAATCAGTCCGAGCAACAGAAGGAAAAACAGATTTGATCCTTCCTTTCTGAACAATAGCTTATATAACAGCATGGCAAACACCATCATGAGCAGGACTGATACGACAAAATTTAAATTGCGGTTCATAATCAGCGCACTGCCTGAGCCGACGATAAAAATTAGCGCTGTCTGAAGCAGCATATAAAGCGAATCCATTCCCATAATGCTCGGGGTAAGAATTCTATTGTTAGTCATTGTCTGAAAGATGACCGTGGAAATCCCGATCGTGCTTGCAGTAATGACCATCGCAAGCACCTTCATGCCCCGGCGCGGAATAATATAATCCCAGTTACCGCCGGATGCGATCGTCATATAGATCACAATCATGGTGACAGCAAGAACGGCAAGTATGGTTAACATCAGCTTATGCTTCACGTGATCGCCTCCTGATCAGCAGCCACGCAAAAATTCCGCTTCCAAGCACTCCGACGGTTAAGTTAATTGGCAGTTCATACGGGTAAATCACAATGCGGCCGAGAATATCACAAACGAGTACAAATAATGCGCCAAGCATCGCTGTGTGCGGCAGGTTCTTCTTCAGGTTATCCCCCTGATAAAGGCTGACGATATTCGGTACGATTAAGCCAAGGAAAGGGATCATTCCGACTGTCAGCAAAACAGCTGAGGTGACAAAGGCAACAAGCACAAGTCCTGTATTCACAACGGTTCTGTATTTCAACCCGAGGCTGACAGCAAAGTCCTCACCCATCCCTGCAATTGTGAACTTATTTGCAAATATGTATGCAGCAACCATGAATGGAACGCTTAAGTACATCAGTTCATAACGGCCGGTCACAATGAGTGAAAAGTCACCCTGCATCCAGGCAGACATATTCTGAATGAGATCCCGCTCATATGCGAAAAAAGTTGTAAAAGAGCTGATAATATTCCCAAACATCAGCCCGACAAGCGGAACAAAAATGACATCCTTGAACTTAATCCGGTCTAAAATTTTCATAAAAACGAATGTGCCGAGTAAAGCAAATAAGAATGCGATACTCATTTTTAACAATGGTGACGCGCTGGTAAATAACATGAGTGATACCAGCACACCGAGTCTTGCAGAATCCATTGTACCTGCAGTCGTTGGTGATACAAATTTGTTACGTGAAAGCTGCTGCATAATCAGCCCGCACACACTCATCCCCGCTCCCGCCAGTAAAATACTCATTAACCGCGGCAGCCGGCTGTTCCACAAAACATGCAGCTGTTCCTCAGACAAATGAAATAAATCCATTGGGGAAAGTGATGATACCCCTACAAATAGAGATCCTGCAGCGAAAAGAACGAGTGCACTGGCCAGATATCGTTTTTTCATTATTGGAACCCGACTTTCCTTATAGCGAAAATGATAATTATTCTCACTGTATTCTAAAAAAAGAGAGAGTCTTCTCTCCGGCAAATACTTGTTTAGACAACTAATGCACAAAAATAATACTTGTTTCAACAAGTGTTTGACGCAAAAAAGATTACTCTAAATTCGCTCTAATTTTATCAAGCGCTGCTAATACCTGCGCCAATTCTTTTTCCGGCAGTCCGTCTGATGCCTGGGCAATGGTTTTTTGTGCTAACGTTTCGAGGTCTTTCTGGTCACGCTTCGCTTCTTCAGTGAGCAAAATTTTGTTGACACGGCGATCTGATTGATGGACTTCTCTTTTGACGTATCCACGTATAATCAGATTATCTATCAGCCTTGATACACTCGCCTGGTCTCTTTCATTTTGAGTCGCAAGCTCATTTTGAGTCTGACCGTCACGCTCATAAAGCCGGGTCAAAATCTGCCACTGTTCATATGTAAGGTTAAAACCATTTTCTTTAAAATTACGGTTTAATCGGCTGTTCATCAGCCTTGAAGCATGAAACAGCTTATAGCCCAGGGAATCATTAAGGAAATATTGTTTGTCATTCATAAGATCCATCCTTTTATCTTCCCATATCTGATAGTAAATGAAAATCGTTCTCAGTGCAAGTGGGTTTTGAAAAAATTTTCAAAATAAAAATCCGCAGCGGATATGCTGATAGATTAAACACATCAACGCTGCGGAAATCAGTTTATTCCGTTTTAAAATCTCTTGCAATCATTGGTTTGGGTTCTTCTTTCCTTTGCTTCCGGTCTTCAAGCTTTGCTGAAGCCACCCCGTAAAGGATGCCGAAAACTCCCCCAGCCAGTACTTCAAGCGGCTGGTGACCGAGCAGTTCCTTTAATTCCTTCTCACGCTTTTCAAATTGAAGGCTTGGATAATCATCTGAAATGATTTCAAAGTGATCTTCCAGGTCATTTACCAGCCTTGCAATTTCACCCGTATGCCGGCGGACGCCCTGCGCGTCATACATCACAATTGTCCCAAAGACAATCGCAAGTGCTGTTTCAATATGTCTGGTTCCTCGGTTGGCAGCCACATAAGCTGCAAGGGAAGCAACACCCGCCGAGTGAGAACTTGGCATACCGCCAGTCTGTACGAGCGGTTTCAACTCCCACTTCCCTGTAATTTTTTTATGCGTTACAATTTTCAGCGCCTGGGCGATCCCAATTGCTGATAATGAGGTTACAACGCCTCTGTTCATCAGCTTCTCCTCCTGTCAGATATGTAGATTCTGTTAGTAACCATACCCTAATTGAAAAGAAATATTCTATCCGCAGTCAGACTTCCTGAATGACTTCGCAAAAAATCTTTGCATAGTCTAATTCCACAATCGGTTCATTATTGACTAATCGTTCACGCAGACTTTTCACAAGCGTCCCCTCTCGTTCACTCGCGTTTTCAAGATCCACCTGTTTATGAAAGACACCATACAATGTATAATCCCTCATTTTTAAAAACATCGGCAGTTTTTCAATCCACTCCTGGTCAATGGCACTTGTATTGGCATAGCCTGTCAAAAACGCTTTGAGGAATACTTCTCCCTCTCTGGATCGCTCTTCCAGCGGCAGCTCTCTGTTTTTCCACAATGTCATATAATAAAGCGTGATCGCAATGTCGCTGATGTAGTGGAAATACATTGTGTCGTCAAAATCAAATAAATGCAGCTCCCCTTCATAAAAAAAGAAATTACCCATATGAATGTCAGAGTGAATCAATCCATATACTTCTTTATGATCCGGCAGCCGTCTGATTTGTTCAACCAGCTCACGGTTACCTTCGACGATTTGCTGATCTTCTTCAGATAGGTACTTTCCAAGCTCAATCAGATCATCCTCATACCAGTGAGGCCGGTCAATTTGCTTCGTATCAAAATCCTTTGCTACAGTATGCAACTCACCTGTGATCTCTCCCCACTTTTCAAAAAGTGGAATGTCAAAGACCGGGTCATCCAATTTCACAGATGCACCAGGTGCTTTGTTAAAAAGGCATGCATAAAAGTATGTATCCTCCGCTTCGATCACTTCTACCAAGTTTCCGTTGACCGACTGATTTACAAGTGAAACATTGATGCCTCTGCTGTGAAGGTCATTAATCCAGATCAGTTCACTTTCAACCTCTGATTTTGTTCTGTGAGACGAATGCGTTAGTCTCAGTACATAAGGCTTTCCATTCTTATAAACTTCATAGACATAGTTCTCAAAGCCGTTCAGATTTTTAGCATGAGTGGCGTCTGTCTGAAAGCGTGATGCTGCTTTTGACAGTATCTGTTGTGTAAATAATCGTTCAACTGACTGTTCCATCATTGCCTCCAGTTTTTAATCAAAGTGTACAGGATCACCTGTTAAGCTGCCTCCGTCCCGCGACGGTTATCAAAATCTCTCTTTCAGATAGGTCAAATTACACTATTCTCCGAACATGGCTGAAATACCTTTGAAGTTCACTTGTTTTTCTTTGAACCTTCAACCTTAAACGCCGAACATCTCGCTTTTTTCTCCGAACACCCGCCGCTGACCTCCAAACCGTCAGCCGTCTACCAAAAATGAAACCGCCTTCATTCGCAATTACATTGTCAAAATGTTATAATAACTTTATACAAGAGGAGGAAACATGATGATGGATCCTAAAGTGAAATATCTGATGCTCGTACTCCCGACGTTTATTCTAAGTGTAGTATTGCTCTACATATTGCCTGAAAGCAGAAGCCTGCTTGCGATGTCACCAGTCATTGCAGCCTGGATCATCTACTTCCTCTGGCAATATGCTGAAAAGCAGTCTAACGACGATGAAGAAAATACAGTTTAACTGGAGGTTTTCCTTTGGCCGCATTGTTCACCATAATAGGTGATATATTCGCAGCAATTGCCATGAAATTCATGGTTGAAAAAGATGAAAAAGAAAATCCTGAATCGGAATGATTCAGGATCTTTTTTCGTTCAAATATAATTTATTCACCTTGATACTTTTCACCAATAAGATTGCCCCAATGAACGTAATGAGACTTGTAATCCAAAAGCCGTAAGCATAGGCTGAAACGTTGTGCCATAGAACGCGGTCATTGATCTCAAACAATAGAAAATATACACCTGTGCCTGCCCCGTCCCTTGTCTCTAACGTTTGCATCAAATTAAATCCATGTAATGCAAGCATACCGGATAAGATGGTCAGTCCGATTGCCGCCATTCCTTTTTGAGGTGCTGTCATTTTTCCCACTCCTAGCGTGATAAGATGGTTTCAATCTTCCTCTTCGCTTCAGAATCTTTTAAAATGAATGTGCCTTCTTTCTCAGAACTGGTGAACCTTGAATACTGCCCGCTTTCTTTCCACAGATAAATGCGTTCGCTGTGGTTATCCTCATATGTAAATGTCAGTTTCACATCTGCTACAACGGCCATTTCAGATTGGCGGGCTTTATAATCTGAGCTGTTTAATACGCTTCTGAGCTCTTTTTGCTCTTGATCATTCAACACAACAGATACTTCCTCATAAACCTGCGAGTCTTCATCCCAAAACTGGACAGTAGCAATCCGGCTTTTTTCAAACTGATTAGATGCAAAAATCATACCTGCAAGACCAAAAAACAAGACAAGTGCAATGATGACGGGTTTTCTCATGATGGACGGTCTCCTTGAAAATTTTTCTTATTTAAACAGACGAATGACTTCACAAAAAGTTGCATGACTTTTGGGTTATTTTAGTTATTTATCGGGAAAATCATTTAAGAAGGAGATGATTCACCATGCCGGAAATTAAAGCTTACATATTTGATGCTTATGGCACACTATTTGATGTTCATTCAGTCATGAAGGAATTAGAGGAACTTTTCCCGGAAAAGGGGGAATCCATCAGTCAGACGTGGCGAAAAAAGCAGGTTGAATATTTTTTCCTCAGACAGGTAATGGGACGCTATAAACCTTTTGATCAGGTAACCAGGGACTCCCTTGTCTATGCGGTGAAAGAAAATGATCAGACAATTGACGAGCAGCAGGTAGCGCACATGCTCGAAAGCTATCGTCAGCTCAAGCATTACGATGAAGTTGAAGAAGTATTGAAGCAGTTGCAGGGGAAAGAACTGATTGTGTTCTCAAATGGATCTGAAAATATGCTACACCCTCTGATGGAGTTTTCAGGACTGAAACCTTTGTTTACAGAGGCAATCAGTGCTGATGAGGTCAAGCAGTATAAGCCGTCACCCGCTGCTTATGTATACGCGCTTGAAAAAGCAGGTGTTAAACGCGAAGAGGTCTTATTTATGTCGTCAAACGGATGGGACATTTCAGGGGCAAAGAGCTTTGGGTTTCATACTGCCTGGATTAATCGAAGCGGACTGCCTGTTGAGGAACTGCAGTTAGAACCTGATGCAGTGTATCAGGATTTAAGCGGTATATTAAAGTGGTAAAGTAGAAAAGCGGAGGCAGGCGTTCAGGTTCACAAAAACCCTGCGTGAAGGCTGTCTTCACGCAGGCTCCTTAGTTTTCATACCAGCAGATAGATGATAACCGCAGCTACAACTATCCCCAGCATAATCAGATATCCTTTTGCACCGAGCCCTGTCCTGCCGGGCTGTTCTGACGGTGCTTCGGCAGTTGTATTCGTTTCAGGATTGAGCTCCTCACGCTGCAGTCGCTCACGTTTTTCTTTGGCTGTTTTATTTTCCATGCTGTTCACTCTCACTCTCCAATCGGAATTTTTTCACCCGCGCGTATATCCGCATCAAGTGATTGTTCAATAATTCTCATGGCGCTGTCATGTGCTTCCTGCGATTCTGCTGCCGAGCAATCTTCCGGCACACAGATTTCATACTCACGCATATGGGCATCATTTGCCGTAAAGAGAACACATATATCAGTTGCGACACCCGCAATGATCACCCGCTCAACTTCCAACTGCTTTAATAAAATATCGAGCTGGGTGCCGAAAAACCCTGAATGCTTCGGCTTGATAATGAAATAATCATGATCTTCAGGCCGTATTTTTTCCACAACCGGCTTTCCTTTTGAATGAAGACATTCTTCCACCACAGCATCTGTATTATCTTGCCAGTGATCAAAGTTGTCGTTTACATAGATCACAGGAATGTCTTTCTCCTTCACTCGTTTTTTTAAAGCCACAAGACGATCGACCATCGGTAAAGTACGTTGAAGCAGGTCATCCCCACCTTCAAATTCCATATGATTCATCATATCTATAAGTAATAAAGCTGTTTTCTTCATTTCACTTTCACTCCTTATATCCAATATTTCACTTTAGTGCACCTGTTAAACACAGCACGTCAAGTAAGTAGATGAGTTGAAAGCTGAGTGACAGAAGAATTACATGTCATGCTACACTATACTTACCATGATTTGAGAGGATCTGAGACAATGAAACCTGTTAACTTATTAATTATCCTGATTACACTTATGCACTTTTCTTTTCTTATTAACCTTTCCGTATTTGATGGCGTCTATGATGCCATTGTCATGACAATCAATACGATTTTATTCTTAGCAGCCATGATTACATTTGCGACAGCTAAAAACAGCGAAAGAAAAAAGCAGCCGGTATAATAGTGGCTGCTTTTACTTATGATTGATCCCTGAACAATTCATCTGCCTTTTTCTCAGCACGACGCGCGAGACCGAAGTAAGCGGTGAGCGCGAGCAGACTTGCACTTAAAATGATCAAGCCCATCGGCACAGCAGAATATTCACCTGCAATCCCAACCAGCGGTGCAGTCATAGAACCAAGTACCAGCGGGAGCATGCCAAGAAATGCTGATGCACTTCCTGCAATATGTCCCTGCGTCTGCATTGCCAGCGAAAAGGATGCTGTCGCAACCATTCCGATTGACATGACAAAGAAAAACAATGGCAGTGCTACGAAAAAGAATGGTCCATCTAATAGTACTGTCGTCGTCAGGACCGCCCCTGCCGTTACAGCCTGTGATAACCCATAAAGCAGAAACTGTCTTTCTGAAATTCTATGAGACATCCGCCCGACGGATTGTGTCCCGATAATCAGCCCAATCCCGTTGATTCCAAACAGATAACTGAATTCCTGTTCTGAGAACCCGTAGATATTCTGATAGACAAATGGTGTTCCGGATACATAAGCAAACACCCCTGCAATCATAAAGCCCTGCGCCAGTGAATAGCCCAGAAACTGCTGATTGGTGATGAGAGATTTAAAGTTTTTTACCGTCGTACCAATGTTGCTCGGAACCCTTGATGTTTCAGGTAATGTTTCTTCAAGACGCAATGTAATCAGCGCGAAAAGCAGTAACCCCACAACACTTAAAACAATAAAAATACCGTTCCAGTCTGTAAACAACAAAATGGTACTGCCGACAATCGGTGCCAGGATCGGCGCCAGATTACTGATCAGCATTAAGAGCGCAAAAAACTTGGTCAGCTCCCTGCCACTATATGAGTCTCTGACAATTGCACGGGAAATGACAATTCCGGCTGAAGCAGAAAACCCTTGTAGAAATCTTAGTGCGACCAGCACATAAATATTTGGTGAAAACGCGATGGCTAATGAAGCGACCGCATAGGCTACTAGTGCAATCACAAGCGGCTTTTTTCTACCGTGCACATCACTCAACGGGCCGTTAATCAACTGCCCAAGACCAAGACCAAGCAAACAGGCGGTCAGACTGAGCTGTACGGAAGATGCACTTGTCATCAAATCTGCCGCAATCGTTGGGAATGCAGGCAGATACATATCAATCGTTAAAGGACCCATCGCACCAAGTGCACCAAGCATCAATGCCAGACGGGTCCGTTTTGAACCGGATAGTGTATTCATCATCATCAGACCTTTCATTTATTCGATCTCCGAAACATGATGCCTATTATACACCTCTTCTGTTAACTTACCTATACAAGAGATTCAACTTTTACAAATTTACATCAATGAAACCAGAAAAATAATTTTGAACAATTTAGCAGAATCCGTTCAAAACAGCCCTATAGTTACTTCAGTACCTTGTTCCTCTTAACAATCAGGCGTATAATGATGTCTCAGTTATTCTTTTTTGAATGACAGTCAAAGGAAAGGATACACGCCATGAAAAACACAAAATACTTTATTATGATCAATGTCGGACTTATTCTTGCTGGCGTCCTTGGCTATTATCTGATTTTAAATGAAACGCCAAAACCGAAAATTTTTGCGATTTCATTCCTGTTTTTCTTTTGGGTCATAACAGATTATGTGAAAGCATATATACAAAAAGCAGGCGCTAACAAAAGCATGCTGATGCTTGGCAATGTCAGTTTTTTAATCTCAACAGCAATTGGTCTTAGCATTATTTATTTAGCTTCATAACCGGAACCGTGCCTAGGCACGGTTTTTTTGTGTGTTTCATGATGATCACCCATGCCACCTGATCTTCTCCGCGTATGATATAGAGAATTCGACTTAAGGAGGAAGATCATGAACCCGCATTTTATTCACCCTGCTGATTTTGAACGCATGGCTCATGAAGAAAGAAATTATTATGGAAGACCACGTCCATATGGAAGGCCAAACTATTATTACCGCCCCCGTCCACGCCCTTATTGGGGAGTTCCATTTCTTGGCGGATTAGCAGGCGGTCTGCTGGCAAATACACTGTTTCAGCCTTATGGAAGCTACTACGGAGGCTATCCGTTTTATCAGCAGTGGTAATGTAGTTCATATAAAAGAACTGCTCCTTATAGAAGCAGTTCTTTTTATTGCTGTCTGGTATTTACACGGAACACCCGCTTAGGTTCAAATTCAAAGGCAATCCCTCTATAGATCCCCTGAAGCAGAAAACCCGCTTTTTCGGCTGTTCTTACTGAAGGTACATTATCTGCTGAGCAGTCCCAGTAAGGAACTCCGTCATGAGCAAGACATTCTTTCACAAACGCCTTAGCAGCGATTGTACCAAGCCCTCTTTTCTTAAAAGCCTTATAAGTCTTAATATCAACCGCATGAACATTTCCGGCACGGAACCCTGTTATACAGATTGAAGCAACTTCCGAACCTTTCATCACACAAATCCCTAAACCATTTTCAAAAAAATCTTCCTCTGAAGACCAGAACGTATAAATTTTTTCTTCAATCAACGATCGACTGAACGGACTTGCCTGCACGAGTGCTTTTTCAACCGGAACGATACGGAAACCTTCCGGACATTCGATACTCTTAGAGGAATTGGCGGGATAACGGTAAATGAATTGCTCCCATTTCTCGCTCGTGCGATCACCAAAGACATCATCAAGTACCAGATCCCAATTAGGGTGATAAGACAATACCTCGGCTTCATGTACACCCGCAGCGATTGCGGCAGGTCCAATAACCATATCAATACACTCTCTGATTTTCGTTGTGAATAATGGGTTTCTTTCTTCACCAATTACAAAAATACCGTCCATATTTCCAAGCCAGACAATTGCAGAAGCAGGATCATGTACCTGATCCACAAACACCCTTCCTTCATTCATACCTTCAATGACTGCCCGGACTTCAACAGAACCCTCATCAATCAAAAGAGGCTCTACTATATAAAACTGATCTGCAGTTAATTCTTTCATCCTGTTACTCCTCTTTTAAATTTATAATTGCATTTATCCTAACACAGATAATTCCAACACGTATATCATGACACTTTTTGCAGCTGCAATATTGTATGGTCAACAACCTTTTTTCTTCTCCTATACATATTCATTTTCTATAAAGGGTATGTATAGAATAGACGACCTGTTCGAAAGGAGAATGAAGATGGGACTTATACTTTACTTAATTGTAGGCGGGCTGATCGGCTGGCTGGCAGGGCTGATTCTTGGTAAGGATGTACCGATGGGATGTATCGGAAATATTATTGCGGGGATTATCGGCTCATGGATCGCAGGTGAACTGCTTGGCGGATTCAGCACAATCGGTCCATCTGTTGCAGGCATTCATATCTTCCCGGCACTAATCGGTGCGATTATCTTTGTATTCTTATTAAGCCTGATTTTAAAAGCTGCCAAGAAAAAATAAAAAGCTGGCTTCGGCCAGCTTTTAGTATGCTTATAACTGTATTCCTTCTACCTGATGAAGCGCTCTTTTCACATCCAGCCCAGCACTAAATCCACCAAGACCGCCATCCTTCGCAATGACCCGGTGACATGGAACCACTACTAAAATCGGATTAGCACCAATCGCCGTTCCGACTGCACGGAATGCTTTAGGTCTGCCCACTCTCGCTGCAATATCTGCATACGTTCTGGTTTCTCCGTATGGTATTTCAAGCAGTGCCTCCCAGACTTTCTGCTGAAAAGGCGTTCCCTTCGGATCGATTGGCATATCAAAAGCTTTTTTCTCTCCGGTAAAATAAGCTTCGAACTCATTTACAAACGGAGCCATCTCTTCGGCACTTTCAATCAGGACGGCGTCCGGGTATTGTTTTCCCACCCACTTTTCCAGCGCCGCGTAGCCCTCTTTTGGACCACCTATGTAGCATACTTTTCCATCCACCGCTGCAAACTGATAGGAGCTTCCTTCATCTATAAATTCTGACCAGTAAACTGTTTTCATCGTACGTTCACCTGCACTTTTCTTCTATTATACAATGAATACATAGCTGAAAAAAACAGCCTCATGAAGAAGCTGTTTTCAGGAATATGCCGTTGTGTGACGGATCTTTCACAAACCAGCCTCCATCAACCTTTTTTGCACCGGTTTGTTCAGCCGCCTCTGTCAGCAATTTTTCAGATGGATAAATCAGCGTGTACTGCACAAGACCTGCAGATTTTTCAGAAGGTGCAGGCGCACCTGGTCCATTCCATATATTTAACCCAATATGATGATGATATCCTTCAGTTGAAATAAAAAGCGCCTGCTGACCATAACGGCAAACTACTTCAAAGCCAAGCTGATTGTAGAATGCTTCTGCTTCTGGTATTGATGCAACATGCAGATGAATATGTCCCATCTTTGTCTCTTCAGGCAACTGGTTAAAATGGTCATGTGATACGTCAAGAACCTCTTCAAAATCAAGAGGGTCAACCGTCATTTTCACTTCACTCTCATGCCATTTCCACTCTTCCTGTGTACGGTCACGGTAGATTTCAATGCCATTTCCATCCGGATCAGATAAGTATAACGCCTCACTTACCAGATGATCAGAAGCACCAACCTGTACATTGTTTGCAGCTAAGTGCTTGATCATTGAAGCCAGATCTGCACGTGTCGGCAGCAGGATCGCAAAGTGATAAAGTCCGGTTGTACGGGGTTCTTTCGGTTTCGCTCCTTCCGGTTGCACAAGCTTCAAAAGAGAGGTTTTTCCGTCAGCTGTCAATTGGATGTCACGTTCATTTTGGATAAGTATCTTAAACCCGATCACATTTTTATAAAAGTCTAAAGCTCTATGAAGGTCTGTTACATTAATTGTTACTTCTTCTACAAATGTTGCCGGTGCTGAATGAAACGTCATATCAATTCACCATCCTTTTAGTTACTTTATGTAACTAATTATATTTTAGAAACTAAAAGAAAGCAAGAATATTTTCCTGCTTTCTTCTGAGTGAATTATTCTTTTAACGTCACACGGTTTCGACCATTTTTCTTCGAAAAGTAGAGCGCTTCATCAGCCCGTTTGAAAATTGTATCTTTTGTGTCTGAAGATTTTACTCCCGATACACCAACTGAAATTGTGATTGGACTATGTGGCCATTCACTGTCTTTAATATTTCCACGGATTCTGTCTGCAATTTTCATTGCCAGCTTTTCATTGATCCCTGACAGTAAAATGACAAATTCTTCTCCTCCAAAACGCACAAGGACATCATCTTCTCTGATTTCCTCTTCAAGCTTCCAGGCAAGATCCTGAAGCACCTGATCTCCTACAGGATGACCAAATTCATCATTTACACGTTTAAAGTGATCGATATCAAGAATTAAATACGAAAACACAAACCCATCTCTTTGGTTTTTCTCTAAAAAATCAGTTAATACCTCTTCATAATAACGTCTGTTCTTCACACTTGTCAGCGGATCAATCATCGCCAGATTTTCGAGCCTGTTATTCGCTTCGATGATTTCCTCTCTTTTCATTTCAAGTTCAGCGAGAAGTCTGTGTAATTCTCCATTTGCATAATCAGTATCTTTCAGAATTTTTTCCACCTGACGCTTAGCCAATATCAATTCATTTTCAAAATCATCTCTCGTTTTCATTTTTACAAAGATATATTCATATTGTCCATCTCTTTCCTGTGCATTCATGAGTACAGGTAGCGGTCCACCATTCGTATGAAGGGTTAAATACATCTCTTCCACTTTCTGATACGACGATATAATGGGAGAGAAATAGGTTTGAAAGTACAGCTTCGAAGGCAGGGTCAATAAAGATGTGATATGACGCTGCTTCAACTCTCTCGCTTTTTCTCCAACAAGATTACTGATCATTTCATTTGCTTCAGTGATCCTGCCATCAAATTCTGTCGTGATATATCCGCATGGTGCGTAAAAAAGCTGCGTATCCATGCTCATCCCTCCTGCACTATAAAGCCTCTACTGCAATATACTTTTTAATATATTTTATTACTTCTTCAGGATGGCTGATATGAGGGTTATGTCCTGATGCCCCCAGTATAACCAATTCACTTTCAGGAAACTCACTGGACAGATATAGCGCTGCTTCATGCGGCACAATTGTATCGTCTCCCGGCTGCATCACAACGACTGGCACGTTCATCTGTTTCAGTTCCTGTCTCATATCGACCAGAAATGTGGCTTCAGCAAACTGCCTTGCGATTGTGTGATCATTTGAAAGCAGCTGTTTCTCAAAGTTCTCTGCCAGCTCAGGCCGGTCTTCATTTTTTGATGCGACAGGTGCCAGATATTTTGCCCACTCATTGAAATTCTTTTCCATCATATCCAGCATACCTTCGATACTTTCGTGATCAAATCCCCCGTGATAACCTTCATCATTCAGGTACCTCGGAGAAGCTGCAATCATCATCATTTGTCTAAATAATTCAGGCCTTCTAATAGCGGCAATTGTGCCGATCATACCGCTTACAGAATGTCCGACAAAGATGATGTCCCTGAAATTAAGTGAATCACAAATTTCAATAAGGTCATCTGCATAGCCTTCAAGTGAATGATAGCGGTCAGAAGAATATGCACCTATATCTGAATTACCAGACCCGGTGTAATCAAATAGAACAACCTGATAATCATCTTCAAACGCCTTTACCATCTGATGCCACGCTGCCTGACTGCTGCCAAAACCATGCGCAAAAACGATGGGCTGCCGGCCATTTCCTTTGACCGTAACATTATTTCTTCTTAAAACGCTCTCAGTCATCTTCATCACTCCTGAACTGTTCATTACTACAGCTTTTTATAATACTATTTTACTATTCACCTTCAAGAATTAGTATTGTTATTTGCTTCTTTTTTCATTTTTTCAAAAATTACCTTAACCCCTATCCACCACTCAGGATCTTCTGCGTATTTTCTATTAATCCACTGAATGGCATCATAGTTTTCCGGTCTGCCCTCACTTAAGTTAACGACAGTCCTTGCAGCAATTTCTGACGACTCTTCAATTGTTGTGTTAAAGTCTTCCCAGCTATGAAACACATTAAATGGGTTATTTGCGATCTCTTCAGCATTCGGATGATCTTTTTGAACAAAGCCTTGCTCTTGTCCCGTTATCGCAAACAGCAGATAAGGATGAACGTTAAATTCATAAGCTGCCTGATAGATAGCTGAAAAATACGGGTCATCTGCCAACATCGACTCTCTGTTCAGAAGCCAGTCCTGTAACGCTGCCTGATTCACTTTTTCAAATTGCAATTCCTGAGGCAATTCATTGTCAGACCCCTGATCAACCGGCTCGATCTGCACAAAGTCGCGGTTCACTGAATCACTGGACCTATCTTCAGCCTCGTTAAATGCCCCTGAAAATATCAGCCCAACAAATGAAATGAGCAAAGTAACTCCGATGATCATCGGTTTTATAACAGGCTTTGAATTAACTGTTACAGCAGGTTCATCACTGGTTTCTACTTCTTCCGGATAAAAATGTTTCGAGAGTTGTTCATCTATCTCATGCTGCCTGAACCATTCTATCAGCTGCGGTTTTGAAATATAGTCAATCGAAGCTTCCGCGAGATCGTACCTGCTAAGCTTCATCTCCCCTGATTGAATCATCTTTTCAAAAAGTGATATACGTACCTTTTCTGCATCTTCAAAATCCGGAAGGGACCTGGCGATCATCTCGTGCAAAGTTTGTGATAATAATGCTGCACGCTTTTTAGATGATGCCTCCGGATATTTTACAGACAAATATTGCTGGACCTTTGCAATCTTTTCTCTTGATAGGACGATATCCTGCTTTAAAATATGCTCCGTGTCCATGATGATAACTGCTCCGTTCTCATTCTTTTATCTTATTTTAACACACGTCTATTGACCCAATATGCCAATAGATGTTTTAACATAAGTTAGGCGGGTAACCATATAATTGTAAGCGCTTACTTTTCTTTTGGAGGTGACAAAACCATGAGCGAAAATAATCAGAGCAACGGAAAGAGCGGAGAAAACCGTAATGAAGAAACAAATAAGGAATATGGACGCCAGGGGAAGCACGCAAAAGGGAACGATCATTCAAATAACAAGAACGACTGACGAACTTAGAAAAGAGTAAACTCCGGACGTGGAGCTTACTCTTTTTATCTCCTATTATTCACTTTCATATGGGCGGCTTTGCTGTGTTGCAAGTGTGTCCCAAAAAGAGATATCTGCATCATTGATTGAACCGTCAGAAATTGCGCGCACAGCTGCATCAAGCGTAGTAACAGTCTGCTTAATCAGATAACCATTACTCTTTTGTCCAAGGACATAAGATTCATAGAAATGGTCAGACATTCCCCGCATTTCAAATAGTAATGTTGAAATGCCATACTCAACAGCAATACCGTTTCGGCTGATCGTTTCTGCAGATCCTCCATTATATTTTCCCAGATGTCCCCATCCTTTTGAATCAACTGCGTCAAATATTACTGATCCCAGCTGCTTTGATTTTTCTACAACTGCAGGGTCAGCATTTGGAGTAGTCGGATAAAGAATTGAACCTGATACAAGCTTTCCATCACGTTCGCTTTGAGCGCCCTGGTGGTGCAGATCGATCATATAATCAATATCATATTTCTGCATCACGTTTTCATGAAGCGCTTTTGTTTCAGGCTGGACCTTATCTATATGGTCACGGTTCAAATCGACTTCAAGGGCATTATAACGGGTCAGATTTCGATCACCACTTGCAATGTAGTCATCCAATGAAAAATCAACGTCTCCCATTGCTCCATCAGGATTCAGCATTGGTACAATTAAAACGTTAACGTCATCAAGTACGCCTTTCATCTTCCCAGTCCCCATGTGTTTGATGAATTCAAGTGCACCTTCTGTTGTTAATTGCTCATTCCCATGCTGCTGCGTCAGAAATAAGATAGTTGGGTTATCAGGATTTTGTATGTACTTCGCAACAAAAAGGTCCCGCCCTTTGACTGATTCACCAATCTTTTCAACCTCAAGATGCTGTTGTTTTGCGTCCTGCTCTTCAAGGAATTGAGCCATCTCAGAATATGTTGTCAAAATCGAGGTATTAATTGTTTCAGTTCCGCCATAGCCCGGACCTTCTCCAACTGCCTGTGCTGAAGGTAATGCAAATGATACTCCGCCGAATGTAAGTGCGCCAGCTACTGATAATGCGATAACTTGTTTTTTCATTAAATTCCCTCCTAATTTTTGATCATATTTAGCGTATCAAAATAATAGAGAACGCTTCCATCAACCTAAAGATAGATTTTGTTAAAATATAAACCTTTGTTTATGGTATAAAATGGATAAAAATGAACATCGAGATCCTTTTTTTAAAATGACGGACAAAAAATAGCACCTTCCTGAGAAGGTACTATAAATAGGAGATTTTAATGCATCTTACGCAACTGATCTTCAGCCATCTTACCCGCCATCGGCAAGTGATATCTTTCACCCTGATACGCTTTAAACATTAATAATAGCCAAAGAACAAGCGCAACAGGACCGATCAGCAGACTGATGATGAAACCGATGACCGGAATAAAATTGAGTACAATACTCAAAATGAAAATTGCACCAAACACGATGATGGACTGCATTGCATGAAACCTGATTGTTTCATTTTCCTTCTCCACAAGCAGCAGCACGATTCCACTAATAAAACCTACAAGATAAGCAAGCAAACCACCCACATTTTCCTGAAGTCCAGTTGATGATTTTTTCATTCCCGGTGTGCCCTGTACCACAATTTCCTCTCCTTTCAATTTGGGCTAAGAACGAACGCTGCATTAATTAACAAAATATTCTGTCTTTTAATTATATGACAGCCTCCAGTGTTCGTCAATGCGAACTCTGATGAATGTTCCCGAAGCTTCAGGACTTTTATATTTCTTTCTGTTCATAACAATTCAAAACATACCCAAAATTGCTGCTAAGGAAGCATGGTGCTACATTAAGTACAAGAGAAATGCATTAGTTTTTTGACATCTGAAGGAGATGAACACTATGGCAGAAAAAGCGATTTGTATCTTAGGTGCGGGGCCTGGGATTGGTCTTAGCGCAGCAAGAAAATTCGGTCAAATCGGATATTCAGTAGCATTAGTAGCACGTGATGAAAAAAAAATTAACACGTTTGCTGAACAGCTGAATCAGGAAGGCATCGAAGCGATTGCAATCCAGGGTAACGCAATGGCAAATGAAAGTGTCCGCAAAGCGATTCGGATTACTTATGATACCTTTGGCCGCATTGATGTACTGCTTTATAACGCTTTTACTTTCAGAAATGAACTGCCTTCAGAGATGGATCCAATAGAATTTGCAGCCGACATGCAGGTAGATGTGATCGGTGCATTAACTGCTTATAAATCAGTTTTACCTTTGTTAAAGGAAGGAAGCTCAATTCTGTTTACAGGTGGCGGTCTTGGTGTAAAACCAATGAAAGCATTCACTTCTGTTGCTGTCGGTAAAGCTGCAATCAGAGCACTTGCGCTTTCTATCCATCAGGAGTTAAAAGGAAAAGATATTTATGCAGGCACTTTAACTATTAACGGATTTGTAAAAGATGATACACATTTCTCCCCTGAAAATATCGCTGAAAAGTTATTTAAAATGACCGAGAAGCGTGATCAGGGAGAATGGACATTTGACAGAGAACCGATTAAAACCTCTCATAACAAATAGCATCACGAAAAGCCGGCCCAGATGGCCGGCTTTTTATGTAATCATGTTTTTTAGCCGTGCAACAATTACCTGCACTGCCTCATTCATATCATTAATCTGTTGATTCATTTTACTTTCGAAATCTGTGATTAAAAAAGCATCCGACTCTTTTTCATAGTTCACAAGCAGTTTTTGCTGATCTTCGCTGCTGATCGTCTGGGTGATTCCACTTTGGTTATACTGCCTCATTGTCTCCAGCAAGGTCCGAACATGATTTTCGTTCATCATCCATTCTCCTCTGCTTTTATTTCGAATTCAAGATATTACTTTTTGAGTATAATGGAGAAAATTGTCTTGTTCGAATTTGGATGTGCTGGAATTTCAATTGAATGTTTACATATGAAAAAGGATGGGACAATAGATTGTCTCATCCTTTATAAACGTTTCGCTGCGCTGCACTTAGATTTCAATCTTCACTTAATCTGTCTCTTTATAATAATGAATAATCCGCTCACTCATTTTGCTTACTGTTTGTATGCCGGAAGCTTTTTCAAGTGCTGCTGCCGGACCGTCTTGTGCAATCCATTCCTGGAGTTGGACTGCTTCAGGGTCTTCTCTAACATCAAACTTTAGTGCGGCTGCAATCGTTTTTTCAAGGTAGATCGGCTCAATGTTTTGTTGATCCAGCGCTACAGCAGGATACGTCAGACGGTCACCAGCTGAAAGCTTTCTGAGCGGCGCCCGCCCTACACGGTCAAGACCGTCCGAAATATATGGGTTTTTATAACGCTCAATAATTTTTCTGACGTACATTTGATGCGCTTCTTGATCCAGCTCAAATTTGCCCGTCAAAAATGTACTTGTTTCACTCAATACGCCTTCAAGCACATCAAGTATTTCCTGATCATCCATTGCTTCTTTCACTGTATGATAGCCTTTCAGTAAACCGTTATAAGCAATTGAAGCGTGGCCTGTGTTAACTGTCAGCAGCTTTCTTTCAATAAAAGGCACCAGATCCTCTACAAAGATTGCACCTTTTAAGTCCGGCTGTCTGCCTTTCAGGTTTGCTGTTTCAATCACCCACTCAAAATAGCGTTCTACTTCAATTGTTAACAGGTTATCATGCTGCTGAATCGGGACAATACGGTCGACTGCTGAATTTGGGAAACCCGCTATTGTAAAAATGCGCGCTGCTTCATCTGATGAGAGGTGCTTTTCCACTTCACTCTTCAGCTGATCGCTTCCGCCAATCATGTTTTCGCATGCAATGACATTTACTTCGTCTTCTCTTGCACTCAGCCCTTTTGCGATGACTGGTGCAATAAAAGGCAATACATGCGGTCCGACAGATGCCGTGACAAGGTCCGCTTCAGCAACAGCGGCTGCGGCCTGATCAGGATGCTCTTTACTGTTAATTCCGTTCACACCCGTGACAGTAAATGATTCTTTCTTTTCATCTGCAAGCACCACTTCATATGAGTGATCTTCATTCAGACGGTCAATCAATTCTGCATTTACATCAATAAATGTGACGTCATAACCTGACTGTTGAAGAATCGCACCAATAAAACCGCGACCGATATTTCCCGCTCCAAAATGTACAGCCTTCATTATTCTGCCTCCTCAAAAATAGCGATGATCTCCTCTTCTGATTTAGCATTGATCAGTCGTTCTACATTTTCTTCTTCAGAACATGTAATGGCGATTTTCGATAAAATCTCGAGGTGTTCGCCGTCTTTACCGGCAATCCCCACGACAATATTGACTTCATTATCATCAAACATGACGCCTTCAGGAAGCTGCAGTACTGAAATGCCCGACTGCTTCACAAGTTTTTTAGAATCTTCTGTGCCGTGCGGTATCGCAATTTTATTACCGATATAAGTAGTCGAGATCTCTTCACGCTCGAGCATGCTTGTCACATAATCAGCATCTACGTATCCTTTCTCAGCAAGTACCTTCCCTGCCTTTTCAATCGCTTCAGCCTTAGATGATGCACTTTCGTTTAAATAGATGTTTTCCTTCTTAAAAATTTCACTCATGATGAACCCTCCATTAGTTGTTGTGATTTTGTTGTGTAAAATTGGTTCAGTGTTTTTTGCAGGAATTGAAACACTTCCTGCTGATTGCAGTTTCTGATTAGATGCATTGTATATTCCTCCTCCACCAGACTTCCGCTGATTGAGCTGAGTACTTCAGCGCCTTTATGATCCGGATCAGATGGTGAAATCATCAGAATTAATCTGCTGACCTCTGTCGGTGTCCCGTCCATTCCTTGAAGAATATGTGGGGCTGTAAGGTCGTACAGCCTGAACACGGGCTGCCTCACCGCCTGATCTTTACAGTGGTAAAGCGCAAGACCCGTGTCAGGTATCGCCATCCCGCCAAGCGATTCACGCTCCGTCAGCTTTTTGGCAACTGCACCTCTTTTATGAACCAGCTCTTCTTCATAAAGTGAAGTATCAATTTTACTTAATACTTTTTCAAACTTTTTATGATGTTCAACTGTTTCTATCCTGAACTGCCTCAGAATTTGTTCTACTGATGTTGCATATTGATTCATTAGTTTCAGTCTGTGTAAAAATGGGACAGGATCATCAGGTTTCTGCTTCATTGCTGATGGTTTTTTCATCGGCTTAATCGTCTGAATTGCGCCTCTGATCCGGTCTGCATCCTGTTGCGGCAGCAGCGGATTCACAAGCAGGTAATCTTCTGCCAGACCGCTCAGCCCAACCGTCGAGACAATCAGGTCATAATGCGCCTCCTCAAGATGCTTCTCTACTTCACTAATGCTTGAAAGTGTAATAGATTTAAACTCATCAAACTCTTTATTCAGCCTGCTGCCAATCATTTTTGATGTCCCAATACCGCTTGCGCATACGACTAATACATTCAATGAGTCCGGTCCTGTGACACCTTCAAGTGCTGAGCCGAAATGAAGCGCCAGAAATGCGATCTCACCATCTGGAAACTCATAGGCCGGCAGCACTTCTGAAAGCCCCGCCCTGACTGCTTCAAATAGCTCAGGATATTCTTTTCTAATTCTTTTTGTAAGCGGATTGTACGTATAGTTTTTTTCCTTTGCACGCTGAATGCCTGGTTCAATATGAGCGATCAGCCCTTCTATCAGGTCGGGGTCGTCAATCAGGTTCACATTCATCCGGTCGGAAATGGCACGGACGAGCTGATGCACGGTTACTGCGAGCTCCGGATCTGTAAGCTGATCAACAAACTGTTCCTGAAAACGTCTTTTTGCTGTTTTTAAATGGATCGTAATATAGCCGACTTCCTGCTCTTCTATTTCAAGATCAAATGCCGCTGAAATCAGCTGCGTGATCTTTTTTGCAATTTCATATTCCTGCAGCTCTTTGAATTCTGTCAGCAGTTTTTCCTGATGCTCTACTGTCGCACCGGCGCGGATCCGCTCAAGCGACAGGCAGATGTGCAGGAGTAGTGATACATAGGCGCTATCCGTTAGAGGATAAGGAAGACCGCTGATTTCGGGCTTGATCAGCCTGTCCACCTGGTCAAATTCCTCTCTCGATACGATTGAAAATACTCTGTGATCAAGTGTCCGCTGATTAAACAGCTGACCTTCATGAATTGAATAAATGGACGAGCTCTCAAGCTCCTCCATCATTAAGTTTGCAAGCGACCGCCGCTTTGCTTTTTCATCACCGGATAGTTCGATACCATACCCTCTTCTCCGGATAATCGTCACCCCGTAAGGATTCAGAAACTCTTCCAGTTCATCAAGCAGCTGGCTGAGCGTAGCATTTGTCATCTGGAATTCATTTGCAAGGCCCGACTGCTTTACGACTGCATTCTCTTTCATTAGGTAATGGAGCAGCAGAATTTTTCTTTCTCCCGGGTCAAGCTCTGATGAAGGAACCTGGAGCAGCGCAGATTCCAGTTTTTCGAAATCTGCGCTATCACCAGTGAGCCTCATGCCTCTTCCCGCCTGTTTATCGATTTTCAGGTTAAACTGAGTGCAGATATCTTCAAGCTTCTGAAGCTCCCGCTGGACAGTCCGCTGACTCACCTGAAGATGGTCAGCAAGCTCTGCAAGCGTTGTATACTGGTGCTGAGCGGTCAGCAGTATATGAAGCATTTTGCGTTCTCTTCCTGTCATGTACACGCCCAGGCACCTCCTTTTGATTAGGCTTTATTACATTGGCTGATGATTTCCGCTTCAGGGGGACGCTTTCCGCGGCCGGGCGGTGAGCCAGCAGGCTTCGCCATGCTCCGTCTCACCTGTCCCTTCCTGCCGCAGGAGTCGCCCCCTTCCGCTTCAATCATCAGCTGTGAAGAAAAAATAATGGTACTTTTAAACCTTTTATCAAGCTGACTCATTCTTCTTCAGTTCATTTACCAGCTCATCGTACTTTGGACTGCCGAGGAAGTTATCGACTGAAATGTGTCTTGCATCAGGTCGCTTATCTTTTGCACGGTCAGTTAAATCTTTGTGTGTAATAATAATATCTGCATCGTCTGGAATCTGATTGATTGCAGTATTGGAAACCGGGATATCAATATTCGCCTTTTTAAATTTATTTCTAAGAAGTGAAGCTCCCATTGCACTTGAGCCCATTCCGGCGTCACATGCAAAGATGACTTTCTTTACCTCTCCAAGCTCCGCAATTGATGCGTCAGCAGCTACTGGCTCCTGAGATCCTCCAGTCAAATGAGACGCAGCCTGGCTCTTCTTGCCCTTCATTTCCTGCATACGTTCAGTTGCTTCTGTCAGATCACCTTCTTCTTCAGTAGACTTCGTGAATTTTAACAGGAAGCCAGCTGAAGCAAATGATACTGCAGTTGCTGCAAATACACCGGCTAACATACCAAGATAATCCCCACGCGGTGTCATTGCCAGATAAGCGAAAATACTACCCGGTGACGGTGTTGCAACAAGACCTACATCAAACAATGTGAATGTCATAATACCAGTTGCGCCGCCCAGAATCGCTGCAATAATTAAAATTGGCTTCATCAGGATGTAAGGGAAGTAGATCTCGTGAATCCCTCCAAGGAAATGGATCACACCAGCGCCTGAAGCTGATACTCTTGCCATACCCTTTCCAAAAACCATATAAGCAAGCAGGATCCCAAGACCAGGTCCAGGGTTTGATTCAACCATGAACAGGATTGATTTCCCTGCATCCGCTGCCTGATCCAGTGCAAGCGGTCCTAAGATACCGTGGTTAATTGCGTTATTTAAGAATAATACTTTCGCAGGTTCAATAAATACACTTGCGAGTGGTAATAGATTTGCGTTCACAATTGCCTGTACGCCTGTAGCCATCACCTGGTTCAGTCCCTGTACAACAGGTCCGACTCCTGTAAAAGCAACAAGTGTTAAAATCCCTCCGAGAATACCTGCTGTAAAGTTGTTGATCAGCATTTCAAACCCTTGTTTTACTTTCCCTTCAAACAGTTTGTCTATCTGCTTGATCAGGTAACCACCAAGCGGTCCAAGAATCATTGCACCAAGGAACATTGGAATTTCTGTTCCTACAATGGCACCAATTGTGGCAGTGGCACCAAGTACCCCGCCCCGGACACCGTAGATCATATGTCCACCGGTGAAACCGATCAGTAACGGAAGAAGATAATTAATCATCGGACCGACGACAGTTGCTAAATTTTCATTTGGCAGCCAACCTGTCGGAATGAATAATGCCGTAATTAACCCCCACGCGATGAAGGCACCCATATTCGGCATAATCATACCACTTAGATAGGACCCAAACTTCTGAATCTTTGCTTTTACACCTGACTTATTTTCCGCCATCTTCTTTTCCCCCTTAAAATTTTTTTGGCTTAAGTGATGTTGTTAACTTAATAATAAAGCGCTTACTTATATAACACAATGAATAGAAAATTCAACTTTGTCACAGGGGAAGTGGACATTTTTTAATTAACAGTTGTTTGAAATGATCATATCAGGCGTACGCGGGTCAGTGTACATACTAAATAAGCTGCCTGATCATCCGGATCCCGGCAGCTGTAACCCATTATTTTTGATGTGCAATCAGTAATACAATAAATGCGATCGACATACCCATTGGCAAGACAGTCACACCGTACAACCAAAACAGTACGATCGGCACCATCGAAATGGCAAGGAAGCCAGATATCGTGTACTTACGAGTCAATCCAAAAGTGATTCCCATCACAATGGCTGCCGCTGCAAGCGATAAAGGTTCAACCCATAGCGCACCTGCAAGATACACAACAATCCCTTTTCCGCCTTTGAACTGTAGATGTACAGGATAAAGGTGACCCAGCAATACAAATAAAATGGCAGAGAACATCACCCATTCTGAGACGCCAAACCATAACATTCCCAGATATAACGCGATCCATGTCTTAACTGCATCAATCAACACAGTCAGTAAAAACCCTTTTTTCCCGAGCACCCGGCCGGCATTTGTAGCACCAGCATTTCCACTTTCAAGTGTGCGAATATCCTTCTTTTTTAAAAACTTCGTGATATAGTATGCGCCATTTAGACTTCCCAATAAATATGGAAGTATGACTGAAAATAGTAGTGTCATATTGTCAGACTCCAAAGCTTGTAATAGTTATCTATTCTTCATTAAACAGGTTGAATCCTTCAAATGAAAAAAGCACCTCTTAAAAGAGATGCTCATTGCTTAAGCCGGGACAATAATATAATAGATGCTTGCCAGAAATACGAAAGAAAGCAGACTCGAAAGGTAAGCTTTTTTGGCGTCAAATCCCTGCGTTGCTTTTACGATCTGTACACTGATCAGATACATCCAGATCAGACCCGCTGCAAGCAGGACAGCCACTGCCGGATTAAATGTCCCGGTCAGAAATGGCACGCTTAAAATCCCAGGCACTAATGAAACAGAAGCTGCCTTATTCACCTGACCCAGCAGTCCTTTTCCTCCAAAGCCTTTTGAGGATGCCCACAATAATAGAGACAATCCAAGCCTTGTAATAAGTGCCGTCAGCAAACCAAAAATAATAAAGATCGCCGGCACGATGAAAAATTTAAGCGCCTGTGATTCAAAGCTTGCTACATAAGCCCAGTTTGATGCAATGGAAATCATTCCGTACAGGACCCCAACAGCGATCAGCAGAAGACGGCTGATTCTATCTATTTTTGGTGACTGCAGGAAATCATGAAATGCAGCACCATCTAACATCATCATTCTTCCGATCATTTAACCCACTCCAATAAACAGACCGGCTGAGCGCATTGCACTCAGCCTTTCATTTTTACATTCCCCAAGGCATTAGTGCCCAGATTGCAACGGCTACTGAAATCACAACTGTAATCGCAGCTCCGAACGTACTGTTATAGCGATAAGGCTGAACATCCTTCCAGCCATGGATCTGCTCGATCAATTCACTGTCTTCTTTCTTCGTCAGACGACGATCTAACGAAGGAATACGGTTTGTGATATACGAGACAACAATCAGTAAAGCAAAGCTGATTGGTACCGCAAGAAGTGCACCTGAGATTCCCATACCGTCTGTTACTGCATGTCCAGTCAGTACGATATTCGGGAAGACGAATGGTGAAACAATAATATAGATTGCGCCACCCACAACAGCTGCTGCCATTGCACCGTATTTATTTGCTTCCTTCCACCAGACACCCACAATAATCAGCGGCGCATTTGTAACACCAGCAAGTCCGAATGCCCACAGGATACTAACAACAAGGAAAGCAGGTGGTTCGATCGCAAGAAAAATACTGATTACCCCACCAATAAAAATAGAGATATAACCTAATCGAAGGCTGGTCTTTTGTGAGATATTCGGCTTAAGCGTCGAAACGATATCCTGCGAAAGCAGCGCGCCAATTGCAAGCAGGTTTCCACTTAATGTTGAAAGGCCCGCAGAGATCGCTCCTGCAATAACAAGTGCTGTCACCCACTCCGGATTATATACAAGGTTTAAAATGATCGTCAGCTTATCTGCATCAGCAGCTGATACGTCTAATCCCTGTGTTGCTGTTGCGAATACGCCAACGAAGCCCATTGCGTATGTTGCTGAGAATACAAGTCCCAGAATAAAAGCGAACCATACCATCGCTGAACGTGCGCTCTTTAAGCTTGATGCTGTATACACACGCATTGCCAGGTGAGGCAGTCCAAGCGCGCCAATAGTCAGCGCAGGGATAATTGCAAAATACCACTTAGGTGAAAATTGATAATCAAAAAATGTTGGTACTGCTTCAAGCATGGCAGGAACCATATCTGCATAAAGTAATGGCGGGAAATACCAGCCGCTGCCGCCAACAGCTTTCATAATAGCCGCAAGTGGCACAATGAACATCAGCGCCATAATAACCATTTGAATTGCAGCGTTATTCGTTGCCCCAGCCATTCCACCGATGGTTACATATCCTACAATGATTAAACCACCAACGATCAGGCCGGTCATGTAAGGAATACCAAGCAGTGTTTCAAATGTCACGGCAATTCCAATCATCTGTCCAAGTGCATACATAATCGAAACAAGAATCATAAATAAAGCAGCAATAATTGAAGCTTTTACACCATAGCGGTTACGGATAAAGTGTGTTGGTGAAAATGCACCCATGCGTCTGAGACTCGTCCCATAGATAATTGTAATCAAAGGAATTGCTAAAATCAGCTGAATCCATAATAGAATAAATGGTGCCTGTAAATTAAGAATAAGTGCTGTAATGCCAAGAAAAGTAGCAAGACTCATATATGTAGAAGCCATTGCAAGTCCATTTGTAATCGGACCGACATTTGATTTTCCAACGTATAGTTCCTGGGCTGAGGCACTTCTCCTGTTAGAAATGTAACCAACCACGTAGAAAAGTAAAAATGTTAGCCCAACCATTGCAATCCCCATAACAGGATTTGATAACTGCCATCCCTCTCCATTCATCTGTTACGCCCCCTTTGCCTT
Source organism: Jeotgalibacillus sp. JSM ZJ347 (assembly GCF_044383825.1). Taxonomy (NCBI): domain Bacteria; kingdom Bacillati; phylum Bacillota; class Bacilli; order Caryophanales; family Caryophanaceae; genus Jeotgalibacillus; species Jeotgalibacillus sp. JSM ZJ347. The sequence continues at coordinate 212,354 of NZ_JBISEN010000003.1, read as the reverse complement.
TTCAGATGATGAAGCCGCTTCATTCTCAAGCTCGATTTCCTCATCAATTTTATTGCCGATCTTACCTGCAACAATCGTCAGGAAGAATACACCAAACCACCCCATCAGGATTGGTACAATATACTTCACCGGAAAACCGAACATCATTGCCTCTGTAGGAAAAATCGAAAAGATCAATCCTACATTCCCCACGAGTACAAATGCAGCAGTCATCCAAATTGTGAACTGGACTTCTTTCTTATAAGCCTTCATTTCATCCCTCCGTTATAAAAGTTTCTCCCATATTGTTCTTTCGACTCGATTGAGCGTTCGCTCGTTTTTCGTGACTGAGCGTTCGCTCAATTTTTAAAAATAAATTTCTCCTTCACATTTTTGTAACAAGTTGATTGTAAGCGCTGTCATATAACACCGTCAATCATTATTTTAAATTTTTAGAAAACTTACTCTAGGACGTTATATTGCTAAAACAAAGGGGATTGAAAGACTTAGACAGCTATTTCTTAAGAATAGTGAAAAATTTAGTTGTAATCAGATTCAACTCTATCTATGGGATTCAGCAATGTAATCGAAGTGCTATTTTAGAAATCTTTAATATGAGGGAGTTTAACAGTGAATAAAAAATGACCACTGCTCCCTAACAGAGCACCAGCCATTTCTATGATTCTATAATGTTTCTGAAAATTTTGCAATCACTTGTTTATACCAGTTGAGGATTTTTTTAACCTTCCGATCCAGATCATATGATCAAAGCCGCCTCCCCAGTAGTCCCGCAGCAGAATATCAGGATCACCAAGCCGCTTTTTCCAATACGTCTGTGAGCTGACAAACCCTGCATCAAGATAGAATGTTGAATGGTTCTTTTTAAGCAGCCATCCCTGCATGTGCTGCAGGAGCGCGTGACCAATCCCTTTGCGCTGATGTTCAGGGTGTATATAGATACTGCCTACTTCAAAGACTCCCTCTTCCGGCTCAAGCCCGCACGTAATTAATTCGCCCGGTATCATACCCGCAATGGTACCGATCACCTGATTATTTTCTTCAGCGACAAACATTGTCTCTTTGTCAGATACTAAAATTCTTCTTGCCACTTTGCACAGGCGCTCAGTCTCTTTTTGAATGAGCCATTCTTTATCTTCTACATTTTCAGCGGAAATCAAGTTCGTCTGACATGCCAAAAGCATGCTGTCCAATGATGAAAGGTCGCTTTTCTTTAATTCTCTGATTTGCATATTCTCACCCTGTTTAGTTCGTGATGCTTCTATTATACTGAAAAACTGCTTATGATTCGCTCTCTTTCACTTCTTTCAAGTATGATATTGAAAAGAGGTGATGAGATGAAGTTTATCGTGATTTGGTTATTGCTCCTTGCATACGCTGTTTTCCTGGCACCCGGGTCTGAAGGATCAGATCCCGTGATGGAGCAGGTGTTATCCGGAAATCTTGATGGCATTGACCCGCTTGTTTTAACGGTTTTTAACTCGTTAGGTGTTTTCCCTTTAGTTTTTCTTACGATTTTATTACGCAATGATCAGCAAAGTTGGCCTGCATGGCCGTTTTCATTAGCTTCATTTGCTGGAGGAGCGTTCGCGCTGCTCCCTTGGTTTGCATTTGGTGACCGTCCAAAAGATCGAGGATTAAGAACACCAAATTGGATACTCCGCATCCTGAGGTCAAAGATCTGGCTGAGCTTATTATTGATCTTCTTTGCTGGCAATCTGCTTACCCTTTTGCAAGGAATATCTCTGTCCGGTTACCGTGAAGCCTTTATGGAATCCAGCCTTGTCTCTGTAATGACAGTAGACTGGTTTATTTTATGGTGGCTGTCTGTGTATGTAATTCACCGGTTTTATCCAGATGCCAAGAAGAAAGGCCTGGCCTGGATACCGATTGTGGGACCGGTGCTGGTGCTGTTTTTTGTAAAAGAGGATCAGTAAAAACTGACCCCGTAGAAAAAAGGCGGGTTATCCCGCCTTTTGCTCCTGCTTTACCATTGACTGTTCTTCTTTTTTCTTCAGATAAAGGGTCAGTAATACTGCACCTGCAACCATAACCGCACCAATCCATGGAGTATGAATCAATCCGATACTGTCTACGATCATGCCCCCCACAAATGAACCAATGGCAATCCCAACATTAAATGCAGCAATATTTAAGGCTGATGCAACATTGACAGCTGTAGGCACGTATTTTTCAGCCAGATTCACAACAAGCACCTGAAGACCGGGTACATTCATGAAAGCAAACAATCCCATTAGAAAAATCATGATCAGACCGGCTATTTTAAATGGGGCTGCGAATGTCAGAAGTACCAGAATGGTTGCCTGCAGCATGAACATGATCGATAAGGCTTTTAAAGGGTTGCGGTTTGCTGCTTTTCCGCCAATCATATTACCTGCTGCTACAGCAATACCATAGATCAGCAGCAGTACACTGACCCATTTCGCATCAAACCCTGTTACTTCCTCAAGCAGAGGTGCCAGGTAAGTGAATGCGACAAACGTTCCTCCGTAGCCTAATGCAGTGATGGCAAATGCCAATAATAGTCTGCTGCTTTTTAATATTTTTAATTGATCTTTGAATGAAGACGGCGGTGCTTCCTTAAGGTTCTTAGGAACAAGAATTGCACTTGCCGCCATACCAATAACCCCAAGAATCGCCACACCCCAGAACGTCGCTCTCCAGCCGAACTCCTGACCAATAAATGTGCCAAGCGGTACACCTGTTACCGTAGCAACCGTTAGTCCTGTAAACATAAATGCAATTGCGCCCGCTCTTTTATGCGGCGGCACAAGGTCTGCTGCAATGGTTGAACCAATCGAAAAGAAAATACCATGTGAGAATGCCGTAATAAACCTCGCTGTCAGTAATAAAACAAAGCTATCCGACATGGCTGCCGCCGCATTTCCAAGAATAAAAACAACCATTAATGCCATTAGCAGCGTTTTTCTGCTGACCCTGTCTGTTAAAGCAGTCAGGATTGGTGCACCAATTGCTACCCCTATTGCATAACCGGAAATTAATAATCCTGCCAAAGTGATTGATATTGATAAATCATCTGAGATTGATGATAATAACCCAACAGGCACAAACTCAGTTGTCCCAATTCCAAACGCACTGATTGCCAGTGCAATTAATGCCAGCGTGCCTCCTTTTTGCTGAGGTTGCTTAATTGATTGTGTATTCATCTTTTATTTCCTCCTTAACAAAAGTGAACACGAAGGCGCCTTTCGTGTAGTCAATCGTTATTATGCATCCCTTCATACCGCTTGAGAAGTACGTACTTTAAAGTGCGATAGGCACTAAAAAGTACCCTATGGACGTTTTTATACCTTTTGTTTATGATGAAGGAAATATGATAAGCGATATTAAAAAAGGAGGAAAAGATGTGGGTTATAACATACCTGTTGAAGCAACGCTTGAGGTAATCGGCGGCAAATGGAAGGTCGTTATTCTCTGCCATCTGGATAAAGGCGAAAAACGCACCAGCGAGCTGAAAAAGCTGATGCCAAACATCACCCAGAAAATGCTGACACAACAGCTGAGGGAACTTGAAGCAGATGGCGTGGTTCAACGCACAGTCTATGACCAGGTCCCGCCAAAAGTTGTATATTCTCTCACTGAATATGGCTGGTCACTCAAGCCGATTCTTGATACGATGTGCAGCTGGGGAGAATCCCATATTGAATTGACTGACAAAGCGCTTGCTGAATAATAGCCGCCTGCCACCTGCAGCGCGGCTTTTTTCAACTGTCTTTCGCAAAAAAAAAGCAGTCTCTATAAAGAGACTGCCCTTTAAAACTTATGCCTCAGAAGAAGATGATTCGTCTGAGGAGTTAGCTGTATGATCAGCTTCACTCGCCGGTGCCGCTTTAGCAGCTGCCTGCTTTTCACCCTGATTTGTGACAACCGTATGCGTGTTACCACGGTTCACCATATCAGACAGAAGCTTGGATACGTCAATACCTGTCAGCTCTTTTAACGGCTCCTGAATCTCAACCATCGTCTGTGTCACACTCTTGCCGTAAGAGGAAACGCCGTTGCCGCCGCCAGTATCGAGAATTTTAACAGAATCGATATTCTCCATTGGCTTCGCAACCTTTTCTGCAAAGACAGGCAGCATTTCAATCAGCTTCTCTGCAAGGATGACTTCACCATGTTCAGCAATCGCTTCTGTCAGCAGTCGTCTTGATTCTGCTTCTGCCTTACCGCGTTCTAAGATAACCTGTGCTTCAGCCAGACCAGCTTCACGCTGAATTCTCGCTTTCGCTTCCCCATCGATCTCTGCTTTACGTGCTTCCGCTTCCGCCTGACGGGTAACAGAGTAGTAATCTGCATCCGACTTGGCTTTACGGATTTTGTTTTCTTCCTCTTCGATTTCAACCTGTCTTGAACGTTCAAGCTGCTGAATACGTAGCTCTTCTTCTTTGCGTTTGGAGATCAGCATTAATTCTTCCTGCTGAACTTCTTTATCAAGCTTTGCTTTTTCAAGCGTATAAGATTGTTCAGACTTCGCACGTGCACGTTCTGTTTCTTCCTTGATCGCTGCGTCTTTCAAGTCTTTATCTTTTTGCGCTGCAGCAATCTCGGTTTGACGCTTATACTCTTCTTCTTTTGCTTCCTTATCTGAATTGGCACGCTGAATACGTGTTTCCTTCTCAGAATTAGCTTCAGCGATTTCAGCCAGCTTGCGGACCTCTGCAATACGCGGACGTCCTAGATTTTCTAAGTATCCATTCTCACTGTCAGCATCACGCAGATCAGTCAGTCCAAGTGAAGTGATACGGAATCCCATGTCATCAAGCTGCTTCTGTGCAACTTCAGTTACCTGTTTGTTAAATGATTCACGGTCTTCATTAATCTGTTCAACTGTCATTTTTGATAAAATGGCACGCAGATTTGCACTTAATACCTCTGCAATTTCATCTTCAAGCTCTGCAGATTTCTTTCCAAGAAACTGCTCCGCATAGTTTGCAATCCCTTTTAACGTATCAGCAACCTTTACCATCGCTACAGCATCAGCGACAATCGGTACGCCGCCATTCGTGTATACGCGTGGTGTTGTCAGCTTCAGCTGGAATGACGTCAGTTCAACCGGTGTAGCGGTCTGGTGCATTCTTAAAAGGTGTCCGCCACCACGGATGATTTTCATTGAACGACCTTCATTATCGGTGAAAATATTTGTTTCCTTCTTAGGGTCACCAAGCTTCGGTCCAGTAATAATCAGTGCCTGATTCGAGCGTGCTGTACGGTAGCGGATTTTATAATAGATGAATACAACTGCTCCCACAATCGCAAGCACAACCAGGATCGGAATAATGATCGATAACGCTGCAAATAATTCCATTTATGTAGCCTCCTCAATAAAATTTGAATCTTCTAACTATATGTACGGTTTAATTGATGAAAGGTTCCATTTTTAGATAAAATTTTCATCTTTCAATTTCAATCTCATCACCCGCTGCTCTCCAACCGGCCCTGTAATCCGTCTGCCTGTATCTTCAAACCCTGTACGCGCATACAGTCTGAAAGCAGCATCATTTTTCAGGTTGACCGATAATACAATTTCATTGCACGAAGGAAATTCTTTTCCAACCCAATCAGGCAGCAATTGCATGGCCTGCTTTGCATAACCTTTTCCCTGCTGACTTTTCGTAATTGATAAAGACGCCAGCAGATAAGCAGATTCATTCTTTGTATAATGCTTTAAGCGCTCTGACTTCTCCATCACGAAAAAGCCGATTGCTTTCTGACCTGCTTTAATGACAACAGGCGACTGTTCTTCGGTGAGACGGATTAATTGATCTGCAGGGTGCGTTGTAAATTGCTCCTGTTCTTTTGGCAGAAGAAAGTTTGTCAGGTCTTCCTGGTATTGATCTGAATAATGTTCCAGTGCAACCTTCATCAACTGCTGACACGCTCCCCATCAAGCACTTCAATCATTTTCTTCATAAACGGAAAGGCAGCAGATTCTGCTCCAAGCATTTCTTCAAGCCAAATGGATTCGGTCTTCAGGAGGTCAACAGTCTTTCTCATTGCCTGCTCATGACGCGCCGGCGTGATGGTTTCGAGTATATCTGTTAATGCATGCAACGGCTCTGCTCCTATCTGCTTATTCATTTCTTCTACCTGCCTTTCTAACATAATAAAAAACCCTGTTCATTCCATTGTAACGAACAGGGTTTCCAACTACTACCTTTTTTAAGTTTTAAACAATAAAAAACGTCCACACAGACAATACAGCAGATACAGTCAAAATAATTAGAAATGGCTTCATGGCACGGCTGCGAATATCCTGCAGGCTTACATTTAACCCGAGCCCAACCATTGCAGCTGTCAGCAGCCATGTTGTCAGACCTGACACAAACTCAAGTACTTCAGCAGATACAGGAATCACTGGTCCAATCACATATGTTCCTGCAATACTCATCAGTAAGAATCCAATCAAAAACCATGGAAAACTTACTTTTGCTTCAGCGGATTCTGCTGATTTTCTATTCATCCAGTACATCAGGATAAAACATAATGGAATCAGCAAAAACACTCTACCAAGCTTTGCGAGAAGGGCCATCGCGAGACCGTCTTCCCCTGCCGGCTCTCCTGCAAGCGCCACATGCGCAACCTCATGCAGACTGAGTCCTGCCCACATGCCGTATTCAAGATCAGTGAGTGGCAGAACGGGACGCAATAATGTATAAATAATGGCAGATATAGTGCCAAGCAGCGCGATGATTCCTACACTCATCGCCGTATCCTTTTCTCTTACCTTTAAAATTGGTGCCACAGCAGCAATCGCCGCCGCTCCGCATACACCAGTCCCGACAGCAACCAGCATCGATATGGCTTTATCTGCCTTAAACACTTTTGCAAGCCAGACCGTTGCAGCAATAGCAAAGACAATGACCGCTGCATCCCTTAACAGCAATCCGAAACCGTCCTGCAGTACAATCTCAATGTTCAGCTTTAGTCCATACAAAACAATCGCTGCGCGAAGCAGACGCTTTGTTGAAAAAGTAATCCCTTTTCTTAATCTATCCGGATACCCGAAGATCTGTCTGTAAAATACCGCAATGACAATGGCGGCAGCCAGCTGTCCTGCGCGGTCAAACCCCGGTACCATCGCAAGAAGATACCCAAGACCTGCAATCAAAAATGTAAATAACACACCTGTCAGCCAGGCTGTTTTCGAAGATTCTCTCATTATCTCACCCCAGACTATACTATACGCGCCGTTGTATGATTAGGAAAATTAATTATAATAATATTAACTATAAGTAAAACCGATAGAGAGGAATGATATGTGTGGATCAGCAGCTCACTGTGTTTATCGCCGTTGCAGAACACCGAAGCTTCTCCCGTGCAGCACAACAACTTCACATGACACAATCGGCAGTCAGTCAGCACATTAAAGCATTTGAGAGAGAAGTTGGCGTCACACTACTGGAGCGGACAAATAAATATGTCCGACTAAATCAGGCCGGTGAAGTCGTCTATCAACACGCGCTTGAAATCACCAACCTTTATAGCAGAATGCAGCGTATCGTCGATGATCTGACAAACCACGCGGCAGGCTTACTTAAGATAGGCGCAAGCTATACATTTGGTGAATACGCACTGCCACCTCTGATTGCGAAGCTTCATCAGCTGTACCCGGATATTGAACCTGTCGTCACGATTGGGAACACAGCTCATATTGTAGAGCTGGTAAAGAACAATCAGCTGGATATCGGAATCGTCGAAGGACATGTAAAAGAAAGCAAATCCCTTACTATTGAAGCATTTGCTGAAGATGAAATGGTGATTGTCGGTGCAGCCGGCAGTCATACTAAGATGGCAGATCCCTCTCAGCTGGCCGAACAATTGTGGGTGTGCAGAGAACCCGGTTCAGGCACACGTGAAGCAGCGGAAGTTGTATTCAGGCAGCTGGGAATCATGCCGGATCGCATGCTGACATTCAGCAGTACACAGGCAATCAAACAGGCAGTAGAGGCCGGACTGGGTCTGACCCTCTTATCAAAGCTTGCGATTCAAAAAGAGGTGGAATATGGGACACTTAAGGTGATCAAAATTGATGGACTTCCATATAAGCGGACGTTTTCCACGGTCAGTGTGTCGGCATTTCAGACGAAGGCACTGCAGGAGTTTTTGCGGCTTTTGTATGAGAAGTAAAACCTTTAGGGAGCTAAGTGTGGTTGCCGGTCATGACCCCAGGACGGCTCCGGCTTTAAAAAACGGTTGAACATTCCAACAGGTAATGTAATGACATCTGCATTTACAATATCAGTGATCAGGTGAATAATAGAAGAAAACTTTTTTAAAAGGAGCAGGTTATGAGTTATTCAATTTTCAGATGGATTCAGATTGTCTTAACGGGCATTATCACCATTCCAATCACTTTATTCATGGCGTCAGGCGCTATTGGGGAGAATGTTGAAAATGAGTTGTTTCCCGTCCCTGGATTCCTCATTTTTATCGCAGTATGGCTGGTTGGTGCAGTTCTGATGTTTTTTAATAAGACGAAAGTCATTGGTGTCATTTTAACGCTACTGCCTGCAATCTTCTATGTGACGATCATTATTTACTTCCTGGTGATTCCTGCGCTGACCATCTGAGTCTGCCTCCGCTTTATGGTTTATAAATCCTGAAAAGTGGAAAGCAGAAAATAATATGCTTTTACAGGAGAGGATGCAGACCATGAAAACCATTGATGAGTATTTTCCGGATACATATGAAGAGTCGAGAGAAACCTTCCGGGGTAACCTTGAAAAAATCAGGTTGTATTGGCCAGGCGCAGAACTGACAACGCGTCCGATCGGTCAAGAAGAGGACAATACAATTGATATGATTTATTCGCCAGGCACTGAAACAAATGAAAGGGTCTTACTGATCACTGCAGGCGAGCACGGGATCGAAGGCTATGCAGGCGCTGCAATGCTTGACGTTTTTGTACAGGAGATGGCAAATCAGATGGATCCGAAACGCACTGGTATCTGTCTGATTCATGCTGTAAACCCATGGGGCATGCGGAACTTCCGACGTGTGACTGAAAACAATGTTGACCTGAACCGCAACTATCTCGTTGACCCAGAGCAGGTACCGCATGATGTAAATGAACATTATGAAAAAGTAATGAAAGTCTTTTTGCCTGACGGGGTGATCGATAATTATCACCTGGCAAGAATTGACCTGCAGACAAAACTTGCGAAAGGACTTGTATCAGAAGGTTATTACGGCCTGACAAAAGCGAAGGGAATGGGTCAGTATGAGTTCCCGACGGGCGTCTATTATGGTGGTAAGGAGAAAGAGGAAAATGCCCAGTTTCTTCAGGCGATTCAGGAAAAACTGCTTTATGAGTATCCACGCGTGATTCATATAGACTGGCACACTGCACTTGGACCAACAAACGAGGTTACAATGTTGATGAGTGAGGATGATGGACGGACGTTAAAAGAACTGAAGAAAACCTATGGGCTGAAAAATATTGAGCAGTTCACTCCTGAAAAAGCCAAAGGTGATTCCACGCACCACTTTTATGCACTAAAGAACCGTCATTATCCCGATACTTATCTGTTTTCAGCATTATTTGAGTTCGGCACATTTGGTACAAGTATAAGCGCTTCGCTGCGTGAATTCATGACCATTATCTTAGAGAACAGACTTCACCATGAAGGTGCTGTTCATGAAAAAGACAGGCAGGCGATTCTGGATGAATTTAAAGCAATGTTTTATCCGGAAAATCACGAGTGGCGGCTTGCTGTACTGACTGAGGGTCGCAAAGCGATGAAGCGTCTGCTGCAGAATGAAGGGCTTTTTACCATTAAGGGCTGATATATAAAAGGGTTTTCCCGGATGTCTGGGGAAACCCTTTTTGAATTGGATGATTAGTCTGGTGATAAGATTAAGCTGACATACAGCATTGGCGTTCGCATGGTTTTCGGATCGGGTTCACGAGCCCATACGCATGAACTCTCTATCCCCAATGACCTCTCCGCTCTTTCTGTAAAAACTCAATAAAAAGATCCACGCCCTGCAGTGCATTATTTCTCACACGTCTCAGATATTCATCTCTATAATCACTATCGCTCTCCGCAATCCTTTTCAGCATAAAATCCTGAGTCTGGGTAACGACTTCTGTCCGTTTCATTTTTGCCTCTTTTGATAAAGCCATGCCAATAGCTCCGAGTACAGCAAATAACAGAATTGCAGGGATAATCTCAGTTGATACCCCAAACGGCAGAATGATTAAAAACAGGTTCAGTACAGATACGACAACAAGCGGCGTGCCCCAGAGTCTGTATTTTAAAAACTGTTTTGTGATCGGCTCGATTTTGTCATTCAGCTTAGATAACTCCTGCTGGATATAAGGCGGGTATTGCTCAAGCTTTTTATCCATCATCTTTACCCCTCCTCTATATATCACATCATAATTTAATTATACTTTTTTCAATCTTCCGACGTCAAAACTGCTGTCTTCTGAAAGTTTTGTTTCACTTTAAAAAATATAATAATAAACCATATGAAAAAACACAGGCGCTGTATAAGTCAGACTATCAACCTTATTAATCGTCTTACTCTCAATCACCCTGCCATTCATTGTTTCTTTTAGAAAGAAATTGCGCTTCAGCACAGACATGACCACTGTTCCGAAAAAGCCTGTGACACCAATGAGAAGCCCGGACAAGATACTGAAGGTAAGAGACATCGGTGTGATATAAGGTGCGATGATCACTGATAATAGAACAGTTCCCGCGACTCCTGCAAGAAACCCTTCCCACGTCAGATCAGGGTTGGCAGAAGCAAGCACTTTCTTTTTGCCGAACTTTTTTGATACAAGCAAGTGAATGACGTCATTCGCCTGTGTAAGCGGAACTAAATAAAGCACCATTAATACCCCATACTGCTCAGCAATCCGCACATCATGCCTCGTAATTTCAGGCATTGTCGCAAAAAGGGCAAGGTGACTGATCCCGAACACAAGCAGCATCAGTCCCCACTGCGTCATACTCACTGACTTTAAAAAACCGGCACTGCCATTCCTGAAAATTCTCACGAGCGGCAGGAATAAGAACACATAAATTGGAATAAAGACAATAAACATTCCGTACCAGCCGATATAAATCCAGAAGAAATTGATCGGAATGGCAAGGTAAGCCCAAATGAAAATCCGCCTGTCCTGTTTTCTTGTTTCAAGCATCGAAAAATACTCACGGAGTGCCAGGAAGCATAAGATCATCAGAGAGATCAATGAGATCGTCGGGTGAAAAGCCATAGAGAGCACGAAAATTATCGCCATACCCCACCAGAGCTTTGTTCTGATCGTTAATTCATCATATTTATCGCTGCCCTTATTTTTCCTTTTATGAAAGTATGTTATAACTGAAACTATAAGACTAGCCAAAATAAGGATTAAGAAAATAAAGTATATGTATTGCAACACATCGTTCAACTGCTTCACCTCAACTTTTCTGAAGGGAGTGACTACTTCTTTGAACACGAAAAAGATTTATATTCTGCTGACAGACACCGGCACCGCTTTTACCAAAACCATTAAACGCTATACAAAAGCACCTTACAATCATGCTTCTCTTTCATTGGACAGGGAGCTGACTCAATTATATAGCTTCGGAAGAAAAAATCCTAATAACCCTTTTAATGGTGGTTTTGTACAGGAAGATGTGTTAAAAGGCACCTACAGAAAATTCCCTAACACGACCTGCGCTGTATATGAAATGACGATCACTACCCGTCAATACGAAAAAATCATCAGAATGATTCGTTTATTTGAGAAAAAAAACCGAAAAACAATTTATAATCTGCTTGGCGTTTTCGGCGTAGCTTTTAAAGAACCGTTTGAACCACACGGCTCTTACTTCTGTTCGCAATTTGTTGCAGAAATTCTACACCGGGCAGGCGTGAAGCTTTGGGATAAACTACCGTCGCTCGTTGAACCGGATGATTTCAGAAGCTCTGATAAAACTGAGCTGATTTACGAAGGACTTTTGACTGCATATGAGCCTGTGTCCAGACGGCAAAAAGCAGAGTGACTGTGCACTCTGCTTGATGTTAAAAATCATATTCTTCAATCATTCTCTTCGTAATCAGTTCATAGCCTTTCTCGTTCGGATGCAGAGCATCACTGAAATACTCTGCGCTTTTCTCTTTTAAAATGCCATCTGTAGCGATAAATTTTACGCTCGGATATTCTTCGACCATACCTTTGCTGAGCTTATTCCAGTTATCAATCACCTGCTGGATTTCTTCATTTTCAGGATAAGGATTGAACAACCCTAAAAACAGAATCGGCGCTTCCGGATTTTCTTCACGAATGATTGATAAAATATCTTCAAGGTTTTTTTCATAATCCTCTTTACCTGCCTGAATACGATCATCATATAAAGGGTTCAAATCTCCACCGTTTGTTTTGATCAAATCATTTGTGCCGATAAAAACAGTAAAATATTCTGCATTCTTTAAGGTTGCTTTGACTTCTTCATCTTCAAGCTGGGCAAGCAATCCATCTGTCTGCTGACCCGGAATGCCGTAATTATAGACAGTCAGCGGTTCTTCTCGATTTTCATTAATGACTTCTTCCAGGTTTTCTGCATAACCTGCTCCTGACTGATCACCAACGCCATAGGTTAGCGAATCACCAAGCGCTACCAGCTCCTGCCCGCGCTCAGGAGTATGACGGTCATATATCCATAACCCGCCGGCACCCGCTGCCAGAACAACCAGTGCCAGGATTGTGATTTTTACTTTATTCATTTAAAAGACCTCCTAAGGAATATGGATTCCCCGGGAGGTTCTGATCAAACATATCTATTCATTTTGTTATTAAAATGTTATATTCTCCTTCGAGCTCCGAGCGCTCATTGCGACCTCCTACTTCTCCTTCACCAGAACAGCTGCATAGCGGTCATGCGCCATACTGCTGCCATCCACACCTTCATATGCTTCTTTATCCTTAAAATATTTAAATCCGCCTACTGTATCACGGTAAGCCATTCGCTTTAACAGCTGTTCAGTCGTCAGTGGAAATCCATCTTCACTTTCAAGCTTCAGCCCCATGGCGCGGTAACCTACTGTCTGCCCGCAGCTTTTCAGCTGAACAAGTTCAAGCCCCCACATGACTGCGGTTGGTGTAACCAATGCGTGAAAAGCTTCATTTTTAATTTTCTTTCTCAGCGCATATTCTACGCCTGCTGTCACAGCACTTGATATTGCCAAGTCAATTAAGATCGCTTTAAGTCTTCTTTTCGTCACATCTTTCATTGCTCATTTGCTCCTTCCGCCGGATACGCTTTCTGTAAAAATTCAATGGACTGTCTGATCAGATCCTTCAGAACGTCCGTGTGTACATCGTCCAGTTTATTGATATACACACAAGCTTTACCCGAAGTATGCTTGCCGAAATCCTTCAGCAGTGCCTCGCGTTCAGTATCCCCTGTCGCAAAATACAGGCTGATCTTCGCCTTCCGCGGTGAAAAGCCTACAAGCGGGGCATCGCCTTCGTGACCGGTCGGATACTTATAGTGATAAGACCCAAACCCAATGATACTCGGTCCCCACATTTTCGCTTCATAGCCTGAGGTTTCCTCAAAAATTTCAAGCAGCCTGTATGCATCCTCACGTTTTTTTGGAGACTCCACTGCTTCAATGAATTCGACCACACTGCCGTCATGTTCTTTTGTTTTTTGTTCATAAGCCACTATCCTTGCACCTCCAGTTTTTTATCAAATGATCCCATACTACACTTCTATACGATTTATGGGAAAGAAAGATTCACCAATTAAGTAAAGTACATTCTACAAAGTACATCTGATATCCTTCATATAAAAGTGTATATTTCGTTTGCTTGCCCAGTCTGAACCAACAGCGTATGCTAAAAAACAGAGACTATCTTCAGGAGGGGCACATATGATTGATTTACGCAGTGATACAGTGACAAAACCGGATGAAAGAATGCGAAAAGCAATGTATAAGGCTGAGGTTGGGGATGACGTGTATGGTGAGGATCCGACCGTTAACCGCTTAGAAAGACTGGCAGCTGAAGTACTTGGAAAGGAAAATGCACTATTTGTGACAAGCGGCACGCAGGGTAACCAGATTGCAGGGCTTGTCCACTGCAGGCAGGGTCAGGAGGTTATCATGGAGTCCCAGGCGCATCTATTTTTGTATGAAGCTGCGGCGATGTCTGCTTTAGCTGGCGTGCAGATCAAGACGCTCAAAGGGAAGCGTGGTGCCATGAATCCGGCTGAAGTTGAAGCAGCGATTCGCGGCGCAGATATCCATGAGCCTGAGACTGGATTGATCACACTTGAAAACACACATAATAAAGCAGGCGGCGCAGTTCTCCCGCTTGAAAATATGCGTGAGATTTATGAGATTGCAACGAAGCATCAGATCCCTGTCCATTTAGATGGGGCAAGACTCTTTAATGCCCAGGCAGCAACCGGGATTTCCGTGAAGAAATACGCACAATATACCGACACCGTTCAGTTCTGTTTATCAAAAGGACTCGGTGCACCGGTCGGCTCCATCATCGCAGGGTCAGATGAGTTTATTAAAAAGGCACGCAAATGGCGTAAGCGCCTCGGCGGCGGTCTCAGACAAGTAGGCGTGATAGCGGCACCAGGAATTATTGCGTTAGAAAATGCAGAGCGTCTGAAAGAGGATAACGCTAATGCAAAGAAGCTGGCGGACGGCCTGCTGAATATTGAAGGTGTAGTGATTGATAATGAAGTGGAAACAAACATTATCCTGATGAACCTGTCTGATTCAGGGGTTGAAACAGCAGTATTTCTTGAGCAGTTAAAAGAAAATGGCATCATTGCAGGCGGTTTTGGACCGGGCATTGTGAGATTTGTTACGAACAATGGCGTGTCGGAAGAAGATATTAATAAGACGTTAAAAGTGGTTGAGAAGATTATGCAAGCATAACTAAAAAAGGTGTCCGGCACTCAACAAGCGCCGGACACCTTCTTCATATCAGGAAGTCATTCTCTCTTCCTCAACAGACTCCGCTTTTACAGCATCTTTTCTTCTCTCTTTTAAAAATAAGACGAGAGCCGCACCAACCAGTGCCATACCGGTTGCGACTGTAAATGTCAGCCCGTACCCTGAATACAGTGCATCAGCTGCCACTGCTGCTTCAAGCTGTTCAGCACCAAGATCTGCGTAATTGGACATGTCCGGTTCAAAATTCAGAGAAACCTGCGTCATTATCGTAATCAGAATCGCCGTTCCAATCGCGGCGCCTACCTGCTGCATCGTATTTGCCATTGCTGAACCATGTGCATTCAGCTTTGCAGGAATCTGATTTAATGCATGCGTCATAACAGGCATCATGCCAAATGATAATCCGAACATACGGATTGCATACACAATTGTGATCGTTGTAACCGATGTTGTCGCGTCGAGCGTTGTGAAAAAGAACGTTGTGACAACGACAATCAGCATGCCTGGAATCGCAAGCTTCTTCACACCGAATCTATCAAAAAGGATCCCTGTAATCGGAGACATAATGCCAATCACAATCGCCCCCGGAAGCAGCATCAGCCCTGAATCTAACGCACTCAGTCCTCTTGCTGTCTGCATATACATTGGCAAAATCGTCTCCGCACTAATCATCGCAATGATCACAAAAACAGAAACAACTAATCCAATAGAAAAATCCCTGTTCTTAAATACTCTGAACTCAAGCAGAGGTGTCTGGAGTCTAAGCTGACGCCACACAAATAGTCCGATAATCAGGAAACCGCCGGCAACACAGGAAATCACAAGCGCATCATCCCATCCGCGTTCAGACCCTGTACTGAAACCGTACAATAATCCCCCAAAACCAAGTGATGACATCACAATCGAAATCACATCAACACGCGGGTTGGTCTGTTCTGTCACATTTTTAATGAAAACAAGCGCCATGATCCACGTCAGAACTGCGATTGGAAGCACCGCGTAAAATAGCATACGCCAGTTATAATACTCAATCAATAAACCGGATAACGTCGGTCCGATCGCTGGTGCAAATGAGATCACAAGCCCCATCAGCCCCATCGCAGTCCCCCGTTTTTCAACCGGAAAAATATTCAAGAGCACCGTCATCATAAGCGGCATCATCACGCCTGACCCCATTGCCTGTACAATTCTTGCTACAAGCAGCAGTGCAAATGAATCGGAAAATGCAGCGACTGCTGTTCCGAACGTAAAAACAGTGATCGCCGTAATAAAGATCTGCCTCGTTGTAAATTTACCGATGAAAAACGCTGAGATTGGAATCATGATTCCGTTTGTCAGCAGAAATGCCGTTGTCAGCCACTGTACCTCGTGCGCACCGATATCAAAATGCACCATAATTTCAGGAAGTGCCGTTGCAAGTAGCGTCTCATTTAATAATGCAAAAAAGGCACCCAGCAGCATAACCGCTACCATCGGGCCTTTTCGTATATGCTGAAAAGATTCTGCCATTCGAATCATCCTTTCTGTATAAAAATCACAACGTTTATCATATAAGATTTAAAGCTGGTTTTGTATGATCAATTTACCTATAATGTACAGATAAACGACAGTGTAGGAGATGTGTCTATGAAAAAAGAAGATTTGCGTGTAAAGAGAACGAGGAAAATGCTGTTTGATTCGCTGATCCGTTTACTGAATAAACCCGGCATGACATTTGAAGGTGTCACAGTCCAGCAGATCTGTGAGGATGCAATGGTCCACCGTTCAACGTTTTATTCCCATTACACCGATAAATACGACTTATTTATCGTGGAGCTTGGGAGGCTGGATGACAGACTGGATGAGGCTGATCGAGTGATGAGGCTGAAAAAGCCTTTCACCATGATGCAGAAGCTGGACTATCTGGAGGAGCTTGAACATGTGTTTTTAGCGAATCAGAATGATACGTATCTGGCTAATCGACTGCAACAGTCCTTTAAGAAGAATATTGAACGAGACCTGACGATGCTGAGCACTGAAGCAGACAGACTGGATGTGCCGCTTGATATGTATGCTGAATTTCATGCAGGTACGGTTGCGATGCTTCATATGTGGTGGCTCAGGCAAGGGAAGGCTTATTCGGCTGAGGAGATGGATGTGTATTTTGAGCGGTTGATGGGGTGAGTTGGTGGTTGGTTCTGGGTAGTTCGTAGATAAATCGTAGTTGTTCTTAGAAAACAGGCTTATGTTCATAGAATAATATGGCTGTTTCGTAGAACAACACGGTCTGTTCGTGGAAAAAACATAATGTTTCTTAGAAAAGTGCCAAAAGACCTATCCCCTTACGCCATCAAAAAAAGCCGCCCTCCGAAAGGCAGCTTCATTCGATGATCACTATCAAGTCCCACAAAACGTCCGGTAAGGCCCCGCATCCGGTTCCGGTCCTGCACAATAAGGCATTTGTTCTTCACTATACGCATATGGATCCCGCAGCACATCAAGCAGCCGCTCCATCACGCTCAGATCTTCGCGCTCAACAGCCGCCGCAATCGCTTCTTCCACACGATGATTACGTGGAATCACATTTGGATTATGACGCTTCATCATCTCCCGCACTTCCTCCGCTGACGCCGCCTGACGTTCAAGGCGCTCATTCCAGCGCTTCAGCCAGTCAGCGAATGCTTCACCCTCAATCGGCACTTCACCAATCGTCAGCTTTCTGAATGTATTTGTAAAATCAGCTTTGTTTTTATGCATCAGATTCAGCAGCTGCTCAATCAGTTGTTCATCCCCAGCTTCCATCTCAAGTAATCCAAGCTTTTTACACATACCGCTGTGCCATGCATCAAAATAAAGGTCTTTATACTTGTTCATCTCATTCTGCGCAAGCTCAATCGCTTTTTCCTGATTATCATCCAGTACAGGAACAAGGCTTTCTGCAAAGCGCGCCAGATTCCATCCGCCGATATGAGGCTGATTCCCATAAGCATAACGCCCTTGCACATCAATGGAGCTGAAGACTGTTGACGGGTCATATTCATTCATGAAAGCACACGGCCCATAATCAATTGATTCACCGCTGATCGTCATATTGTCTGTGTTCATGACGCCGTGAATAAAGCCGACCAGCTGCCATTTCGCAATCAATTCTGCCTGCTTTTTCATCACTTCCTGCAACAGCCCGAGGTACGGGTTTTCATGCTCCTGCACATGCGGATAATGACGCTCAATCGCGTAGTCTGCAAGTGCTTTTACATTTTCAGATTCTGTCAGTCTGACCGCATATTCAAACGTCCCAACACGCAGATGACTGGAGGCAACACGCGTCAATACTGCACCAGTCAGCAATCTCTCACGCATCACCGTCTCCCCTGTGAGTGTCACAGCAAGACTGCGGCTCGTCGGAATCCCGAGTCCATGCATCGCTTCACTGATCATATATTCCCTCAGCATCGGCCCAAGCGCTGCACGTCCGTCACCGCCGCGTGAAAAATTTGTACGTCCCGATCCTTTCAGCTGAATATCCTTCCGTTTTCCAGACGGCGTGATCTGTTCTCCAAATAATAACGCGCGTCCATCTCCAAGCATGGTGAACTGCCCAAACTGGTGACCTGCATATGCCTGTGCAAGCGGCTCAGATCCTTCAGGGACTTCATTTCCTGCAAGGATCTCTTCTTCATCTGCCAATACTTCCGGATCCAGTCCGAGTTCTTTTGCGAGCGGTTCATTCAGTATAAATAACTCCGGACTTGCAACTGAGTTTGGCTCCATTGCTGAATAAAAGATGTCCGGCAGCTTTGTATAAGTCTGCTCGAGCTGCCATCCTGCTTTCGTTCGCTGTGTCATCGTGCATCCCTCCTCTGGCTATTATCTCCTGACTTCAGTGTATCATGCCGGGGAGTCATTTCCGGTTTAAGTGCTTGCTATTTACATTTAAAATAGTCGCTTTAAATCGGTCAATCGCTCAATTTCATATTCAAAATCATCCACTTCTCCAAAACCATATTTCGCATACACAAACGGCACACCGGCTTTACGCGCTGCGTCACGATCGCCCTGTGTATCCCCTACATATACAGGATTCTCCAGGCCATTTCGCTCAATCACAAGCTTAATATTCTCACCCTTGGAAAGACCCGTTCTGCCTGGATTTTCAAAGTCATCAAAGAATCGGTCCAGCTTATGGTACTGATAAAAGGCTTCAATATAGCCTTCCTGGCAGTTACTGACGATAAATAAACGGTATTTACCTGAGAGATACACCAGTATTTCCTCAAGCGCAGGATATAACTCTCCGCCGTTTTCAGCGACATAAGGGATTTCAATCTCTGTTAGATAATCCATGACTTCCTTTTGATCTTCCACACTTAACTGCGGGAAAAAAACTTGAGAAATCTCATGCATCTGCTTTCCCATCGTCTTCTTCAGATCATCAAGCGTCAGCTTTTTATCTGCTTTCGGATGGTCTTCAATTGCTCTATTCCATGAAGTTAACACGGTCTCCCGCGGGTCCCATAGTGTGCCATCCAAGTCAAATATGATACTGTCCATATGTCATTCCTCCAAAAGTGCTTTTGTTTTGGGTTTACCCAAATTTTGCAGTGCGTATGTATAATGATATTTTACATGATAAAAGCCTGACAGCAACGAAACTGTCAGGCTTTTAATTAGCGCTCCCGAAACTGCTTCAGCATTTCAAGACCCATC
Source organism: Jeotgalibacillus sp. JSM ZJ347 (assembly GCF_044383825.1). Taxonomy (NCBI): domain Bacteria; kingdom Bacillati; phylum Bacillota; class Bacilli; order Caryophanales; family Caryophanaceae; genus Jeotgalibacillus; species Jeotgalibacillus sp. JSM ZJ347. The sequence continues at coordinate 192,713 of NZ_JBISEN010000003.1, read as the reverse complement.
GTTACGCCATGACTCATGGCAGCCCCCCCGCCGTAAGCTGCTGCGACCATCATGGTTTCGTGAATCTGCTGATCTGAGCAGTCATGCCCGACACATTGATCCATGTGGTAGGCAATACTTGATTCGTCGCCATCACTCACAGCAATCGCAAGTGCGGTCAGATGCTTTTGAGAGCGTTCGATTTCGCCGCTTTCGAATGCTTTTCCTGTGAAGCGGTTATATTCACTCACTGCTTCAGGAAGTGCTTCATGCACCTCTTCAATTCCTTTTCTGTAACGATCTAAAATTTCTTCTCCGTTAATATTCATGTTCCCACTCCTTCACTAAATTCAATATTATGCCATTCCTTTTTAATGACATGGCTAAACGTTTGAATGTGTTCAGGAATTAGGATGACCTGAAGAACATACGTGTATACCTTAATGAATTGAAAAATACAGAAGGCCTGCAATCAGAAGATTCGGCAGTGCCAGCAAAAACGCTCCCTTTGTAATCTCCATGCGGTCTTTTCGGCCTTCTTTGGTTTCAGTCGCATAATTCGCTCTCATTTCACTGCCGCTGACCATCGCGCCAGAAGCAAATACCATCAAGATCAGAAACAATAATCCGAGCCCCGCCGGAATTGTGTAGCTCTCCTCTAAGCCCCAGATGATCCAGGATAGAATGAGTCCGGCAAATGCAAGACCTGTTCCGATACCGATTGTTTTCATTTAATTCCCCCTTCGTTAATAGTAGTGATCTAAGTTATAATACTCTTTCAGTATGTCTGCCATCACCGGGCTCCCATGCAACTCCCCATTTCGGTACTGAAGCATGAACGCCTCGCTGCACTCCTGTTGTGTTAAAGCGAACCCGGTATATATTAAATCTATTTCTTCATTTTCACTTGTCTGATAGCCCCCGGTGCCGAAAATACTGACACAATGGTCGTCAATGGCAGTTCTGTTCCCCGCCTGATCCACATAGAAGTATTGATCTGTCACAGTCCCGTAGTCCATGTCAGGTGTTGAAGTAACATAGTATCCTTCTTCATTAATCGGAATGACTGAATAACCATTCTCTTCTTCGAGCTCCGGTGCTCCTTTCACATTGTAGACAATATATACGTCTCCTGTATAACCTTCAGGCAAAAGAAACAGCCGGTTCGTCACATTTTTTCCTTCATACCATACAATAACGCCAACAATTGTACTCACTATGAGTACAGGACTCAACACACCGGCCATCATGCTGCGCAGCTTCATTTTTCTAAACAGGAGATAGAGTAGATAAGACCCTACAGCAGCGCCAAGAGCATATGGAATGGTGATCATGAACATGAATAGAAAGGAATCCAGTCCGGATAAATAATGAGTACCGGGCTGCTGTTCATCAGCAGGAACTATATCGATGATTGATAAAACGGCAACAAAGACGATCCATACAGCTGTCACCAGTACCATCAGCTTTAAAAAATTCTTCATACAGCAAATCTCCAAATCGATTTTTTAAAACGCACCAGATCCTCCACCGCCTCCACCCACTCCGCCTGCAGAGCCGGTGGACGTTGTTGAAGCAGCTGTCGTTGAAGCCTGGGCATTCGCTGATTCGAACCCTGGTGAAATCGCAACCGATAACAATAGTAACGTTGAAATATCTACGCCACCATGGTTCATCGAAGGGTTGAAACCTGCGAATTTCTTTTCAATCGGTCCTGAAATCTTTTCGTCCTTCGTTCCGATTCCATACAGGTAAACCCTCATTTGATCATCCTCTGACCAATGATCAGTGTCCGGATTCTTTTTCACATACTGCCACTCTCTATTGATCATGACACCTTCAAGTGTTCTCGGATGGTAAGCAAGTATATATGTTACAAATCCGCCGACAAGCAGTATTGAGAAAAACAGTCCTGGCAGTAGGTCATACATTGGAAATAAAACAAGGAAAGGCAGCAATACTGAAGCTGCAGCAATCACCAGTTTGCGATGCGTGCTGATATCCTTACTGAACTGAGCTGCGTCCACTTCTTCTTTTATCGCGGCATGCCACTTCGCTTCATAGTCCTGATAGACCTTCTGGTTAGATTCTTTTTTAGCAAACGCTTCTACTTGTTCAACCGTGAAGGTTTCTCCATCACCAATCGTATCAAACAGCCATTCTGCTAAAATGCGTTCATGATCCAGCAATCCGTCTCTGCTCACGATATGGAATTCACGTTCTGTTTCCTGAATGACATGCCCTCTTCTCACAAGCTCTAAAAGTGCTGCGTTAACGGCCTGCCCTGTCATCATATGATAATAGTTGAACGAAATCGTCCCCATCAATGACAGAATTTCACGCGGAGGTCCGTTTGGCGACAGCTTTTCATCCGCCTTACGCTTCACTCTGCGCGCTCTGATCCAGACTTTGATACAGAGTACAGCCAATAAAATGGCTGCAAGCCCCAGGATGACAATCCCAATATTCATCACCCATCCACGCGTCTCAGCAAAAGCCGCAGCTTCTTCCTCCTGTTTCTGAATGGCTGTCTCAAAGTCGGAACGAATTTCTCCATTACCTTCAGCTGCAAACACATCTGAATTCCAAGCCGCTCTGATGTCACCATTTTCACCGCTGGAGACGTTCCCAAGATTAAACACGACTTTGCCAGATGCATCAGTAACAGCCGTTCCTTCAGCCTCATCATACCCGAGTGCCAGCACATCATCCGTTGGTACTGGAGGCGTCACTGTAATAACCATATTTTCATAATCTGACTCATTCTCTTCACTGAAAAACGGCCAGAAAAACTCACCCATATCTTCATACACTGTTACAGCATTTTCAATGACATAAGTCAGCGTGATCGTCACGGTTTCATCTTTACCACCGCGGTAAATCCGATAAAAATTGTTATCTTCTTCAACGTTTAAAGGCCCCTCATTTTCAAAAGCCTGCACATTCGTAACTTCCGGTCCATCAGCTTTTGATACAAGCGAGCGGGTGATCCCGTTAAATTCACCGTCAAATTCATAAGTATGATTTTCAGTCACATAGACATCCCCGGATTCCTGAACTTCAGCATCTATCATTGATCGCTCAATGGAAAACTCGACTGCAAGCGCCTGTCCTGGGAATAAAAGAAATACCCCCAGCAGGATGGTCATTGTGATTCTCAGTACGTTCATTTTAAGTCACCTCTTACATGAATTACGTGTGTAGAAGGGGAAAGGTTTCAAGTTCCTGTCATTTATATTGATTAATCCGGTCCAGGACAGTCAGATAAAATTCTGCCTGGTGGGGAACAAATGACTCTTTTCCAACAGATTCATCTATGGTGATTTTATTTCCTTCACTGATTTTAAATCCCTGGATCCTGATCCTGTCATCCTCTCCACTGCAAAGTCTGTGGAATGCTGCAAGATCAGTTTTGACAATGCCGATCACCTCTTCATCTTCCAGATCAAAGTCCGCCTCACTGAAAGTCCCTTTTAAAAGAAAGGTGTGGGCAAATTCACGATCAATAAAGCCTTCTCTCTCAGCTGTGCACTCAATCACACCAAGCGGCTGAAGCTGTTCAAATGGAGCCTGAATACCAATCTCCTCCTGCATTTCTCTGACACCATCACGAACGGTTTCTTCTGCCAGCAGATGTCCCGCAGCTGTAATATCAAGCAGTCCCGGATAATCCTTCTTATTCTCGCTGCGCAGTTGAAAATAAAGTGAATCTCCTTCAACGAGCCAGCAATGAAAGGTTTCATGCCAGTAGCCTTTCTCATGCACCTCTGCCCTCGTTTTTTCACCTATGTATTGATGCTGTTCATTAAAAATTTTTAAGCGTTCTGATTCCATGGTGCCTCCTCCTTCATATCCCAAGTTCAAATTCAGTATATAGCTGCTTGATCCACAGTTTTGAATGTTTCCTTTACTTTATATATTTTACCATTCACACTAATTAGGACATATGTCCTTTTGACAGCTGTGACAAAGTTATAAAGTTGGGCTAACAGAAAGGTGGGAAATGAAATGAAAGGTGTAATATTTGCACTGGCAGGCGGATTTTTTCTGACCTTTCAGAGTGTAGCGAATGCAACAATCAGTGATCAGATCGGAACGTGGCAGGCCGCTGCTATGACCCAACTGACAGGATTTGTTCTTGCTGTTCTGATTGTACTCGCACTAAGAGACCGTTCATATAAAGATCTCGGACAGGTGCCAAAGCTGTACGCTTCCGGCGGCGCGCTTGCTGCGATTGTATTATTTAGTAACATTACTGCTGTACACCTGATGGGCGTGACGCTGACAATCGGTATATTTCTAATCGCTCAGCTTGTGGCGGCGATTTTTATTGATAAATTCGGCTGGTTCGATATGATCAAAAAGAATATCAGCAGAACGCAGATTATCGGGGTATGTCTGATGATTTTAGGCGTCATTGTGCTGAAGATCTAGGAGGCATCATGAAAAAGCAGCTTAAGGATTATCTGAAAACGTATCAGCTTGATGAACTGTTCACTCAAAAAGTTTGTGATTCAATGAAATTGGAGACCTATGCAGCCGGAGAGCGGTTGTTTTCGCAGGGTGAAAAGTCAGACAAGATGCACCTGTTAGTGGACGGGAAACTGAAAGTCTCGATGCTGACACCGGAAGGAAAGCGGCTGATTCTTGCTTTCAAAACACCGCTTGATATTGTCGGTGATATTGAGTATGTAAGGGATTGCCCACTTATTAACACTGTTGAAAGTGTCATGGAAACAACCGTAATTGAAATCCCTTATGCCATTTTGCGAAAAGAAATGGCTCAGCATGCGCCGTGGTTGCAGTTTCTGCTTAATACAGTGACAAAGAAATTTGAAATGAAGTCACACACAATGAATTTTAACCTGCTATATCCAGTTGACGTCCGGCTTGCAAGCTATCTGCTTTCCATGACACCCGTTCAACCTGTTATCACATCTGCTTCACTGATTGATATTGCAGATCTGATCGGCACAAGCTACAGACATTTGAACAGAGTGCTTCAGCAATTCCAGCAGAACGGCTGGATCGTAAAGAAGCGGGGGTCAATTGAGATTTTAAATCGCCAGGCGCTACTTGAACTCGCCGGTGAAAACATTTATGAAAAGGAGGCATTCTGATGGTCATAGGAATTTTACTAGCCTTATTAGGCGGAACACTGGTCTGCCTTCAAAATACTTTTAACGCGAACGTGAAAAAGCAGGTCAGCGTCTGGTCAACGACGATGCTTGTCCTTGCACTCGGGTTTCTTGCTTCATTCGCAGCCGGGCTTGTATTTGAAGGAACCGCATTATTTCGCTTTGAAGCAGATTTATGGTTCTGGTTCAGCGGCGTGGTTGGGGTTGGTGTCGTCGCATGTGTCACGCAGGGCGTTCAGTCGCTTGGTCCGGGACGTGCAATCTCACTTGTTATGGTCTCACAAATTTTCTTCGGACTCGTTTGGGATTCGCTTGGATGGTTCGGACTGGAGCAGGTACCTTTTACATTCCAGTCGTTTTTAGGTGTGCTGCTGATTTCTGCAGGGGTCTTATTGTTCCAGCTTGGACCCGCGCTGGAAGAAAAAGTGCGCGGACGCAAGCAGTCAACTGCTGCGAGGCGTACGGTGAAGGTGAATGGATAGGAGTAGCAGGCGTACCGGATATCTTGAGCACCCGGTACGCTTTTATGTGATCATGACTTTTCACGATTCATGAAGTTTTTTTTTGAACTGATAAGCAGTAACACCAATAAATAACAAAAGACCTGCACTAAAATATCTGATTGTTCACTGAATTTATAAATCTCAGATCGTGTACATCATCACGAAATGCAAAACAGCTGTCTCCCCGGCGTGATTGATATAAGCATGCGGCTGATCCGCATTAAACTTAATAGAATCAAACCGCTCAAGCTGGTACTCCTCTTCACCTACCTGCACTGTCACCTTGCCCTCCATCACCGTTATATATTCTTTCACACCCGGTTGGTGAGCCTCAGCTTTATAGATGCTTTCAGGATGTAAAAACCCTTTGTGAGATTCAATTAAACCCTGGACCTGCGTGGTAAAAACCGGCTCAAGCTTCAATGAATGATTTTCACTCATCACACTGTTTCCGCTTTTTTTAAGTAGCGTAACCTCCTGGCTTTCCACGAGCAATGATGAAATCGGGATGCGCAGTCCGTTTGCAATCTTCCAGATAATTGTGAGTGAAGGGTTCGCTTCACCGCGTTCAATTTTTCCAAGCGTCAACTTACTGACCCCTGTCAAATCCGCCAATTCCTCAAGCGTCATCTCTCTTTCTTTCCTCAGTTTTCTGAGGACCTTCCCGACCTGTTTTGTAAAATCATCAGGACTTACATGTGGCATCTCAGTTCCTCCTTTTGTTAAATAAAGCTTGCACTCTTTTATGAAAAGTATATTATAGTATACATTATATCACTTATATATTATCAAAAGAGGTGTTCTATATGAAAGCGCTATTAATTGGCATTTGTTCTTCTATGTTTTTTGCAGTGACGTTTATATTGAATCGTTCAATGGAAGCGGATGGAGGCAGCTGGCTGTGGAGTGCTTCGTTACGGTTTATCTTTATGGTGCCGTTTTTAGTGGTGATTGTGGGTTTAAGAGGAAATCTTCGTGAGCTGTTGAGTGAAATGAACAAGCATCCGTTCGAGTGGATTAAGTGGAGTGTCGTTGGTTTTGTGTTGTTCTATGCGCCTCTGACATATGCAGCGGCATACGGTCCGGGCTGGCTTGTAGCCGGAACATGGCAATTCACGATTGTTGCGGGACTGCTGCTGGCACCTCTTTTTCTGAAGCCTGACGGAAGCAGACATTTTATTCAATTCAGGGCATTACTCATTTCAAGTATCATACTGGCAGGAGTGGTGCTGATCCAGATTCAGCAGGCTGATCAGATGAGCGTTGCCGCATTAGTACTAGGCGCTTTGCCTGTTGTGGTTGCAGCCTTCTGCTATCCGCTTGGGAACCGCAAAATGATGGAACTGTGCGGGGAGCGTCTGGATACTTTTCAACGCATTCTTGGTATGACACTGGCAAGCCTTCCTGTCTGGCTGCTCTTAAGCGTGATTGGGCTGGTGCAAACCGGGCCACCTTCATCAGGACAGCTCACCCAGACATTTATTGTTGCAGTCAGCTCCGGCATTATTGCCACTGCACTGTTTTTCATTGCAACAAACAGCGTCCGGCATGATCAGGGAAATCTTGCTGCAGTAGAAGCCACGCAGGCAACGCAGGTTCTTTTTGTGATTGCAGGAGAGGCTATCCTTTTATCGAGCCCGCTGCCATCAGGCGTTGCAGCAGCCGGAATCGGACTGATCGTTGTTGGGATTGTGGTGCATACATTGAATATGAGAGTAGCTGGGCGCAGGGTGGTTGTAGTGAAAGGGAGCTGATTTTTGCTCGCGCGATTCGGTGGTTCGTAGAAAAATAGCTGATGTTCATAGAACTACGTGGCTTGTTCGGAGAATCTCATTTGACGTTCTTAGAAAAACATACAGAGTTCTTAGAAAAAACGGGGTGGTTCATAGAATAGTGACAATATACCCACCCCAAACCACCACAACACTGCTCAAAAAATCTCCTCCGCATCAACCGGCAGCTCCCGTACACGCCTGATAAAATGCAGCATCCGCCGTTCATCTTTCTTCGCAAAATCTAAAATCAGCGCCATCATTTCCTGCTCTGATCTCATTTCTGCTCCTGCTTTTCTTCCAGCAATGAAATAATCCGGTCCAGCTTTTCATTCGTCTCATCTGATTGTCTGTTTTGTACAGTTCTCGTAACAACCATTCTTCTGATAAACAGACTAAATGAAATGATAAATAAAGCAATGAACCCTAACATTACGAGCTGAAAAATCATATCCCCAAGGCTAAAACCATCCATTTAAATCCCCTCCAATCAACTCATATCAATGATGACCCGTCCCCAATACAGTACACTCATCACTAGAAAAACCACACCAAACGTCACTAGAACGGAAGGCAATTTTGATCTGAAATAAATCAGCCCCAAGCCAATGATCAGATGTACGATAAAAAATAATACGATACCCATGACTCATATTCACTCCAATCTTATAATCTCATCACCCATTGATAGGACACCCGGCTTCCTCACAGTCGCATACATGCCAAAGTTGTTCCCGTGTTTTTGATAAACCGTTTTTAACACTAGTGGATCAATCGCTGTTGTCACAGGATCAATATTGATAATACTGCAGCGCTCACAAGGTCTGACGATTTCAATTTCAGCAGATCCGATCAGTAGTCTCTTCCCTGCAAGGTGCTCTTCTGAAAAAGGGATCTCATCATTCAGTGAAACGACTAGATTTGGCCGAAATCGTCTCCAGTCAATCAGTTTCCCCGTCTCGTCCTCCAACGCTTTCACTGAGTTCTCATTAACAATCAAAACATGCTCTTCTTCTATTGCACCAAGCGGAACGTGTTCAGGCGAATACACTTCTTTTCTCAAAGACTTGCCTGCAAGTTTCTGAAATTCATCCAGACACACATCTTCATCCCAGTAAAAAGCCCGGCCATCTGGTGCAGTGATCCGTACTTTTGGATATTGATCCTCAGACTCTTCTCCTTCAAAAACAGCGCTATACCCAACCATCTTAGGATTTTGAGTCGCTGTATGATAACTTCCTTCTTCTAAAAGCGCATGACTGCGATCTCCATAAACACCATAGGCCATCAGCTTCGTGGACTTCACCTGTTCGCCGCTCAGTGATTTGACCGGGTGACGCATAATCGTGCCAATTATACCAATTTGTTCCATCATCATTCCTCCCCCGGATTTATTTCTTTTGATCTTATCACAATTAACCACCAAATTTTTCTATAACTATGTTATTCTTTTAAACACATTTATTGCTTCGTGCACGATCAGATTAGATTGTTAGGAGACTGACTTACGTAATGAAAAACGTCTTAAAGAAGATGACACTTCCACTATTGATTATATTTGTCGCTACGACGATCGGCTTATATATTCAATACCAATCACAAAAGCAGGAAATTTATTATCAGACATATATTATGACGCAAAATTTTTTAATGCACCTTGATCGTTTCCTTGCCTATCAGAAACCATTAATAGATGCGGAATGGTCAGATGAACTGACAGACGAATATAACGATAGACTTCGTGCAATTGTACTGCACAGCAACGGAACAGTTATGCTGATTGATATGGATGATGAGGAGGTTCAGGAAAAGCGTTTTATTTTCGGTGATATCAGACTGGAACTTTATCAGTTCGGTGAAGTAGAAACCCCTGATGAACGCAAAGATCGCTACGAAAATCTATTGAATATGCGTGATGAACTTCAGGATTATCTCGACTATTTGAACGAAAACTACCCAATACCAGATGCCTAAAAGTTAAAAACAGCATTCGTCTGAGGTGACGAATGCTGTTTTATTACCTTCTAAGCCCCTGCACAAGCACCAACATCACAAATGAAATCCCAACCATACTCGCAACCCACAGCCAGGCCATCTGCATATTGCTTGATTCAATTGCCAGGTAGATCGCTGTGGAAGCGGTCTGTGTCCGTCCCGGAATATTCCCGGCAAACATGAGCGTTGCACCAAATTCACCAAGCGCGCGGGCAAAACTTAAAATAAACCCTGCAATAATCGCTTTCCAGGCAAGCGGAATGGATATGTAGGTGAAAAGCTTCCACTCACCCGCTCCATCCACGCGTCCTGCATGCTCGATTTCTTCATCGATCGACTCAAAGCCGGTCTTAGCAGACTGATACATTAGTGGAAATGCAACAACAACAGCGGCAGTCACTGCTGCCCACCATGTAAAAATAAGCGGCTGCTGAAAAATCCATTCAATCGCCTGACCTGCCGGGCTGTTCCTGCCAAAAATTACAATTAAAAAGAACCCCACAACAGTCGGCGGCAGCACAAGCGGCAGTAAAAACAATGTTTCAACAACGGCTTTTCCTCTAAAATTGCGTACAGCCATCATTCTGCCGGCCGCCAGTCCAAGCATCAGTACAATCAGACTCGCAACCGATGCAATTTCTATTGATAATCTAAGCGGTGACCAAAAATCAACAGGCATAAGTTAGTTCAGCCTTTTGAAACCGAGCTCTTCGAAAAGAGCCATCGCTTCTTCACTCTGCAGATACTCAAAAAATGCCTCAGCATCTTCACGATAATCAGTATCTTCTATGATTCCTGCCGGATACACAATTGGCGTGTGCCACTCCTCTTGTGCAACTGCAGCAATTTTCAGCTGCTCACCTGCCAGTGCGTCTGATTGATAGACTACGCCCGCGTCCACATTGCCTGATTCAACGTATGTTAAAACCTGGCGAACATCTTTTGCAAAAACAATCTGTTCCTGCACATCCTCCCAGATTCCAAGCTCCTCAAAAACTTCCTGACTGTACATGCCCGCCGGAACAGTTTCAGGGGTTCCGATTGATAAGCTTTCCACTTCAGTTAAACCTTCAAATGTTGCAATATCAAAATCATCCCGTGGTACGACGAGCACAAGTTCATTTCCTATTAACCTGACGCTCTCTGATTCACTGATCACACCGTCTTCAACCAGCTCATCAAAATGATTTTCAGCGGCAGAAATAAATAGATCAACAGGCGCACCCTGTGAGATCTGCTGCTTCAGACTCCCTGAGCTTCCATAATTCAATGTCACTTCAATCCCAGTTTCCTCTTCAAACTGCGCTTCAATTTCTCCAAGGACATCCTGAAGACTTGCAGCAGCAGATACTGTTAATTCACTGCTTTTACTCTCTTCCTGCGTAGCTGAACAGCCACCTGCAACCAGAAGCGCACCCAGACTCAAAAATAATTTTTTCATCACAAGTCTTCCTTCCAAAAATAAGTTGCATTAAGTATAGCAGAATTACGCAGGACTGGGTCAGCCCCTTGTACTCTGCCTGTTCAAAAGAAAAACCCTTCCATTTAGGATGGAAAGGTTTCTAGCAGATGATTCAGTCTGCGAGTGTACATGCAGATTCACGATAGCTCATTGATGGCATGAGTACGATATTTGCTTTGCGATTGATCATTAATTTGCACCGTGCCTCAAACTGATGCACAAGTTCAATCATATTTAATACTTCTTTAGCTGAAGGATGAATTAATCGTGCATATTTTTTTAGAAATTTTTCTGTCTGGAGGCTAATGTAGGTCGTGAGTTGAGTTAAATAGGTGGCTTTATAACCCTGGACGATGATATGTGAAGTCAGTACTGAGATTTCACGTTCTTCTTTGATGCTGAGTCCATATCCGCGGTGAACAGAGGCGTTCAGAAGTGAAACCATTGTTGAAGTCCATGATTCAAGTAATTCCTTTGCCGGGTAAAGCCGAAAGTTTTTTTCAGGTGGGCACATGTCTAAAATCATTTCTACTGACAGCGGCATCGCGGAAACTTGCGAATGAACTTTCTGATCAATTCCCATATCATTTTCCTTTCATTGTATATTTAGTCCTATTTTACATCTTTTAGAATATTCAATATACTGTATTACTATTAATTTAATCTTTTTGTAATAATTGTAATGATTTGTATTATTCCCTCCACTTCATCGCTTTTCGCTCCAAGTTTTTCACGAACTGATCCTTGCCGTTCATATATGCTTCTATGTCTCTTGGATAAGATTCAGCCAACTGTTGCTTAAGATTCCCGTATCGTAATGCTTCTTCCGGGTGCGACATGAGATAGTCCCGCACCGCCACATGCCGATCAATTTCATCCTGACCAGACAGATCATACATATGAACATGATGGGTCCGCTTTTCTTTCCCCTTTCTAAAGTATCGTCTGCCTGGAAGTCCGTATTTTCCTAAAGCCTCATAGCCCAGCTTTTCCATTTCACCTGCCAGGCGATCTGCTTCTGCGATTTCTTTTAGCACAGGCATCATATCAATAATCGGCTTAGCCTGAAGACCGGGTACTGATGTACTTCCAATATGATGAATATCAATCAGTTCGTCTTTGAAAATAGATCGGATCTTTTCAGCTTCTTCTTCAAATAACATTGGCCACTTATGATTATATGAGCTTACAGTCACTTTCATTCCTGTGTTCTCCCTTCATTTTATCCATCCTCTAAGCTAAGTTTCTTTTCTCGAAATAGTTTTGTGTAAAGGTTATGACTCTAGTATAATGAAAAATGAAGATTTATTCAGGGAGGATGATCAGATGAAACATTCACTTCCAGACCTAATTGAAACGAAAAGAAATGTCCATGTTCTTTATGCCTACGGTGCCATGCAAACGTATCTACAGACCGTTGTCAGTTATATTCTGGACAGTATTCAGGCAAAAGAAACGATTATTTTAATTGAGAATGAACGTATATATCGTCAAATCAAAAAAGAACTCCAGCCTCTTTTATCAAAAAAAGACATGGAATTCATTCATTTTATTAACAGCTTTGACTTTTACTTTTCGTCTGGAAGCTATCACCCGCCAGCGATCGCAGCTTACTTCGAAAAAACAGTCCAGCCTTACTTAGAGAATCAGGAAGCCTTTCGCTCCTGGGCGCATGTAGAGTGGAGCTCAATGGAAGAACCTCACCACCTGATTGATGACCTCGAAAAAATTATTGATCATGCGGTGAATGAGCTTCAATTTCCATTAATCTGCGCTTATAAAAAAGCAAATATGCCGATTCAGCTTGAAACCATGCTGATTCATACTCATCCGTATAAGCTGATAGAAAATCCTTTGTTAACCTCTGTACCTGACCCACTGACTGTTAAAAAAAGGGTCTCTCAGCGTTAACGCCGGAGGTTGTCCAGCAGATTTCCTGCCGCTTTTAGACCGGACCAATAAGCACTTTCAACCCTGGTGTTCCCGGATGGATCATCAGGTCGCAGGAACACGTCCCCGCAAAGCCATACCGGCTGATCACTCAACTTGTAAAAAGGTGCCTCGAACACCTGCTTCGCCTGTGCATAGCGCCAGCGTTTCAATTGCTTAGATGCAACTTTTAATTCTCCAAGTTCCTGTGATAACAGACGCTCAATTTCAGCGATTGCCTCATTCTCACGTTCATACCACTTTTCACTCCAATCACCCGTCATATATATGCTCAGGATCGGATTTTTAGAAATGCCTTTTTCAAAATTATTCACGATTTTTAAGACCTCATCCGGAAGGTTTTGATCCAGCAGTCCATATTCTCCTGTCGGCACATTATGCGCTAATTCAATTAACCCGACAAATGCAGGTTCAAATATGTAGGACTGCAGCTTTTTATCTTCTTCTGTCAGCAGAATATCTGATGCTTCAAGAAGCTCCATTGCCTGGGGCAGTGGTGCTGTGAGCAAGACTGCATCATACTCATAACACGCTGAGCCGGTTAATGTCATCCCCTCCTCTGTAGCAGTCACATTCACTATTTTCTCATTCAAATGAACATGCAGCGGTTCAGCAAGAAACTTTGCAAGTTTATTCATACCGTTTGTTCCAATATATTTCGGATGAGGATCTGCAGCCCATTTCTTCACTACACCAGCTAATACCCATTCCTGTACTTCCAGATCAAACGCTTCATCGCGTACGGTGAAATAGACTGCGCCATGATCCGCCTGCCCTTCCCCGATTCTTCTAGTTGCCAAGCGTCCACCGACGCTTCTGCTTTTTTCAATCACTTCCACTTCATGGCCTTCAGACTGTAATTTTCGTGCAGCAATCAGACCTGATATCCCTCCGCCAATTACTCCGATTTTCATCAAAAACACCTTCCATTCATTGTCTATTTCCTTAATTTAAACATAAAGCACCCTTTCTTTCATTCAATAATCTGTTGAAGAAGGAAGGGTGCATGATATTTATATTATATACACTGTCTGTTGACCTCTTTATCTTTATACATATTCTGATCCGCTTCAGAAAACAAGGATGTCATTTGTCCTGTTGATGATGGCGTGAAAGCGGCTCCGATTGACAGAAATACTTCTGCTTCCCTGCAGGTCTTTCTGACCCGTTCCATTTGGTCAAGCAGTTCCTGTTCATCAATATTGTGCATTAATACAACAAATTCATCTCCACCGATTCTGGCCGTAATTGCCTCATCTCCTGTCGCAGCTTTCAACTGATCAGCGGCTCTTTTAATCAGCTGGTCACCCACTGAATGTCCAAATGTGTCATTCGTAAATTTCAGCTGGTCAAGGTCACACAGTAATAATCCGGCTGACTGCGACTCATCCTGGTCGAGCTTAGTAAATACCTCTTTAAAATATGTACGGTTGTAAAGATCAGTTAAACTATCATGATAGAGCTGGTACTGAAGCTTTTCCTGCATGACAATCCGCTCATCAATATTTCTGAGCATGCCCTGCAGTGCAACGAGTCTGCCGTCTTCATAAATGGGCGTTGCGTATTCCTCAAACCATCTGTATTCTCCGTTATGATCCTTCCAGCGCTGAATAATCGGCTGACTATAATCAACGTCGCCGCTAATTTTCTTTAACAAAAGCGCCTGATCCTCCGGATGAATGTCTCGAAAAGCCACTTCCGGACTTAGGTACGCATTGTCATTGCTTCCTTTTCCAAAGAAATTTTCGGCTGACGGGCTCAGGTATTTAAATGTGACAACCGGATAAACATCAGCGTAATACATAAAGTCATTCTGCGTTTCAACGAGATGAATGAACTGCCGGTGCTGTTGAGTCAGCTTTTTGTATTTTTGCTTAAGCTGAAGGTATAGCACCAGATTTACCACACCACTGAACAACCCAATGCCTACCGCTAAGATCACAATTTGGATCCAGTCCATCCATTCTCACCGCCTTCTATTTCATAATTTTCCCTGACATTTACTATACTCTGCTAAAGCAGTCAGGGCAACCAGATATTGGCGGTATAAATGAAGATTTATTTAACAGGGAATTTAAAAAAGATGCCCGGCAGTAGACCGGACATCATCTTTTTTGACTTATAAACTTTTTATAGCTTCAGATACTTCAATTTCTCCATTAATCACCTGAAACTCTTTTCTGATCGTTGAATCATTTTCAAGTACGGCAAGCAGGACACGGGCAACATCTTCACGCGCAATTTCGCCGCGATCCACTGATACATCTGCTTTTACTTTGCCTGTACCCTCATCATTTGTAAGTCCGCCCGGATGAACGATTGTGAAGTCCAGTCCTGTGCCGCGCAGCCATTCGTCAGCATAGTGCTTGGCAATGACATAAGGCTTGAATGAATCTGGTGCATTCTGAATTTCTTCACGTGTTGTATCATATGAGCTGACCATCACATAGCGTTTCACGCCTGCTTTTTCTGCTGCCTGAATCGTTTTAACTGCCGCATCAAGGTCGATCGTTGCTGTTTTATCATCGCCTGTATTCGGCCCTGATCCAGCTGTAAATACAATCGCATCAACACCTTCAGCAGCTTTTACCATATCTTCAACTTCACCTTCAAGATCGACAAGTGCAGTTTCAGCGCCAAGATCCTCAAAATATGATTTTTGTTCTTCTTTACGGATCATTGCACGTGCTTCAAAGTGATCTTTCTCCTGAATCATCTTTGTTAAATGCTTTCCTACCTGTCCATTTGCTCCAATTACTAATACTTTCACGTTTAACATCCTCCTAGTCATTTTAACGGTCAACTAAAACATTTCCGTTCTGTTATTTCAGATTTTTTCTGATGTACTGAATGGTTTTTCTCAGTTCTTTTGCATGAGGTCTGCCAAACGGGTTCGTCTGCCTTTGCTGATACAGCACTTTCCCTTCTTCATTTAACAGAAAATATGCCGGCTCAGCATGCTCGCCGTGATCTTCATATGGCGCATCCTCACCGTGATAGTACACGTCATAGCTTTTTAAAAAGCTGAAATCTTCATCAAGCAGTACTGGAAAGCTGAATTGGTGTTCCTTTATCATCTTTTCCAGACTGGTCTTTTCATCATGTGTGATGGTTAACAGACTGATGTTATGTTTGTCAAAGTAGCTGATTGTATCTTCAAGCTCATCCAGTTCCTCCATACATGCCGGGCACCATGAGCCGCGGAAGTAGATCAGCAGAAACCATTTCTCATCATTTTGTTCAAGCATATCTGATAAATGATATTCTTTTCGATCCAGACCTGTCAGCTTAAAATCAGGTGCCTGATCGTTCAGTTTAAATACACTCACCAAACCACTCCTTAAAAAGTCAGTATGTGAGGTGTTTACCCGATTCGAACATTTTCAATCAGATGAATGTGCCGGAGAGATCATCCAACTTAACTGTGTAATACATCCTGATATTCCTCGTGCTTATCAAACTCCGCCTTGGCAAACGGGCAAAGCGGCATAATTTTTTGATGATCTTCTCTCGCTTTTTCAACGATATGTTTGACGAGCTTCCCGGCAACACCCTGCCCTCTGTAGTTATCTTTGACGCTTGTATGATCAATAATCAGGATATTATCTCCTGCTCTGCTGAAGGTTGCTTCTCCTGCTTCATTATGCTCCTGATCATAAGCTGCAAACCGATTTTCTTCCTGTTTAAATGTAAAATCCATCATCCACGCCTCCTTTTTTAATTTGTCTTTTCCCTTTAGTGAAAATTTCAACCCCTGAAAGATTACGCGGATGCTTTACAGGGAATATAGGAGGATACGATCGAAGGAGGATGAACCATGATCAAACACAGTGAATGGAAGGAAACAAAATTTACACTGCATCTCCTCTCTCAAATTCTCGGGAAAATAAAGCTAAAAACTGCGCCGCAGCAGCCTCAGTGGGGCCATGTCACACTGCCGGTCACAGCTGAAGGCTTTTCAACTGGACTGCTTTCGTACAACGACCGCTTTTTTCAAATCGATTTATCAATTTCACAGGCTACAATCATCATTAATGTAGACGGAAGCCTCCATACAATCAGGATGACTGATCAGAAATCAATCAGGGAGTATTATGAAGAGATTTTTTCTGTCCTTCACAAGAATCAAATCAGCCTGACAATCAACACAACTCCACAGGAAATGCCCTATACGACTAAATTTGATGAAGACAACATCCCGCGCGAATTTAATCAGGAAAAAGCCCTGAGAGGATTGAAGCTGTTTCAATTTGCTTATCATCAGGAACTCACCTTTATCAGTCCATATCGCTGCAGAAAGCTGATGCCTGCATTGTTCTGGGGAACCTTTGATATATCAACGCTCATTCTTCACGGTAAGATGGAGCCATTCTCTGAAAATAAAGTGATTGAAAAAGCCGCCTTTGATGAGCATTTTATTGAGTTTGGGTTCTGGCTTGGGGACGACAACACAGATGATCCGTCATTTTTCATTCTTCCGTACCCGTTTCAATTCCATCCGCTCGAGCATGAAGATGATATCGAACCCGAGACAGCTTATTACAATGCAGACGCCAGTGAGTTTTTCCTTCACTTAAAAGAAGAGAATGACATGAATCCAACAGATATTCAGGCTTTCTTCCGTTCTTCTTATCATATTTTAATTCGCGAGCTCGAATGGCAGGGCTGCTCTTATTATGAAATTCCACTGGATATGCCACCTCAGCCTTAGCTGGTCAATACATGTTAAAATAAAGTTATCATTAAGATCAGGGTGGTATTATATGAAACTCGCACTTGGACTGTTTATCTGTTTCATCGGTCTTGTGCTGACCAACTTTACATTCAATGAAGTCAGTCCGACCGGCAACATCGTCATACAAACTGCCGGATTTTTAGTCATCATTTTCGGGCTATACATGATCGTAAAAGACCGGAGGCAAAAATAAAGAGAAGCCTGAATGAAACCAGGCTTCTCTTTAGCGTTTTAACCAGTATTTAATTCTTGCACTTCCTAACACTGCGATAATTAGCAGCGTTACAATCATCAGCGCCCATATGCCCATCTGACCTGCTTCTCTGATCTCCTCTGATTGTGTAAAAACGAAAATCAGCGCGGCGATAAAGGCGATGTAAAATAAGATATTCGGAATAATCCAGAAGATCACTAACCTTTTAGGACTCACAGTCATCACACTCCTTCAGACTGAACGACACCATTCTTCTATATACAGTTCTGGTTTCTCCCTGCTAATTCCTTCTATTTATTAAATATACTGATCTACAAATACCCAAACCTTATTCCAGTAAGCTTCAGGGTCCACTTTTTCAGCTTCGCCATGACCTGCTCCTTCAATAATTAGCTGATCCTTCTCCACATCAGCCGCTTCATACACATCACTCAGCATATCAAAAGGAACAAAGGTATCTGCATCTCCATGGATAAACAGCATAGGCGTTTCACTTTTAGCAACCTGATCAACCGCTGACGCTTCATAAAGATCATAATTGGCACGAATATTCGCTACAGTATTGGCTGCATTTAATACTGGAAATTCAGGCAGTCCGAACAAATCATCCAGCTGGTAGGTAAAGACATCACTGACAGATGAATAACCACAGTCTTCCACAATGACCTTTACATTTTCAGGAAGGTCTTCACCGGACGTCATCATCACTGTTGCCCCACCCATTGAAATTCCGAATAATGCAATCTCGGCATCCGGATTAAGTGCTATTACTTCATCGATCCATTGAAGCATATCCAGGCGGTCATGCCAGCCCATACCTATGTAGTCACCTTCACTGTCCCCGTGCCCACGCAGGTCAGGCGCAATGACATTGTAGCCCTGCTCATAAAAGTTCCGGATATACCTCGTCATCCCTGAGGCATCCATCATATAACCATGTGCCACAATCACCCAGGCGTCACCGGCTTCTTCGTTCTCATAGAGATCAGCAGAAAGGCTAAGACCATCATTGGAAGTAATCGAAACTTCTTCCGGCTGGTGCTCCTGTTCGAACGCTTCATCTGCTGTATCCAGTGCTTCAGCGACTTCAGCCATCACAGCCTCACTTTCAGCCAGATTTGGATTCCCCTCTAAAAACTCTTTTTCATCCTTTGCACTAAGGGCATAATTATAAAAGTAATTTCCGACAGCACCGTACATAACAACTATTAACACGACCACAACTGCAGATATCACAATCCACTTCTTTTTCATCCAGACATCCTTCCATTATTTCCTTGTCATCTAATTATAACTTTAATTGAATGAAGAATCTGCTTTTACTGCTTAAAAAAACATCTCCCACACCTCCAAATTCGTAAATGCAGCATATGTTTTTTAAGATGAAAGCAGGTGGTGATTCATTTGGTTAATCAGCGAAATCGCAAATGGATTATGGGGCAGACCTGGAATGACCTGCTGTTTGCCCATTATCCAGTCGATACTCATGAACTTCGTCAGCTTCTTCCAGACTGTCTGCAAATTGATACTTACCAAGGACAGGCCTGGGTCAGCGTTGTACCTTTTGAAATGAGTGATATTCACTTCAGAGGATTATCCGCAATCAAATATAAAAAGCGTTTCAGTGAACTGAACGTGAGAACCTATGTGACGTTCAACGGAGAACCCGGCATTTACTTTTTCAGTCTGGATGCCAACAGCCCGCTTGCTGTTCAGCTTGCAAACCTGTCTTATGCACTTCCTTATTTACACGCAGACATGGAAGTTTCAAGCACCGGGGACCGGATTCATTTTAAAAGCAGCCGGAAAGACAGGCGTGCTGAACCTGGTGAATTTGATGGACTTTATGCACCTTCAGGAGAACCTTTTCAGACCGAGAAAGGATCTCTTTCCCACTGGCTGACTGAACGTTATGCGTTATTTACCGTAAAGCGTAACAAAGTTTTAAAAGGTGCTATTTTTCATGAACAGTGGACGTTGCAGGAAGCAGAGGCTGCGTTCCGGATAAATGACGTAGCTGAAAGTGCAGGAATCACGCTGCCATCAGAACCGGCACTGCTTCATTTTGCTAAAAGGCTGAAGGTGCGCGTCTGGCCGCCGGAGCAGATTGGGATTTTTCATGATGAAAAAAGATCCGGCACGTAGCCGGATCTTTTGATTAAGACATATTCAGTTCTTCACCTTTAAACATTTGAATAGATAATGGCGCAGCAAGAAATGCAGGTGCCTGTTCAGCAAATGCTTTAAAGTGTGCACTTTCATTGTGACGCTCGACAGCATCCATATCAGACCAGATCTCTACCATTGTAAACATATTTGTCTGCTCTGTATCTTTTTTCAGGTCGTAAGAAACGTTGCCTTCTTCCTGTTTTGAGGCTGCTGTTAAAAGCTTTGCAGCAGCGAGAAATGCTTCTTCTTTTGAAGATTGTATTTGTAAATGTGCAAGTGTAATGATCATATGAATCTCCTCTTTTCTTTTACTTCCACTGAGCGATTTCTTCAATTGGCAGACGGACAGACTGGTAACCTTCTTCTGCTGCTTTCCCAATCGAAATGAGCATAACCGGCTGGTAGCGCTCTTTATCCATGCCGTAGGCTTCAGCAATCTGATCTTTTTCATAACCGCCAATTGGATTTGTATCATAACCGTGAGCACGTGCCGCAAGCATCAGCTGCATCGAAACCAGACCTGCATCGATCAGGTTCATTTCCTTCATTTGTTGTTCAGGTACAGAGCTGAGCATACCCTTGATGCCAGGCACTTGACGATCTCTTACTTCAGCGGGCATAAGTCCTCTCTCAACAGCTGTATCATAAATCTCTTCAATATATGCAAGACTGTTCATGTCTACAAATACTGCAATGACAGCTGAAGATGTTTCTACCTGCTTTTGATTAAACATTGCGAGCGGCTTCAAGGTTTCTTTTCCTTCTTTACTATCAATCACCAGAAAACGCCATGGCTGAAGATTAACAGATGAAGGTGCAAGCGTCGCTTCTGTTAAGATTTCTGTCATTTCTTCTTTACTAATCTTCACTGAAGGATCGTACTCCCGAATTGAGCGTCTGCCCGTAATAATCTCTTTAAAATCGTTTGTCATCGTTGTATTCATGTCAAAAACTCCTTTATTGCTTAATTAATATTCGTTACATTCTGCTGAATTCTTGTCAGCTTGTCTGACAGATCACTGATCTCATCCTCTGAAAAATCCTTTAATACCCGATCAATGAACTGCTGCTTCTCACTTTTAAATGAATCAATCTGATCTCTTCCCTGTTTCGTCAGCCTGACAAAGGTAACCCTGTTATCTTCAGGATTCTTCCTTCTGGCCACCATGCCTTTTTCTTCAAGCTGTTTCAAATGCCTTGTAATAGCTGCGTGATCAATGCTGATTTCTTCACGCAGTGCCGATTGATTAATCTCATCCACTTCAAATAACACATGAAGTAAATCCATCCTCGACTGACTCAACCCTGTACATTGCTCGAATTTCGGGCTCATGAATTTATAAATATCATTTAATTGATAAATAATTTTTCCTTTTTCAGAACAATTTCTCCTCAAAGCATGCACCTCCGATAATCATTGAGGGGTCAATTAATCAGTTAAAGCTTTTCGTAAAAGCTGACTTCGAGAGTATATTACATCACTAATTGATGGGTCAACGTTTTTGCCTGAACATCACAAAAAGCACAAAAAACCGCTTAAAACACAAGCGGCAAAACTCCAATTTGTGCTTTAAGCGGATATGATACGAACTCATTTTAATAATGGTTTTCGTGCTCACCCTCAGCTGTCATTGCATCAGCTTTTGTCTGATGCACAGTGCCAAACGGGTGATTTGGCGGAGCATAAATCGAATACAGCTTGAGCGGCACACACCCTGTGTTCGTCAGATTATGCCAGGTGCCGGCAGGAATGACGATCGCGCAGTCATCGAATACGTGACTCATGTAGTTCATGGCATCCTTCCCGGCCCCCATCTGAACGAAGCCCTGTCCGGACTCAATTCTCAAAAACTGATCAAGGTTCGGGTGCATTTCTACTCCGATACATTCCCCAGGCATCAGACTCATTAATGTGATTTGAAGATAATCCCCTGTCCATAAAGCTCTGCGAAACGCATGGTTCTGACATGCATCTTCATGAATATTTGTCACAAATGGTTCAGGACCATGGTCTCTCAGCTGGTCATAACATGGACAAGTCCAGTGATGCCCCTGCATACCCATCATCTGATAAGGCTGATTCATATGGTGCAATCCACTCAAATCCTTTCACACGTGATAACCTATCATATGCCCGGTTTTTTCAGAGTGTTCATGAATCAATTATAGAATGGAAAACTCATCATTCTTCACGTCAGTGATCAGCATATGACCAGGCGAGTGTGTGATCATCAGACTCGGCTTCACCTGCATGGCCACTGCCTGCGGAGTCACACCGCACGCCCAGAATACAGGTACCTCACCTTCTTTTACAGTCACCGCATCTCCAAAATCAGGATGGTTCAAATTCTGAATGCCTATTTTAGACGGATCTCCTATATGGACCGGTGCACCATGTACGGATGGAAATCGACTCGTTACCTGAACCGCTCTGATCGCCTGCTGTTCGGTCATCGGACGCATACTGACAACGGTCGGCCCTTCAAAACGTCCGGCTTTTGTGCAGGCAATTGATGTTTTATACATTGGTACATTACATCCTTCTTCAATGTGCCTGATTGGAATCCCATTTTTCAATAGCGCTTCTTCAAACGTGAAGCTGCAACCGATGAGAAATCCGACCATGTCATCTGTCCAGATATCCGTTACATCGCTCCGCTCTTCAGTAAACTGCCCGTCACGATAAACCCGATATTTTGGTATATCCATTTTTACATTACTGTCAGGAGCGGCAAGTGCAGCAACCGCAGATCCTTCTTCAATGACATCAATAATCGGACAGGCCTTTGGGTTACGCTGACAGAATAACAGAAATTCAAAAGCCAGCTCTTTTGGCAGTACAGCCAGATTTGTCTGAATGTAGCCGTTCGCCATTCCTGAAGTCGGTTTTGTCCATTCTCCTTTTCTGATCAGTTCCCGCGCCTGTGATGGTGTTAGTTCTGAGATGTTCATTCTGTCGATTCCTCCGATTCTACTTAATCTAATATCATCATGACCTGATCATATCACACCTTCTCTAACTGGCATTTCATTACCTAACTATTTCCATTACAATAGAATCATGATGAATATGAGGAGGAGTTAGATGAAAATTGCGTTCGGGATCTTCATTGCTTTGTTTGGCATATTTCTGATGAACCTTACTGTTAACAGCTTTGGGCAATTAGGAAATGATGTGATGCACGGAGCGGGATTAATCCTGTTGATGGGCAGTATGTACTTTATTTATAAGGGAAGAGAAAAAGCTTCTGATCAGCAGGGGGCACCAAAATGAAGGATCTCACAGTTTCGTATAGAGAAAGCGCTTGAAGGGTTGTACTAATATGAAAAAGTGTCTCAAAAGCAGTCGAATGAGCTTGGAAGCCTTGAGTAAAGCGAAAAGAGAGTAGATTCAACTGTCAGACCATAGATCATTTTTATTTAAATATTAACTATGACAATATGGTTCTTTCTTTATCTTCGGGCGAAAGTGCCTCTGCACCATCATCCGGTTATAAAAACGGTGATGAATTAACTAAAGCAAAAGCATTGTATGTAGATCATGGTTATACATATTGGGAAATGGGGCTCGGCAAAGCAACAGTTTATACAGACCAGGAAAACAAGATTTCATTAATGTTTTGGAGTCAGGAGGATGAAACCATTTCAGGGATTTGGTTATCAGGGGAGTAAAAGGGCTAGAGTGGAGCCGTTTTTATCATACCCACCCAGATTGCGATTTCACACCTTTCCCTCAAAAACCACAAACACCCCTTTGCCATACTTCTTCACTTTCTCCACTTCAAACCCCGCCTCTTTGAAAAGCTGAATCGTCGGACGATTCAGGTGGCAGCCGTCACATACGGCTTTCCAGGCAGGTGTGAGGAGTTCTTGTGCTTTGGCTGCGGTTTGGTGATCGACTTTTACATGTTCAAAAAAGTGAAAGGTTGCGCCAGGCTTGCTGACTCTTTTAATTTCCTGTAGCGCTTTGACCGGGTCAGGTATTGTACAAAAGACAAGCGTACCGGTGATCGCATCGAAGGACTCGTCAGGAAACGGCAGCTGCTCTGCTTTTGCCTGATAAGTCTGGATCGGAACTGATGCACGCATGATTTTAGCGTAGGCCAGTTCAATCATTTCAGCGTTCGGCTCAATTGCTTCTACATATGCCGCATCCCGGTAAAAAGGGAAATTAGCGCCTGTACCAAAGCCAATTTCGAGCACATTTCCTTTTACGTGCTTCAGCAGATTACTTCGAATTCTCGCAAAACCTGCATTTTCAAAGGGTTTCATTGCAACATCGTATACTGAAGTAAATAATTTCCCCATATCCCTCACCCTTTCCTTCGATCAAAAATTTCTACTCATATTATTTCATTCTTTAGCAGGATTATCCAAAACGAAGCTAGAAAGATGTACAGAACCTTTTTCAAAAGGAAAAATATAAAGCGAGGTTATGTAATGAAAAAGTCCACTTGTCATACCGCTATACCGTTTGAGCAGGCTAGAGCTGACAGCAAAGTCTTTCGTACTGCCTACCCCCTTTCAAAAGAGCTGCGCAATCAATTCTTCACAGATGTTTTTAAAAAACTCGAGCAACATGTCATCAAACAATCGATCGCCGGTATCTACCCTGACTTTTTGAGGTTCGCTAAAACCTGTGAAGCCCGCCCCGAAAAGGCAGATGATGCTGCGCAATTATTTTACTGGTGGCGACTCCTGAATGACGCACATCAAAACCCCTCATCTAATATTTTCACGAAATTCCACTATGAGCATTTCACCTTCTTTAAAGATCACCCTCTATTTTTATCCTGGCTTCAGCTAACTCAACATGTCATCCCTGACTTTTTTTACGTAGCAAAAGGTGTTAGCCCTTACGGCTGTTACCTCGTTAATCTGAAAAACAAAGAAACAATCAAAATGATACTCCATGATTCGAATCATGCACTTCCGGAAGTCGGATCTATTATCTCCGCTGTTCTGCTCCCTTTCTCCAATCAGCTTCATCTCCCTGTAGCAATGTATGAATTTGATACGGATGCAACAGAAGACATCGCCCCAACTCTCAAACATCTTTATATCGAATATGCAGAAGAACCTGATCCGTTTCAGGTTTGGCTGAAAACCTTTATGTCACTACTGCTGGTTGAAAAATATTCACTTTCAGGGGAAGAGCCGTGGAAGGATTCGGAAGGTCCAGCAACTTAAATTATGATTAGACACTTATACTTCACTGCGTTAAATCAAAGAAGTAATAAGACTCACTGAAAATCCAATAAATAGAACTCTCGTAGCACTTATTCACTTTTATACGGAAATCGAAATAAAAATTGTCAGAATCTATTGATTTTTGTCTATTCGAACCTCTATAATTTCAATAATCTAAATTTTCGTAAGTCTAAAGATTATAAATTGGGGGTCATTTTTTTGAAGAAACATGTACTTGGGGTTTCTGCTTTATCAACATTTTTACTGCTTTCTGCCTGTGCCGGCGGAAGTGATGAGAGCACATCATCAGGCGTATCATCTGAAGGTGTAAGTGCTGATGAGATCGTCCTTGCGACGATGTCTGACGCTGTATCAATGGACGTTCATATGACAAATGATATTCCTTCTGCCAATATGCAGGTCCAGGTATATGAAAAACTGTTTACACTTGATGAAAACAGTGAAATTCAGCCTCAGCTGGCTGAGGACTGGGAAACAGTTGATGATGTCACGTGGGAATTCAAGCTGCGTGAAGGCATCACATTTCACGATGGTGAACCGTTTAATGCAGAGGCTGTAAAAGCAAACTTTGACCGCATTCTGGATGAAGATATTGCTTCACCACGCGCTGTTCAGTTTGAAATGGTCGACAGTGTGGAGGTTGTGGACGAATATACAGTACGCTTCAACCTGAAGTATCCATTTGCACCGCTCCTTGCCAACCTGACAAATATGGGTGGGTCCATCATCAGCCCGGCAGCGATTGCGTCTGATTATGAAGCAATTGAAAATGGCGGTGAACCGGGTTCTTATATTAATGAAAATCCGCTTGGTACAGGATTCCTTGAATTTGAAAGCTGGTCACCTGGTGAAGAAATGACGCTTGTAAAAAATGAGGATTACTGGGATGGCGAAGTCGCTTATGATTCGTTTGTCTTCCAGATCGTACCTGAAGGCGGAACACGTGTAGCTAACCTTGAAACAGGCTATGCCCACATTATTGATCCGCTTGCACCAAACGAAGCAGCACGCGTCGAACAGATGGACGGTGCATCGCTTGCAACGCAGGATAGTGTTGGCCTGAACTACATTGGATTTAATACTGAAAAAGAACCTTTTGATGATCCAAAGGTCAGACAGGCTGTATCAATGGCAATTAATAAAGAAGAAATTATCAATGGTATTTATGATGGATATGGTGAAGTAGCTACCGGACCTCTTGCGCCGGTGATTCCAAATGCTGCTGACATTCCGGGACTTGAATACAATGTTGAGGAAGCACAGGCTCTTCTTGCTGAGGCAGGATATGAAGACGGCTTTGATACAACAATCTGGACCAACGATAACCCGCAGCGTATGGATATCGCGGTCGCAACGCAGGATGCACTGAGCGAAATTGGTGTCAATGTTGAAGTAGAAGTGCTTGAATGGGGCGCTTACCTTGAACAGACAGGCGAAGGCATGCACGACATGTTCATTTTGGGCTGGTCAAATCAGAATGCGAATGCCGATACGGGTCTATACCCACTGTTCCACTCTTCACAAATCGGATCAGCCGGCAACCGGTTTATGATTCAGGATGAACAGCTGGACGGCTATCTGGATGACGCACGCCAGACAACGGATGAAGCAGAACAGGAGCAGCTTTATGCGGATGCACAGGAGCGTCTGATTGAATTGTCACCTGCCATTTACCTGCAGCACCAGACGTACCTTGCAGGACACCTGGATGAAGTAGAAGGATTCTGGATGAATGCGAGTGGATTGTATCAGTTGAAGGATGTAGAGATAACAGAATAACCTTATAAAAGGAAGTCTGGAATGGTCTAATTCCAGACTTCCTTTGCCATTCAAAACTTCACACTAAACCCGTTAAACTCATGAACACCCGTCCCAAACCTTGCCAGGTCATGCTCTCTCAAAAAGATGGCGGCATTCTTCGCTTCAAGCAGGATCTCAGGCTCTAACCCGACTGAATTATGTGAACCAAATACCTTTTTGACACCCTTAAGCGTAGCAATCTTCTCCCATGACTCAATCAGCGCCTCAGGGTCAGTTGATGGATAAAAAGCATACACTGGCGTCTCATCATATAAAAGATCGCCCGTGAATAAATAACCGTTCGTTTCATCAAACACAGAAATATGTCCTGGTGAATGTCCCGGTGTATGAATAATATGAAGCTTTCTGTTCCCAAGATCCATTGTATCTCCATCCTCAAGCAAACCAGTCGGCTCACCTTTGAATGGCTCATACGTTTCAGGATCAAAGGATGTCGGCAACGGCTTGGTAATCGCTTTTCTGATGCCTTTTCTCACCTGCTCAATAGAAAGCCCTTCAATCCCTTTCACAAGCCATCTCTGATCCGCCTTATGAACGTATATATGTTCAAACGCACCGTGACAGCCGATATGATCTGTATGCACATGCGTGGTTACTACATAGATCGGCAAATCAGTAAGCTGGTCTGTGATTCTTTTAATATCATCAATACCAAGCCCAGTATCGATCAAAACAGCCTTTTTTTCTCCAATCAGCAAAAAAGAATGAACTTTTTCCCAATGACCGTACTCGCTGATCGCATAAGTGCACACGTCAATTTGCTGTATTGTGAACCAGTCGTCTGTGAGCATAAGGAACCCTCCCCTTATTTCAATCATTTTTAAACTTAGTTCTATTATGAATAAATTTTACACTTCTCATACCGAAAAGTGGTAATCGCATCCAATTTAGTCGTTTCTCTAAACCTGTCCCCTCTGTGCATATTTCATGACACTCTAACCTCCGTCCCCACTACGTACACGACAAACAATAACTCCCTCTTCCTTAAAGGTACATACCTCTGTTATAATATCTGATGGAGAGTTTTGAACAACTCTGCGCCATCAGGTTATTCCTGCAAAATAATATGATAGGTGGAAGAAAAAAATGGATTACAGAGTTTTACTTTATTATCACTATACAAAGATCGAAGACCCTGAAGCAGTTGCTGCAGAGCACCTCGATTTCTGTAAGGAACTTGGTCTGAAGGGCCGCATTCTTGTTGCACATGAAGGCATCAACGGTACTTGCTCAGGTACAATCGAGCAGACGGATGCTTATATGGAAGCAATGAAGAACAACCCTCTTTTTGAAGGGATCGTATTTAAAATTGATGAGGCGGAAGGTCACACATTTAAAAAAATGCACGTGCGCCCTCGTCCGGAGCTTGTGAATTTGAGTCTTGAGGATGATATTAATCCAAACGAATTAACAGGCCGTTACCTGTCACCAAAAGAATTTTACGAAGAAATGCAGCGCGAGGACACAATTGTTCTTGATGCGCGTAACACATATGAATATGATGTAGGTCACTTCCGCGGCGCAATCCGTCCGGATGTGGAAACATTCCGTGACCTGCCAAACTGGGTAAGAGAAAACCGTCATATGCTTGAAGGTAAGCGCGTGCTTACGTATTGTACAGGCGGAATCCGCTGTGAGAAGTTCTCCGGCTGGTTAGTGAAAGAAGGATTTGAAGATGCTGCACAGCTTCACGGTGGTATCGCAACTTACGGGAAAGACCCTGAAGTGAAAGGTCAGATGTGGGACGGTCAAATGTACGTATTTGACGAGCGCCTCACTGTGCCGATCAACCAGGTTGAACATGTCGTTGTCGGCCGTGACCACTTCGACGGTACACCTTGTGAGCGTTATATCAACTGCTCAAATCCGGACTGCAACAAGCAGATCCTTGCACATGAAGAAAACGAAGCGAAATATCTTGGCGGCTGCTCAATTGAGTGCGCGAAGAACGTCCGCAACCGTTACAGCATCCGCATGGGGCTGACGGGTGCAGAAGTTGAAAAGCGCCTTGCAGTACTTGAAGAAGAACTGACTGCAAAACAATAAAACCTAAGATAAAGCTGCAACGGAGCCTGTCTCCCTGCAGCTTTTTTTAGTTCATTCTTCAATTGAGCGATACTCTTTGATAAAGGATCTGCCGGCAAAGTATGTGATAACAGTCAGCGCGACCGTCCCTATGATTCCTCCTGCTATCCTATTTTCATCAAAAGTCTGATTGTAAAGGTCAGCAAGTGAAAAACCCAGCCATTCAAACCCCATTGGCACTACAAATAATCCAGTCAATAATCCCAATACCAAGCTCATGAGGTACCTCTTTCTTCTACTCATTTCACTCTCCTCTCAGATTATACCGTGATTATTTTCAGAATTTACTATACAATTGTATCATGTGAGCACTTTACAAAAAATATTTTTCCATATTAATTTTTTAAGTGTTTTTTCTTTTACTTTTTTCAGTAATTTATTATAATTATAATCTGAGAATAGTTATTATATTATTCTCTGTTTTAAATGATCGTAAAATTTTTTACTACTTATTTCTTAATTAAAGAAAGGGGAATAATATTCATGGATAACAACGATATGAACCACAGCAAAGCAGGTGCTGAACAGTGCCCATTCACTGGTCAGAAATCTAGTGAGGAAAGTGCAATCACTACCGCAAAAGTCGGTACCACAAATAAAGACTGGTGGCCAAATCAATTAAACGTAAGTATTCTTCACCAGCATGACAAGAAAACAAATCCGCTTGGTGAGGACTTCGATTATACAGAAGAATTCAAGAAGCTTGACTACGATGCGTTGAAAAAAGACCTTCATGACCTGATGACAGACAGCCAGGACTGGTGGCCGGCTGACTATGGTCATTATGGTCCTTTATTCATCCGTATGTCATGGCATGCAGCCGGTACATACCGTACTGGTGACGGACGTGGAGGAAGCTCAACAGGGCAGCAGCGTTTCGCACCATTGAACAGCTGGCCGGATAATGTAAACTTAGATAAAGCACGCCGTCTACTATGGCCAATCAAGCAAAAATACGGTAACAAGATCTCATGGGCTGACTTACTTGTACTGACAGGAAACGTCGCGCTTGAATCAATGGGACTAAAAACATTTGGCTTCGCGGGTGGACGCGCAGATGTATGGCACCCTGAAGAAGATACGTATTGGGGTCATGAAAAAGAATGGTTGGAAGACAACCGATACTCTGGCGACCGAGAGCTTGAAAATCCTCTTGCTGCCGTTCAGATGGGTCTGATCTATGTAAACCCTGAAGGTCCTAATGGCAATCCGGACCCGCTTGCAAGTGCACGAGACATCCGTGAAACATTCGGCCGCATGGGTATGAATGATGAAGAAACAGTTGCACTTGTTGCAGGTGGACACACATTCGGTAAATCACACGGTGCCGGAGACCCTGAAAAAGTCGGAGCTGCACCGGAAGCAGCTGACATCGAAGAACAGGGTCTTGGCTGGAAGAGCTCACACGGCAGCGGTAAGGGCCGTGATACTATCTCAAGTGGTGTTGATGGGGCATGGACAGCTAATCCTACTCAATGGGACAACGGATATTATGACCTGTTATTCGGATACGAGTGGGAACTGACAAAGAGCCGTTCTGGTGCTCACCAGTGGAAGCCTGTGAACCCTAAAGATGAAGACCTTGCACCTGATGCAGAGGATGCTTCAATCAAAGTTGAAACAATGATGACAACAGCTGATATGGCGCTGCGCATGGATCCTGATTACGAAAAGATCTCTCGCCGTTATCACCAGAATCCGGACGAGTTTGCTGATGCATTCGCACGTGCATGGTTCAAGCTTCTTCACCGTGACATGGGACCAAAAGATCGTTATCTTGGACCAGAAGTACCGGAAGAAGAATTAATCTGGCAGGATCCGGTACCAAAAGTGGATTATGAGCTTTCTGACAGTGAAGTTGCTGATCTGAAAGCAAAAATTCTTGATTCAGGTCTGACAGTAAGCGAGCTTGTTAAGACTGCATGGGCTTCAGCAAGCACATACCGTGGATCTGACTTCCGTGGCGGTGCAAACGGAGCGCGCATCCGTCTTGAACCACAGAAGAACTGGGAAGCAAACGAGCCTGAACAGCTTCAGAAAGTGCTTTCAGTATATGAAGGTATCCAAAGCGGACTTGATAAGAAAGTCAGCCTTGCAGACCTGATCGTACTTGGTGGTACTGCGGCAGTTGAAAAAGCAGCTAAAGATGCAGGCGTACACACTGATGTATTGTTCTCACCTGGACGTGGAGACGCAACAGCTGAGCAGACAGATGTAGAAAGCTTTGACGTACTGGAGCCGGAATCAGATGGCTTCCGTAACTATCAGAAGAAAGAATACACGCTAAGCCCTGAGGAAATGCTTGTAGACAAAGCGCAGCTTCTTGGCCTGACTGGTCCTGAACTGACTGCACTGATCGGCGGAATGCGCGTACTTGGCGCTAACCACGGCGATACGAAGCATGGCGTATTCACTGACCGTGTAGGCGTTCTTTCAAACGACTTCTTTGTAAACCTGCTTGATATGAATGTTGAATGGAAAGAAGTTGGCTTCAACTTGTTTGAAGGCCGTGACCGCAAGACTGGTGAAGTAGTACGCACAGCTACACGCTTCGACCTTGTATTCGGTTCTAACTCAATCCTTCGCGCTTATGCAGAGGTATATGCACAGGAAGATAACAAAGAGAAATTCGTACGTGACTTCGCTGCAGCATGGGTGAAAGTGATGAACGCTGATCGTTTTGATTTGAAATAAGGTTTTGTTGCGGAATCCGGAGAGCGCATTGTGCGCTTTCCGGGTTTTTTGGTTAGGTGTATATTGGGTAAATGTACCCAAAGTGGCGAAGGTGGCGTGTTGAGCGTCGAACACTTGCGACTGAACGGCGAACCGGGGGTATTTCCCGTCGAACCCACGTGATTTCCCATCGTACATCACACCACGAACGTCGAACTCGGTCACTATACAAGCATACCCTCACCCTTCCTCCCCTCCACCCAAACCTGTTATACTAAATAAACGAATCTGAAATAGGAAGTGACACTATGCGTTTAAATAAATTTATCAGTGACTCAGGCAAAGCATCACGCCGCGGTGCTGACCGCCTGATCGAGGAAGGCAAAGTAAAAGTCAACGGTAAAAAAGCCAAAATCGGTATGCAGATCGAGCCTGGCGATGAGGTTCTTGTAAATGGACAGACCATCCGCCTTGCAAAAAACAATGTCTACATTGCACTCAACAAACCGGTCGGGATCACATGCACATCTGAAAAAGGCGTTAAAGGAAACATCATTGACCTGGTCAACCACCCGCTCCGCATCTCACACGTCGGCCGTCTGGATAAAGAGTCTGAAGGCTTGATCCTCCTGACAAATGATGGGGACATCATTAATGAGATCCTTCGCCCTGAAAATGAGCACGAGAAGGAATACATCGTCTCAGTCGACAAACCGATTACACCTGACTTCGTGAAGCAGATGTCTGAAGGCGTTAAAATTCTCGGCACAAAGACAAAGCCTGCAAAAGTCGAAGAGCTTTCCAAATTCGACTTTCAGATCACATTAACACAGGGTATGAACCGCCAGATTCGCCGCATGTGTGAAGCGCTTGGTTATGAAGTGTACCGCCTGCAGCGTACGCGGATTATGAATATCCAGCTGAACAACCTGCCAGTTGGCCAGTGGCGTGACCTGACGAAAAAAGAACGCACACAGCTTTTTAAAGAATTAGATTATGAACCAAAAGAATGGTAATAAACACCCGGACTTCCCCCGATGTTAGATCAGCGGGATGTCCGGGTATTCTTTTACCATTAACGTATTACTTTTGATGGAGGTGAGTACATGTTTTCAGGAGAAGTCCAGGAACGATTTATACTCTTTTCAACCGAACACATTATCATGCTCGCCATCTTCATCCTGATCACCTTCTCAGGGTTAATCCTGTTCCTGCGTAATGATTTTGTGAAGCGCACAAACCGCTGGACGCTCCTCTTCGCCGGCATATTCATCATTTCAGAATTGAGTTATCAGATCTGGGCACTGTCAGTCGGCATCTGGAAGGCTGCCAATTACCTTCCGCTCCAGCTCTGTTCATTCAGCACTTTTTTCGGCTTATTCCTATTATTTAAACCAAACAGACCAATCTTTTATTTCTATTTTTATATCGCGATCTTCCCGCCCATATTTGCACTTTTAACACCGGATCTGGCTTATGCCTTTCCACACTATTTTTACTGGAAGTTCTTTATTCAGCATATGGCGATTCCCCTCTCAGCTATTTTCCTGTTGAGACGTGACAATTACACCCTTCCGAAAAGTTCAATTGTCTATGCACTTGCGCTATTGAACGTATGCGCACTCGGAATCTGGTGGGCGAACACAGTAACAGGCGGTAACTATTTCTTTTTAAATGGACCTCCTGCTTCTGATACAGCGCTCTCCATTTTCGGTGATGGCGTCATCTATATCATCGGGCTCGAAATCACTGCACTCATCGTGTTCATCATTACCTGGTGGCTTGGCAACAGAATGGTTCACCCCAAAGCATCTGAGCGTATTCAAAATTGAACCCCTTCCCCACTGTTATTAAGCTTTAGTTAAAGGAGTTGGACGAGATGGCACGTGAAGAAATCATTGTAATCGGTGGCGGGATTGGCGGACTCACTGCAGGCGCACTGCTTGCTCAGGCGGGCAAAAGTGTAACAATTCTTGAAGCATCGCGGGAATGGGGCGGCTGCGCCGGGAAATTTCAGCGGAACAAGTTTCTATACGCAGCAGGCGCAACACTTGGGATGGGTCTTGAGAAAGGCGGGATTCATGAGAGAGTGTTTCGTCATCTTGGCATTAAAGCTGATGCATTCAGACTTGAAGATGTCATGAAAGTGAAGCGCGGAGAACGTACGCTGACGTTTTATGCTGATCGTAAAAAGCACGTGCAGGCCATGCAGGAGAACTTCCCATCTTACGCAAATGAGATTGCTGATTTTTATAAAGAAGTGTATCAAAAAGCGGCGAAGATTCGCTTATTAATGAAAAAGCTGCCCATTTTACCGATCAACACCGGTAGAGAAGCGCTTGAACTACTAACGTCTCTAAAGGCAACGCACGTGACACTGGCCCCGAACTTTTTCAAAACAGTCCGCTCACTGCTAAAAAAGCATCAACTGCTTGATTGTAAAGACTTCATCCATTTTCTCGACGGTCAACTGATTGACAGTATGCAGACAACGACTAAAGACTGCGCGATGTTGATGGGCGTGCTCGCGCTAGATATTTATCATGAGGGTGCTTATTATGTGCAGGGCGGCCTGTATCAATTCGCTTATGATCTCGCAGATGCAGCAAAACGTAATGGAGCAAAAGCAATCCTTGGCAGACGTGTGACTGAGGTTAGAAAAGTGAGAGACCGCTATGAAGTCGTGGATCACCGCGGCAATACCAGGACTGCAGATCATGTGATTTGTAACGCACCGATTCAGGCGCTTCCTAATCTTATGAATCAGGACCTGTATGATCAACTTTCTTCCGGTTTAAAAAAGCGGTCAAAACAGGATACATGGGGTACGATGACACTTTATATCTCACTTGATGAGACGTATCTGCCGGAAGACTTCCCATTGTTCCAGCAGCTGATGAGTCCTGAAGGCAGCAGTCATGATGAAGGAAACCATCTATTTCTCTCTATTTCCGATCAGTACGACAGAAAGCGTGCACCGGAGGGTTACCGGACGATGACGGTCAGCACGCATATCAACCTGTCTAGCTGGAAAACAAAACTCCAATACGATTTAAATAAAACGCTCTTTACTGAAAAGATGCTGCAGACAATCAGGTACTATTATCCGGCCATTGATGAAGCCATTGTTGATATTTATCCCGGTGCACCAAGAGCATGGGAGCGCTATCCACATCGTCCAGGGGGTGTAGTTGGCGGTTTTGCACAAACAAGAACGCACTCTCTTTTCTTCAGTTTGTCACACCGCACCTCACTGAAAAACTTCTGGCTTTGCGGAGACTCAGTCTTTCCCGGTGGCGGAACAATTGGTGTATCAGTCAGTGGCTATCATTGCTTCCATTCCATCACAGGGCGCAGGTTAATTCAGTGACTGTGCCTTTTTGCGTTTTTAGGCAGGCAATCAGGGGAATGCATACTGTAAAACTTAAAGGACGTGAAGCAGTATGCTGGATACTTTGAAATCAATCCCCTCCAGGACTTACATATTAATAGTGACGGCGCTGGTGATCATCGGCGCTGGATTTTACATTTTCACGGAATTAGGTGAAGATGTCCTGGAAAACGAAAAATTTATGATCGACCAGCACGCTGCTGAATTCGCAGAAAGTATTGCAACCCCTGGGGTAACTGCCTTTTTTGCCTTTATTACTGAGCTCGGTTCAGTATGGGCACTGACAACCGGGTCCATTATTATGATTGCTGTCCTCGCTTATTTTTATAATCGGAAAAAATGGAGAATTATCTATTTTGTCATCGCAATGGGTGGGATTTCGATTCTGATTACGGGGCTTAAAGCAGCTTTTGGTAGAGATCGTCCAAATCTGATTGAGCAATATGACGGTACCGGATACAGCTTTCCAAGCGGTCATTCCACCGGTCCGATTGTGTTTTACGGTTTCATCATTTATCTGGTTCTCAGGAGCCGGATGAATAAGCTTGGAAAATGGATCATCAATATTGCGCTTGGCACCCTGATTCTGCTGATTGCTTTCAGCCGTCTTCCGCTGGGCGTTCATTATTTTACTGATGTGATCGGCGGGTTAACGCTTGGACTGACATGGCTCGTTACCTGTATTGCAATTTTAGAGATTACACTTTGGCGATCCGGGTTGAAGAAGAAAAAGGAATTATGATATCTAACTGGAGATAGAAAAAGAAGGCTCATTTTTCGAGCCTTCTTTTTAGTCAGTCTGAACAACCATTAAGATTGACGCGCTTTAACATCCCTTTTAAGAATGTACGTACTCTGAGACATTTCAGTATGTCCATTCACCTGGGAGTGTGTCCTCTTAGGCCTTGTCCAGTTGTGGTGAAAAAGCTGAGAATGCTGATCCAATTGACCTTTATAGCTCATCTTATCCCACCTCTTTCAAAGGGTTCAAACCTCATATCCCAGCAGGAATATGTACCATAGCTTTTGTTAAAATAAACAGGATTATAAGTGGGCGATAGTGGAAATTCATTTAAAGATAAACGGGAGGTCCAATTTTTGGTATAATCAGTTAAATGCTTATCTGAAAGGAGCAAAACACATGTGGATCTTCTTCAGCTTTATTGCAGGTGTATGATTACTGGGTCTTTATGCAGACCGCAGACAGAAGAAAAACAGGGGGACTGCCAATCATCACCCGGCTGCGCACCCTGACGCAAATCCCGGAAGCAGTTCAACCCATATTGCAAGCATTCATAGAGAAAGCGGAGGGGAAAACAGCGGATTTTAACCCCACTATTCCCCAGCCACTGCAGCTTCTGTACAGGAACCGCCGGGCTCATAGTTTAACTCCATCGCCCGCTCCATATTAGACTGCTCGATATAATTCGACGGTTCATCCTGTTCAAAGCATTCCGGCAGCACATAGGTACCGTCTGTATGATCCAGAATGACCTGCGGATTCGGCTCTTCAGTCATAATGTTATACGTTACAATTCCTCCGATGACAATAATGGCTACTACACTTAAAGTGATTAAAATTTTCTTCATGAAGACTCCCTGCCTTTTAAAAAATAAAACCCTATATTTTTATCCCGTTACAGCATATATCCAATATCTGATGCAGTACTAGGGTATGAAAAGATCATTTTTTTAAGCTCACTGACAGAAATTTGATAACGTATAGCCATTGCAAAATGATTGATCAATTCATCAGCAGACATACTTAATATGTGTGCGCCCAAAATTTGATCTGTATCTTCATTAATAATTAATTTGACTGCAGCATATTTTTCATTTGTTCTTTTATACGTAAACCACTCAGATACATCCATATGATTTACTTTGATATGATCGTATTGCTTCCTGGCTTCTTCTTCGCTCAAGCCCACTGCGGAAAGCTTTGGCACAGTGAACACAGTCGATGGTACCGCTGTATAATCAGGCTCCTTGCTGTTACCATCCAATATATTGGACGCTGCAACATGAGATTCCATACCTGCTAGTGGCGTCAAAGGTTCTCCAATCGTCGCTGAGACATCACCCGCTGCATAAACAATAGGGTTGCTGACGCTCTGAAGATACCGGTTAACAGTAACACCACTTCCTTCATAGTCTACCTGTCCTTTTTCTAAATTTAAACCCTTTACAGCCGGCACTCTTCCAGCACCATGAATAATTGCATCTGCAATAATCGTGTGATCGCCTGCTTTTTCATTATTCACAAAGACAGATAATTGAGTTCCTGACTTTTCAATTTTACTTAAAGAGGTTTCAAGGTGGATATGAATCCCCAGCTCCTCTGATTTCTGAACCAGCAAATGCGTCAGATCCTGATCAAACTTTTTCAAAGGCCGATCACTTCTGTGCACGATATGAACTTCCGATCCTGCTCTCGCCGCAATATGGGCGAATTCAAAAGAAATAAATCCCCCACCAATGAAGACAATCTTTTCAGGCAGTTCTTCAAACTCCAGAAAATCATCGCTGTACTGAACAAACTCTTTCCCTTCAACAGATAGAGGTGCAGGCTCTGCGCCTGTAGCAATTAATATATTCTTTCCAGTGAGCAGGTAATCTCCTACGACAATTTCATTTTCACTTTCGAAAGATGCTTGCCCATGATAGATATCAATTCCCTGTTTAAGAAAACTCTTTTCTTTATTTTCAGGTACCGGGTCAGTAAACTGCCGCTTAAATGCCATTAGTTCGCTCCAGTTAATTGAAGAGCCTGCGACATTCTCATGTCCTTTCATTCGCTCGTTCCAATCAATAAGTTCAGCAGCGCCGACCAGAACTTTTTTAGGGTCACAGCCACGATTAGCACACGTTCCTCCAAATGGGCGTGAGTCGATCACTGCAACACTCCATCCATTTTTTCGTGCTTTAGAAGCTGTAACTGACCCCCCGGAACCAGAACCAATAACAATTAGATCGTATGACTTTTGCATGTTTGCGACCTCCTTACAGAATTTTAGAATCCTATTATAAAAGTAGCACATATTAACAGCAAAATCGTTTTTCTTACTTCCGGTTGTAAGCTATCTTACAAAACTGCGCATCTTAAAACGGTTCATTGTTAGCCAGCTAACTTTTTGAACGTCATTCCCCTGATAGGATTAAGACGTATTAAAGAAAAGGAGATGTTATGTATGGCGAATAAAATGTCATTTGAAGTAAAAGGATCAACTGAAAATATGAAGACAGAGCTGACAAGCGGGCAGCACCTGATGATTATTGATGAGCCACCTAATATGGGTGGGCAGGACGAGGGTCCGGACCCTTTAACAAATCTTCTGGCATCTCTGGCCGGCTGTGAAAACGTCATTGCTAATATGGTAGCAAAAGAAATGGAATTCTCTCTCGATAAAATCGAATTTAATGTACAAGCCGAACTTGATCCCCGTGGCTTAATGGGTGATCCTGAAATAAAACCATATTTTGAACTGGTTAAGATTCGTGCCACTGTGCACACAGATGAATCACAGGAACGCATTGATGAACTAAAAGAAAAAACGGATGCAAGATGCCCTGTTTACACTACTTTTGAGGCAGCTGGCATTCCAATTGAAGCTGAGTGGGTTAAAGCATAAGCTTTATGAATGTGTCGGAAGATCACTTCTATTACAAAGTGACTTTCCGGCATTTCTGCTATTTAACCTTTTTCAATTAACTGCTGAATCTCATCTGCTTTAATCGCATATCCGCGAAGCGTTTTTTTAATGAGGCCTTCTTTTTTGAGGCGGCTCATTAAAAGTGAAATGGATTCCCTTGATGAACCTACCATTGTAGCAAGATCCTCATGTGTCAATTTCATCTGGATCGACTGCCACTCCTTTTCACGCTTTCCGCTTTTCTCACTCATTTTCAGCAGCAAAAACAATGTGCGGAAACGGACATCTGCCAGTGCAATCTTTTCACTGAGATCATACGTTTCTTTCAGGCGGTTGGAAAGAATTTGAATCAGCTTCAATGATACATCTGGTGATGAACGGATAAATTGCTCAAACTTCTCTTTATTCATTGTGCAAATATATGAATCAGTCATTGCTTCTGCATAAGTATCCTGGTCCGTTAATGTAAAAGAATCCGTTTCACCAAAGACATTGCCATCTACCAGGATATCGGTAGTGAACTGTTTTCCATTTGGCGTCATCCGGTACAGTCTGACCTGCCCTTTTTTTAAGATAAAAAGAATATCGAGTGATTGTCCTGGAATTAAAAGCTGTGTCCCTTTTTTAACAGGGGTCATCGTACTGCTTTGATCAATTTTCTTCAATTCATTCATTGGTAATTCATCAAAAAGGTTAATATGGGAAAGGAGCGTCAGTTTGTCCATGAGATTCCCCTCTTTCATTCATTATTCACACACACAATTTTTTACGATACCCGGCTGTTCTGACTGTCAAAAAGCGATCAGCTTATTGCATAATCACGGCATTCCTTTTTCAACTATTCAAGTGTTTGAAAATCGTCAAAAAGCGTTAACGATCCCCTATGAAGTCCGAAAAGACGGGTTCCCCATACTATACTATAAAGATGAGTTTTACTCAGGGGATGACCTGTTCCGTCTATTAGATTCTTTTTCTGAACAAAAAAATACAGATGGGTTTACCCATATAAAATGAATCGCATTTATTTTAATATGAGTCATAAAAATCAGGCTGTCAAAAGGATATTCACCTTACGACAGCCTGAATTTGTCTGCTTAATTCTCCTGAGTTTTGCCCTGTAAATAAGACTTAATCTTTTTTCTGAACAGTAATGGGATAATAAAAATGATCGCGAAAATGGTTACAGCAATGATAATGGTCTCTGCACTGTCTGATCCGGTACTAAACCCGAGAAACGTGTATGCAAAAGTCCCAGGTGCTATTCCGATCAGTGTGGCAAGTGCGAAAGGTAATAATCGCACCTTAGATGCACCCGCTGCATAGCTGATCAGATCGAAGTTAAATATTGGAACAAGCCGCAGCAACAATACGATCAAGAAACCATTATGCTCGAGCTGATGCTGCAGCTTTTCGCCTCTTTGGCCAAGCTTCTCTTCAACCCTTTTCGCTCCCGCTTTCTTAGCAAACATAAAAGCAAGAATGGCTCCAGTTGTCGCACCTGTCATTGTCAGCAGTGTGCCGTACAATGGCCCAAACGCCAGACCTCCGGCCAATGATAAAACAGATGCCGGAAACAAAATGAAAGGCCTGAACGTATAAAGAATGACGTATAAAACTGGTGCAATCATCCCTACTGATAATATCCAATTGCGGATCCGTTCAGGAGATAGATCGAGCACCGTCTGATTTAATATGATTAGTCCTGCGACGATTGCCGCAATCAAAATCCATCCGCCCCACTTTTTCATGCACTTCACCTCATCTATCTACATTATTGTTTATTCAAGAATAAAGCTGTTAAACAGCTCACAAAATATTTTTTCAGAATTGTTAGTTATCTTACTTTTTTAACATTGATATGTGATTAAACTCA
Organism: Jeotgalibacillus sp. JSM ZJ347; assembly: GCF_044383825.1. Lineage (NCBI taxonomy): Bacteria > Bacillati > Bacillota > Bacilli > Caryophanales > Caryophanaceae > Jeotgalibacillus > Jeotgalibacillus sp. JSM ZJ347. Next base: position 152,089 of record NZ_JBISEN010000003.1, on the reverse strand, counting down.
AATAAAAAGGAGTGATAGCTTTATGGTAACGGCAAAACGTCCCCCCGTCACATTTCCAGTGTCCAGAACTGTTACAGCCTCTCTTGTTGCAAGTACGGTCGCAGGTATTGCGTTTGGCTTCTTTATGCAGATGATGGGCATGATGGCGATGATCGCTTCGATGGCTGGTTCTGAAAGTCTAGCAGTCGGCTGGACCATGCATATGACAATCAGCTGGATATTCGGCCTTGGTTATGGACTGATGACCCGCTTCTCGAACCGTTATTTATTGCTTGGCATTGCACATGGTGTGCTGATCTGGCTGATTGGTCCAATTATCGTGATGCCACTGATGATGGGGATGGGCACGATGTTAGGTGAGATCTTTACAGGTACCCAGATGATGAACCTTCTAACGCACCTCGGCTTTTCACTCATTACAGCGGCAATATTCCTCGTGCTTACGAAAAGACAACAAGCATAAGTTCTCAAAGCCATCTCTTTGTAGAGGAGAATGGCTTTTTTCATTTTACCTTTACTTGTATACTGGAATTAAAATGGCAGAGGTGACGACATAATTTAATATAAATATATAAAGCTCTTGAAATCAGGCTCCCGGGGGTGTTACAACTATAATCATCAAAACTTGTTATTAATACATATGATAGTTTAAAACAAACGTTTGAACACCAGTGAGGGCACCATATTGTGTGGTGATTCTCTATTTTAAGGAAGGAACTGAAGTTATGGAGACGTTCGGCAGAGGGTGTCTGTATCTTATCATTGGTGCGGCCGTTCTATTAGGGCTCGCATTTATTACGCAGAGCCATATACAAATACCATGTGTCATATTCATTCCACTCGTTGCACTAGCTTTTTACGTGGCGAAAAAGAAAACGGAGAAAAAACGTGAGGACGAATGGTAAAGACTACAAAAAGACGCACTGCAGGCGTCTTTTTATTTTGCTTCTATTTGTTTCTTTCTTATGTAGTGACTGAAAATATATACTGCGATCACACATAGCGTTGTGATGAGCGTTGCACTTAGCGCGTAGTTAACATCAAGTTGTGCCAGACTTGTTGGCTTAGTGTCCCCTATTCCCACCAGCTGATAGGCGATGCCTTTATGGTCGATCACGATTATAGAAACAATGATGCCGATGATCAAACCGGCTGATAATTTCTTTATTGCTCTCACCTCTTCCACTTCGTCATTTTCCATTATTTTACCACAAAAAACCTCGTTTGTTACCAATATATTCTATGTCATGATCGTGCAAATGATGCGAAACATTTATTTCCCTTTATAAAGCGCCAACTTATTCACCGCATCACCATTCACTGTGAAATACCAGTTTTGACCCGACCGGAAGTCTATATCATACGAGTGCTCAACCGCAATGCGCTTATTACCGCTTTTGTCTCCAAGCATAAAAACTTCAAAAGTCCTGGAATCAGGCATCACAACATCTTCCTTTAACAGCTCAATGACCATTGTTTCACCTTTCCCCATTTTGTTACCGTCCGCGTTAACAATCATATGGGAGCTATTCTCCATGTTTACCTCCAGTCCATATACATCGAATCCTGTATTGTTCGTAATGTGAATATATATACCGTTACCTCTTTCTTCTAATCCAGTGCTGCACCCACAGCCTGAGACCAATAGTAAAGTGAACAATGTGAGAAAGACCTTTTTCACGACGCAGCCCCCTTTTCCAATAAATTCATTATATAGGGTTGTTTATTGATTATCAATAAATTATTATTGAATTATAAATAAAATTGATTGATAAGCGGAGGTTCTTTATGAAAAACACTCTCTATGCCTTACTGAGTCTTATGGTCATTACAGCCATCATTTTCATAACAGTATTGGTCCGGCAGTACGAAATCAGATCTGCTGTCCTTGAGCAGGAGAAAGAGGTACAGATTTTATCAGTCGTTCAGCTCGGCAGATGGGGTGAATGGTTTCAGGAGTATTCACTTATTGTTGAGGAGGATGGGCGGAGGTATAGAATTTGGACGGATGGAGATGGGAAAATCGTTGATTCAGAAGTTTTTGGGAGTGATTCAGGAAATAACGAGGGTGGTCCATGAGATTTTGGTGGTGGTTCAGGAGATTACATATGGTGTTCAAGAAATATCAGGTGCGTTTCAGGACAAAGTATCAACGTACCTACGCGGTGAAAAGAAAAAATCCGTCCCGGCGAACCCGGAACGGATCTTTTCTAAGGTTTCACAATGTACATGGCACGGTCATCGCCTTCACCATTCAGTATTAGTGTACCGTCATCTGTAAATCGCGGCACCACTAATCTTTCTTCTATTTCATCCAGCGTATTTAGCGGACGCACCTTCAGTTCATCAAATTCATATAACATGATCGTGTCACTATCACGGTCTGGAACACTTAACGCAACAGAATCCCCTTCAACTGCAAACTCATCAAAGCCCGGCGTTTGAATTTCCTGCACTTCCCCGGTTGTACGGTCAGCCTGGATCAGTACTGGCAATTCATCTTCATTATGCCCCTGACCATAAATATACTTCCCACTCCACTGAACCTGTGTTACACGCTCATATGGCACTTCGATCTCATTGACCTTTTCTAATGTCTGAATGTCATATACGATAAGCCTTGTTACTCCCTGACTTTCTTCAGGAATCACAATAAAGTTCCCCTGCACATCAGCCAAACTGCTGCTGCTAATCCGTTTATCTAATTCATACAGTAGTGCCGATTCCCGGGTTTCAAGGTTCATACGATAATAGCCTTCACTGCCTCTGTGATAAACCAGCGTATCCCCTTCAATGGCCAAGTTGAAATAGTAGTCTCCTTCAAGTGTCATAGTCTCCTGATTCGTTCTATTCATCATATACAGGATAGAATCCCCTTCAGACGGGTCTGTCCAGACAATCCAGTCCTCAGTCGCAGCAAATTCATATGTCACAGAAGATAACTCCGCCAGCTGCTCCTTCGTCCCTGATTCTTCATGATAAGCATATAACCCGTTCTCTTCAGAAAAAACCAGCTCTGACGTCTCATCTATATACAGCGCACGTACGAGTGATGGATATGGCGTATCAGGCACAACCACTTTTTCAATTGTCATATCCTGCGCTGTGCGGTTCGGCATCATTTCAGGCGCAACCAGGATGGCGAGCATGATCAGCGCAATTGCACCTGCTAATGCCGGAAGTACCTGAAACCGCCTTTTTTTCCGCTTATGAATCCGGTTATACACACCTTCTTTTTCAGCAGCAGTGAAATGAAGATTCTCAGGCAAGGATTTCTCAAGTTCCTGCTTAATACTCATAATCACCCTCCTCAATCGAGATTCTTGCAAGCTGCCTTCCTCTCGCAAGCCTCGTTTTAACCGTATTTGAAGAACACCTCAGCACCTCTGAGATCTCATTAATTGATAGCTCATCATAATAAAACAGCCAGATGACCTCTCTATACTTCACCGGCAACTCCTTCACCATTTCTCCGAGTGTGCGATTTCCTTCGCTTTTGATATAGAGTTCTTCTGCAGATGAGCCCTGGTTAAAGGAACGCAGCTTGTCGGTAAACCCTATTTTCCGAAAAGACCAGCTTCTTAAATAATTCTGGGCTTCATTTACTGCGATTCTATAGAGGTATGTCTTAACGGAAGCGCGCTTTTCAAACTGGTCAAAGCGTGAATAGAATTTAACAAATGTGTCCTGCAGGATGTCTTCTGCTTTTTGTACATCTTTTACATATGTATAGATCAGCCTTTTCAAATAGTTTCCGTGGTCCTCCATTGCCTGGTTGAGGATGCGGTCTTTTTCATTGTTTTTCAAGCGGGCGCCTCCTTTCTATATACGTTGGACAAAGTTCAATACATTGAGGTTTCATTTACAAACAAATTCTTTACTTTTCATAAAAATCGGATTATTATATCATTAAGATATATAACTAAAAGATATAGGTGGTGGAACCTTGCCCAAAGAAAATGACACACCTTATGTATTACTTGGCATGATGACAACAGGCTGTAACACCGGGTATTCCATGAAACAGATGATTGACAACAGCCTGAGCCACTTTTGGAAAATCAGCTACGGACAGATCTACCCTTCCTTGAAAAAGCTGACGGATGAAGGGCTTGCAGTGGCAAGAAAAGAACCTCAACAGGATAAGCCGGATAAAATCACGTACGAGATGACACCTGCAGGAAAAGAAGCGCTTGAGAACTGGCTGACTTCTCCGATTGATAGCGGTCTGCCTGTGCAAAAGAATGAATGGTTGCTGAAGCTGTTTTTCAGTAGACATGAAGCACCTGCCTCTGCAATTGAAAAAATCAGGCAGTATGAAAACCAATTGGAAGAGAAGCTCGCAATCTACAGACAGATTGAACATAACATCCATAATGCTGAGATCCGGTCAGAGGATGAGCGATTCTGGTTATTCACACTCCACCACGGTTTCAAGACGACGGCTGCTGCAATTGAGTGGTGCCGCGAAGTCACGGAAGAACTTCAAAACGGGGAGGAATAAAAGATGGGTAAAAAGCTTGAGCAGGGAAGATTTATGGCGACGCACGGTCAAGAGAAGACGGTTTTCATCATCGGCATGAAGATCAATAAACTTTGGGCAATTCATAAGTGGCTTCCGGCATTCATGGCAATGGGTCCGATGCTCAAGGAACTTTATACGCATAAAGAGCTCGGCTTTTTATCCACTGAAACGTTCCTTGGCTGGAGAATGGTCACACTTGTTCAATACTGGGACTCTAAGGATCAGCTCTACGCCTATGCAAAAGGGCAGCAGCATATGAAGGCATGGAAAGACTTTTACCAGAAAGCTGCCAAGTCTGAAGCTGTCGGCATCTTTCATGAGACGTATACGATTGCACCTGGCACATATGAAACTGTTTACAACAAAATGCCGGCTTTTGGTTTATCTAAAGCCATTGGGGTACAGCCTGTTGGAAAGAAAATGGATACCGCAGGAGATCGATTAAAAGCCCAGTGAATTCTGTATGTATAAACTTTTTACTGTTGGGCAGACTAATGATATCCCCTATTTATTAAGCCGGTTTCAATTTAATTGGAGCCGGTTTTTTTATTGGTTTAAACGGTAACTGTCCTTTATCTTTTCAGTGGTTAATTGAGTGATGAAAATCAATACGATGATCATCAAAATAGAGAAACACAGATTAGCTAAACCACTCAGCTGGAGGAAACGGTTCGTGATGGTTCTCAAAATCGTAAAGTAGAGTAGAAAAATAGCTGCAAACTGGAGCAGTAAATAGCCTTTATTACATAAGGCATTCATCGTGATCACTTCTCTTATGATGTCTTCTTCCGTTGCGGGCACGGCGCTTGCAGGAGGCCCCATAAAGGAGCAGGAGAGTATTTGGCACTGCCTCATAAAGCAGTGCCCTCACCTTATTCCAATTCCTCTTCCATCACACGATTCAACATCGAAACATAATCTCCATTATACCTTCCACCACCGCTGTACTTTTCGGTTTGTTCAAGCCTGGAGACTTCTCCTTCGCTATCTAACGCCTGCCATCTGATTGGATACTTCATTGAAAATGCTAAAGATTCAGGTGGTGATTGAGGATTTGTTGTAACTGCCTCTGCCGTTTTTTTCACTTTCTCCGGAAGTTTTGCATAGCCGTAGCTCTCACTTCCCGTGTTGAGCGTTTCGTTTACTTGAACGTGCGGCATATACAATGTCCGTTCATTCTCGCTGCCACGAAAATGCTCTGCATAAGTACGGTTGTATAAAAAGGTAAATTCCCACTTTTCTACCTCATCATCAGGATGTACATTCCAGAAAACATAAGGTCCTCCCTCTGCCTGCAGTAAATGCGGACGCGACGATGTGCTATCACTTACGTACACCCACTCCCCATCCAGCCATTTAAAGACACTGGCTCCATAGACATTTTCATCCGCTATATACGGGACAAAATAAGTCTCTTCATCAATCTGAATCATATCCTGAACCTTTTTATTAGGATTCTCCATAGGTAAGTCAGCTAATATTTCTTCTTCAGTAAGAAATTGATCCGGTACTGCCATTCTGTTGATCAAAAAGATTGATCCCCCGATGATCAATAGAGTGACGAACAAAATAAATCCTTTTAATTTCCAGCTCATTCCTCGCTCACTCCTTCCTCAAAAAAAGAAGCTGATTCAGAACGGTAATAATATTGATTATCAGCTGTGGTCACAAGCATCCCTTTTCCATCAGCCTCCAGGTACACCTGCACACCATAGCCCTCCTTCGCTTCAATACCGGTGATTAAATAAGGGAACTTCTCCTCAACCTGCTCCTGTTCATCCGGCTCTGAAGCATACTTCTGCTCCATCGCATCATCATACCAGCCAATGACATCATCATACTCAGCCTCGAAGCCGGTGATATCTTCTGCAAACTGTTCCACATTCAGTTTACCTCCTTCAGCAGAAGGATGAATGACAAACAGTTCTGCTCCGAATACATCATCCAGATACGTTTCAATTTCTCCCTCAGGATAAAACTGTGAGGAAATAAAGATCGTCAGGAGTGATGCACTCAGGAAAAGATAATTTGCAAAGAATCCGCTCCAGGCATATCTGTTATATACCTCCCAGCGCCCTCTTCTTTTTAAAACAAGATAAGCAACCCCAACACCTATCGGCAGAATGGCCAGTGAGATCATTTCGCCAAACGCAGGGAAGTCTATCGAAAAGGAAAACAGCCCAATCAGAACGATCAGCAGCATTTTCCTTGTAGCAGGCCGCTCTTCAGGATCGTGTTTCTGATAAAGGCTGATCAGCCAAAAAGCCAGTATAGTCCATGCCGCAAGCGCAGTGAAAAATTCCATTATGTTCCATTTGAATACAAAGTAAAATTCAATGATAACACCTCAATTTATGTATCTTTCTACTACCAACTATTCATTAGTTATCCAGTATGAAGCAACTCCCTTTTTTTATCAATCCAACTAAAAAAAGCCGAAACCACATTCGCAGTTTCAGCTCTCCGTTTCCGTATCCTCATCCGGCACATATTCAATGATATCTCCAGGCTGGCAATCCAGCGCTTTGCAGATCGCTTCAAGAGTGGAAAAGCGGATTGCCTTTGCTTTTCCATTTTTCAGGATCGACAGGTTGGCCATGGTGATGCCGACTTTTTCAGTCAGCTCGGTTACGCTCATTTTCCGTTTTGCCAGCATGACGTCTATATGAATGACAATTGCCATGTATGCTCACCTCAGACTGTTAAATCATTTTCTGTTTTAATATCAATTGCACTTCTTAATAATTTTTGGAGCACGTAAGCGAAGACTGCCACTACAAAGGATGCAAAAATAACAGCGATTCCGATGGCAATCACACCAGGTGCATCATCGTATTCTCCGATCATAAAAAAGAATGGCATTGTGGCAATATACACCCCACTGATTGCCAGAGCGCTGAATTTTATCATTCTTAACGCATGAACCGCATGATCTGAAAAGGCTTGATCCTTGTCGATTAAGTTTAAAAGTCTGAACGATTGATATAATGCGAAGTAAAAAGGAATACCCGATGCGTACATCCCAATTATAATACCACGTACCCAGTCAGCAAACATCTCATCACCTGCAACACCCTGCCAAAGTGCCGGCAGCGCAAACATGCATACCGCCAGTACAGCCAGCGCGAGCACCAATACCACAAACTTTAAAAACATTGTTGAACTTTTACTCATCTAGGACACCTCTCACTCATTACAATTGATTGTTCTTCATTTTGCTGATGTTAAGAAAATCTTAGCATGTTATTTATTGAAAAACAATAAATTTTTACTGTTTACATATAAAAAAGCCATACGTATATGGCTTTTCAAATTTTTATGATCATGGTAATGTCCACTCAATAAACTACCTTTCACAGCAAATCATACAGACGCCACACGCTTCTCCAGCAGCAGTCTAATCCACCACATTAAAATCAAACTATAGCCCGCAACTGAAAAAATCGTCCATAAAGCCCCCTGTTGCAATTGAGACAGAAAGAACTCGTATTCATTCTGTTCGATCAGTCTGATAGATGTGGCACTACTTAAAATCGAAATGACAGGTATCAATAACACCAATACTAAAACAAAAATCTCCATCACAAACTTTTCTCTTCGTCCAATTCTGATCAGGGCGGTAATAAAGGTAACAGCTAAAAATCCACTGTAGATCATCCAAAACCAATTGGGCATCGTTTCCCAGTACATGCTTTTCTCCCCCTTCTCCTCAGTCGCTTGTTAAGAGTTAGACTATTGAACGGTAAAAAGGTTTCAGGTATTATCAAAAAACTTATCGCTTTTTCTGTCATTCAATGATCCCTGCCTCTGATACTTCATTACTGCACACCCCCATGTTTTACAAATATATGGGATGCCGAGAAGAAATACAGGACTGAAAATGGAAATTTTTATGTGCTAGAATAGTTATAGAGAAAATGGTAAATGAATGGGGATGAGAAAATGGCTTTGAAAATCATCAGGATCACAGCTGCTATCGTGACCTTTGCTTTTGCCATGCATGGTCTTATTACAGGCAGTAACCTGCTTTTAGGCTGGATGATGCTATCTCTTGGCGTCATGATGCTTGTAATGGAAATTGAAGAAATTCAAAAAGATAAGAAGTTGATTGGCTATGTTAGTCTGGGTGCTTTTGTGCTGATCATCAGTACTGCAATTGAACAAATCATGCACTATTAGAAAAGCAGAACTCATGCTATACCAGCCAGGAATTCTGCTTTTTTGATTCTTCTTTCATTGCTTCAAATTGCCGCTTCTTTTCAAGGTAAGTCAGCCACAGGCCAAATCCCGCCACGACGATGAATAATGGAATCGTCATGAAATCACTGACCGGCGTAATTGAGCCTAAAACTAAGATTGCAAACCCTACAACAACAATAAAAATACCCATTACCTTACCCCTTTCATCAAAAAAACTCATACAATCCATTCTCAAAGTAATCGAACTCCTTAGAACTCAGTCGAAATCGTCCATATCCTTCATAAAATCCTTCAGTCAACTCACGATCAGCCATCACTTTTCTAAGCGCCAGTGACACATCATACCTTGGATCTCCAACAGTCATCCCGGCTACGTCAATAAAAAATGAGACTTTGCCATCCACAACCATCACATTATCAGTCGTACAGTCTCCATGAATCACAGTCTGGCTGATCGCAGGAAGCGGATTTGCCTTCAGTTTTTCAAACAGCGCCCAGCTGCCATCACATTCTCCAGCCTCAAGATACCGTTCTGCTCTCTTCAGCTCACCTTCAAGCCAATTGCCTTCCCGGTTAAAGTAAGGGGTTGTGGTCTCATGAAGCCTGCACAACAGCTCTCCAAAACTTTTCATCAGCTGCTTCTTTTCATCCCGACTGCCTGCATCCCTCAACGCTTTTGTCAGCGTGTTCCCTTCTTCATAAGACATCAAAAGGTGATTCTGATTCATTTCTTCTATGTAATCAATATAGACTGGTACAGGAATCTCCTGCTGACCCTTTAGTTTCTTCAGCACTTCAGCTTCCGTCTTCAGCCATTCGCGGTACTTTTCTTTAAATGAGCTTTTTAAAATAAACAAACCATCTTCTGCAGTAATTTTATGTACAGTTGACGTCCACCCCTGATCTTCAATCAGATCAACCTGCTGGATAACGCCTATTTTATTCTCAATCTTACTTCGCAACTCATCATTCAATTGAAACTTCAATCCCCTTGTCAACGGTGTCCCTCTTCTCTTTTTTATGTTTCCTTTCTCATCACCAAACCGAGAACAAATATAATCCCCCCCTGTTCCAACCAACTAATTCTCCATCTATGCAGGAATCTCCTGTTTTTAACAGAAAGAAATATAGAGTATATTTCTTAAAATTGGATTTAAGGCATTTATTTTACAGACGAAAGCACTATATCATCAAGAATTCATTTATCGAAACGTTTAAAGATCATTTTAATCAGACCAATCTCCCTAATCAGCTGAAGCACGGCACGAGGCTGGTCGGCAGATGGATGCGTGATTAGAAGGATGGCACAACTGAAGTGTTTGCGATTTGGAAATATGACAGTTACGAAGATTATGTAGCGATTGAAACGGATATTAAAAATGATCGGGAGCATGTAGTGAGAATTAAAAAATGGTATGAGATGCACGGCGGCAGAGACCTTGTTATGAGTGAGTACATACTTGAAGTGAGGAATGAAGCGCTGGAAGATACGGTGAAATAAATCTTTCTTAAGCAACTCCGTTGACATTGCCCTTCTATTTGTATTACCTTTAATCCCGACCTGATTAATATGACTTTTAAAAAGTTCAATAGATCAAACAATTTTTAGGAGGGATTATTGTGAAAAAGATTTGGAAAGGCTATTTGGATGCCTCACTGATTCTGAAGGTCACTATTGCACTTGTGATTGGTGCAGCAGTTGGCTTTATTTTCGGTGAACAGGCCTCTGTTCTGACACCACTTGGCGACCTATTGATGAATTTGCTTAACTTCTTAATTCTGCCGCTGATCTTATTCACGCTGATTGTCGGTGTGAACCAGACAAAGCTGAATTCACTGGGACGAATGGGCGGAAAAGTATTTCTATATTATGCAGCAACATCTGCACTCGCGATTATTGTAGGACTGACGGTCGCTTCACTCTTTTCACCTGGAACCGGTATGACACTTGATACAAGTGAAACATTTGAAGCGCCGGAGAACCCTGGTATTGTGAGTGTGTTGCTGAGTATTGTGCCTTCAAATATTGTGACGGCATTCTCTGATTTCAATTTGCTTGGCATTATTTTCACAGCGATTGTATTCGGAATTGCAATCTCTTACCTTCGTTCAAATAAAGACACGCAGGCACTTGGTGAGCAGGTGTACAGTGTTGCTAACGGACTGAACGAAGCAACGATGTTTATCGTAAGAGGCGTGCTTCAATACGTGCCGATCGGTGTATTTGCGATTGTGGCAAATACAGTCGGAACGCAAGGGACAGGCATTCTTGTTGAACTATGGAATGTTGTCATGGTGCTATATGTAGGAATCGCGGTACAGATTTCACTGTATATTTTAGTGATGGTTCTGTTCAAGATCAGTCCTGCTGCTTTCTTCAAAGAAGCGAGAACACCAATGCTGACTGCTTTTGCGACACAGAGCAGCTCAGGTACGCTGCCACTTACACTGAATGCAGCAAAGAACCTTGGACTATCAAAAAGCTTATATGGCTTCAGTCTGCCGCTTGGTGCAACCATTAACATGGATGGTGCAGCGATCCGAATTGCTGTATCAGCCGTTTTTGCAGCAAATGTAGTCGGTGAACCACTCGGATTTTCTGAAATGCTGATGGTGGTACTAGTCGGAACGCTTGCTTCAATCGGAACAGCCGGTGTCCCTGGCGCTGGAATTGTCATGATCGCAACTGTATTTGCACAGCTTGGTCTGCCAATGGAAGCTGTTGCCCTGCTTGCTGCAATTGATGTGCTTGTCGGAATGGGTGCAACGATGCTGAATGTGACAGGTGATCTGGTTGGATCGAATGTGATTAATAAGACTGAAGAAAAGAAAAAAGTTGCTTAATGTGAGAAGCTGTCCTTAAATGGGCAGCTTTTTTTACTTATAGAGAAGATGATAAAACTTACATACACCGAATCTGTACCGGTTACTTGGGGAAAGTCTCCCCCTTCAAAATCTCTAACCTTACAAAATTGTTGAAGTTATACTGTAAAAAATTAATTGAGTCATAGATAAGGAGTGAAGTGATGAAAAGAGTAGATGTTGTCTATTCATTGATTGTTGATAAAAAAGAAGAAAATGTGCTGGTGGTCCATAATATTAAATATGATAACTGGTCTTTACCTGGCGGCTCAGTGGAACCTGGTGAGACACTCGCTGATGCGGCAGTGCGGGAAGCGAGAGAAGAAACCGGCTTAAATGTTGAAGTAGGCCGCATCCTGACGGTAAATGAAGCTTTTATGATGAAGGATCAGCACCATGCGATTTTTATTACCTTTGCTGCCAGCATAATCGGCGGTGACATTGAGATACAGGATACAGAAACCGTTTCAAATGTGAAATGGGTGAGTTTGGATGAGGCTGATGAATTGATGCCTTATTATAAGGGTGGTTTGAAGCAATTATTGAAGGGTGATGCTCCTTATGTTTTTCAGGGGGAAGTGAAGTAGTAGCCCGGACGTCTTAGATTTTTTCCGTTTCTGCATCACTTCTGCAAATTTTGTGGGTAAAGCAATCACAAAGGAGTTGATTGCATGAGTGACTATAAGAAAAATAGCATCACATTAACCGGAGCGGTTGGGCTCGGGACAGGCGTTATGATCAGTGCTGGTATTTTCGCCCTGCTTGGTCAGGTAGCTGAGCTTTCTGGTGCATGGTTTCCGCTGATGTTTATTGCGGGCGGGATTGCAACATCATTCAGCGCTTATTCTTATATTAAAATGAGTAATGAATACCCTTCCGCCGGAGGAATCGGGATGTTCCTCGTGAAGGTTTACGGTGAAACCACGATCACAGCAGGTGCTGCCCTACTAATGGCGCTGTCCATGGTGATTAACCAGAGCCTGGTGGCAAGAACATTCGGTACATACACGCTTCAGTTATTCGGCACGGATTCCGGAAGCTGGCTTGTACCGGTTTTAGGGGTAGGTCTGCTGACTACAGCATTTTTAATCAACATAGCAGGAAATTCATTTATCCAGACCTTCACTTCTATTATGTCGTTGTTAAAAATCGTTGGTTTATCCATTTTTGCCATAGCAGGTCTATGGGCTGCGGGCTTCTCCTTTGAAGCGGCAGAGCCTGGAGGCAACCCTCCTGAACTGTCCCCTGCAAGCTACATTGCTGCTATTGCACTGACAATTTTAGCGTTTAAAGGCTTTACAACAATCACCAACAGCGGCTCTGAAATTAAAGAGCCAAAGAAAAATGTAGGCCGTGCGATTATGATTTCAATTGCGATCAGCCTGTCTATCTATATGCTATTGGCATGGGCTGTATCAGGAAGCCTTTCGATCACAGAAATCATCGAGGCGAAAGACTATGCGCTGGCTGAAGCGGCAAGGCCTGCTTTTGGAGATTTAGGCGTCTGGTTTACAGTCATTATTGCAATCCTTGCTACGGTTTCCGGCATCATTGCCAGTGTCTTTGCAGTCTCAAGAATGCTCGCGATGCTGACTGATATGAAGCTGATTCCTCACAAACATTTTGGCATGCCGGGTGATATTCAGAAGCATACGCTTGTATACACCATTGTTTTTGCAATGGCACTTACGATTTTATTTGATCTAAGCAGAATTGCAGCAATTGGCGTTATTCTTTATCTGGTGATGGATATGATTATTCATTGGGGTGTGCTGAAGAAGCTGAAAGGTAAAGTGCAGGCTAACCGCGGAATTGTGACAGCTGCTTTGATCATTGATGCAGTTGTGCTAGGTGCTTTTGTCTGGGTTAAGCTGCAGCAAGACTGGCTGATTGTGGTGGTGGCTGTTGTAATTACAGCGATTACTTTTGTTGGTGAGAGGTTTTTCTTAAAAGCTGAAGATTAGAATGAAACATAAATACACTTAAGCCGCGATAAGCCTGCATACAATTGGTTGTCGCGGCTTTCTTTTTAATCTTCTTCAATTAACCCCAGTTCTTTTTTTACGTCATGGTTCTTTAGCCAGTTTTCATTTTTCTGTACTGCTAACTCCGCTTTCAGTAATTCATTTAAAAGTTTATTAACGTGTTTATCATTTTCATTGGAAGGCATTCTGTCCAAGAGATTCAACCTCCATCTTTTTATTTTTGTTTATTGTATCATCCACCAAAAAGTCAAACAAAGATATATCAAATTACAAAAAGCCGGTGCGCAAACATATGCGTACCGACTTTTCTTATCAGATGCTATTACACCGCCATCTTACGGCACTCTTCTGCACAATTACGGCAAGCTTCTGCACATTGCTGGCAGTGGTCGTGATCATGCTTTGCACACTCATCTGCACAAGCTTCACAAATCTCCGCACACAATCCGCAAATCTCACGTACATGTGGGCTGTTTGTCTGCATCGCCGTAATGGCAAGTGCACAGATATCTGCACATTCACGGTCTGAACGGATACAATCCGCCATCATCTTCACGTCTTCTTCACTCAGGCAGGCATCAAAACAATGATTACAGGCTTCCAGACACTTCTTACACGCTTCAAGACAATCCTGGTATTGCTGATTCATTTGTAACTCCTCCTTTATGTAGGTTCTAGTACATTCTTTCCCGATGAAATTATTGGTAAACGGGTTCGGTCATATTCATTAAAAAACCTTCGTTTCTGCATATTTTCTGCACAAAATCTGCGTATACTTAATAGAAGGAAAAAGGTGGCGGGTATATGAACAGACTTTCATTGAAAATCAGCTTATTTTATTTAACAGGGATTGCGGTAATTCTGACAATCTCTTTATTTCTCGTGCATAATCATCTCGTAGATCAGCAGGTTGAAAATGAACTTGAGAGGTTACAGCAGCGCGGCGACAGCCACCGGGATGTCCTGACAGAAAATTTTAACCGGACGACAGTCAGCCACGTTGTCATGATGGAAGAAAAGGCACTTACGGAAGTGGTCATTATGAATGAGAATGGTTCAGTAGAAGGTTCTTCCAATCAGGCTGAAGCTTATGTGAAAGACAGCTGGTTAAGAGCACCAGAGGGCATTGCGGAGGACGACTGGCGTAACGAACAGTTTCTAGCTGCGATCAGTCCTATTGAGGGTGGCGGGAGCGTAATCATGCTAGAACCCACCCGTCAGATCCAATCCCTGATCACGGAATTGAATCATCATTTTGCAATTGCGGCGCTATTAACCGGGCTTTTCCTGGTGGTCAGCCTGTATTTCCTGAGTCATTTCATTACAAAACCCCTGCTTTCCATTCGAAAAGCAGCAGGAAAATTGAGTCAGGGTGACGTACTGACTGTTCCTGAAACCAAAAGGAATGATGAAATAGGCGAGCTTGCCCGGTCGATCACAAAAATCTCCGGTGACCTGCACCAGATTCAACAGTCCCGCAAAGCATTTCTGACCTCAATTGCCCATGAACTCAGAACGCCGATCACTTATATAAAGGGATATGCCGGACTATTGAAGAAACAGGATTCGTCTTATGGGAAGATTATTTACGAAGAGGCAGACAGACTTCATCGTCTGATAGAAGACTTATTCGAGCTTGCAAGACTCGAAGAAAACAGTTTTACAATTGAACCTGAAAAAACAAAAATGACAGTGTTTATAAGGTCTGTTATTGAAAGAATGCAGCCGGCTTTTCATAAAGAAAATATCAGCCTCGGGATTACAGCTGAACAGCCTTTTTATAAGATGATCGACCAAAAGCGGCTGGAACAGGTGATGATCATTTTGCTGGATAACGCATTAAAATATACGCCTTCCCAAAAGACAGTCACCGTTTCTGTTGAAAAAGAAAAAATTGAAGTAACAGATGAAGGACCTGGTGTCAGGGAAGATGCACTACCCCATTTATTCGACCGTTTTTACAGGGTGGATGCTTCAAGAAACAGAGACACTGGCGGGACAGGTCTCGGGCTTGCGATCGCAAAGGAGATCGTTGAGGCGCATGATGCCGCTATCTTTGCTGAAAATACAAAAACAGGTTTAAAGATCACCATTGATCTGAAAGGGGTCGCAGATGAAGAAGATCGTACTCGTCGATGATGAACAAAGAATGCTGGATCTGCTGGAACTTTATTTGAAGCCGCTCGACTATGATTGTTTGAAACTCAGAAGCGGTGAAGATGCAATCAGGCTGGTAAAAAATGAAGAGCCTGACCTGATGATTCTCGATGTGATGATGCCTGTCATGGACGGATTTGAAACGTGCCGCATGATCCGCAGGTTTTCAGATGTCCCTATCATTTTATTAACGGCGCTTCATGAAAAAGAGGATATTGTTAAAGGGCTGCAGTATGGCGCAGATGATTACATTGTAAAGCCTTTTGATGAGGAAGAGCTTGTGGCAAGAATTCATGCCGTATTTAGGCGTACTTCTGATGATTTTGCCAGAAGAATTGAGTATGAAGGACTTGTCTGGGATGAGTTTTCACATGAGCTTTCTTATAAAGGCAAACAGCTGAAAGTAACACCGAAAGAATTTTCGATCCTCGGGCAGCTGCTGAAGAACCCCGGACGCGCTTATTCGAGAGAGCAGCTGCTATCGATCATTTGGGGTTACGAGGCATGGACAGATGGACGTACAGTGGATTCACATGTCAGAAACCTCCGGGACAAGCTCAGAAAGAAAGGCTTTCCTGTCGAAGAACATTTACAAACCGTATGGGGAGTGGGTTATAAGTGGATAAAATAAATGCAGGGCTTTTAAGTAGCGTGCTGCTTTTGACAGCGTGCTCGTCAGATGAAGCATTTTTTGAAGAAGTAAATGCAGATACAGGACATGCTCATGTGCATGGCATGGACTATGTGGATGGCGAACTGATGATTGCTACGCATTATGGACTTTTAAAAAAAGAAGATGATACGTGGCTTCACTCGACTGCTAACAACCATGATTATATGGGCTTTACTGCATACGGTGAAGGGTTTTATGCAAGCGGTCACCCCGAACCTTCCACTGATCTTGAAAATCCGCTGGGACTGGTAAAAAGCACAGATCAGGGGGAAACGCTTGAACAGCTGGTCTTCTCCGGTGAAACCGATTATCACTATATGTCAGTCAGTAAAAACACCGGTCGTCTTTACACTGCACTAATGCATGGAAACAGCGAGCTTGAACCCGGATTTTATTACACAGATGATGAAGGAAACGAGTGGTCACCAATGGCGCTTTCAGGTCTTGAAGCAGAATCTATTTTTGGTCTGGCAGCACATCCTGACAATCTGGAGCAGGTTGCAATTCTGACTAACAGGGGAATTTATGAATCTACTGATGCCGGAAAAAGTGTTACTTTATTGCAGGAAACTGAAGGCGCAAGCGCTGCTATGTATACAGAAGATCCGCTTTATACAGTACAAAACCAAACATTTATGTCACAGGATGAAAAACTGGGCGACATTCCGCTGGAGGAACCCGTTCTCTATCTAGCCGTAAATCCATCTGATTTAGAAATGATCTATGCAGTGACCGGGGACGGTGAAGCTGCAGTAACGGAGGACGGAGGAGTGAGCTGGTCCGCTGAAGAAATCATCCCATCAGAATAATGTCCTACTAAAAAAGCTGGGAGTTGAGCCTCTCAGCTTTTTGGTTATTCAGCAGATAATTCGTCCTCTGTTACCCATTTGTGGTTCGTTACTTCTTCACCTGATTGCAGTGTGAAATCAATCATATAAACAGTCGTTTCCTCTGCAGAATCAATCGTTGCAGTTACGCCATTCATCCCTTCCATATGTTCAGCTTCCACCTGTACTTCGTCACCTTCTGCATAAGGTTCCTCTGTCGCATCTGTGATTTCCTCATGAATGATCCACTTATGATCTTCTACACGTTCACCACCATCAGTCGGGTCATATGAAATACTGTAAGCTACGGTATGATAAGCGCCTACGATCGTCGCTTCAGCACCTTCCATCCCTTCCATATGTGCTTCAGTGATGATTGCAGTGTCCCCTTCTTCAAATGTCGGGTTCTCTGCTTCTCCCAACCCTTCCGGCACTTCACCCGAGCCGGACATATTCATGCCTGAGTGATCCATACCTCCCATTGAATCCTCATCTTCCATGTGGTCCATGTCATCCATGTTCTCTTCCATGTTTTCTTCCATATTGTCACTCATATCGCCTGATCCCATCTCATCATCGCCGCCACAGGCTGCAAGCATTGCGCTGAGTGTAAATGCCATCGTACCCATTAACAATTTGTTTTTCATCTGTATGATTCCTCCTGATGTTTAATTTATATATAATTTACCCAAAGAATGTGCAGAAACTTTGCAGAAAAGCAGTTTCGATATGTTGTCACAGATATTTCTTTTTTTGAAATGGGGTCTCGTGTTTGAAGTGATTCAGCAGGCTTGCCTTTGCAGAGTACTGCCAGCGGATGCTAATTCTATCAAATCGAGGTGTTTTCCTTCAGTTTGGTTTTTTATTCCTTCAACCTTGAATTTTATCCATCAATTTAGACCATATTTCTTTCATTCATTGAGCTCTGCTCCACACATATTACCTTCAACCAACGCAGTATTTCCATCAATGTTGTGTGTATTCCCTTCAAATCGTACCACTTTCCCATCACCCGCCTCACAGACCAGCACCTTCACCAATCCCCACCTTTTACATCCACTCACCCTTCCACTACACTAAATACAACAAGTCTCATTTCATGGAGTGATTCCAATGAACGAAAAAGCTTCTCCCATCATCATAATCGGCGCCAACATCGCCGCTGCCGTTGTCTTCATTTCGCTGATCCTCAGGTCACAGGATGGATACGGAGCAGCTGACTTCGCTTTGATGATCCTCATGCTCGCTGTGATCCTCTACATTAAAAAGCTTGAACAGGACACCTTATCTAAAAGAATGAAATTTTACGCAAACGCCGGTTATTATGTGACAGCACTCGTTGCGATCATCGTGTTTTATTGGTAAGAACATTAAAAAACCAGGAGGCCGCCCTCCTGGTTTCTTTATGACTACTTATATAAACTTTCCCATAATCAGCTCATCCACATAATGATCAGGACCAAACTTTACATGCTTCCGCTTACGTCCTTCTTCTTCAAATCCGACATCCTTATACAAATGAATTGCACGCTCATTATCCGCAAACACTTCAAGTGAAATTTTCTCAACCCGGCCATCCTGCTTCGCCCATTCAAATAATGCTTCAAGCAGCTTACGCCCAATGCCCTGATTCGCATAAGCTTCCTGCACACTCATCCCAAACATGCCCTGGTGACTGAACTTTTTCATCGAAGATAAGCGGAAATTCAGCATGCCAATGATCTGATCGTCCATCACAGCAACAAGTACCACCCCGCGCTCTTCATGTGAACGAATCCATCCCTTTTCTTCTTCGACTGTCACACTGAATTCGGATGGTGACGTGCCCATCTTGTCAGCATTTTCAGTAAGAATCTGCTTCACGTGATCTATGAGTCCTTCTGCATCCTCTTCTGTCGCTCGTCTGATCATGAAATTTTGTTGATGCTTCACTCTTCCTCATCCTCCTCCGAAAACAGCTGCTCAAGCATCCGCTCCCTGTGCTGCAGAAAGTATCGCGTAATCTGATAATGATCCGTCATCTCATACTCAATCGGTCTGATCTTACCATCATCAAAGCTTAAAATCTCAGCATCCGGATAACCGAGCAGGATCGGCGAATGTGTTGCAATAATGAATTGACAGCTTCCCTGCTTCTCAAGCTCATGCATCATTTTGAGCAGTGCCAGCTGACGCTGAGGAGAAAGAGCGGCCTCAGGCTCATCCAGCAGATAAATCGCTTTTTGCTGAAAGCGGTTCGCAAAAAGTGCTAGAAAGGATTCACCGTGAGACTGCTCGTGCAGTGACTTCCCTCCATAAGATGCATAACTCCGTCCGTCATCCTGTGCCATTTCATCAAGATGTGTCGCGAACTGATAGAATGATTCTGCACGCAGAAAAAATCCGTTCGTCACTTTCGGCATCCACGAAAGCCTGAGGTAAGGGCCAAGCGCTGAATCTGACGCGTGAAGATCGTATGTATTATTTCTTCCGCCACCAGCCGGATTGAATCCGCACTGGTCCGCAATCGCTTCTAACAGCGTTGACTTACCTGAACCGTTTTCACCTACAAAAAACGTGACGTTCTTATTCAAATCCATTTCTTTAAATGTACTGATCGCGGGAATATGAAACGGATATTGATGTGGATGCTCTATTTCATCCCGTTTCAACGCTACCCTTTTTAAGAACATGCTCTTCACCTCTTTGTATACGTACGGTTCAGCGTACTAAATGTTACGTCAACTTACTCAAATGCTCATGAATCAGCTTCCAGCCATGCTCCGTTTTCACGAAA
The DNA here is from genome assembly GCF_044383825.1 of Jeotgalibacillus sp. JSM ZJ347. Taxonomy (NCBI): domain Bacteria; kingdom Bacillati; phylum Bacillota; class Bacilli; order Caryophanales; family Caryophanaceae; genus Jeotgalibacillus; species Jeotgalibacillus sp. JSM ZJ347. Next base: position 132,084 of record NZ_JBISEN010000003.1, on the reverse strand, counting down.
ACGTTTGTCGCCCGTCCGTTCCCAGACACCCGCTTCCCTTCGTAATAGCCTTCATACTGGTACACGTATACACAGGTAGCCGAAGTCTCGTCTGCATGGAGCCATCTGATATCAACCGCCGAATAGACTTCTTCTTTAATCACTGCCCACGTACTTTCAAAATAAGCCTGTATCTCATCATGTGTTCTGCAGGTCTGACTCCTAAACCAGAATAGCGCATCGTCGTGCAGCACCTGTCTGACATTTTCAAAATCATGCGTATTTGTTGCTTCTATGTATGTTTGGAGTGCGTCTTGTGGCGTCATTGATCATTCTCCTTTTTAATCACAAACCCATCCCCAGACGTATTCACTACAATATCGAACGCCTCACGATACCCATGCATAAACACCTCATACTGCACACGGCGCTGATGATGCGACTGCTTCAGATACTCAAGCTCCATCCCGCGTTCCTGAATATCCCGGCCGGATCTTCTCAGGAATTCTGTATCCCCATCTGTGTAGAAATAAATACTGAGATCAAACAGTGATTGATCCAGAAATGCCACACTCATGCCTTCTGCAATCACCGCATTCTTTTCAGATGAAAGCAGCTCAGTCGGCAGCCACTCGGTATCAAGCGTATAAAGATCCATTCCCTTTTCCAGCATCCTGATATCCCTTTCAAGCGAAAGCATATGATGCGCTGCCGGATGACAGGCCGTCATTTTAAATTTGTGAGCCTGATCTTCCCACTCATATGTAATCATCGTGTTCTTTCTAACCGCAGAATCAGTAATGTACGGATCTGTATTCAGTATATTCACCTGATCTATTCCTATCTGCTCAGCCAGCTTCTGTGTAAAAGTGGTTTTACCGGCTGCTCCGTGGCCAGAAATGCCAATCAGAACTCTTCTATTCTCTCTGTTAATGAAACTCAATATCTCTTCAATCAGCTGATCCACCACGTAACCCCCTTGCTATTTTTAACAATTACCATCATACAACTTTTCAACTAAAAATAGTAATTCACCCACAGAACAAATTTCCCGGAACTTCCATCCTCTTCATCCGTATTTTTATTAACTAACCTCTGGAGGGATACATTTGGAAAAGACACTTGAGAAAAAACAGCTGGATCTGAGAAAAAAACTGGATGAAAAGAAGAAACTGGAGAAACGCTTATTAAATGTGCGCTCACAGCTTGTTGAACATAAACAGAAACAACAGGAGCTTGAACAGAGTCTTTCAAAAGAGCAGCTGGACCTTCATCAAATGGACCGCTTTTCTTTAGTAAACATGGTAAGAAAGTGGAGAGGCACACATGAAGAGCTGCGTGAAAAAGAATACGATGAAGCAGCGAAGGCTGAACTGAAATTAAACGAGCATGAACAGATGGTAAATGACCTGCATAATGATGAAGCTGAATTAAAAAGCACACTGACTGCTTACGAATCAGCTGAAAGTGACTGGGAAGCCTTTCTGAAGGAAAAAGAACGATGGATTAAACAAAATGACAGTGAAACAGCACGTGAAATTGATCTGCACCTGAATCATTACGCAGACCTTGATGCACTGCTTGTTGAGATGGAGGAAGCAATCAATGCTGGTCAGAGTGCGGCATCTTCACTCGAAGCCGCGCTGTCAAAACTGAATTCAGCACATGGCATGTCGACATGGGATACGTTCCTTGGCGGAGGTATGATCGTCACTGCGATAAAGCATAGTGAACTTGACCAGTCACAGGATTCACTCCACTGGGCACAGCGAAATCTCCGTAAGTTTGAATCGGAACTGAAGGATATTAAAGACGTCACAGCCGAGTCTATGGATGTGGAGCGAGGCTCATTTATTACGTTTGCAGATTACTTCCTTGATGATATCTTTTCAGAATGGACGATTCATAGCAGAATCAATGATTCAATCAGGAAAGTTGGAGATACCAAGTTAAAGGTTGTCCGGGCTGTCGGTAATCTGCAGAAAGAACGCGGACAGATTCTTCAGCAGCAGAAAGATGTGTGGGCGCGTTATCAGCAATGTATCGAAAATAGATAATACTACCTTACTAAGCGGAATAACCATCATGGCCATTCCGCTTATTTTTTCACATAATGCAGCATCACAATCTGATTATATACCTCTGTCCCTTCAAGCTTCAGCTCTGTATACTTTGTCCCCTTTGGAAAAAGCGGAATTCCTTCACCTAACACCACAGGAATGACAGCAATGTAAAACTCATCAATACTGTCAGACGCCATACAGTCTTTAATCACTTCCCCGCCACCTACAACCCAGACCGGACCGCCGTGTTTTTTCTGCAGATCAGGCAGTAAGCTGTCTACTGATTCAGATGTAAAATGAGCATAACCGTCTTCCTGTTGCGTCCGTGAAAGCACATAAACCGGACGATCCTGATACGGCTTTTCGTCTGTCATTTTCAACACTTCCTGATAGGTACGGTTACCCATCACAACTGACGAGATCCCGCTGTAAAAATCATTGTACCCGTTGTCGCCCTCCCCTTCAGCCTTCATCAGCCAGTCAAGAGAATGGTCGTCTTTTGCAATCATGCCATCAAGACTCATTGCGATGTATAAAATATTCTTACTCATAGCGTTCAGCTCCTTTTCATCCAGTTTACACGAAAAATCCTGCCTGATGATCTTCACCAGACAGGATTTCAATTTTATTTCCTATCAAACGTCCACTCTACCCCATCACGCACCATCGCCATTTCATGCATTTTTTCTGAAATGTTATCAGGCGAGAAATGCGTATCGGGTTTTACAAACCCATTAATCGTCAATGTCCCGACGTAAATATCTTTTGATTTCAATTCCTGATGCAGCGTCATGGCAAGAATGCGCATGGCAGCTTTGCCGACAGAAACAGATGCAAAGTTCTTCATCGGCTTCACGCCAAGTACACCGCCTGTCATCAGGATTGTGCCACCCTTATCCATATAAGGAAGCGCAGCCTGAACGCTTGCAAGTGCACCAACAGCATCCACCTGCAGATCATTCAGTAAATCAGCAGGGTCCGTTTCAGTTGGTGCTCCCTGACGGAATGTGTAGGCGTTATACATGAGAATATCAATCCTCCCATAGAGATCATTCACATATTTGATTGCTGCTTTTAAGCTCTCATTTGAAGCTGCATTTGCATAGAAAGACTCTGCCTCAATATCCAGCTCTTCAAGTTCATCTATAGCTTCAAGCATCCTGTCCTCATCTCTTGCTAATAACGCAATCGTATAACCTTCCTTACCAAACCTCTTAGCTGTGCTCAGTCCAATCCCGGGACCTGCACCAATAATGACCATTACTTTGTCTGCCATCAGGATCCTCTCCTTTTAGATGAAAATAACATTAGCCTGCTTTTAAGCTAGCACGGTCTGTAAAAGAGATTCAATTTTCAATATTCAGGAAAGTGTTTTACTTACGCCAGAACGTCGTACATTCAGCTTTATCTCTCAGGTTAAATTCAATCATTTTACCAAGCAGCTCATAGTCTACCGGCTTACTCCAGGGAAATCTCACAAGCATCTTACTGTGGTCATGACCTGCTTTTCTGATCTCATCTGCAAAATAATCAATTCCTGCTTTTTCAGGAGAAACAGCCAGGTGTTTTTTAGACGTACTGAATGCAATGATAAACGTGCCGTGATGCGTGAACATCGGCTGATTCCACGCCACTCTTTTGCCAAGCTCCGGATAATGTTCACTCACCCAGTCCAGCGCCTCTTTTGTCTGTTCACGGTGATCAGGATTTTCGATTGTTTCCAGAAATTCTTCGAAGGTTTCCATTGTGATGTCTCCTTTATGATCTAAGTTTCCTTTCATGTACTTTCTGCATTTTACTGCTGATTTCCTTCCAGTCGAATGATGCAAGGATTGATTTCACATAGTGATCGCGCATGTCATTTTAAAAGTATGTTTTATTTTAATGATTATATTTTCTAATCCCTACTTGCTTTCTAATGTATGGGTAAAATATACTATCATTAGGTATAGTATGATTTTAGGGGAGATCTTATGTTTATTGCCAGGCAGCCTATATTTGAAAAAGATTTAAGCACTTTTGGATATGAGTTACTCTTCCGTGCTGCTGAAAATGCCTCCGGCTATGACGGGACAGATGCAGACCAGTCAACCATAACTGTCCTACAGGGCTTACTCGAATCAGGGATTGGGAAGATTAGTGATTACTCACATGTCTTTGTTAATTTTACAAGAGAAATGTTACTCAGTGACTTAATCGAAGTAATTCCTCCTGAGCAAATGGTTATAGAAGTCCTTGAGGGAACTGTCATTGATAATCAGCTGATGAGGCGCGTCCGTCATCTTAAGAGGATTGGTTATCAGATTGCTTTGGATGATTTTGATGCAGATTTGATGGGATATGAATTAATAGATGATGCGGATATCGTCAAATTTGATATTCGTTCAACCCCGCTTGATTCAATCAGGCCTCAGGTGGCAGAAGCGCACCTCAGAAAAAAGAAGCTTCTTGCTGAAAAAGTCGAAACACTGGAAGAGTTTGATCTTGCCAAGGAAATGGGGTTTCATTTATTCCAGGGGTACTTTTTCAGTCGACCGAATATTATTACGAGAGCCACCTATAAACGACAATACAAACCTACCTATTTACGCGTACTGCAGGAATTAAAAACACCTGAACCCTCTTACCAGTCATTAACCGAGATTATTGAAACAGATGCTTCTCTCAGTTATCGCCTGATGAAGATTATCAGCCACAGAAAAAAAGGTCCGCTGTCTTATTCAATCAAGCGCGCGCTTGTTGAGATGGGAATTAAAAATTTTGAGCGGTGGATTACTATCCTGATGCTGCAGGATCTTTCTGAGGATAAGCCTGATGAGTTACTGAGACTGTCACTTGTCCGCTCTAAGTTTGCTGAGCAACTGTGTGAAGCCAGCCACCTGAGCGAGCGAAAAATCGACGCAGCTGTCATGGCGTTATTCAGTACCATAGATGCTATTTTGGATGATCATATGGAAAATGCGCTTACAGCTGTTCCTCTATCTCCTGAAATAAAAGCAGCTTTACTGAATGGAGATAGTCTGCTTGCGCCGATCTATCATACAGTGATGTGCTACGAAGCAGGCGAATGGACATGTGTAGAAAAATGGACGCGTGAATTAAAGGTTGATCAGACCCGTTTAAATCATATGTATGTACGTGCAGTTGAATGGGCGAATGAAGTGTATCAGTAACCAGAAACAGGTCACAATCGGGTGACCTGTTTTTGTAAAGTCTTCATTCATCAAAGGCTTCTTCTTTCTCTGGTTTCCATAGAACAGCACAAAAAATACAGGATAGAATCAACATGAAAAGAGCGGCTGTGATAATGGCTTCTCTAAATGAGAACAGGTCTGCTGCCGCTCCCAGCAAGAGAACAAACAACACCTGAAACGTGCTTTGACCAATCTCAAACATACTTGTAACACGGCCCATCATGTCTACAGACCTGCACTGCTTCCGCTGATTTTCATTTTTTACATACATTGCTGCAACCGGCTTAATAATCTGGTTCATGTTCACACTGACCAAACTCCAGCGTGAGAAAAACGATCAGTTAGCTAAGATTTCCAGTGGACTCCACATGGTCAGCACTAAGCTTGATAAGGAATAAATTCAAACAAAAAGGACGGACCCTCATTTCATTCAAAACGAATGAACTCAAAGGTCCGTCCCTTCTATGATTTTCTGATCCGTTGGGGCAGAAGGAATTGTCAGGTTGAGATTTTCAATCGTAATTGAATAAGACGGAGCCAATGCTGTGTTTGTTATTTCGGATGAAAGCTGTTCCTGCAGCGATGCAATCTGCGCCTGCAGGTCGGCAAGTATCTGGTTCTGTTGATCTAGTCTCTTCTGATTTGCAATTTTACTGAGCTCCTCTTCTTGCACGGCTTTAATTGCTGCAATCGTCCCTATGAAATCAGCCAAAGTCGTCAACGCTCCTGCAATCACCGCCAGTCTCGAAGCTGAGATACCACTGGAGTTATCATTTTTTACAGTGTATAAATACGGATCATACATAAGCTTCGCCCTCCCTATTCACACGGACAAAACTGTAATGGTTAGTTTAGTAAATGCATATGGGAAGCAGTTTGTGACACAGGCTTGTTTTATATATGTAATTCATAATGCAGGAATGTTTCATCGCGCTGATAGCCGTTCCGCTCATAAAGCCGCTGTGCCTTTGTGTTGTCCGGAGCCGTGCTCAGACTGACACTGGCAGCACCCGTTTCAATCCCAAACTCCTTCACTCTCTGTAAAAGAAATTCCCCAACGCCTCTTTTCCTTGCTGATGCTTCTACATATAAATCATTTAATACCCATGCCCTCTTCATTGAAATCGAAGAGAAAACTGGATACAGCTGTGTAAATCCGAGCAACTTGTCTCCTTCACTGACAAAAAAGATCACTGACTCTTCTTTTGAGAGTCTTTCAAACAGATAGTTTTCTGCACCCTTCAGATCAGCTGCCTGCTGATAAAACTGGCGGTATGCATCAAATAATGGCGCGAGCCTTGTGCTGTTTTCAACTGAAGCTTTGTTGATATTCAATGTGATTCCTCTTTTCTGGTAAACAATGAATTTATCATTAAGCTATATTGTACATTTCCAAAAGGTAACCCGCCACGAATATTTCCAACAGACAAACGCAAGAATCTGACCACACACCTCACAATATGGTAAACTATTGACAACTACTAAACACGATCGGAGAACAGACGAGTGTAGAATGCGACTTCCACCTTTAGCAAATTGAATACAGAATACAGGCGACCTGTTTGCCCCTGATGTCTCATGTATTGAAGACAACGAAGGGGTTTATGCGCCTTTGTTGTTCCGGGAGGCAGACGGTCTGCCTTTTGAAAAAGGAGCAGGAAGATGAAGAGGCATTCGTTTCGTTTATTACTAACAGGTCAGTCGTTGGCAAATCTGGGTGACGTTTTTTACATCGTGTCACTGATTTCCACAATTTATTTGCTGACAGGGTCAGCTTTTTATATGGCGTTACTGCCATTTTTCAGTATGAGTGCGCGCTTTTTGGGGGCACTTGCAGCACCGCAGGTCATGGACCGGTTTCCTTTACCGCAGCTGATTGCTTATTCCCAGGGGTTAAAGACACTTCTTTTGTTCATTCTTGCTGTCAGCTATGAGCACATGATGCAGGAGACGATTCTGCTGACTTTTGTATTTGTGGCTGCCATTGCTTTTCTGGATGGCTGGGCGTCACCTGCGAGTTATGCGCTAATCCCAAGGCTTCTGGAACGTGATCAGCTTGTGAAGGCAAATGGCATCTGGGGTGTTGTTACACAAACGATCCAGCTGAGTGCATGGCCACTTGGCGGAATTCTGGTTGCATTCAGTTCTGCTGAAACGCTGATATGGATGACTGTTGTTCTGTATATGGCCGCTACGCTTTTAGCCGGATGGCTAGCACAGCTGCAGGATGTGAAAGTTTCAGAAGAGCAGCAGGAGTCAACAGATCGCCGGGCAGGATGGAAGGCGATTTTGAAAAGTCCATTTTTAAAGCTTGTGACAATCGTTGAGCTGATTGAAACAAATGCTGGTGTCGTCTGGATTGCAGCGATCATGTATGTGTATGTCGCTGAGGTTTTTCAGGCAGGAGAGCCATGGTGGGGTTATATTAACTCGAGCTTTTTCGCAGGGCTGATTGCAGGCGGACTGATTGCGATCAGGGCAGACCAGCTGCTTCATAGAAGGGCAAGAATCATCATCATTTTGACAGCTTATTCAGCGGCTCTGGCTACAATGGTTTTCGGACTGATCTCTAACCCTTATGCGGCGCTTTTACTGTCAGTATTATTTGGCTTCGTCACTCAGATCAAAGGAATTACACTGAATACACTTGTACAGATGAATGTAAAAGAGCATCTCCTCCCAAAAGTGTATGCTGCGCAGGAAGCTTTATCTTTATCAACTTACGCATTCATGACCCTGCTCGCAGGGTTTCTGGTGGACCTGATTGGTGTACGGTTTGTATTTATTGCAGCTGGATTGATGCTGCTTTGTTCAGGAATAATGCTTACAGTGTATAAAAAATTTCTTAAAGCAGATGTTCAAATTTGATATCATTTTGTAAGCGTCTGGGGATATGTTTCCAGGCGCTTTTCTACTCTATAAAGGTACTGACCTCTCCACTTTTTTACAAAAAGCTACTTAAGTCCTGCAAATTGTAAATTTCGTTACATATAGCCTCTTATATTTTCATTTACACAACCTTTCAACTATAGATTATTTATTGAGATCCATTACTAAGGGCTTTGTTTATGACAAACACATAAGCCTTATGACTTTCACTTGTCACACATAACCAATCCACCATTTGACAATTAAGCCCTTCCCTATTAAAAAAGTAGTAGTTTAACACTTTTAAAAACAGAGTTAGATCAAGGTCATATGAATTTTTTATATTCTCAAAGTAGTTGCCGATATAAGCCATCATATAAATAAGGATTGTGTCTAACGATATTGGCGTAAAGCTTTAGACTCGCCGTATGTCAGGGTAAAAAAATAGAATAGCAATGAAGAGGTAAAGTTTCCGGATTTATTTGGTGATGTTCCTATGCTTCCTGAGGATGGGACGCAGGAGGAAAAGAATGAATCAGATAATTGAAGATGCGTAACCCGTTGTGGAATAACTTTCAACCTGAAAGGGGTATATCGTGATGGCAGTAAAAACTGAATCGACAGCTGCAGTTGAAAAGAAAGCCAAAGCGTATAAGAGAATACTCGAACATTGTGCTGTTAACCCGCACTTCTGTATCGTCAATGGTGATGCTTATTATCGCGTCGTGTATCAGCGTAACCAGGGAGTTAAAGGCAGCGCCATTTTAACAGCTGGCGAAAGCAGAAAGCCTGATGCAATAACAGTCTTTCCTCAGCTTGTTTTATTTAACGAATTAATTTATTTAATTTACGAGTCAGTAAATCATGCATCCGGAATTCCTGATGAAGTTTTTACTGATCCACTTGATTTGATTAAAGTGCATAATCACGTTGATATGACAGCTTCGAAGAATGTGATTGAGCAGTTATACGACCAGCACCTGGCATTTTCCGAACAGTACAAACGATTTAAAAGCTTCGTTGCTGAACCCCATCAGATTTTTGATGAAGATGTAGAGATTCTTCAGGAGTATGCCGCATACTTTCACCTGCTTCGCTATCACATGTTAAAAATAGCAACAGAACAGGCAGATGTAGTGACAGACTGGATTGATAAAATGAAGAAAGCCGGCGCCTGGCATGAGCTGACAGACCTCCATCGCGGATATTACGAGCAGATTGTCAGTGAACGTGATAAAAACCTGAAGAGTATGCATCAGATAAACGTGAATCCTCTTGATACTGAAGAAGAACAGATTCGCATGATGATGCAAACCGTGATAGCGGATGGCAGGAAGATTCTTGAGGCTGAGCGGCAGCGGTTGAGATGGCCGGAATTATGAAATGGAGTGGGGGATTAGTCCCCTGCTTTTTTGATGTTGAAGTTCGGGTTCCGACTTGTGAATGACGCATGGTGTGCGGTGACTGCGGGATAGATCCGGATTGAGTGTTGTATCCGCCCTGGTGACTGCTCGATACGCCCGGGTTGAGTGCGTTGAGAAACAGATAGACTAACACCACAGTGCTAATGAGTGCTATAACAACAAATTCGATTGCAGGGATCACCAAATACAGACTTTAAAACTACATTTCCAACAAAAACCTATACTTTTTTACTGTATATTAAAGGATATTAGCCTTCTAACGACGAAAGTATACAGGAATTAACATCAGCCATGTGTGATATAAGTTATTTTCATAGTTGGAAAGGTGGGATGATGATGCAGCATGATCGATACTCCAGGTTAGCAGACATTACAAAGATGATTCATCTGAAGCTTGATAAACGTTCTGTTTTAGAGCAGGTTGTGAAAGCCATTTCTGAAGAAATTGTCCGGTGTGATGCGATCGGAATCTATTTACCAATTGCAGAAGATCAGTTTCAGGGGTTTGTAGGAAAACCCGATAACTTTAATGGAATCACACTGGATCAGATGGTTATTAATCTGCAAAATGACCGTTTTGCAGCTGAAATCGTGGAAACCAGAAAGAGCATTTATATTCCCGATACAAGTAAAGATTCTCGCCCTGATCCTATTCCAATTGAGCTTTTTAAAATCAAATCAATATTTGGCATGCCAATTTATTTTGAAGAGTCGTTATATGGTCTTGTATTTCTTTTTGACTACAGCTCCCCTCTCCACTTAAGCAATACAGAGCTCGAGGCCATTGAATCCTATGTCACAATGGCTGCAGTCGCTCTTAGAAACACAGAACTACTTACACACTCACAAAAACTAAATGAAGATAAACAGCTTTTACTTGATGCGACGAGTGAACTCTCTCTATGCGTGACTGTCCAGGAAGCTCTTGAGACAAGCTTTCGTTACATTGGTCAGGCACTGGACAATCATAATATTGCCGCCAACCTGAATGATATGTTCACAAATTCAGCTGTCCCTCGCCAACTTTCATCAGGAAGCTTGTGGAAAGAGGATGAATGGAAAAAAGTTCATAGTGAAGTGAAAATTAATTTTCAGGAAGACCCGGTTTTTCAGGAAGTGATGCGTACGAAAGAGGCAGTGATGATTATTGATACAACCAACGATCCACGCCCTAATCCAAACGCAATCAAACGTTTCGGGATTAAAGCAATGTATATACTTCCTCTTGTCTCACGTGGTGAAGTTCTAGGTACGCTTGATGTTGTGAATTTCTCCGGTCCTAAGTCATATACGCAGGCTGAGCAGCAGCTGGCAACGTCAATCGCTGATGCAACAGCAGGCGTTTTAGATAATCTGCTTCACCTTGAACAGCTGGAAAAAATAATCGAACACAGAACTTATGAACTGCAGGAGAAAAACGAGATCCTCGAAACCATGAATGAAGATCTTCGTCTGCTCAGCAAAAGAAATGAGTCGATCCTGAACTCTGCAGGTGAAGGGATTTACGGGTTAAATAAAGAAGGCATCATTACATTTTGCAACCCTACTGCTGCCACCATGCTCAATTACGAAGTAAATGAGCTTGTTGGAAAGCCACAAGCTGAAGTAATTGCCCACTTTACAAGAGAGGCGGAACTTTATGAGCAAATGAGTTCCCCGATCCACCAATCATTGATGACAGGCGAGAAGATTTATTCCGCTGATGAAAAGTTTGCCAGAAAAGACGGCGAGACGTTTGATGTGGAATATGTTTCAACACCGATCAAAAATGGAAACCACCATAACGGTGCAGTTGTTACTTTCCGGGACGTGACTGAGAGAAAACAGATGGAACAGAAGATTCATAATCAGGCTTACTATGATTTAATTACGCGTCTTCCTAACAGGAGGTATATTGTTCAAAAAATAAGGACCGCTTTAAAAGCAGCTGAGCGAAATAACACTAGATTAGCTGTGCTATTTCTTGATCTGGACCGCTTTAAGCTTATTAATGATTCTTACGGGCATACAATCGGAGATCGCGTCCTTTATGAAGTAGCTGAGCGATTCAGAACGCTTGTATCTGAGAGAATTACTGTCTCGAGGCTTGGCGGAGATGAGTTTATGGTCCTTGTTGAAGATGTAGCGCGGACGGAAGAGCTTGATGAAGTTGCTACACAATTTTTGTATGCTCTGACCAACCCTTTCAGCATCGGTAATCATGAATTATTTACCGGGGCAAGCATCGGCATCAGTATGTACCCGGATGATGCGAAGAATGAAGATGAATTAATCCGCAACGCCGACTCTGCTATGTATGTAGCGAAAGAACAGGGCGGCACTTATCATTACTTTACTAGAATGCTAATGGAAAAAAATATCGAGCGATCCAACCTGCTCAACGCACTTTATCTGGCAATTGAACGAAATGAACTTGAAGTATATTATCAGCCAAAAGTTGATTACAACCTGAAGAAAATCACCGGCGTAGAAGCCTTACTCCGCTGGACGCATCCTGAACTTGGAAAGGTACCACCCGACAAATTTATTCCGCTTGCTGAAGAAACCGGGATCATTTTGAAGTTGGGAAAATGGGTATTAAGTGAAGCAATCAGGCAGCTGAAAGTGTGGCATGATAAAGGACGGATGATTACTATGGCGGTGAATTTCTCCATTAGACAAATTCAACACCCGCGCGTATTTGAGACGGTTAAATCTATTTTAGAAGAAGCTGAAATTGATCCAACATATCTTGAAATTGAACTGACTGAACACACATTGATCCAGTCTCACGATGCGGCGAAGCTCCATGAATTGAAAGAACTTGGCCTTACCCTCGCGCTTGATGACTTTGGGACTGGATATTCTTCTTTAAAGTATATTAAAGACTTTCCAATTGACTGTATTAAAATCGACCGATCCTTTGTGGATAGAATGACACAGGTTCCGCACATTGCTGCGTTGAACTCGACCATTATTCACCTTGCCAAACAGCTTGATTATGGAGTGATAGCTGAAGGTGTTGAAACACAGGAACAGATTGACATGCTGATGGCTGAGGGCTGTCACTGTATGCAAGGGTATTTTTTTAACAGACCTGTGCCAGCAGGTGAGCTGGAGGAGATTTTTGAAAAAGGAATACCCGGAGATAGCAGCCGGCAATCTACGTAGAAAAACAAAGCTGATTTATAAGGGAGGTTATAAAATGACATTATCTAACGAACGACAGACAGAACTGTTATTTGTTTTGAAAAATAGATTTGCAAAACATATGGAACGACACCCTCAAACTCATTGGCAGGATGTAGAACAAAAGCTGCTGACCCAGCCTAAAAAGCTGTGGTCGCTCAATGAAATGGAAGAGAGCCAAGGCGAGCCTGATGTAGTGGAATTGAACATTGAAGAAGATGGTTTCACTTTCGTGGACTGTTCACCTGAGAGTCCAAAAGGCCGCAGAAGTGTATGCTATGACCATGCTGCACTTGAAGCGAGAAAGAAATATCCACCTGAAAACAGTGCGTTGAAAATGGCTGAGGAAATGGGGATTGAGTTGTTATCTGAAGAGCAGTATCGCAGGCTGCAGGAGTTTGGAAGCTTTGACCTGAAGACATTCAGCTGGGTGAAAACACCTGACGATATCCGTAGTAAAGGCGGTGCCCTTTTCTGTGACCGGCGCTATGATGCGGTATTTGTCTATCACAATGGCGCGGATTCCTATTACGCTGCAAGGGGGTTCCGCGGGCTGTTGAAAGTTTGAAAGATTCATTAAATCTTTTGAATTGTAGGATCTGACCCTTACCGTTCACTAAAATGGATCAGCCGCTTCAAAAGCACCTGATCCATTTTCCATCACATGTAACTTGTGATTACTTTTGACTGCTCACCAAGCTTTTCAGCAGAAGAACCGATCATTTCAAAATCCTCGACCGTTGTCTGAATCTGCACTTGGCTCTCATCGACTCTCTTCATGACCATACCTGTGCCGGTTGTAATCTTCTCAACCTCTTTGGTGATTGAGTCCACCGTTGATTGCACTTCACTAATTGATTTTTCTACGCGAACTGACAGCTTTCTAACCTCTTTTGCCACGACATCAAAGCCTCTGCCATGCTCACCTGCACGCGCTGCTTCAATTGTGGCATTCAGTGCAAGGAGATTTGTCTGACTGGCGATTTCACGGATTGTCTTGACAACACCATTAATTTCATTTGTTTTACCATTCAGAAGCTCTAATGTATCAGCATTACCCTCAGAAGCATGCATAATTCCTTCAATGTGCTCAAGCAGCTCACGGCTTCTGAACATGCCCTGCTTTGAACGTTCATTGAGATTGTATGAGACCATTCTCAATTCTTCAGCCATTTCAAGTGTTTTTTTATAGCGATCTGATACATCCATCGCCACTTTAGTAACACCTATGACTTCAGTTTGTTCCAGGTTGTAGACCGGCATATATGTAGCATCCAGCCAAAGCGACCCTCCGTTTCGGTGCTTCCGCTTAATTTTGTCCTGAAATGTTTTACCGTTAAAAAGGTCCTTCCAGAATAATTCGTACTCACGACTGTTAGCAAAATCATCAAAGCACAAATCACGATGATGCTTACCCTCCAGTTCCTGCGCACTGTATCCGACCGTTTGCGCAAAAAGCTGATTCACATAAGCAACTCTCCGGTTTTGATCAAACCTGATAATGGCAAGATTGTTCTCGATGGCTTTTACGACAAGGTCATCTGTTACGGTCTGCTGAGTGTGCATAAGAGTCCTCCCGGTGTTTGAGATTGTATTGCGGAAATATTGATTATTCTTGATAACTTTTATAAATTAAAATTAGCGGATGAATCAATTTAATCTAAGTGATTCCTAAATTTATAACTAATAACTATTTCCACAAAAAGTGATTATATCCCTTTATTTCTACAAAATTCCTCAAAAAAGAAGACTGGACATTCTGTTGTCCCAGTCTCCCAATCACCATTCTGCTATTCAGCTTTTTTCCTGAACAATGCTGTTCATAGACCTGAAGTGCAGGGGCTGACCCTCTATCCTTCACTCCCCAGCAGCCCGTAATGAATCAGATTCACGAACGCCCCATCCTTCTTCACATGCTCTCTCAAAACGCCTTCTTTTTTCATTCCGAGCTTTTCGATGACTTTACCGGAAGCCGGGTTTGTATCAAAACAGCGGGCATAGACTTTATGAAGTCCTTTTTCCCCGAAAGCAAATCTGATCATGGCTTCAGCCGCTTCAGTTGCGTAGCCCTTCCCCCAGTGTTCTTCACCAATCCAGTAGCCGAGTTCGCCGTTATTAAATGCCTTATGTATTGAAATGCCTACTGATCCATACAGCTCACCAGTAACCTTGTCTGTCACGGCTAAATCATACATTCTCTCATTCTTTCGATTCTCATCATGAAATCCGATCCATGTCAGCGCATCTTCTTTTGTATAGGGATACGGAATATTCAACGTATGCTGATAAATGCTAACGTTGTTACACATTCCCGCAACATCCGGGGCATCATTTTCACTGTACATCCTTAATATCAATCTATTGGTCTCTATTTGTTTCATCTGATTCCATCCCCTTTAAGTAGCGAATATCTTTTCTATAATGTTCGATATGTCCTTCTGCTTTCATCTTTTGAAAAGCAGGGTCCCCGGCTTCAGCTTTCGCGTCGATTAATAGACAAAGTGCTTCCAGCCGCTGAATGACAACGTCTAATATATGTTCAAACTCTTTTCCATATGCCTCAGCAAATACACCAATTCTTCTCTCCTGTTCAGCCTGATCAGCGTCTACCTTCTTTCCATTCTCAGCCAGATAAAACCGGCTCAGCGGTACGCAGGTATACAGCGTGTAGGCAACGTCCCAGCTTACAGGACCCGGCGCAGCTACGTCAAAATCAATGACACCGCCTACCTTCCCATCCTGGAAAATCAGGTTATAAATGGCGAAATCGTTGTGACAGATCACTTCACCTGGACCCGGCGTTCCCGGGAGAGGCGTCCAGCGCTCATCAAATGAAAAATCCCGCACAGCCTCATGAAAGTCTCGTAGTATAGCAGCAATCCTCTTCAGATTTTCATCTGACCACATGTATGTTTTAGCAGGATAATTTCCGGTTTCCCCTTCAATAAACGTGAGTATTTCTCTGCCCTGATTATCTATACCGAGAAATCGCGGTGAGTAGGGATAGCCTTTGGATTCCAAGTGAAGGAGGAGCTTGTGAACCCTCTCACTTCCATCTTTTACTTCTCGCCTGACTGTATCGCCGGAGCGCATCACTTTTGAAATATTGCCTCCGGTCAGTTCTGATTCTTTCATGCAATTCACCTCTTTAATAAGGTTCTTTATCAAGCGCGACCGGAGGAGTAACGACGGCTCAAGCTCCTCCGGATATAAAAGGCTGAAGGTGTGCTGCTTTCAAATCCAATACCATCATCAGGCACCACTATCTTTCTCAGGAAAAGGGAGGACAACAGTCAATACGGTACCTTCACCCATTTTGCTTTGAACCCTTACTTCCCCGCCATGCAAATCAATTATTTTTCTTACCAGTGCAAGACCGAGTCCAGTTCCAGCAGCACTTCTGGTCCGATCCACCTGATAAAATCGTTCGAATATACGCTCTATATGCTCGGGAGCAATTCCTTCTCCTGTATCCTGAATCCGCACAATCATCTCATCGTCAGACTTATCCGTTCTAATAATCAGTTTGCCATGCTGAGGTGAATGCTCAACAGCATTTTTCATAATGTTAATCCATACCTGTGACATCAGCTCACGATCACCGGTCCATTTGCATGTCATCAGATCAATCTCAAGCTCAAGCTGTTTTTCCTCCCACTGCGGCTGAAGCATTAAGAGACACTCTCTGATTTGTTCATCCAGCTGATAATGGGATTTTGTCATGTGAACCAGCTTATGGTCAAACTTAGAGAGCTTTAACAATGTGGATGATAACCTGGCCAGCCTCTTTGCTTCTCTCTCGATGACAAGTGCATATTCAATCCGTTTCTCATCCGGGACGTCCATCTTTTTAAGTAATGCTGCAAATCCAATCATAGATGAGACAGGTGTTTTAAATTCATGTGCCATAACAGCTGATAATTCCTTATTCAGATATTCATTCGTCTCAAGCTCTTCGGCCATTTGATTAAATTGACGGGCTAAATCACCAATCTCATCGGTGCCTTTATCCTGTATCCTTACAGTATAATTCCCTTCGTATACTTGACGGGACGCTTTACTGATCCGATCCAGACGTCTTGTCAAAAACGAAATGGCAAATAAAATCAGTATAGACCCGATCAATGCAACTGCAAGAAAGCTGTAAATGGTTGTATTACGGAATTGAGTAATCTGATTGTTATTCAGGTTTGGAGAAATCATATATATCTCTCCACCCAGTTCAAATGCAGCATATGGCAGCTCTCGAAAATCAGAAAGAGCCCCGGTAATGACCTGTCCATCTTCAAGCTGATTGATCTGCTCATCTGTATAATCTGCCTCTCCGGCATTTCTCCAGGCAGCAATTGAATCATAGGATCGGGATACCAGAATGTTGCCGATTACAAGCTCGACAGCCTCTTCTGCTGTGAAAGACTCCGAAGTAACAAGCGTCTGTAAGATTTCTCCCTGATCAGTCAGCTGAAGTTCTACATCCTCTCTGATCCGGTCCAGCTGGATGGTGAAAAGAAGCGTGAAAGAAATGATCATTGGAATGAACAATAAGCCGATGAAGATGATGAGGAAACGCCCATATATCGTGTGGAACAAACGCTTCATAAGCGCACCTCCAACCGGTAACCAAGCCCCCAAACAGTTTTCACTTCAAAGTCGCTGATTCCCTCAAGACGCTGACGGATTCTTTTAATATGCACATCAATTGTCCGAAGATCACTCTCTGCGTCATAACCCCATATGTCATCCATCAGCTGCTGCCGGGTGAATATTTTTGCCGGACTTGATGCGAGTTTAAATAATATCTGAAATTCTTTCATGGGAAGCTCTATTGTAGTTGCACCGTAAGTAATTGTTTTTGAGAATTCATCAATGACTGTATGGCCAATTTTGATTTGTTTTTCTTTTGATATATGAGCTCTTCTGAGAAGTGCACTTACCCGAAGCAGCAGTTCTTCTAATTCAACCGGCTTAACCAGATAATCATCTGCTCCGGATAAAAACCCCTTCTTTTTATCCTCAATGGTTTCAAGTGCTGTCAGCATGAGAATCGGAAAGTCATAAACCTCCCGGAGCTCTGACGTTAACGTTACACCATCCAGGTTCGGCATCATGACATCCGTAATGACCAGATCAATTCCCTGCCGGTCAAGTACATCCAGAGCGTCCACACCATCCTCTGCCTCAACAACTTTGTACCCGGCCTGAGTGAGTCCTTCTCTCAGATAATGACGCAGGGCCTGATCATCTTCTACAATCAATACACGAACCATTTTTTTGCCTCCTATGCGCTGCGGAGCGCTTCAATCGGGTTCAGGCGTGAAGCTTTTCTCGCAGGAATAAACCCGAAGATCACACCAATAATAATTGAAAACCCTGCTGCTAAAACAATTGACGTTCCTGAAAGTGTAAAACCAATTCCCATTACCAGACTGGCGAGGAAGGCAAGCGCGGCACCAAATCCGATTCCAATGAGACCGCCAAGCAGTGACAGAAAAATGGATTCCAGTAAAAACTGAAGCTGAATATAACCCGGTGAAGCACCTAAAGCCTTCCGAAGTCCAATCTCATTTGTACGTTCAGTCACAGATACAAGCATCATATTCATAATGCCAATTCCGCCAACAAGTAGTGAGATAGAAGCAATACCTACTAACAGCATTGATAGCATTGAATTGATCTGGTCAATAGATGCCAATGCATCTTCAAAGTTCGTTACACTGTAAACATTCTCATTCTGGTTAAAAGCATTTTGCAAGATCACTGTTGCCCGATCCACAATCCCGTTCGCATCAGCGCCTGCTTCCATATAGAGATCAGTCTGATTAATGGCAGTGACACCTAAAACCCTTTGCGCTAATGGATAAGGAATCATCACCAGCTCATTAACAGATGTAATAGAGAAGCTGCTTGAAGGCGCCAATACACCGACAACTGTAAAGCTTCTGCCGTTAAGTGTTATCTCTTTATTGATCGGATCTTCAAGCGGAAACCAATCAGCCGCTAATTCTGAGCCAATCACTGCAACAGGTGTTTCCTGCTCGATATCTGCCTGTAGCAGACCTCTTCCTTTTTCGAGTGCATCAGGCGTTTGTTCAAAATAAACTTCACTTCTGCCGGATAGCGAGATATCGTTCGCAGAGACAGGGCTTACAACTGCTCCCTGGACAGTCGGCGATACACCTCTTACCCCTTCAATCTCTGTTAAGTCTTCTATCTCCCCGGCTGTCATTCCTGCTTTTTGTTCTGTTCCCTGAACCTGAATACTGATCCGATCAGCTCCAAAGGTAGAAACTTCCTCATTAATAGAAGCTGTTGCACCATTTACAATGGTCATTAATGCGATGATGGCGCCGACCCCTATGACAATCCCGAGCATCGTCAGAAATGAGCGCATACGGTTTGCCGTAATATTGAGCCAGGCCATTCGAATATTTTCTCTAAACACCCTGACCACGCTCCTCTCTGATTTCTCCATCCAGCAAATGAACAATCCGGCTGCCATATCGTGCAATTTTCTCATCATGGGTAATCATAATGATTGTTTTTCCTTCATGGTGAAGCTGTGTAAACAGCTCCATAATCTGCCTTCCTGTCTGCTGATCGAGTGCACCTGTTGGTTCGTCAGCCAGCAGTAATGAAGGTTCTGTTACCAGCGCACGTGCAATGGCTACACGCTGCTGCTGACCACCGGAGAGTTGATTCGGCTTGTGAGTCAGTTTATCGGCAAGCCCTACCCGCTCGAGCAAATACGCCGCACGATTTCGCCGTACTTTTTTTGATACCTTAGAATAAATCAGCGGAAGTTCCACGTTCTCTATAATGGATAACCGTGGAAGCAGCTGAAATTGCTGAAAAACAAAGCCAATTTGTTTATTTCTGAGGGTAGCAAGTTCAGCTTCATTCATATCAGCTGTGTTTTTGCCTCCTACTGTATATTGGCCGGAGGTCTGCGTATCCAGACAGCCGATCACGTTCATCAGCGTGGATTTCCCTGAACCGGAAGGACCAAGTATCGTAACGAAATCTCCTTGCTGAACCTCTAATTGAATAGACTTCAACACGGTCTGCTGCTGTTCTCCCAACTGATACGACTTTGATAAATCCTTCATTGAAACGATCGTACTCACTGACCCCCACCTCCCATCATTGGAGGAGCAAACCCTCCGGCAGTAGGATCCTCTTCAATGACAATCTGATCACCACTGACAAGTCCCTCAGTGATCTGAACACGCAAGCCATCTGTCACACCGAGCTCAATATAACGTTTAATCAGATCTTCATCGCTTTCTATCCATACAAAAGGCTGGTCCTGATCATCATATTCAATACCGTCAAGAGAAAGAGTCGGGACACCTGCTGCTTCCTCTCTAACAGTTAAGGCTTCGACTGTCATCCCTGCTCTCGTGTTATCTGATTCATCTATTTCTACTTTCGCAGTGAAGTATGCTCGTGCACTTGGTGTACCGTTAGTGATTGCCTCATTTGCAATACTGCCGATTTCTCCATTTAATTCTTCGTCCAGTGAAGAGATGCGCAGCAACACAGATTCCCCTTCAGTCACATATCCAATGTCTGATTCATCAATCTGTATACTTGCCTCCAGGTCATCATAATCTACAATTTCCATCATTGCTGTTCCCTGCATGATTTGCCCTGACTGTACTTTGATGGCATTAATCGTTCCAGTAACCGGCGCTGTGATATTCCCCTGCTCTCCTTCAGCCAGCACATCTCCCTCATTGACGGTCTGACCTTCTTCAACATTAATCATGAGCTGATCCGATCTCTCCGCTGTTATCAAAGTCCGATTAACCGGTGTCAGCGTTCCGGTAAAGCTGTTGTATGTCACAATTGTTTCCTCTGTCACTTCCTCTGTTTTTACAGCAGCTGTGTCCTCCTGAGCGAAAAGTGGAACAGCTACACCAGCTACTGCAATCAACGCGATTGCACCAATGAGCCAGGTTTTTTTCATACTTCTTTTCTTTGTCATGATAAATCCTCCCTGTTATGTGATGAGGAAATCATAAACAAAAGATATGAACTAATTATGAACTGGCAGAAAAAATTTAAGCTTTATGATTAATGATGTTTAGACTGTGCTTTTTATAATCTTGTATTGTGTTTTAATTGATCAGAGCTGCTGTTTATTTTCACTGCGACTTCTTTTGGTCTGACATCAATAGAAGATAGTTCTGCTATATCTATCAGCACTGGCAGATAAGTCCCTCTCTTCCGGGTCATGTCTGTCAATTCTTCACCCTGACCCATTTCCAAACACCCCGCCTGTGATCTGAGCTTCAAAAAAGTACTGCTTCCCTTCATACTCAACTTCAGCCATACAGCTTCCAACACTTACCTCAACGCCCAATTCTTCTAATGCCTCTCTTTCAGCGGCTTGTTCAGGTGTTTCACCAGGCTCGATTCCGCCTCCGGGAAACACGTAATAGGTTTGGTGGTCTCTGACTCTTTTAATCAGCGCCACTTGACCGTCTTGAACGATGACAACTGCGCTTCGGTTTCTCATGAACTGTTCCCTCCAGTTAGACGAACTTTTTCCAAATCATTAAAAATAGTATACTTGCAGATACGAAGGGTGGTAATAACGTTGAAAACGATTGGACTGATCGGTGGAATGAGCTGGGAATCGTCAGCTGCATATTACCGGATGATCAATGAAGCCGTAAAAGAACAGCTTGGCGGCTTACATTCTGCGAAATGCATTTTATACAGTGTGGATTTTGATGAAATTGAACGTTACCAGAGAGCAGGCGACTGGAACTCAGCAGGAAAGAGGCTGGCTGAAGCGGCGCTTTCCCTTGAAAAAGCCAGGGCTGACTTTGTTGTGATATGTACTAATACCATGCATAAGGTCATTAGCATGGTTGAGGAAAACATTGATCTTCCTGTCTTGCATATTGCTGACGCCACAGCAGTACGAATACACCAGGCTGATATCCGTACAGTCGGCTTACTGGGGACGCGCTATACGATGGAGCAGGACTTTTACAAAGATCGCCTGACATCTCAGGACATTCATGTGATCACGCCTGCTGAAGAAGACAGAAAGCAGGTTAACCGGATCATTTTTGAAGAACTGTGTCTTGGTAAAATCGAAGCTAATTCACACGATTATTTTAAAAAAGTGATTTCTCAGTTAATTGCTGATGGAGCTGAAGGTGTCATCCTCGGCTGTACAGAAATCGGGTTGCTGATCAGTCCGGAAGACGTTGCAGTACCTATTTTTGATACAGCAGAGATTCATGCATTAGAGGCTGTCAAAATTGCGCTGGAGGATTCATAGCATGAAAGCAACTTTTCAGTCACTCATCACGACCTTAATCATCATGACTGTCGTGTTCACGCTGGCTTTCCCGGTCCCTGTCAGCAGCATCTCATTCGTAATTTACTACTACTATTTTGCAGGAGGGCTGCTGCTTGTTGCGCTGCCCCTGTCGATCATTGCCGGCCTGATGAAGCTCTGCGCATCGGCCAGACTGGCGTTATACGTGGCAGCAGGATTCGCCCTCACGATCACATTTTTTGGACCGGATTTTATGATTCCCCTTTTCAGCATCATCGCCTGTTTCTGGGTAATAGAAACACTGATCAACCGCTTTTCACATAAGGAAATGGTGATAAAAAGAGTAATAAATCTCTTCATCATTTCAAACATAGCGGCCGTCCTGTTCGTGTTTTTCTTTTCGGTATTCTAATAGAAAAAGGCATACTCTTTCCTTTAGACCTTTATCCCTCAGTTCAGCGAACTTAAATCAAATGCTCCTGTCCATTTAAAAACCTGACCACTCTTTTATCCTCAGTCACTTCAATTAGATGAATACCTGTATCGCCTGTTGGAAAAGCAGCCAGTGTTACAACAGGCAGCTCCAATAATGATTTCAGCAAATTAGAGATCATTTCACCATGCGATACAATCGCCACTCTGTCATATGACTTATAGTCATTTAAAATCTTATGCAACACCTTCTCTGCTCTCATTCGAAATCCAAGCTCGGATTCCCCTCCCTCAATTGGCACATGATTTGGTCTGCCACCTTCGGGAATCGGATACCTTCTGAGCGCCTCTTCTCTTGAGAGACCGGCCAGCACGCCATTATTAAATTCCTTCAGTTCTTCCTCTACAATTATTTCACAGTCAACCGACTCTTTTAATATATTTGCAGTCCCGTGCGCACTTTGAGTGTACTGGCAATGATGACTTAAGGATTAAAATTCACTGCAACATACTTTGCCATCTTCCTTGCCTGTATTTCTTCAAGCTCTGTCAGCGGAAAGTCCGCTCTGCCTTCACGAATATTCAGCAAATCTGCTTCAGATTGCCCATGTCTGATGATTAATTCCATTACATGACCTCCGCTTTCAGATTCCTATCATTTTACATAAGTATAGCAAAATATGGGTGGGAGTGTTTGCACAGTTATTGTAAGAAAGTATTCTGAATAAAAAAATCCGGTCTCCCACATTTGGAAGACCGGACGCTTATTTCTCATCAGAATCTGAAGATTGTTTGTTCGCTTTACTCTGATAAGGCTTAAAGCTCTTTGCTTTCTTCGCTTTTGCCTGCCAGCGGTTCCAGCCTTTTTTGCCGGTACCCTGACCTACGCCGCTCTTTTTTGATTTTGCCATCTATGTTCACTCCAAAGAATAGAATACCACTTTATACATTAGTGACTTGAAATACCGGAAAGCGTTATGACTCCATCCGGTTCCTCTTCATCTTATCACGAACTGAGCCGAGAAGCTTCATCAGTTCGAAATATTCATCTGAAGTCATGGCACAACGTTCAATTGCCTCCTTGATTGCAAGGGCAATCTCTCTTTTACTATCCTTTGCTTTTTCAGTCAGTGAAATGACGACACTTCTTGAATCTCCTGTAGACCGTTCTTTTGTTAACCAGTCATTTGCAGTCATCCTGGTGATCATCGGATTCAGCGTGCCGGTTCCGAGCCTTACCTTTTCACCAATCTCTTTTTGCGCGAGGCCATTATTTTCCCATAACACAAGCAGCACTAAATACTGGGGATAAGTCAGGTTGAACGGTTCGAGCGCCTTTGTGTAAAGCTTATTGAATTCACTGGATGTCTCATACACCGCAAAGCACAGCTGTTGATCCAGTGAAAGGTAGTCGTTCATACAGGTCCTCCTACAATAATGCTTTTATGTCCTCTTCGATGCTTTCCGGAGACGTGGTCGGCGCGTAACGTTTGACGACATTCCCTTCTTTATCAATGAGAAACTTCGTGAAATTCCACTTGATTTCTTTAGATAGCAGCCCTTTCTGCTGCTTCTTCAGGTAATCAAATAGCGGATGGGTTTCTGCTCCATTAACCTTGACCTTCGCAAACATCGGGAAGCTCACACCATAGTTGACCTGACAATGCTCCATCGTTTTTTCTATATCGTCAAACTCCTGATTATTGAACTGGTCACACGGAAAACCGAGTATCTGAAGTCCCTGATCTCCATAATCCTGATGTAGCTTCTGCAGGCCTTCGAACTGTGGAGTGAGTCCGCATTTGCTTGCTGTATTCACGATCAGCATCGGTTTTCCTTTATAAGATTCCAGACTTACCTTTTCGCGATTCGGTTTTTGGACAGTGTATTCATAGACAGTCATCTAAAATTGCCTCCTTTTAGAATATAGATCGTGTACGATTTAATTTTACATTTTCTTTTTAATGGGGGCAAATTTCAATGTAGTTTATGAATAAAACCTGGAGAAAACGTCCTCCGGGTACATCATCTCTATTCATCTTTCATTCGCCTGTTAAATAACACACTTGCAATGACGAGCGTGATCACTGTCCATCCTGCAATCACCACAAGTGAAATGATAATATCTGATGTGTTACCTGCTGCACTATAACCTTCAAGCATAATCAACTGTGCACTTGGCAACCACTTCATCACTTCAAGCACCGGATACGACTCGGCCAGCCCTCTTGCAAGCGGTCCGAGTGAAAATACAGCCATAACCGGAAGAACTGAAACGGACGCTTCCATCACTGTTTTTGTAAAAAGACCGCAAACAATGCCCAATCCGATATAAAAGACGGTAGAGATCATTAGGCCAGCTGTTATAACAAATAGATTTGCCGGGGTGAATCCAAGAATCATAATCGTCAACGCGACAATTGCAAGCGTGATCGAAAAAACAAGGGTACTTTTTCCGATTAATATATCTACCATTGATGCCGGGGACATCATTAGACTGCGTAATGTGTTACTCTCTTTCTCTTCTGCAATCAGGCAGGCCTGAATAAAAGTAGTAACAAGTGCAAACGTCATATTAATTGGAAGAAAATACATATCCAAAGTGGAAGCCCCAGCATTCTGATAGAAGAATGCCATCATTAAAGGCAGTAAAACCATGGTTGATACTGCATAATTACGTGAAAACTCTTTATAATCCTTAATAAAAATCGCGCGCATTCTCTTTACTGACATATTCATCGTAAGTCCCTCCCTGTCATCTCCATAAAAATATCTCCAAGTGTCGGTTCATTTGACCAGATTCGCTGGATCAGCTGATTTCTCATCCACTTTTCAAGTCTTCCGGCTGTTGTCATTTCATTTAATGGCAGTGTGTGCTGTTCACCATTTGTAAGCTCTACAACCATCGACTGATCACTGTGACGCAGTCTTAATTCTGAAGGTGCCCCAATCGCTTTGATTTTTCCCTCATGTAAAAATGCAACGCGATCACACAGTGTTTCAGCCTCTGCCATATCATGCGTCGTCAGAAAGATTGTTGTACCCATTTCGTTCAACTTACGCAGCCCTTTATAAATGTGATGCGTATTCCCGGGATCAAGCGCAGAAGTCGGTTCATCAAGAAACAGCAGTTCAGGCTTATGCATTAATGCACGTGCCAGTGTCACACGCTGAAGCATTCCTTTAGAAAGCTTGGACACCTTCTTTTTACGTGCATCCTGCAGATTTACGAATGCCAAAGCTTCATCAATTGCGCTGTCACTTAATTCATATAAATCTTTATAAAGTGTGAGATTTTCTTCTACAGTCAACCGCTTATACAGGCCACTGTTATCCGTTAATATGCCAAAACGCGCTTTATTCTCCACACGCTTCATTTCATTTACCGGCATGCCAAAAACTGTTGCTTTGCCCCTATTCTGATCCAGCTGTGCAGTCAGAATTTTAATAAGCGTTGTCTTACCTGATCCACTAGGACCAAGAAAGCCAAAAATCTCTCCTTTTTGAACTGAAAAAGATACATCCTCTAAAGCCGTAAACTTGTGAAAACTTTTTCCAATATACTGTACGTTAATTTCTGCTGTCATTTCGCAGCCTCCCTTGTTGATGTCTAACCTAAGTGTAGTCAGATCAACAAAAAAAGCGCTTTAAAATACAGTTCAAATGTAGAAAAATGGTGGTGAACTGTACCCGAAAACTGACGAATGGTCCCCGCATATTCCCCGGGAAATACTAGGAAACGCCAAGAAGTTCCTTTAATTCCGCAAGCTTTGCACGGGACAGGGGAATCACACTGCTTTCTCTATCATTGAGCTTCAGACTATAGCTGTTTTTTGTCCAGGTAATGATTTCCCTCACCTTTTGCAAGTTCACAATGTAGGATCTGTGACAGCGGTAAAAGCCATATGGACGTAATTGTTTTTCAAGCTCCTGAAGTGTCAATGTGCAGTTGTACCCTTTACCGGCCACATTTACCTGTGCTGATCCATCCACACTCTCCACATAATCAATTTCAGGCGGGTTAAACAAAATTGTTTTTCCTTCATGCTTTGTCTGTATTCTTTCAATTCTGATCACAGGTTGTTCTTCTTCAGTGGATAGAGCCGGTTCTTCATTTAAATCCATTTTATGGAATCCAGTTTGATCAATCCGGTAAATGTCTTCTGTCATTAGAAGCAACTCTTCAAGATTATGTCCCAGCAGTAAAATCGTTTTCTTTTCATCTCTCATTTTACTAATCAGATGCGCCATCACTTGTCTGCCTTCTTCATCCAGCCTGTCAAAGGGTTCTTCTATTAACAGAAAGTCTTTAGCATATAAATAAGGTCTGAGAAAAGACAGGCAATTTCTATGACTCTCTGAAAGATTCTTTACCTTTGTTTTTTTAACATGCTGTAAACCAAATAAAGAGAGCATTTCTTCTACAGATGCTGAATCCCCGGAAAGCTCCTTATGATATTTAAACGTTTCCTCTACCGTCAACCGCGTAGCGAGCCCTTCATGATTACCATGAAGATAACCCATATGTTTTAACTGATCCATCATCATTTGCGTCCGCTTAATATCTGTATATATCCCGGTAAGCCCGGCATCAATCGTAAACGCAGGGATAGCCGCATGGCTGCCCTCTTTTACTTCAGTAATTTCAATATTCATGAATTGACTCCTTTATCACGTAACTTCACATGCCTCTTTCATTATTCTACAACTTATTCGCTAACTCCTCCGGTCATTTTACAAATTTTGAGTGAAAATTGAGATCCAAATTCATTCTTGAGAATCAGAAAATGTAAAGCAGCCTTTACGTAAAGGGTGCTTTACATTACACTATAAGTAAGAGGGGAATGTGGCGTATGAAAAATCGAATGAGAGAGTTACGGCAGGAAAATAGCATTTCTCAGGAACAGATGGCAGAGATGCTGGGTGTTTCAAGGCAGACGATTATTTCAATTGAAAAGGGTCGCTATAACCCATCGCTGCCGCTTGCGATCCAGATTGCAAGGTGTTTTAACGCGTATGTGGAAGAGGTTTTTTTATTGGAAGATGAAGAGAATTAGTATGTTTGGAGGTGTTTGTTATGCAGATGAGCAGTAAAGCCGGAAGAAAGACGTTTTTCATATTTGGACTGGTGTTTCTTTCATATGGGATATTAATCAATGTTGTTTCCATTACATCAGGTAACTTTTTTGTCGGGCATGAATTTGTGTATATAGGAACGACGGTGATGTGCTTTTGTCTTTCTTATCTATATCCACAATTTAAGGAAAATGATGAGCGTACTAAAAAAATTAAAGATCGTGGTATGTTTTTCAGTTACTTTTTCATTTTAGGATACATGCTGATCCTGATGACTTTGTTTCAAATTGAAGGTTTTATGCTGGATGGTTACCAGACCGTCAGTTTGCTGGCAGCTTTGTCGATCAGTACGGTTTTTGTTTCTTTTGTGGTTTTGTCGAAGCGTTATTAAAAAGCAGAGACGAGAATCTAATTCTCGCCTTTGCTCTTTTTCAGGTATGATCTTCCAATAACTCAATCAGGGCTGCCACCTCACCAGCATTACCCGTCTCAATATAAACTCTCTCCGTTCCTTCAATAATGTCCTTATAAAAGTTCTCATCCTCTACCGGATAAACACCGTCCCAGCGTTTCGGCACGTTGTAGACATTAATAGTACCGTCTCCATTGCCGCTATATGTAATTGAACCATCTACTAACCTGGATCCCGATAGCTGAATGACGTCTTCAGGGTACACGCCGCTTGTTTCGTCTTTTGGATTCAGCGGTGCGCCTGCAGGAATGCGTTCAACATATAATCCATCAATATCCTGATTTGGTCCGAGCTGCAGCCAGACGCGTGCGTATTCAATTTGTTCATCAGAATACTCCGAAAGGCCCTGCTCCTCTGTTTTAACGGATTCTTCTACAGGCACCATTTCATCAGATTCCGCCGCTGTCTGTTCAACAGCAGTATTACTTTCGGACACTTTATTTTGATCCACTGCTTTGTCAGAGCACCCCACCACTAATAGAAGCAGTAAATTCAGATAGATAACTACCTTCATTTTAAAACACCTTTCTTTAAGCTTTCTTCATCCTTTTATTACTTCTCATTTCTAAAAGCACAGGTGTAATATTCAGTAAGATCGAAACAATTGTCAAAAACCATAATGCTCTTTCCATGCCGGGTACCACGTCCATTAAAGCAGCCAAATCCTCTGCATCCACCCACATGGATACCAGACTGTACTCTGCACAAAGTGTTAATGCCGTAAATGATAACCCCAGCGCCATCGCAAGCTTATAATCCTTTTTCACCGAATACAGATAAAGGTTAATGAAAGTTGCCACAATCGCAATTACACCTAAAATAACCCACATATTTTCACCTCCGATATTTTTTGAGTGAGCGAAGTCTGGGTCAGTCCCAGACTTCGCTCACTCCAGCCTCTTCTGTAAATTAGTAGAAATTGAACAGAAAATGTTACACATTATCTTTATTTTCTTGAAAAATAGTAAACCAGCATGAAGATTTCTTAACAAATATAGGTTCCCTTCTCCCAACTGTTGTCTATTTTTTCAACCGGATCGTGTAAAATCTCATATGCTCAGGATGTCCTTCATACTCAAATACACCTTCTCTGATCAGCTCTTTCAGCCGGTATTCGAGAAATGCATCTCCAATGTGCTGATCCACATATCCAATCATTTCACCAATCAATCTTGCTGACGGAATAAAGTGCTGCTTTTCTTTTTCCTTATGCAACCTTTTTGCGTACTTAGCAAAGTATGGATCCAAGTAGTTTTCAGGTACTTGACGAGTATCGCCATTGTGCCAGACTCTGAGCGTTTCTTTGCTATCAGAAAGAGTGAGCCATTCCTGTTCAAGTTTTTCCCTGTCATGATCTGTCAGCATGTATGCGGGTCCTTCGTTGTAAACTTTCAGCAGTTTTTCAGGTGCAACCTCTCCTGTATGCCGCAGGATATACTGGAGTTCAGTCCTATCAAATAACGTCTGATGGGCAGCGGTAGTATTAATCACCGTAATATCGATATCCTTCTCCTTCAGCAAATACATTACATAACGCAGAGCCGTCTGTTCATGTGAATTGTCGGCTATCCAGATCGTCACATGTTCTCCTGCAGTAATTCCCCGCACCTTTTCAACTGATTTCCTGAATCGCTTGATATAGTCAGGGTAATCATCATATAAACCACTCGTAATCTTTTTCATCCACTCAAACCTGTAATCAAGACCTGTCTCTTCATGCAGTTGCCAGACCGGTCCTACAGAAAATGTATCGTGAAAAGCAACCATCTTCGGCCGCTTCAAGCCGTGCATAAGAGAGCCCGCTGCTATTGATCCGAAAATAATATGAATCACTCTGTTAGTCTCCTTCCAAAACAAACGCCGGGAACTGATGCCCCGGCGTTTGTTTGATACGTGCTATGTGCGGTGAGCGAAGTCTGGGTCTGACCCAGACTTCACTCCACACCAATCTTATCTAAAATAAACGCATAACACTCCGCCGCTTCCTTCAAATGATCAAAACGCCCGGACGCACCAAAGTGACCCGCTCCCATATTGGTTTTCAGCACGAGCGTATTGTCATCTGTTTTATTCGTGCGCAGTCTTGCCACCCACTTTGCAGGCTCCCAGTATGCAACGCGTGGATCGTTCAGACCGGTTGTAATGTACATATGCGGATATTCCTTCTCTTCCACATTGTCGTAAGGACTGTAGGATTTCATATAGGTGTAATCCTGTTCATTCTGCGGATTGCCCCACTCATCCCACTCAAGCGTTGTCAGTGGAATCGTTTCATCAAGCATCGTCGTCAATACGTCCACAAACGGTACTTCAGGTACAATCACTTTAAACAGATCCCCTGCCATATTCGACACAGCCCCTACAAGTAATCCACCGGCACTGCCGCCGCGTGCAGCCATTTGATCTGCAGTTGTGTAGCCTTCTTCAATCAAAAAGCATGCTGCATCAATAAAGTCAGTAAACGAATTGAGTTTGTGGTGTGTTTTCCCATCTTCATACCAGTGTCTGCCCATTTCACCGCCACCGCGCACCTGAGCCGTTACGAATACTACTCCTTTTTCTAAAATTGGCAGACGGTAACCATTAAAGTAAGGATTGCTGTCAGCCCCGTAAGATCCATATCCAGTTAGAATAAGCGGTGCCGGTCCATCATCAAGCGCACCTTTTTTATAGCTGACCATCAGCGGCACCTTCACACCGTCTCTTGCAGTTGCCCACAGCTGATGCTGATGATAGGCTGCAGGGTCATACTCACCATTAACTGCCGCTCTATGGATCGCCTGCTTTTCACCAGTTGCAATTGTCAGGCTGTATGTTGTATCGGGTGTTAAAAGTGATTCATATTCAACTAACAGTTCTTCTGAATCATAGCTTTGACCACTGACAATCGACAGCGTATAGAGTGGCTCATCCCACTCAAGCTGCTGCAGGTCGTTATTTTCAAGCACCCATATCTGCGTCAGCCCACGCTCACGCCCAAGTACAAAAAGCTTGTCCTTCGTCGGATACACAGCCTGCAGGTAACGGTTTTCATCATAAGGAACGACTTCTGTGCGCTTTGACAGATCCGACACCGGGCAGCGTAATAGCTTGAAATTGAGTGCACCTTCATTCGTCAGAATCAGCAGGTCCTCTCCCCAGTGATCCACATCATACTTAATCCCTCTGCGGCGCTCATCAACCAATTGAACCGGTGCAAGCGGATTTTCCGCGTCAACCAGGCGGACTTCCTCTGTCATCGTTGAACTTGAGTGAACTGTGATATACTTGCCACTTTTCGTCTTCGCAATGAATAATGCAAAAGTGACTTCCTTTTCTTCGTATAAAAGCTCATCCGCTTCAGTGCTGCCAACCTCATGACGCCACAGGCGGTAAGGACGCTGCATGTCATCAACCGTCACATAGAAAATATATTTCCCGCACTGACTCCACTCCATGCTCCCGAAAATATAGACATTTTCGATTCTGTCAGAAAGCAATTCACCGGTTTCCAGGTCTTTAATGTAAATTGTATAACGGTCTGATCCATCACGGTTATCAAGATAAGCTAGCCTTGTCTGTTCTTCATTCAAACGCTGCAGTGTCACACTTAAATAATCGTCATCCCCTGCAAGTTCATTCAAATCAAGAATAACCTCTTCTTCTGCCTGTTCCAGCAGCTCACGGCTCTTAGCTTTTTTACGTGCAAAAATCGAATACTGCTTATCCTTTTGCTCACGTGAATAGTAGAAGTAAGGACCATTTTGAACCGGTACCTTCTCTTCCGATTCAGGTACGCGTGCAACCATACCTTCAAAAATTTCATTTGTCTTTTCTTCAAGCGGCTTCATCACTTCACTGAAGTACTCATTTTCGCTTTCCAGATAAGAAACGACTTCCGGATTGGTTTTATCCTTCATCCAGTAATAGTCATCTTCACGAATATCGTTATGTATATTGTGCGTAAAAGGTACGCGCTTTGCGATTGGTGCTTTCATTAAAAATCTCCCCACTTAAACTATTTTTCAACTTGAAATTTTTGTAAATTAGAAACGTATGCAAATTAAGTCTGCTAACCCGTAGGTGACACGATTGAAGATTTGATCCTATTAACTCTGACCGCTATGATGCTTGCCGGCTGCTCATTTGAAATTAATGAAGTGGATGAAGAGCAGGATGATCCTATTTCTTTTGAAGTGATTAAGAATGATAATGAAGAGTAACTCTCTGCCTCAGCTTCTCGTCATCCAAATAAATAATGTTTATTAAAATTCAAAAGCATTATTACTTATTAACATAAAAACCTTCATATGGTTATGATATCCAAAAACCATATAGAATGCTACATTTATCAAAATATCTCGAAATGTCTTTGTATTTATGAAGTCACTCAATCTTTTACTAGAAAAACTTCAATTCAATTTTATTAACATGCCTTATAACATTCATTTTTAATATTGAAAACAACCGGAGAGTATCTGCTCTCCGGTTGTTTTATATTAATGATGATGTCCGCCTGATACCTCATCAGATTCACCTTCAAGGACCATCATCTCTTCATCCGTCAGCTGTCCCAATCCAATATATTTCCCGGGCGTAACAGGCTGACCCTCAATTTCAGTAGACACCCTGACCTCATACAGCCCATCTTTTGCATCAGTAAGCGGCACATGATATAAACCACTGCTTACGTATTCAGCTTGCTCACTCCAGCGCACTCCTTTATACGTAATCTCAGCTGTCACATCGAGTTCATCTACCGGCTCTTCGCCCTGTCTAATATAAAATTGAAAAACCGTATTGTCATTCTCATCATTTCCGGCACCGATTTCTACACTGATTCGCCCAGTACGATGATAGTCTTCTGCATTATCCGGTGCATCAAGCAGACATCCACTCAGAAGGAACGTGAATAAAAAGAGCACAAGCATTTTCTTCATCATTGGTCCTCCTGTCGTATGTTAAAAAATCTGCGCATCCATGGCACTCTTTTAAGCAATAGCAAATCGAGTAGAAAAACAGCGAGCACCGACAGTCCTACAAGCGGGAAAAAAAGCGAGAAGCCTATCAGAATCACAAATGCCCATTTAACTTTTCGGATTGGTAATGACTTAGGCGCGCCAATGCTGTCTGACGGCTTCCTGTTCAGCCACATCCATAATCCTGAGATGACAATGGTGATCAGACCCACACAGATCGCAAGCCCGATCAATTGATTCCATATCCCGTATTGAAGGCCTTTATGAAGCGTAATGCCAATGGCCATCATTTTTCCGACAGGCTCGTAGTGCTGGTAACGATAATCGGCAAGCACAGCCCCCGTATATTGGTCCAAATGAACAGTTGCTTCATCTTCAGCACGGTCCGGAAAAGCAGATAAAGTGTAAACCCCCTCCGGTCCACCAGGGAAGTAAACCTGATAACCCGGGTAGATATCCAGGCGCTCTGCCTGCTCTACAGCCTGATCAATTGTGACAGGTATGTATGCTTCACCTGTGACTGATTCCGGAACCGGTAATTTTTCCGCTGCCCAGACAACATCAGCCACATCCTCTGTACTCACCTCCGACACCGGGGCATCTCCCACCCAGACTGATGGCGGATAACCGACCCCTGCATTCGTGGCAATCCTCTGAACACCGTCTCCCCAGAAGCCTGTCCAGAGCATACCGGTCATCAGCAGAAAGACAAGTCCAACTGATATCCATACTGCCGGTACCACGTGAATATCACGAATGGTTGTACGCTTAT
Source organism: Jeotgalibacillus sp. JSM ZJ347 (assembly GCF_044383825.1). Taxonomy (NCBI): domain Bacteria; kingdom Bacillati; phylum Bacillota; class Bacilli; order Caryophanales; family Caryophanaceae; genus Jeotgalibacillus; species Jeotgalibacillus sp. JSM ZJ347. The sequence goes on along the minus strand of NZ_JBISEN010000003.1, from coordinate 98,380 downwards.
TCTTTTTTAGACGCGGCAGCAGTGTGCCCCAAAGCGAAGGCTTTCCTCTTGGCCAGAAAAGATAATATCCTGTTACAATTAGATTAATCGTCCAGCCCGCCACAAGTTCAACAATCCGGTCCCCAATCGTTCCTGCCATTAATTCTCCATGAAGCTTTTCAATGATATCCATGATTCGCTCGTCATCATTTAACTCGCCAACCATGTAACCATTATACGGATTCATAAAGATTGTCTTTGACACGCCATTATCTGATATGCCAATCTCTGCTGACCGCTCAGGAGAATCCCCTGGCCGGTAGCGGGTAATCACTGCATCATCATATAACGCCTGTACATTTGATACCAGAACAGAAGGCGCGACCTGCTGCCCTTCATCTTCAATCACGTACAGGTCCTCATACAAATAGTCCTCGATGTTCCATTTAAATAAATACACTGCCCCAGTGACAGCAAGCACAAGCAATACAGGCGCCATTATAATTCCTGCGTAAAAATGCCAGCGCCAGATTGTCTGATATGCCTTCACTGATTTCTTTCTATTATCAGCCATCCATCTTCCTCCTGTCGTATGCATAAGTATAGCGGAAGAAGATGAAATCAGTGTGAAATTTACTGAGAAATTCTGATGAGTTTGTCTAAATGCGTAACTTTGTGCTTAACCTATTCGTATTTAACAGAATGGAGGGATTATATGAATCCAAAAAAATTAATCTTTGCGGTATTTTTTATTATCAATCCGATTCTTTATTTTCTTATCTTCGCTTTCATCATGCCATATTTAACGGTGGTTCTATCCTGGAGTCAGGCGACACAGCTCTCTCAAACATTGCCATCTACTCAGTTACATTAGCAATTTGCTGGCTCATCAGCTCAGATAAATTGGAAGAGGCAATTGAGACTGATAGAAAAGCGAAAGAAGAGAGTCAGGTCTGACTTTGCAAGCAAATCATTATCATCAAATGTTCATCCACGTTAAAATATGGGTATTGTACATAGACATTTATTGGAGGGATTAGACGATGCAAAAGACAATTCACTTAGTTAACCGCCCGAAAGGTACACCGACACATGATGATTTCAAATTTGTAGAAACGCCGATCGGTTCACCTGAACAGGGCGAAGTACTGATCCGCACAGTCTACATTTCAGTTGACCCGTACCTTCGCGGCAGAATGAACGAAGGCAAATCATATATCGAACCATTTAAGTTAGATGAAGTACTCACGAGCGCTGTCATCGCCCAGGTTGAAGAATCCAAATCAGACCGTTTTTCAAAAGGCGATGTTGTCATCGGATCACTCGGCTGGCAGGAGTATTCTGTTGTAAAAGACAATGAAATCCGTAAAGTCGACCACAACCAGGCACCTGCTTCCGCTTATCTAAGCGTGCTTGGCATGACCGGTCTGACTGCTTACTTCGGTCTGATGGATATCGGTAAGCCTAAAGAAGGCGAAACCGTTGTTGTATCAGGCGCTGCCGGAGCGGTTGGTTCTGTCGTGGGACAAATCGCTAAGCTTAAAGGAGCACGTGTCGTTGGGATCGCAGGGTCTGATGAAAAGATCAGTTACCTGAAAGATGAACTTGGATTTGATGCTGCGATTAATTATAAGACTGAAAACGTCTATAAAGCATTGAAGGAAAACTGTCCTGATGGCATTGACGTATACTTTGAAAACGTTGGCGGTGAAATCGGCGATGCTGTACTGCCACTGCTGAACAACTTTGCCCGAATCCCTGTCTGCGGTGCAATCTCAGGCTACAATAAAGCTGATCGTGACATGGGGCCACGCGTTCAGGGCTATCTGATCAAGACAAGCTCACTCATGCAGGGCTTTACAGTCGGCAACTATTCTTCACGCTTCAAAGAAGGCGCAGAAGCACTTGCTGGATGGCTTGGTGAAGGAAAGCTGAAGTATGAGGAGACTGTAACTGAAGGCTTTGATCATACGATTGATGCGTTTCTTGATCTTTTTGAAGGAGCAAATCTGGGTAAAGCTGTGGTAAAAGTCAGTGAGATAAAATAAGTGGAAAGCTCCCTGTTGTTATTTTGACAGGGAGCTTTTGTATGACGTTTATTATGATAAAACGATCTTCTTGCACGCAGTGCGATACCGCCTTATAAGAATATCCAGCAAAATAAGTGCCGGGTACAAGATATCCTATTGATAACATGTTGTTTACGCTGTGAAATTACCATCATAGCTGAGCATGATTGCAGATTTGACACTTGCAAGTTCTGAAATCCGTGATATAAAGTCCATATCAGTATCTTTAACACGTACTTCATAGGTTACTTCATATTCACGCCCTTCTTGAACAGACTTCGATTTAATCAGGTGTTTACGTACACTTGCGGAAACCAGTTGCTCTAGTGAACGTTCAATTGAATGATCCTCGTATTTTACAATTAATAAATATGGGTTCTCAATTTTAATTTTATTAATGAAAACAATCAGCACAAGTCCGATTAAAAGCGAACCGAGAATTGCAAGCAATATAAACCCTGCTCCGCAAAGAATACCGGCTATAATTGTCCAAAAAAGATACACCAAATCCATCGGGTCTTTAATAGGTGTACGAAAGCGCACAATCGATAAGGCTCCTACCATACCGAGTGATAATAGCACGTTAGTTGAAATCCCCATGATGATCAAAGAGGTCGCCATCGCCATGACAATTAATGAGATATTAAAGCTATGAGAATAAATGACACCCGAGAAAGTTTTCTTATAAACCGTATAGATGAATAAACCGATGATAAAAGCGACAAAAAGACCGATAAGGGAATCAGTCAGCGAAAAACTGCTGGTATTTTCCAAAAAACTTGATTTAAAAATATCACTGAAATTTATATTTTCCATATTTATTACCTCCATTTATCCTTCTACTAATAGACCGGCATATTATCCATACATCCGGCTGATCTGATACTTTGAGTAAGCTCCCGCCCGCAAATCACTTACTTGAAGCAGCTGGCGGATGACACCAGGAAGAAACTCATCATATTTTACTTCAAGCAGGACAACATCTGGATTCGTATGAACCATTGTGATGTTTGGGTTTAGCACATCATTATTACGCAGGCTTGTTCGGATATTGCTGTCAAAGGTTACTCGGACATTACCGTACTTGTAGATGAACACTTCTCTTTCATAATCAACAACTGTTATTGGTTTTAATTGAAGCATTACCATTTGCCAGTATAGATCTCTCATTAGTGGCCTTTCATCATTCTCCATCCAATCGATCTCTCCAGATCGGATCTGCTCATATTCTTTTGCGTCAATGCGGCATTTTTGCTTATAAGTCAGGTTATTCCGTTTACTCTTTTTCTCGAGGTTGAGAAACGCTGTATTGCCATCATATAGACGTACACGGAACTTATCCCGCTCAAACATTCCTTCTTTTTTCTGGTTCATCACTTTGTTATCAAAGTTATCGAAATAGACGCTGCGTATCATATACGTACCATTTTCTTTTGCATGTGAATCAACGTCCATATAATGTTTCAATTTATTTCGCAGTAAATAACACTCCATTTGAGTCATTTCGTGTTTCAATTCTCTGCGCCCCTGGACGCCATTTAAGTTCATCGCTTTCATCTGTTCTCTCCTTTATCGCATGAAATATTACCTGTGAAGCGCTTGAAATCGATTATGCAGCACTTTCCTTAAACAAACCTTAAAACAAAAAAATCGCCCTGGGGCGATTTTTATGTCGGTAATTTCACTTGAAAGACAGTTCCCTCCGGCTTATTTTTAGACGCGGTGATCGTGCCTCCATGACTCTCAACAATCCATTGAGCAATAGACAAACCAAGACCGATTCCACCGGTTTCCCGTGATCTGGCTTTATCCTCCCTGTAAAAGCGATCAAAAATATATGGCAGGTTTTCTGCCTTGATTCCGGCTCCTTCATCGCTTACCTCAATCACTATGTAACGTTCATCGGCATAGCTGTTAATACCAATCCGTTCTCCAGGGGCTGTATATTTCAAAGCATTATCCAACAAAATCACCAGTAACTGATGAATCCGGTGTTGATCTGCTTCGAGTTCAGTATTTGTCTGCAGGTTAAGCTGGAAATCCTTACTTTGAGATTCTGCGATTTCCTTGTATGGCGCAACGGCTTCACGGATAAATGTATCCAATCTGATTGTTTCTTTTTGCAATTGAATTTCAGCAGAATCAGCTCGCGCAAGGGTTAAAAGATCAGTAGTCAACTTTGATAAACGTCTTGTTTCGGATAAGCTCGCAGCAATGTTTTCAAACTTATCCATAATTTTAGCCTGCGGTACGGTTAATAACATTTCCATCTTATTTTGAATGACGGTCAGCGGTGTGCGCAGTTCATGTGAGGCATTCTCAACAAATTCGGCCTGCTTATTCCAGGATTGAATAATCGGTTTGACCATTTTTTTTGATAATATATAACTTGCTGAAATAGACAGCACAACAAAAATCAGTGAGCAAATGATCAACAGCTGCCCAAAGTTATCAATAATCGTCTGTTCAGGATCAATATTCACTAAGAGCTGTGTATAAGCTATTCCCATGGAGGAATCGTGATTTTCAAATAAAAGAGAGCGGTAATGGTAAGTGTCGTCAAATACCATATTAATGATCGTGCCTTCATTTTCAGCTTCTAACGTGAAATCCTCAAAATAGTTTTCATACAGGAGTGTTCCGATTTGATCTTCATTTGCGATCTCCCCCCGATCGTTCCAGTGCAGAATAGTGACCCGTGGATTCGGGTTACCTCTTCTATTTTCTAATGTCTCATTTTGAGTACTATCTTCTAAAGGTGCCGGCCTTTTTTCAAGAAAAAAGTCTTCTTCCACCATTTGTTTGACCTGCCTTAGTTCTTCATCTGTTTGTGAAAAAAGTGTATGTTGCACCTGGTTAAAAATAATAATGCCAAACAACGTAAATATCATGATAAAAGCAAATAAATTCAAAAGCATAAAGCGAAATTGCTGCCTTTTAACAATGGCGTTCCTATTCATCGTCTGATGCCCCGTCTGACAACATATAGCCCAATCCGCGAAACGTCTTAATATAAGTATCGTAATGAAACTGCTTCAGGTTTTTACGCAGATTGCTGGCATAGACCTCGACAACTGTCGTAGAGGTATCTGATTCAAATCCCCAAATCCGGTCAAAAATCTGCTCTTTTGTCAAAATGATATTTTTATTGGTCAGCAGATATTCAAGCAGATCAAATTGTTTTCCGTTGAGTTTGAGCGTTTGATTGTCAATAGTGGCCGTCTTTGTTTTGATGTTCAGTTTCAACGCTTTAAAACTTAAGATGTTCTCTTTCAGTTCAACACCTGTCCGCCGGATGATTGCTTCCAGCCTGAGTAATAATTCTTCCCGGTGAAACGGCTTAACGAGATAATCATCCGCTCCGGATTTGAATCCTTCGATTTTGTCTGCGATTCCGTCTTTTGCCGTCAACAGTAGAACAGGCGTCGTATTGCCTGATGCACGCAAATTTTTCAAGACCTCATAACCATCCATTCCAGGCATCATAATATCTAAAATGATTCCATCGAATATGTTTTGCTCAGCCAGGTATAGTCCTTCTTCGCCATCAAAAGCTTGTGCAGGGTCAAATAATCCTTCTGTCGTTTCCTTAATTGTATCTGACAATTGCCGATCATCTTCTATAATCAATAGCTTCATTTGAAACCCTCTCTTCCGCCTCTGATAATAGGTTTGATTATAGAACGAAAAAAATAAATTGCAACCGCTCATTTCTTTTAAGGTTTTGTTAAGGTATATCTCCCACAATAGAGGCAATGAGAGAAAGACGTGCTTTTTCTCAATCTAAAAGGAGTGAAAATAATGAAAAATAAACGTATCTTCCAAACAGCTGTTGTTGCTTTATCCACCAGCCTGTTATTCGCCTGCAATCATGTAAAAACGGAAAGTGAAAATCTGGCTAGTGCTGCTGATCAGCAACAAATTCAGACCGACGTCACGGCTGCGGTTACTTATTCAAATGAAGATGATTATGAAGCAGTAGAAAATGCGGAAATAATAGAATTAAATGGATCTGATGCAGTGTTCGATTCTTCCGCCGCTGTTCTTTTTGAAGAAGGAACCCTGACAATTAAAGCGGGCGGAACCTATCTATTAACAGGAAACCTCGACGGCCAGATCGTAATTGATGCCGAGGATAAAAACACAGTACGTCTTGTACTTGATGATGTAAGCATCCGATCAGATGAAACGTCAGCCATTTTTATACAGGATGCTGAAAAGGCAATTATTTCACTTGAAGAAGGCAGTGAAAACCTGGTGGCCGATGCCGCCGACTATACAGTTCATGAGGACTCAGATGAACCAAACGCCGCTATTTACAGCAAGAGTGATCTGACTATCAACGGAAGCGGTCAGTTAGTCGTCGAAGGGAACTACAATAACGGGATCTCCAGTAAAGATTCCCTTAAAATCACAGGCGGCGAAATAGATATCACAGCAGTAGATGATGCTTTGATGGGACGGGATCTCGTGGCAGTAAAAGACGGGCTCATCAACATCGAGGCCGGAGATGACGGCATTAAAACAACCAATGATGAAGAAACCACAGCAGGAACCATTGTCCTTGAAGGTGGTACGTATTCAATACATTCAGGTGGTGACGGCATCCAGTCTGCAGCGACAGCCCTCATTACCGATGGCACCTACACGATCCAAGCAGGAAGCGGCAGTCCTGAATCAGTAAAGACAAATACACCTGGTCCAGGTCAAGGTTCAACTTCAACCGAAGACGAATCAGAGACAGGCAGTGCAAAAGGTCTTAAAGCAAATGCTACCCTTTCAATCGGCGGCGGCACCTTCATGATCGATTCACTTGACGATTCGATCCATAGTAATGAAGAGATCTTAATCAGCGGTGGCGATTTGACATTATCGACAGGTGAAGACGGTATCCATGCAGATCAGGCAATGCTCGTCAATGCCGGTTCAATCGATATTGCGAAAAGTTACGAAGGCTTAGAAGCTGCCCAACTAACAATTAACGGCGGAGACATCATAGTGAAGGCAACTGACGATGGCATTAATGTGAGTGATGGATCTTCGTCTGAAGTGAGTCATGCATTGGCAGAAAACAATCCAGATGATGAAACCGCCTCATCAGAACCATTGTTAACGATTACAGATGGCTTTGTAGCTATTGATGCTGGCGGTGATGGTTTAGACGCAAATGGATCGATCGATATGACCGGGGGAACCGTATTAGTGAACGGGCCAACTACTGATATGGAAGGTGCTATAGACTATGACAATACCTTTACCATGGACGGCGGTCTGCTGGTTGCAGCCGGAAGTGCAGGTATGGTACAAAGCATTGCTGAGAATTCAAGCCAAGCTTCTGTCGTAATGACTTTTCCGGAAATTCAAGAAGCCGGTACACTTGTCAATCTTGCAGACAGCACAGGTACAACAATTGTGAGCTTTGCTCCGGAAAAAATGTTTCAGGCGATTTTCATTGGATCCCCCGATTTGGAAATCGGATCGAGCTATACGCTTTCTACCGGTGGCTCTTCTACAGGTGAAGAAACAGAAGGACTATTTATAGGCGGTACCTATCAGGGTGGCACAGAGATACTGAGTTTCGTTCAGGAAGAAACAGCTACATGGCTGAACGAAAATGGCATAACTGAAGCTAGCCCGGAACATGCAGGAGGTCCTGCCGGTCAAGGTGGACGTCCGAAGCTGGAACCTGGCACTGTGCCTGGGAATGCCGGAGGCCCAGCTGGAACCAGTATGAGGGAGGAGCTTGACGAAGAGACAACCGAGCAGATAGATGCTATTCTGAGTCAACTGGCGGATGGTTCCCTCACGCAGGAAGAAGCAGAAGCAGCACTCGAGGAATTAGGTATCCGTACACCTATAAGACCACAAGAAAATAATACGCCAGAGTGATCGATGCAGCCGTATTTAATAAGCCCCGTGTAATGGAGTGTCAGCTTCGTTACACGGGGCTTTTCTTAAAAAATACTAACGCCATCAAGGCTTTCTCTTCGGCATCCAAACCCGATTCTGGTTTTTCGTTTCCGGAAATTTTTCTCCTGCCTCCAGCCTGATCTGTTGTGGATCATTCACCTGGCTGCCGGTTTCTCCAATCTCAACATAAGATCCATTATTCGGCGCTTTCTGACCTGGTTTAAATTGATGATTTTGCCCCATGTTCTTCACTCCTTTTCCCGGTTAGTATGACCTTGCGTTTTAAATTTATCTTTCAGTGACAACAGACCTGCTCCTGCCCGGACAATGCCAAGTGTAAAGGCATATTGCCAGGTGATATTAAACTTTTCAGGAAGGGTGACTTCCTGAAAATATGATGCCACGTCCCCTTTATACCACTCTTCATCAATATAAAGGTGCTGTTTATTATTCCACACCGACTGTAACGCCGGACTATACACACTTCTACCTCTGTCGTTCGAAAAAACCTGTGGCCAATAATCAGACCTGGACCCTGTATGCGGCTTGTTCCAAGCAAAACGCAGAATGCTTTTCAGTTGATACGGCGAGGCATACAGCATGCCATATAATTTCTTTCCAAACTCAATTCTTTGTTCAAGCGGTGCAAAATGACTGACATTCAGACCGATTACCTTCACCCGCTTCTCTATTTCATAAGGAAAAATCACGTGGTTCAAATGGAAGAACTCCTGATATTTGAACAAACGCGATTCATATACACGCGTGCGGTAATAAGCATTCGATATCAGACGCAGTTCGATGTAGTGCTGTTCGTTGATAATGAGCCCGGTCGTCAGGAGCTCTGAATTTTGCTGCTTCAGAAATGACTTCCACACAGGTTCCATAAAAGCTGATACGCCGAATTGAGAAAGCAGATGCATATAGCTCCTTTTATCTTCCTTACTTTTTTCATATAAAAGCAGCTGCGGGTAGGCATCATGAAAGATGAAGGCATTAGCTTTCTCCAGAAAATCAAAAAAATCTGTTCTCTCTCCTTCGTTGAAAAAAGTTTCAAGGAGACTACCCTTAAGATCAGTCATATTCCATCCGCCGTTTCTCGAGACCAGATGTGCCAGAAGTGCCCAGTGAACTTCTGGATGCTTACAGTAAAATTGAAAATAGGCTTTTGTTCGGGTCACATTATTGAGGTTCAGATTGACAACTTTTTTTTAATGTCTGAAACGATCGCTTCCTCTTTATGATTGAGAGGGTGAACCTTTTTTTCGTTAAAATACATTAGCACATAACCTTCTTTCACCGAAAAATAATTAGTGAAGCTGATTTAGCTTTTCTTTGCTTTGTGCCAAAGTGTCCTGCAATTCGAGAATCGATTGACTGCTTCCTCTCGCTTGAATAGCATTCGTGCAGCTACGCTCAGCCGTTTCAATCTTTTCAAATGCTTCCTTGATCCGCTCTTCTACTGGATTTGTTCGCGCCTGCCTCACTGCTTCTTCTGCATTCTCAACTGAATTGTGAAGCTGAATGATCACCTGGTCTTCTTTCCAGCTCATTTCTGAATGTGTCTCCATTATTAATCCCTCCACTGTTTTCTATTTATTACGATGGCTGTCAGGGATCATTTTTATGCGTGAGGCTGAAAAATTTGGATGAACATTTAATAAATAAAATCAGCAAGGCAGTCCATATTAGTAAGGTACCTTATTACACAAGGAGGTTTTTCTGTTGAGTCGTTCAAATCATCAAACGCCATCAAAAAACAAAAGATCTCTTCCTCAGACGCCAAAGGGAATGAAGTTAGACCACGATAGAAATAGAACTGAGGAGTTTGCTCAGGAACTGGGTCTTCATGGTGATACTGATTCCGGTTGCGGGTATGGGGTTAATAAGGACAAAAAGCATAGCGAAAGATAAACGAAAAAGCCAGGTTTGATCCTGGCTTTTTTGTTTTATAACTATGGATATTTTGACGTGATAAAAAATAATTCCTAGTAAATGAAACTGTTTTTATTCTTCTTGCACTTAAACTTCTATCTGGATAGTCAGCCCCTCTATCACTAACTCATTTGAACTTTCTTAAATCAAGTGCTGCACAATTTTCCCTTGACCATTCTCCACTTCCACCTCAGCATACGCCCCGTTTACAAACGTAACCTGAGGCGGCACGTGACCGCAGTCAATGTCATAGACGATCGGAATTTTAAGTTCCTCTGAAAGATCCTTGTATACATCCTCTATGGTATACCCATCAATCGTAAGATTCGCATCGCTTCTGCCAAATAGAATTCCTGAACAATGCTCAAACCATCCGGCAAGCTTCATATGCATAAGCGAGCGCCTAAGGTCAGTCGTTGACAATTCACAGTTTTCAAAGAACCAGAGAATTGGTTCATCAGGAATGTGCGTTTTACGAAAAATAGCGACATTTCCATAAGGCGTGCCGACTAAATGCCTGATGACATCTACACAGCCGCCGAGCAGACGTCCCTTCAATATCTCAGGATTTCCCGACACTGTTTTCCAATTGGTCGTTTCTGTTAGATCAAAAATATGCGGTGTCGGATTCTCAAAATCCCATTCTTTTTGATAAAGGACGGATGAATGTTGCTTAACAGACTCTCCTGCTTTTGTAAACAGTACGTTTTCCCACATCGCTGTTGTTGCATCCATGGATTCGCCTCTGAGATCAACCAGATTGGTCCCGTGAGCAGTCGCGATTCCTTTAGTCAGCGTGATCGCAAGGAGCAGGACGCTTGTATCTGAGTAGCCGAGTATCCATTTAGGAGGAATGAGATCAAAGTTAAGGTGCTCGAGTGTTTCCAACAGTAGCTCGCCACCCCATGGCGGGATGATGAGATCTACATTTTCGTTTTGGGTCAGCGCGTGAAAATCCTTTGCGCGGACATCTGCAGGTGCTGACTTTGCCTTATGCTGGATCCAAGCTGTTTCGCCGAATAGTAGCTGATAACCTCTCTTCTGCAGCTGGTTTTCTGCTTCTTTTAAAAGGTGGTGCAACGCTTCCGGCACGCCAGATGATAAAGCTGTGACGCCGATTGTTGCCGGTTTATGTAGTGTTGGATAATGAATCATATGAAAACCTCCATTAGTTTAAAAGCTTCGACATATAATACTCATCAACCATACTTCCGTTGATCTTCAGTGACTGCCTTTTCGTTCCTTCAATTTCAAACTCCTGTTTCTTATAAAGCGCCAGACCTGCTTCATTTGCCGTAACAACTGTTAGTTCAAGCCTTGTACAACCCGCTATCAGGATATCTGCATCAGGCGGTTACCTAATTTCAAGTTCATTAAGGTCACCCTTTTAAAAGGTTAAGCACGTAAAATCTTCTCCATCTTTTTCCCCTTCGCAAGCTCATCAATCATCTTATCCAGATAACGGATCTCCTGCATAACCGGCTCTTCTATATCCTCTACCCGCACCCCGCAAATAACGCCTTTGATCAATTTGCGTGATGCGTTTAACTCAGGTGCTTCTTCAAAGAAAGTTTCAAAATCAGTCTCTTTCCCTATCAATGCTTCTATCTCTTCCTGGCTGTAGCCTGTATGCCAGCGGATAATTTCATCCACCTCTGATTTTGTACGGCCTTTTCTTTCCGCTTTGTTAATGTAATGTGGATAGACACTTGCAAAGCTCATTGAGTAGATTTTGTGTTTGGTCATCTTTACTCATCCTTTCTGGTTTTTTGAGGGAATGAATGCAGGGTTCTTTTTATATATGTAAATATATTGTAGCAAAAAAGGCTTATCTTCTGGTTAATGTTTTATAGAGTTGAAGGGCTGATACAACTGTGGCACGGATTGCTACAAGTTCCCGGGTGGATCGCTACGTCCTCAGCAGGAATGGCTACAACTCCAGCTACTATTGCTACATTCGTACGCCGCCCTGCATGCACTTGGGTAACAGACTGTAATTTCACATGCAAAAAGCCGGTACCCTCGACCGGCTTTTGAATTTTAGACAAACGATACCTTCAGCTCTTTGACAGTTTTAAATAACGTGGGTAAGAAAAGAGTGCAATTCCGATAAAAACAGCCGCATATCCCAGCAGAATGATCAGTGATTCCCATATATCAAGGAGGTTGCCCCCATCCAGAATGACAGTCTGATAACCCTGAAGTGCCCAGTAGTGCGGTAAGAATGTTGCGATGTTCTGCATCACTTCCGGCATGAACTCAACCGGCATCCAGAGGCCCCCAAGCATGGCACCACCAAGTGCAATCACCTGTGTCAATGCAATCCCCATGTTTTCAGTCTTTGCAAGTACTGCCATCGCCATGCCACAGCCTGTGGAGACAAAAGCAAGCGCGATAGATATAACAATCAGCGCAAGTGCGTTACCAAGCGGCATCTCATAGACTGCTACTCCAAAACCGAACAGCACCGCAATCTGAATCAGCACAATCAATATGAACGGAATCCATTTCCCCATAAAGTACTGCAGCCTTGGAAGCGGTGTGCTGGCGATCCGTGCAGTCATGCCACTGTCACGGTCTTTGATAAAGACGATGACCATTGAAATCATGATATAAAATGAAAACATGACCGTATAGCCCGGTACAATCTGTACGACCAGCTGCTCCGGATCTGCACCTGTATTGCCGCCAAAAATCGTTATAAATCCCACAATAAAAACAATCGGCAAAATGAATGTCCAGAACCACAGACCCTTATCCTGAATCTTCTTTTTGAACTCAAGCATTGCAATAGCACTCATGTTACTTCCCCCTTATCCTTTATCTCTCAACTGCGTACCTGTTAACTCAAAAAAGATATCCTCAAGCCTGGTCTGGCTGAGCTCAAGCCGCGTGGGCTGAACCCCATGACTTTGCAGAGCATGCGCAACCTTCTCCAGTGTCGAGAGCGGATGTTGACTTGTGATCACATAACCTCTTTCACGTTCAACGATTTCCCCAAAAGGTGCAAGTACTTCCATGGAAACATATTCTCCTTCAATAAAAATTGAAGAATGGCGATGCTTTGCAAAAACCTCTTTCATTGTTCCGTGTTCAACAACTGTTCCCTGATCAATAAAGCCGATACTGTCACAAAGCTGTTCAACCTCTTCCATATAGTGACTTGAATAGACGATGGTTTTTCCTTCAGCTTTCAGCTCGTGAATCAATTTAAAGATTGCGTGACGGGATTGAGGATCTACTCCGACTGTTGGCTCATCCAGAATAATGATGTCAGGTTCATGCAACAGCGAACAGCCAATATTGAGCCGGCGTTTCATTCCCCCGGAAAATGTAGAGACAATGGATTTTTCACGCTTTTCCAGCCCAATTAATTGCAGTACATGTCTGATACGTTCATTCAGTTCCTTTCCTGACAAACCGTACAGTTTGCCAAACAGCAGCATATTATCCCGTGCAGTCAGTATCTCTTCAAGACAAATGTCCTGCGGCACGTAGCCAATTTTACGCTTAGTGTTACGCCGGTTCTCATTCGCGGGTCTGCCGTCTATCTGTATAGAGCCATTGAATTCTTCCAGTACACCTACTAAGATTTTCATCAGCGTTGATTTACCGGCACCATTTGGACCGACCAGACCGAAACAACTGCCTTTTTCAATGTGCAGCTCTACATGCTCTAATGCCTGAATAGCGCCATATGTTTTGCTGACTTCCTGTATATGAATCATGTTTGATCCCCTTTCTGTGATCCTACCGTCTTGTTTGAATCGAGTCGTTCATCTTTTTTTCAAGCCGCTTATAATATGAATGCCACCCGAACCAATTCAGAATATAAGTGACTGTAAAGACAGCAAAGCCAATCATAAGAGCACGTGCGTTGAACGGAAACCATCCTGTCAGTAATGTAAACACAGGGAACATTAACACAAGCGACAAGCTGTAGTGTATGATGGTCTGCTTCAGCATACTCCAGTGTTCAATACTAAAGATTAATGCAGCTACGCTAAAGTAAGCACCCGTAATCATGCTGCCTAACAGATTAAGCGTCATGGCAGTAGCACCGATCTGATCAGATCCTTCAAAAGCCACTAGTAACACTACCAGTGTAAAAACTGCTCCAACCCCAAAGCCGCCAAAAATGCGAAGAATGATATTACTCACCACGCTGTCCACCTCCATCCAGCAGCTGTTCTTTCAAACCATTCACATATTTCCTCGTCACATACTCCTTGCTGCCTGATTTAAAATAAACACAAAGATTGCCATTGAATGAAAGTTCGAATCGGTCAATCTGATCCAGGTTACCAATCACTGATTTTGAGAAGCGGATAAACCCATGGGCTGATAAGACTTCTTCCAGTTCATATAGCTTTAATTTCATTTCCAGAGCGCGACCTGCCGCCATTGCAAACACCTTCCGCTTTTCGGCAAACACATAATCGATCTCTGACGGCTGAAGTAAAATTGATCGATCTTCTTCAACTGCAACAATACGTTTCGGCTGAAAGCCGGATTTTGTATCATTTGAATCCGCCTCATGATGTCTCAACATTTTCACTACAGCCTCTACTTCATCTGTCCATTCCTTCACCTGTATGGTGATGACAGGCGTTTCCTCATATTGAGGGTCAATGTCAATTTTTATCTTCATTGTACCTCCCCTTCTTCTACCTCATTATGTAATTTATTTCTCAACCCATGTTTATTTCTGACATCACATGCCGGTTTCAGAACATAAGATGCCTGAATTAACACATGAGCTGCATATACTCTTTTAATATGATTCTCGACATTTGAAGCAGATTCCTTTATCAAGTGACTTCTATATCACTTGATGGTGTTAATAGAAAATACTGAACACTTTCAACAGCAGCAAAAAGCCAGTTAAGATGAGAGAAAGCCTTGAATAAAATTAGATATTAATGAAAATGTGTGAGAAAATTAAAACCAATGGTTTTTTCGATTAACCTACTTATGGAACATGCAAATTTTATAGTGCGCCTTTTCCAATATACGGTTTTGATACATTTTTTTGAGGGAATAGATACTAAAACAAGTCAGTACTTTACAACGTACTGGAAAGGAAACAATTATGCCGAGAGAAAAGGAACTGCATACATTTCTATGTAATAAAGCAGATATGCTGACTGAAGAATGGTATGATTCTTTAGATAAAAGCAAAGGCGGAGTATACGGATCGACTGATCCGGATGCAATTCAGAAAATCAAAGGTCAGAATAACGCTTTCCATAGGCGTTTTTGCAATATATTCCAAGCTGATAGTGAGGACTATATCGAAAGCTTTCAAGACTGGATTGAAAGTATTGCAATGGATGAAGCCCACCAGTCTACTGCACTTGAGGACATTATTCAGGAATTCTTCAGAACGCAGCAGCAATACCTGAATCTGATTGAAACGTTTGTCTTACAGACTTCAGAAGAGGTTACATATCAGGAAATGATGAAGTGGACTAAAAAAGTGGTGGAATCGATTAATCAAATCATTTTTGAATTCACCCTTCAACACTCTAAAGTTGCAGAAAGAAGACTCCATGCCCAGCAGGAAATGATTATCGAAATGAGTGCACCTGTTATCTCATTAACTAAGGATATCGGTTTTCTTCCACTAGTCGGTGAAATCACGACTCACCGCGCACAAGTGGTCTTTAGTCAGACTCTTACACAAAGCGCAAATCAGCAGCTTAAGAAACTATTTATTGATGTATCAGGTGTTCCGATTATTGATACAATGGTCGCGCAGCAGATCTTTCAATTAATCAGCGGGTTAAAGCTGATCGGAGTCCAGACAGCCATGTCAGGGATCAGCCCGCAGATTGCACAGACTGCTGTTCAGTTAGGTTTAAATTTCAAAGATATCGAAGTTTACAGTACGCTGGCTCAGGCAATGAAGGCAGAAAAATTCAATACCTAATCACAAGAATGCCTGGATGTCCAACGAGGATTTCCGGGCATTTTGATATTTAGAATGCCTAGTCTACCCGAAAATCCCACAAATTGTATGATATGTTGTTATTATTAAACTTTTTTGCTAAAAGGAGATGTCTTCATTTTTTTAAATTGCTCCTTTACTTTTTTTCTATCAAAAGTATAAGATGAGGTTAAACAATATTTGTAAAAATGTATAAGATCATACAGACTATATTATTGATAGTAAGGAGTGTTGCGGATGGCTGAAGTAAAGGAAAGCTCATTCATGCAGGAAGAGGATAAGAAACCTAGGATTAAGGTGGAGCGAAAACCGGGTGAACCGACGCCAGCTTTTAAAGGCGCCAGCTGGGCAGCACTCGCAATCGGACTGTCTGCTTATCTGATCGGTCTTTTCAATGCTTCTATGGAGCTGAATGAAAAAGGTTACTATTTTGCTGTTTTAGTATTTGGATTGTACGCAGCGGTTTCCTTGCAAAAAGCAGTCCGGGACAGAGAAGAGGATATCCCGGTTTCAGGTATTTACTACGGCCTCAGCTGGCTCGCTGTTATTATCGCGATTCTGCTGATGGCGATCGGTCTTTACAACGCCGGCAGTATCATTCTGAGCGAAAAAGGCTTTTATGGGATGGCATTCGTACTCAGTCTGTTTGCTGCGATTACAATTCAGAAAAATATCCGTGATACGCAGCAGGCGAAGTACCGAGCTTAATTGATTAAAACTCCTGAAATCAGGAGTTTTTTTACATCAAATTTCGGCTGACGAATCCACTTATTCATAAAAAGTCATATGTGGCTTCTCTGTAATACTTCATACGTTCCTCAAGCGTCCCGGAATGAAATTCAAACTTATGTCCATCCGGATCTGTAAAATAAATCGATTCCTTATCCTGTTTAGCTCTTTTACGTCCTGATAAGATTTTCACTCCCAGGCTCACTAGCTTGCTATACACCATATCAATCTCATTTTCATCTATCGAAAAAGCAATATGGGTATAGGACTGCATGATCTCATCACGCGGAATATCCTTCTCTTCATTTAACGCCAGCCAAATCCCATTCAGATCAAAATAAGCTGTGCTTCTGCCCTCCACTAAAAGCTTTGCGTCAAAAACGTTCTGATAGAATTCAATTGATTTGTTAAGATCTGAAACTGAAAATAACAAGTGGTTGATCCCTTGGATGGTCATCTTCTCACTCCAAAGTCATTTACTCCATTCTTCTTTGTATTCAACATAAGCTTCAGTTCAATGATATGACTGTACTTCTAATATCATTTTGGACATAGTTTATTCCAGTCATTCTCACACACGATACAGATCGAGTGAATTGGATACTTCATTAAGATCATTAATCAAATATTTTATAATACAAAACGGTAGGATCTAAATTTCCATCCGCAGACATCGCATATGAGGGTATCTCTCCTGCAAAGTTATAGCCCATAGACAAATAAAGATGATTGGAACGATCACCTTTTCTAGTATCAAGCACAATCAGTGTCCGGTTACGAGCAATGGCTGCTTTCTCAGCTTTTTTCATTAAAAGTCTGCCGATTCCTCTCCCCTGATGATCAGGATGCACCATCAGTTTTGCAATCTCGGCTCTATGAAGTCCATTCGGCTTTGTGGACAGCACCAACTGAACCGTCCCAAGCACTTCCCCGTTTACTTCCGCTGCAAGCAGAACGGTATTTGTATCGGTCACCTGATTCCAATACTGTCTTGCTAGTGTGTCATCAAATGGCGGTATAAAACCGATTGATGCACCTTGGTTGACAACTTTAATAAGAATACCTGAGAGTTGATCTATACATGTGTTTATTTCAGTTAATTCTTTAATAATCATGTTATTCTTCAATCAAATCACTCCATCTTTGCAGATAAGACTTGTATTACTCATAAGCTTCTCCAGTTGCAATGCCTTCATTTAGCGTCAGATCCTGACTTTGTGTGACCCCATACTTTTTATATGTGATCCTCAGCTCTCAGATATCGTTCTCAGCTAAATCACTTGCATCGTCCACACGAATAACCAGATGAAAAGCGTCCTTCGGCTGAAATTCATTCACAGCTCGAAGTTCCTCAGTAAGTCCTCCTTTTTCAACCGATTCCCCGTCCATCACACCAATTATATTTGTGGTTGCAATAAAGGATTCAGCCAGATGAGTATCAGCGATTGTTCCATCTCTTCTGATCATTTCAATGCGCTCCAGCGTCGGGGTACCCGTGCCCTCCCACTTTATGCCGTAGCTGAGGTAGATAGGGTTAGCGTCATCCAGTAATTCCTGGCTTGCAGATGAATCACTCTCCAGCGTGAATTCTCCACTGTGACTGAGATAGTCAAATCCAATCCACATGCCGATAAACAGCATTAGCGTGACAGCTGTTAAAACGAAAGATTTTTTCAATATCTCACTCCCGCTCTACAATAGGCCGCGTCATACACTCAATCTTCCGGAACTTAAATTTCCTGTAAAAATCCTGCGCATCTGATGTAGCCAAGGCAATGGCAGTATATTTAATATCCGGGTGCTCAAGTACACAGTCCATCAGCCACTCGCCTAACCCTTTTCCTCTATAATCAGCATCAATCACCACATCCATGATCCATGAAAACACAACGCGGTCTGTCACGACTCTTGCAAAGCCGATTTGTTTCCCTTCTTCATACATGCCAAAAGAAATCGAGTGCTTAATACTTTGTTCAATCACTTTTCTGGTTCTATTTGAAGCCCAGTATGTATTGACCAGCATTTGATAAATACTCTCCACGTCCAGCAGCTCAACATCATCACTCACAATGTAATGCTTTTTTGACCATTCCAAAACGATTCCCTCCTATATGATTGTTAACCTGTATTCCCTTACCCTTTTACACAGAAAATAAATACATCCTGAGGATTCCAGACGTGCAGGACATCTGCTGTGTAACCTCTCAGCCACAGCTCCCCGTCCATTCGTCTTAAGTAAAAGCCTTTCGGAAAATCATCGTTTTTATATAATGGTGCTGATGCAATCGTGACTGCACCTGATGGCGCCTGGTTTTGTACATGAGATGTATGCTCAGCCTGATCTGTGTAAGCCAGCCTCAAAAATGGCCCCAGCTCCATTGAACAAAGTCTCAATCCAATTTCATTCGCTCTCTTGTACAGTTCAGCTGTATTTGCACCCTTATGGAAGCCAAGTGAATGCACGGTTACTTCTACAGTTTCTATACAATATTTAGTTTCAGAGATCAAAAACTTTTCATCATGCAGCAGCTTGTCTCCAAATTCATTTAAACGGATAGCGGATGCATTAAGCTGTTGAATCAACTCCTGCTTTGTCATGCCTCCAACTTCTACAGTACGCTTCACAAATGAAAAGTCCGTATTTGTACGAACCCGGTTTTCGGTCATGTGCATCCCCATGTAAAGTGAAACCGCTTATCTCCACATAATACCATGACTTTCTACATTTCAAGAGTCAGAAATTATTTATTTTTCTGTAAATTAGCGAGATGCAAATATGGTAAAGTCTAGTTATTACCTATTGATCAGGAGGTTGAGCATGGGTAGACTTTTTTCCACTTTGTCATTGATCTTTATTATATTGGGTACAATTAACATTATCTCTTTAGCCAACAGAGGCAACATGATTGAAAGGCTGACGTTCAGCACAACCGGCGCCGCTTTTATCATGATGATTAACCTTTATGGTGTACTTGCATTTATAAGTGCGATTTTTGGAAAAAAATAGTTACAGGATTTTATTAATCGCGGGAAGTGTTATTCTGATTGCGGTTAACCTGACGCTGACATCGGTAGCTGTGTATGAGTTTCAGCAGCCTTGATGAACGAAGCGTCCTGGGCAGCAGGTTTAGTACCGTAGTCTTACATATACGCTGAAGTGATTATGTTAAAATATGTAGGCAGCCAATATTGTACGGGTGGATGGTTGTCATCTTTTCCTTTTCCTTTTTTGGGAAAGGGGGTGATAACTATAGACATTTTTCTGGAGTTTACAAGAGAAGTACTGAAAGGTATTACGCGCGCAGTGAGTGCGTATCTCTTTCATAAGGCTTTTCTGGACGAAAAGAAAACCACCCTGCGCCGTCGGAAGCAAAAGGGTGGTTCTCACAAATAACATTTGATTGACAACCACCACCCTGACGGTAGAGGCTGCAAGGGAGAAGAGTTCGCCGCTCTTCTCTTTTTATTATAATCAGTTTAACGTAAAATCATGCGAAATTCAATTCAGTACGCTACTCAGCAGGAGCATAGCTACACATCATTTTTATTCAATGATCTGTGGCTATGCTTTTTATTATTTCCAAAAAACCGTTGCAATTATATATCAACCATAATATAGTGTGTATATAGATATACACACTTATACACTAAAAAAAGGAAGTGATTAATTGATGAATACGTTACGTCAGGCGTTATGGCTGGCCGGAATTGAGTTTAATGTTTCTAAAAAACATTATCTTACTATCCTGCTAATGGCTGGTATTTATACATTTTTCTTTTATCTGTCGATGCCATCTTATCTCGAAGAACATATTTATATATTTGATGTACTTTTGATTATTTATATTGGCACGATCTCTTTTGCAATCAAACCGAAAAATTTTCAGTATCAAAAAATGAATGACAATTTATACGGCTCTCCATATTTCGTTATGCTGAATCAGCTGCCAATCAAACGGACTGTCCTTATTATGAGCCGCTTTATCCTGCCCTACACTTCTATCACGATCGGAATCGTTCTGGCACTGACGGGAACTTACCTGTTCTCATCTGAGCTTCAGAACGCTGTTAACCCGCTTCAGTTGGTGGCAATGATTGTGATGTGGATCTGTATCAGCTTTTGTATAGGCGGACTCTTCCCTGCGAGCGATCCCGGGGATAAGATCAAGCGCTTCACTTTCTTCTGGTCATATGCCAGCATCGTCCTATTTTTCGCTGGTCTGTACCTGATCTTTCAGGTATGGCTGGATACAGGGTTTTTTAAATGGACGATCTACCTGGCAAATGAATTCACTTTCCTATCAATCGTCATTTCTATTCTGATCGCATGTCTCGTCACACTTTACTGGTTCCGTCATGCGAACAGACAAATCACAAAAATTGATTACTTACAATAAAGGAGGACTGTTATGAATCTTCCAATCCGGCTTTCCAAGTCCTCCCGCGAACCGATTTATCATCAGATTGAGCATCAGATTAAAGCACTGATCGCAAGCGGACAATTAACAACAGGAGACCCGCTTCCTTCTATCAGACTGTTAGCAAAAGAACTTGAAATCAGTTCAATTACAATCAGAAGAGCTTATCAAAACCTTGAATACAGCGGGTTCATCCAGACTTCTCAGGGAAAGGGAACATTTGTGGCCGACGTAGACGCTGATATGAAGACGTCAATGGCCAGTCAGGCAGTTGAAGAAGCCATTTTAAAAGCAATTTCTACAGCGCGGCAGCATGAATTAACGAACGATGACATCATCCGTATGGTAGAAACCCTGCTTCAAAAGGAGGATAACCAATGACATTGCCATTAGTGATCAGACAGATCGGGAAATCGATTGATGATTTTCATCTGAACATACCGGAGCTTGCCATTGAAGAAGGCACCATTACAGCGGTCGTCGGAACAAACGGTGCCGGTAAGAGTACATTTTTCAAAATGATTATGAACCTTGTGAAGCAGGATACCGGAGAGATCGAGGTGTTCGGTTATTCCGTAAGAGATGATGCTGACAGTTGGAAGCAGCAGATTGCTTATCAGGCGCAAACGATGACGGGCTGTGACCCTTTCACAGGAGAACAGCTGCGCAATCTGATGGCAGAGCTTTATCCATCGTGGGACGAGGCGCTGTTCAGAAGGTTTTCTGAAAAACTCAATATTCCGTTGAACAAAAAGGTCCAAAAGCTGTCACCCGGCGTCAAGACAAAACTGAACATCGCGCTTAACTTTGGTAAGAATACACCGCTGCTGATTCTTGATGAGCCGACTGCTGCGATGGATATTCCATCAAGAAACTATTTTATTCAGTTCTTACTCGAGCTGATGGAAAAAAGCGATCGAACCGTTTTGATTGCCTCCCATCAGGCTGATGATATAAAAAAACTGGCTGATTATCTTGTATTTATTAACGATGGCAGGGTGTCAAAGCTGCTTGAGAAAGATTCACTCGCCTCCTCCTACCGCCTGTTCTGGTTAAAGGAAGAGCCGCCGTTAAGCAGGATTCCCGGTGAAATCAAGCGGACCTATAAAAAAGTCATATTATCAAATCAGCCTGAGGCTACGATGGCTTACCTTTCTCAACACAACCTGGTCATTGTGGATGAACAAATACCTGAGCTTGAGGATATTATTCAGGAAATTTTAATGGAAGGGGAAATGATCAATGTCTGAAATTGCACTTACCGTTCAAAGCCTTCAAAAGTCATTTAAAGACCAGCAGGTACTTCATGACGTTTCATTTAATGTAAAAAAGGGAGAAATCACTGCCCTTCTCGGTCCAAACGGCGCCGGGAAATCAACGACCATCAGAAGTATCATGGGGATTCTCTATCCGGATCACGGAACAATCAAGTTTCACGGTGAAAAGGAAGGTCAGATTCCGAAGCACAAAATCGGCTACCTCCCTGAAGAACGCGGACTTTATAAAAACGTAAAGATTATGGATATCCTGCTCTACTTTGCAGAGCTCAAGGACTACCCGCTTAAAAAAGCAAAAGAGCGTGCCCTGTCCTATCTGAAGAAGTTTGGTCTTGAAGGAAAAGACAAGGTTTCGATTGAAGAGCTGTCAAAGGGAATGGGACAAAAAGTTCAATTTATTGCTTCCATTATCCATGAACCCGAGCTGCTCATTCTGGATGAGCCGTTCTCAGGTCTTGATCCTGTCAGTCAGGAAGTGTTCAAGGAGGAGATCAGGGAGCTTGCCAGAAACGGTACTGCGATCCTGCTCTCTGCCCACCAGATGAATCTGGTAGAGGAAATGGCAGACCGTCTGATTATGATTCATAAAGGCCGTGAAGTCATCAGCGGGACAATGGATGACGTCAAAAGAGAATACGCAAGCTTTAAATGTACAATTCACGGTCAAAATGAAGAGAAAAAACTGCAGTCGATCCCTTATGTGAACCGGGTTGAACAGCAGGACAATGTGTCTGTTCTTTTCCTGGATCAGAATCTGAAACCGGCAGAGTGGATCCGCAAGCTGCCTGTAGACATTCACATTGAGGAATTCAGACTGGACCGGATTTCGCTGCATGAAATCTTTATTGATGTTGCCTCAGACCGGACACTTGCAGCAGAGGAGGAAGAAAAATATGCGTAACAGCTTAAAAGTCGCCCGCTGGGAATTCAAGCGAAATGTTAAAAATAAGTCATTTGTGATCTCACTTCTTTTAACACCAGTGCTTTTCATCTTATTTGCTACCCTGCCGACGCTATTATCAGGCTCCGGTGATGACCCAGACCCTGTCAATATTGCTGTATCAGATCCATCAGGTATCTGGTCAGAACAAATTGAACCTTTCGTCAACAGCGCAGATCTGAATTGGGAAACGAGTGTTGTCAATTCCTCTCCTGATGAATGGGAAGCAGGATTGGAAGAAGACGAAAGCGCGGTGTACCTTGCGCTTGATGAGGATGCCCTTCGTAATGGACAGATCACCTATTATACAACAGAGGAAACACCTGACTCATTTGCAAGTGAAGTCCAGCTGCTTGCAGCTCCTCTGCAGCAGCTGAATTTGCAAAATGCGGGATTATCTGAAGAACAGATGGCTGCTGTGGCAACCGGCATTCAGTTTGATGGCCAGGAGCTGGGGACTGAACAGGCGTCAGCTGATTCAGGTCTGAATGAATTAGCCCGGATTATACCAGGTGCATTCGCCGGTTTGATCTTATTCTCGATCGTGATGACCGGAATGATGATCTTCCAGAGTGCTTCACAGGAAAAGAAGGAAAAGGTTTCTGAGATTGTCCTTTCTTCTCTGACACCAAGTGACCTGATGCAGGGTAAAATTATCGGCTACTTCTGGCTTGGTATGCTTCAGGTTGGCGTATGGCTCCTGATTGCATTCCCGTTTGCCGTCTGGAGATTTAACGACCTGCCGATTATGAAATACCTGTTTGTACCGGAGCTTGCCCTGCTGATTGTGATTGCGTTAATTGGTTACCTGTTATTCGCCGCTCTGTTTGTAGGACTCGGCGCAACAATAGAAGATATGAGTTCAACAAGTAACTTCCAGGGTCTCGTGATGATGCTTCCGTTTTCACCGATTATTCTGATTGGACCTGTCCTATCTGACCCAAATGGGCTCGCAGCACAGGTGGGAAGCTATATCCCATTCACCTCTCCTGCCGTACTGATTATGAGATTATCAATGCTTGAGGAATGGCCATGGGTTGAAATCGCAATCGGCATGACGATTCTGGTCCTGTCAGTATGGCTCTTCATGAAGCTTGCCGGAAAGATTTTCGAAGTCGGCATTCTGCTGTATGGGAAGAATGCTTCGATTGGTGATATGGTGAAATGGGTTCGATCTTAAGTTAGTCATATCGCGTTACAGGAGGCTGGGACAGATGTTGTCTCAGCCTTCTGTAATACTTTAAAAGCTCTTATACACCTCGCCTATAAGCCCTTCCATCTGATGCTTCCCAGTATCTGCATTTGTCATGATGACGATTCCGTTTTTCTCATGCGGATATGCCACCATCATGCATTGAAAGCCCATCCCCCATCCAAGAGAAGAAATTTCAACTGATTGACCCACACCCTCTAAAAATAATCCAAGCCCCGCCCAGTCGTTACTTTCCTGCGGACTGATCATCGCCTCCGCAGCATCTGAAGTTAGACCAATTCTACTTTCACCCCGCAGTGCATTCATGAATTCAATTAACAAAGCGGCTAAATCTTCAGATGTTGTCCATAATCCTGATGCAGCAGGATAAGGATAGACCGGGTAACGCCCCAGCACTATTTCTTCCTTTCTATTGTGTCCGGAAGCAAAACATCCCTTTTCTGAAATAACGGCCGGAAATGCACTGTGGTTCATATTCAATGGTTCAAAAATATGTTCTTTCACTACTTTTTCAAAAGGTTCCCCTGTGATATCTTCAATCAGCAGCTGGATCATGCAATACCCCGCATCCGAATACTGAAAGTCACTGCCAGGCTCATATTTTACTTTAACCGGCTCCCGGCAGTAAGGGGTTCTGCCTGCCAAAACGTCAGCCATTGAAGGAGCCCGGTCTCCAGCATTCAGTTCAGAGAAACTGCCTTCTGGATCAGTAACTCCTGACTGATGACTCAGTAAATAACGAAGTGTAACCTCATATTCATTAGAGGGAACTCTCCAGGACACAAGATAGTTATTCACATCCTCATCGAGATCAATCAAGCCCTGTGAACTTAACTTCATCACAAGAACCGACGTTAGAAACTTACTGATTGAACAGGCATTAAAGATCGTATCACGCTGAACCTCCCGCTCTGTTCCGGCTTCAAGCAAGCCAAAATAATCAGTGCTCAGCGCACCATTCCTGATAGTCGCAATACTCATTCCCGGTACGTAATGATGCTTCATTCTTTCATTAATAGTTATACGTGAAAGCGCCATTTGTCAGCCTCACTTTTCATTTATACTTATTGCATGCTTCTTAAAATAAATTTTATTCATAGTCACGAACAATTAAATCAGACGAAACCGGCTTTCTGCCAATCTCACGCGACCAGACAGATAACTGTCCGATATGATGAATCTCATGAGTGATCAGGTGACTGATCACCTTTTCGTATGTAAAAGAATGAACCTTCCCATTCCTGCTGGTGATCTGAATGCTTTTGTTTTCAATTCCATCGCTCCATGCTGAAAGTGTTCGCTGTGTGATGTCTCTGGTGAAATCCGAATACACAATGATCTCTTCTAACGTACTGATCATTTCCCTTGGTTCATAAGTGACCGGTTCCTTGGCCAGGTAGTTCATCCACAGAAGCTCACAGTCAATCATATGGACCAGATTCTGAAACAGACTGCCCATCCCGCCTGTACGCTCTGCATGCAGCTCTTCTTCCGGCAGAGATTTGCACCATACAAACCACTCTTCCCGCACCTGCCAGTTATATAAAAATAAATCAATCACATGACCTGCTCCTTTTTGTAAAAGATTGGTTTTATTTTACCTTATTGGCTGTGCGTTTGGTATAATTTGTTTAATAGTACTTATGGAGGTGTCACGCATATCTGATGAAACATCATCCAAAAGCACGAAGTATTCAGCAGAAATACAGAAAAAAGGTTAAATACAATAAAGAGAAGAATCAGCATACAATTAGAACGACTGTAATTGTTTTCAGTTTGATTCTGATTGCGCTAATACAGTGGCGTTATGACGATTCACCCGAACCTACTTTAGCAATTGGTCCAGAGTACAGGTGGTTTGAAGCAGTACCGGAAATTGATGCAATGTTAAAGACGAGGTATATGGAATATAAAGGCGTTGCACTTGATTTTAATCCTGAACCAACAAAGTTCATTTTGAAAACATCGTTTGAGAAATCAGCCTTGAATGTCGAGGACCGTCTAACAGAGCTTGTTCATGTGACGAACGATTTATTAATGAACTCAGGAGACATACCCATAGATGAAACTTACGTCATCATCGTGAGAGGGGAAAATCAGGAAGAGTTGATAAATAAAACGTTTAATGGCAAGTAGCTCAGGCGCTTCATCTGTTCTTGAGCATCTTGAAAATACTTATATTACAACCTCTCTATCATCTAACTAAATAAGGAGCGTGACTGTGATGATTCTTGTCGTTTTATTCATCTGCGCATTTGGTATCTGGATCTACTTTAAATACGAGGTTCAATCAATGAGCCTGCTTAGCCGGCTGCTGGCCAAGGGCTGGGATGGTGTGAATGCGGAGGAATCACGGTATATCCGCTGCTCGGGTTGTGATGGTGTAATTAAGAGAGGACACACGACGCCTTATTGTGTAACATGCAGACGGTTTACTTAAGTTACATGTCTGGAGACCGACAATGACGATCAGATATATTGCGATTTTGATCTTAGGGTTTATCATGACGTATTTTATTCCAGGGGATTTATTTGAGCATCCAAATATTTGGGTTGGTTTATTGATGAGGCTCTGTGCTGCTTTGATATTCTTGTTTTTAACGTGGCTACTGCAGCCTAATCCCTCGGAAGAAAAATCAGAATAAAAGGAATGAGCACAGACCTCCCCGTTCATTCCTTTTTCCACCATTTTCATTTTCCTAATGCTAGGAAAAAAGAATTAACTATAAAAGCGGTGAAATCATTCACTAATCAGCACCTGCTTTTTATATCTGCAATGAATAATGCATTTAAAAATAAAAATACAGATGGTCAGTAACACATCAAAAAATCACCATAGCTGCCACTCCAAGTATAACAGTCTTTAGCGTAAGCCATATTCCAAACATGACGATACCAGGCAGAATGGTGATATAGTTTCCAAATGGCAAAAAGATGGATCGGATCGCCCCTGAGCTTGATCATGAAAAAATCGTTTTAACCTGACCTATCGCTATATATGCCAAGCCTTTATATGACAAGAAATAGAAGTGTATTTCATTTGAAAATCATCTGAAGATATAAAAAGCTCCTTCATTAACTTCCTAAATACTCTGAAAATATTTCATTGAAGTCGGGTTCACTTTTAAAATAATGTTCTCCAAAATTATAACCATTCATACGATACTCTCCGTTTTTAGATTTTAGTTTTACCATCCATGAATATCCTTCTTTTTCTTCTGCTGACGGAATTTCCTCTAGCTCCATCTTTTCCAACTCTGCTGAAAAATTGTTTATTGCAGCCTGTTCAGAAATTACTACGCTTTCGCCTGTAGCTCCGTTTACAATTTCCACTTCAGTTATGTCGCTAAAAGAAGCAGTATAGACGTCAGACAGATGTAATTCTTCAGATTGAGAGAAATTCAAATTTCCGCAGGCAATCAACAATAGCCTGCGGAAACAATAGCCAAAGAATAAATTTTC
Source organism: Jeotgalibacillus sp. JSM ZJ347 (assembly GCF_044383825.1). NCBI lineage: Bacteria > Bacillati > Bacillota > Bacilli > Caryophanales > Caryophanaceae > Jeotgalibacillus > Jeotgalibacillus sp. JSM ZJ347. The sequence goes on along the minus strand of NZ_JBISEN010000003.1, from coordinate 70,498 downwards.
TTCACGTTACTACCTCCTGCATGTATATTAATTGAACTTCTACTCTTTATTCCAAATACGCATCAGCCAGTTCTTCACGTATATATCTAGCCATACCGGTTTTCAGCTTCCGGAAGCCCAGCTTCTTATAAAAACCTTCATTCCCTGTTGTAGCTATTAACTGGACACAGGAAACCGTACGAAATTCCACCATTAATTCCTCAACTAATATCCGCGCAATGCCTCTCCCTTGAAAATCTTTATGTACAACCACATCATAAATAGCCGCGTTAAAAATACCATCTGACAGGGCCCTGGAAAAACCGATCATTCTAGACTCTTCAAATGCAAAGATATGGTGAGTACTGGCTTCAAACACTTTTCTGATCGTACCCTCATCATGTTTCATCCAGCCGACAGACTGATAAATTTCTTTTATAGTTGAGATGTCCTGCTCTTCCAGGTCATATTTTATTAAAACCACACCTTTGACCTCCTTTGATTAAGTATGGGTGTCAGCTATAGAAGCACTCACTCCCTGATAAGCACCTGCTTTTTAAGTCTGCGATTCACAAAGAAATTAAAAATGATCATACAGATCGTCAGCAATACACCAAAAAACAAAATCATCATAGCGGCTATTCCAACCCACCCGATCGTGACAGAAAGAATCAGGTTATGAAGCAGCACAGAAGTAACGAAGGTTAAAGCAGCAACATGGCAAGGAGCAATTCTTTTCCATAATAAGATCAGCAGCACAACAAGGAATAGAGAAACGAGTGCGTACATCAAGGTTTCATCAGATGAAAAGCCGAACCTGAATTGTCCTGTATCAGGTCCTCTGCGGGGATATGCGGTTTCGTAGAATGTGAATGCTGTGAAAATCAGTCCTGACAATAATGCAGTAACAAACACAACCCAGTTTGTTCTTTTGATCTCTATGCGATTCATTCAGACCCCTCCACTTATTTGGTTAACATTTCTCCTTTTTCATCAAAACTATGGTACGCTTAAATCAACTAAAATTATCCATATACCTATACTATGCTGTTTAATATTTGAAATAGCAAACATCGTTTAATATCTGGCTTTTCAAAAAAGGGGGATACAATGAGAAATTTATTGTTGATTGGAGTAGTTTTTGTTGTCTTAGGTGTCTATTTCTATATGGAAAATCAGGCGAGAAGTTCTTCCTATACTACACCTGAAGAGGCGGTATTTAATACATCAGATCCTTCTTTAGAGGTACAGCAGCTCATTGAGACAAAAACCTATGATCAGACTGCGTACGTGTTTTTCTACACCCAGGTTGGTGAAGAAGAAGGAAATTATTTGGCAGTGGCCAAAGTGAATAAAAATGAAGATGGATGGCGACTGGAAGAGGCGGTTGGACTCGGGGACATGAATCAGCGGCAGGAAGGTTCCGCTACTGGCACAGATCACTTTATTGCTGCTTACGCCAGTCCGAAAACTGCACGGGTTACATATGGACCTTATGAAGCTGAAGAAATTGACCTGGACCATAACCTGATCAGATTATTTTTTCTGCACGGCTTAGAGGAGGGCTTAGAAAGCGATGATCAGTTCAGTTATTTTGATGAGAGTGGAAATGAACTGCCTCAACAATAAAAAAATCAGCCTTTCCGCATTAATGAAAATAGATGATGAGGTAGTGGAACAACCATTCAATCCATTACCTCATGATTTGCTCTCTTCACCCTCACACTATAATGCCTCATGCTTTTCGGAATGCCTTTGATCTCAAACACACCTTCATATACCAGACTTCTCACCCTGTACTCTAAAAACATCACATTCACCACATCATCAATACGCCCTAATGCTTCCCCAATGATTCTGGCTGCTTTGACAAACCCGTCTTCCTGATCGTCAGTCGCTTTCTCACAGGCAGCTATGATGATTGAGTCATAGTAGTTTTCATTGACAGCCTGAATCTGCTGATCCTTCCAGACCCTTAACGTGCCGCCCAGTCCTGAGAGCGACTCCCACTCAAGTTCATAGCGCTCTCTTTCTTCTTGCGTTAAAGGTTTGATGGCTTTTTCAAGATAGATCTGCTGCAGGTTTTCCGGTTCAAGTCCACCAGTATGCCGTTGAAACTCCTCAAGCGTTTCATTGGGAAACAGCTCTCTAAATGCGCTGGTAGAGTTGATCAGGTAAACAGGATTCTCTTTTGCACGCATGACATACAAAAAGTAACGCACACCCGTCTGTTCATCTGCGTTATCAGCACTCCACAACACAATTGGCACCTCTTTTGGGATATCCACGATTTCTTTTAAAGCTTTCGCAAACCGCTTTTCATATTCATTCTCATAATATTCATCCTCTACATTCATATGGTCCTTTAACCATTCAAAGCGCTGCTTCTGACCGTTGGTTTGGTGAAGGTAACTGATGGGTCCATCACCAAAGAAGTCAGGAAACCCAATCACTTTCTGATGGCGATCAAGTCCAACTTTCAGTGAACCTGCCGGAGATTCACCACAGACGAGATGAACGGTTTGATACGGTCTTTCAACGTATGTATGCTGATTCTTTGCCATACGGAGAACCTCCTGCTGCCAATGAACCAACTCATCGATCACTTTCTGATGGTCCCCAACCTGCTCATGAATCATCTGGATGCGGATCATGGACTGCAGCAGCACACTCTTTGCGTGCTCTTCTGATAAGTGTTCGATTGCTTTTTTGATATCGTCGATCATTTGCATCACCCTTTTTAAAGTAAATTGAAGCGAACTTATAGCTTTCTGAACAAAGTATCCGCGATAAACTGTAAAGCATCGCTGATTTGTCCCACTTCATAGGCGATGACCGATAATATGATTAATAGAGCAATACTTCCTATGTAAATCATGCTTTTATCAAGTTTATTCATGGTTGACCTCCTGAAGCTGAATTTCCCTTTGTTAGTTACTTAATCTCTCTATTTTCCAGACTGGATTTTGACGCCGGCGCTGAAGTACTAAGGATCTTATAATAAGAAAACATAATTGTAGCAAGACCAATTCCGAACAGCACGCCTCCGGCAACAATGAAGTTTTGAATATAGCTCTCTATGGCAATGAGGTACTTCGCTGTGTCTGCACTGCCTTGTTGCATTAACCAAACCTCAGCAAGCGCTGTTCCAAAATTCACGCTGAAAAACAGCAGAATCAAACCAACCATAACGCTCATCATACTGAAAACAATTAAACTATTTAACTTTTCTCTAGTCATGTGGCTCTCCTTTTCCATTTAGGCAGTAAATTATGTCATAATATTCTTATTATAAATGAAATTGTATAGCATTTGAGGGTTAAAATGGAAATAACATTAAAGTGATTTCACGTAAAGGAGGAGAGAGTGTGCCGTATAACGTTATATCGATCATAGGGGTTTTTATCGTTATGATGATGATAGGAGGCTTCCTAAACATCATGTTGAATACGACTGCCAGAAAACATTGGATGGGGCTGATCTTTTTCAGCATGATTTTTTCAATGGTCTTTACAGCCATGTTGAATGCTGGTTGAGCAGTGAAAAAAATACTCCCACACCATTTGCTCGAGGAAGCGGATGATGTGGGAGTTGATTCTGCCAAAAGGTCAGTATTGAACGCTGCCGGAAACCAGGCTTTTGCGCCGGTATACACTTAAGACGATTCCAATCAGAAATGCATTAAACAGCGTCGGCATCAAGCCATAGCTGATAAATGGCAGTGAAATTGACGTTAGTGGCAGCAGGCCAAGCATCATTGCGATATTATAGACGAACTGAACAATAAAAAGCGTCATGCTGCCTACCAGAAGCAACTTGCCAAATGAGGAGTTCATATATTTGGTGATCATGATCATTCTGACAGCGAAAAGCGACAGAACCACAACAAGAACCATCGCAAATGCATAACCGTAGTAAAACGTCATTGTGGCAAATACAAAGTCGGTATGTGCAGAAGGGATAAACCGAAAACCATCAGTTGTACCAAACCACCCTGCTGAAGAGAATACCTCTTGCAAACGTAGGTATATATAGCCTGCACTATCTGCATGCTCTTCAGGGTAGAGATACCCAACCAGCCGCTGCATTTGATATTCTTCTGTCCTAAAGAAGAACAGCAATCCTACTGATGCGATTAACACGAATGAAACAACAGTCATCATCAGCTTATTTTTCTTACTGAATTGACTCCACCACAACATCACAAATACCATCACAGTATAGATCAATGCAGTTGAAAGGTTAGGTATTGAAAAGAATAAATAGAGTGAGAAAATGTACAATAGTGCAATCTGCCAAATTTTCATCTTTGGATTGTTGAAGAAAGATGCCCAGGCTAAAAAGAAGAATGGCAGTGCCATTAAGCTTTCAATTGTTATTGCGCCAAACGCGATAAACGATTGTCCATTAATCATAGTAGTTGGAAAAGTCCTTAACACCAGTAAAAGTACTACACCAATTATATAAAATAGCCATCCCAACCGCTCAATCTTCCGGTAATCAAACAGCATTATGCCAATAGCTACCGCAATACCAAGCAGCACAATAATGATCTTACTCAGCAGAAAAGCCTCTGTATAATCAAGGGCAAAAATCGGAAGAAAACCAAACCCCAATGCAGCTGCCAAAAGCGTCATCAGCATCCAGTCAACTTTAGGCTTATGCAGCTTATTCAGATCCTGCCCCAGCCTGACAGGACTACCCATTTGCTCAACCGCCTTTTCCTCGGCTGTTTCATCACTGAAACCCTTCTCCTGCCAAAAACGCTTCGCCTTCTTCAGGTGAAATGATAACTCAGCAGTGACAAACGCTTTTGCTTCCTTTGATTTAATATGACCTGCTACCTCTTTTAAAAAATGATCTTCACGTTTATTCACTGCCGCCTCACTCCTGTGTCAATTCTTTCAGTTCAAACCGCTTCTTACCAGCTGATTTCTCTGATTTTTGCAGTATCTTTTTCCCTTTATTGTTCAGAAGGTAATATTTTGCGCCATCATGATCCCAGCCTGATCTGATCAGCTGATCCTGTTCCATGCGGTGCAGCAGAGTATAAAGCGCACCTTCATTTCCTTCAAAAGACTGAATACCTCTTCCGCGCAGCAGCTGAGACAAATCATAGCCTGTCTTTTCATGAGCGAGCAGCTGCATAACTGCTAATAGAATATCTTCTTCTCTTTCACTGGACTGGGCGATTTTTTCGTGTACCTTTTTACGAATCTGATCGGAAAAATCCAACTCTTTAAAGGTGGTCTGCTCCATTGATTTCCGCAGCCTTTTCAACCGTTCCTCCATCACATCATTCCTCCAGTTCTTCCTTCAGAAGCTCCTTGGCTCTTCTGAGTCTTGTTTTCACCGTATTCTCTTTTACCTCAATGCATGAAGCAATCTCTTTGATTGGCAATTCTTCGAAATAAAACAGATAGATGACTTCACGGTACTGAATGGGTAAGTTCATTACAGCTTCAGCCAGCACATGATCTTCTTCATTCCGGATGACGGTCTGCTCCACCCCGCTTTCCTTTTCAACGGCGGCCCCAGGTTCTCTTTCTGTTACAGTCACCTTTTTGTGATACCAGCTTTTGACGTAATCCTTACAATGGTTCATCGCAATTCTCCACAACCACGTCCTCAGCTTCGCTTGTCCTTTGTATGTATGAAGAGACTGATAGCATTTCACGAATATGTCCTGCGTCAGGTCCTCTGCAATCTCTTTGTTATGTACGTATGAATAAACCAGCTGTAAGATTTCCTGTCCATACCGGGTCATGATCTCATCCATCACAGCTGCTTTATCTTCTATGTCAAACATTTCCGCTATCGATTCATCCACTTCAGTGCCCCCTTTCGAATTAATAGACGACGCAAGGTGCTGAAAAGTTTTTAAGTTTATGGCTTTTTAAAAGTTGGCTGTTGATTTCCGCTACAGGGGGACGCTTTCCGTGGCCGGGTGGTGAGCCAGCAGGCTTCGCCATGCTCCGTCTCACCTGTCCCTTCCTGCCACAGGAGTCGCCCCCTTCCGCTCCAATCAACAGCTGTGCAAAAACAACAATGGACTTCAACAAAGCGTATAAAAAAGACGCACACGCCAAATCATTCGATTCGCATTGTACGTCCCGTCACTTTAATTGAATCAATATGTTTTATTGCTCCTTCAACACTGAATACTTCTGGTACGATTTATAATAACTGATGCTAAATAGCACAACCAGGATTAAAGGCAACAGCTTTAAAAGAACAAATGGTGTTTCAAATAGCAGGGCCTTCCAGAATAACGAGCCATTCATGCTCCAAAGTCCCTCATGATATAATCCCGAATCACTGTAAAGCAGGAAGGAAAACACCAGACACATCGCCCCCAGCCAAAATGAATACGTCATTAACCTCTTATAATAACTGCCCGTTGACTCACGATCAGAGAAGATTTCATTTTGCCCATCATCTTCTTTTTGCCAGTATCTGATGCCGCTCATCCAGGATCCGTTCATGTAGCTCCAGCCGAAATCCTCATAAGTTGCTTTGTATTCTTCAAGCTTGTGCTTTGATAAACGATCCTGATAGTCAAGGCGCATCACATAGTTCCTGTCAGTTTTTTCGAAAGTATAGAAGCCTGATGAGCTGATATTTGTGCAGCGATAACCTTTTTGCAGCTGCTCATTCAGCCACTTTTCTTCTTTCTCCACATCAAAAAAGAATTTAAATTTTTTCACTGATTTCACTTCCTTCATACAGGGATATAATATGCAAAAGCCTCTCCTGCTCTGCCTGCAAAACGGATATGCCCTCTGCAGTAACTTTATAAATCCTTCTGCGTCCTTCACTGCCAATCGGTTCAATCCAGCCGTGTTTACTTAAGTTTTCTATCGCGCCATATAACGTACCGGCAGCTAAAATCACGGCACCATTACTCATCTTTTCTATCTCCTGCATGACGGCATAACCGTGGCGCGGCTCACGCAGTGCCAATAAAATGTAATGCATCGTCTCAGACAATGGTAATAATTTATGTTTCATACTCTCACCCTTTACTCAGTCAGACTATATAGTTCAACTTAGTAATTATGTTAATACAGTTGAACTATATAGTCAAACAGAATTTTGTCAGAGAAGAAATTTTTAACAATCATTACTTTCACGCTCAAATACCATACAATGAAAGAACAAAAATTAAATGAATGACCCTGAGTTAGAAACAAATTTCACACAATTCGTTCTGATTATATAAACAAGAATCATGGTTTTCAGTTCAGGAAGTATCTTGGTATGAAAGAAATTTTTTGAAACAATTGCTAGAAGTATTACGTATTTTAATTAGGTCAGAACATATTGAATTAAGAATTGAAGGGAGTTTTTTGATGGAGCGTCAGGAAGTGATCCGGCTCGAACATGTAACGAAACGATTTGGGGATAAGCTCGTGTTGGAGGATATTGATCTGTCTGTGTATGAAGGGGACATTATTGGATATATCGGACCGAATGGAGCAGGGAAAAGTACCACGGTTAAAATGATGCTCGGGCTTGTAGATGGGTACGAGGGCAATATCATGATCTTCGGGGAAAACCTGAAAAATCAGGATCATACATATAAAAGAAGGATCGGATACGTTCCGGAAAATGCGGAGCTCTATGATTCGCTGACTGCACAGGAATACCTCGCATTTATTGCAGGACTATACGGTCTTGAAGAAGATTTGGCCCGTGTGAAAGCGCATCGTTTGATGATGAAGTTTGAGATTGATCATGCGATGCATGCCAGGCTATCCTCTTTTTCTAAAGGAATGAGGCAAAAGGTCCTTATTATTTCAAGCCTGCTGCACAATCCGGATGTTTTATTTCTCGATGAACCGCTGAGTGGACTGGATGCGAACAGTATGCTGATTGTAAGAGAGATTCTCGCTCAGCTGTCGGCACAGGGAAAAACGATTTTTTACTCTTCTCATATCATGGATATCGTAGAAAAGATCAGTAACCGGATTGTGCTGATTTCAGGTGGGCATATTGCTGCTGACGGGACCTTTGATGAACTGAAGGAGCAGAATCAGAAGGGATCTCTTCAGGATATATTCAATAGTCTTACCGGCTTCAATCAGCATAAGGAAATTGCAGCCGATTTCGTTGCCATCGTTCAGGAGGAATCGGCATGAACGATTTCGCCACGCTCAGACTGCTGGACCGTTTCGCGCCTCTTTTCAGGCGAGCGGGTATCGATTACCCAATGCTCCGGCTGATTCTTGGCATGAAACTGACGATGGATACAAGAAGGGTCCCGACGGTTTTCACCCAATCAAAGGTAAAGGAAGGGAAAAACTATTTTATCCGCTCGCTTTGGCTGTATGCGCTATATGGACTTGCGGTCATTCCGTTTTTGTTTATTGATGACTACTTTTTTCAACTGAGCATTATTTTCGGCATTCTCATGTTCATTTTAATGACTTCAATGATCTCTGATTTTTCATCTGTTCTGCTTGATGTCAGAGACCGTAATATGATGATGCCAAAGCCGGTTGATCAACGCACGTTCAGTACGGCCAAAATGCTTCATATTACATTGTATATGTCACTGTTAACGATTGCGACGACAGGTATTCCACTGTTTGTCTCACTCTATGTGAATGGTTTCGGATTTTTCCTGCTGCTTCTGGCAGAGCTGATCCTTTTGAACTTTCTTATTTTGATGATGACTGCACTCGTTTACTTTGCGATTCTGCAATTTTTCGACGGCGAAAAATTAAAAAACGTCATTAATTTCATGCAGATTGCTTTATCACTCGGAATCATTATTGGTTATCAGCTTGTGGCACGCTCTTTTCAATTTTCAGAGCTGGATTGGACATTCACCCCGGTCTGGTGGCAGCTTTTCACCCCGCCTGTCTGGTTTGGTGCACTGCACGAAGCGCTTCTGAATGGGGAACGGAGTTTATTTGTTCTCGTGCTGGCGGGATTAGCTGTGATTACTCCTGTGGTTGCCATGATGCTTTACGTCAAAATGATCCCGGCATTCGAATCCTCTCTTCACAAGCTTTCTACAGTTGAGCAGGGGAAAGAAAAGCGGATCAATCGTGTGAAGCAGGCTTTTCTTCGCTTCATTGCGCCGGATCAGGAGGAGAGAAATTTTATGAACTTCTCTTTTGCAATGATGAAAAATGAACGTGAATTCAAGCTGAAGGTTTACCCTCAGGTCGGCTTTACATTTGTGATTCCGTTTCTGTTTATGTTTACGACAACTGAAAGCGGCTCTTTTGAAGCGGTGAGAGAAGGCAGCTCCTACTATTTGTTTTATTTCACGCTGCTGGTAATCCCGACTGTCATTTCGATGGTGAAATATTCAGGAGCTTATAAAGGATCCTGGATCTATGGGGTGATGCCTTTGAAAGATCGGCTGTTAATTGACAGAGGTTTGACGAAAAGTGTGCTGGTGATGTTTTATCTGCCCGTGATGCTGATTTTAGCACCGGTTTTCATCTGGATTTTCTCCGGGAGAATCTGGCTGGACCTTGTCGTGATCATTGCGACTGCGATTCTTTATGCGGCGATCTGCACACTCGTACTCAACGGAAAAAGCCTGCCGTTCAGTCAGCCTTTCTCCGTCTCACAGCATCAGGAGGGCATCAAGGCTTTTGTGATGATGCTTGTTATCGGTGGCTTTTGTCTGGTACATGTCCTGTTTAACAACTGGGCATGGGATCTTGAGATTTATGCCGTGATTCTGTTGATTGCCCTTCTGTTGGTGTGGACATTTGGATTCAGAAGGAACCGGGTTGAAGCGTGAATAAATTGGTGACAACTCCCACACAATTCGTTTGGATTAACAAAATTGCGTGGGAGTTGGTTCACCATCTCTTTTTTGCGCTGGCAACAATTTATTTTAAAAGGTGGATTAAATACACATGAAGGAAGTTCCAACATACATCTATGACTTCATTAACGCCGTGATTTTTTTCGTTTTGGCTATTGTACTTTCTCAATTTAATTTTAATTTTTATATTACTATGATCATTTTCGGTACAGGCGCGCTGTTTTATTTATTCCGTGGGATTTATTACTTTCGGAAAGCAGCAAATAGTGAGTGACGTTTGGAGTGAATGCCCCTGTGTCAGAAGCAACTCCCACGCAATTCATTTAGCTTATATAAACAAGTAAAATTGGGTAAGAATTGTGTTCAACACAGGAACAACTTCAAAATGACATGCGTTCACACAGTAATCATCATGAGGTTTTTCTTTTATCTATCAGCAATCCAGCGATTAATCCAAGTAATATATTGGTGATTAAAATCGGGTTTACCGGTTCTACACTATTGATTAGAATAAATGTTAAAATCCCTGCAACAAACGCAAATAATATAGCATTCAAAGACAACAAAATCCCTCCTTCACACGATCAATTATTGACCGATAGATCATAACTATCCAGCACGTATTTTACTGTAAACCCAACAGATTTGTACAGATTGATTGCCGCTGTATTCTCAGCTGATACACAGATCGTAATCTCATCAATGCCCGGGTATGAGAAAAGCTTTTCCAACGCAGCGATGATCAGCTCTTTTCCAATTCCTTGACCTCTGAATTCCGGTGAAACGGCAACATACTCAATATTTCCTTCTCCATGCTCAGGGTTCGCTTCTATGTATACATAGCCTTTTATTTTCGACTCATTTTCACTGATCACGAGCAGATGATGATTGTGATTTAGTCTGTTTAATATAGAGTCCGCATTGTAATAGGTCTTTGGAAAAACTTCGTTATGTAAACCAGCAAATGAATCATAGAACACTTTGTCTATTGAAGCTGAAGTCGTGATGGATTCATTAGCAAATGTCATTCTTGTGATATTAAGCACCTGATCTGCGCCTGAATATTGAGCGTTATTTTGTAAGGCAAATTCTTTTGCAAATGTATTGTTTTGATTAATAAAAAAGCTGCAGGACTTAACCTTTTCAGGTATGTTAAGCATCAATTTGTTCCATAATGCCTGTGCAACATCCGGATTTTCATCCGTGACAAATGGTCCCCATATATCCGCATAGCCCCCATCCAAATCTACATCCAACCCAATCGCACCAACGATATCAGATTGATCATATGCAACTGCAAACGAAACTTGTAATGCTAAATCAGAAAAGTCATTCATTAAAGTATCGTATATTTCTTCATGCTGTTCTCCACAAAATCCTACATGACTTCTGCTTTGTGTGTTCATTTTTTCAAGATAAACAGATAATTCTTTTGCATCGTTTGGTGAAATGATTTTAACGTTCATTGTAATCTCCTTTGATTCATTGACCCTGTGTCAGATATAAATGTCTGTCCGGGGATTAAGAGTAGTCCAACTCAAAATATTCACTAAGCGAGCATATCCGCCCTTCCTGATCCCATTGATGATACGCCTCAAACACTGCCAGAATATCATGCTGAAAACGGACTTCCACCAGATGTTTCACATACAGGTAACTTCTCCAGTAATCGAACATGATACTTGATAAGCTGGATGTGTACGAACCGCTACCGAACTGGTCAATTGAGCGGTTTCCGTATTCCCCTGAAAACACATCTACCAACTCTTCCTCAACTGCTGTAATCTCGCTAAATTCCTTTTCAGTTAAAAGAAACTTTCTAGATAAATACTCGCACATACCTTCCTCAAACCAAATGCCGTCTTCACGCTCGTCATCAAAGTCATCAAGAAACAGATCAGAGTGATGCGTTAACTCGTGGCCCAGGATTTGCAGAATGTGATTCTCTGAAAGCTCCTCATAAAAACGCTCGATGTGCGGAAGGTCTTTCCCGTCTAATTGCTGCACAAAAAGCCTTCTCCAGTTCGCTGTGTCAGGGGTAATGTATATTGTATTTTTACTTGTAAACGCTGGAATTGGAATGTCAGAAAACACAGTGGTGGCTGCTTCTGCTGATGTCCATACAATTCCTTTTGGCTGATCAAGTAACAGATAGTCTTTTTCCAGTACGTCCTGATATTCTCCGAGCCGCGTGCTAAAATGTTGGATAATGTCTTTATATTTTTCATATTCTTTTAAGTCTTCAAAAGCATAGATGTGTTTCATATTAAACAACCCTTCTTTTAGGTAATCAGGAGGAAGCTTAACGGAAATGCAGTTCACACAAAAATCGTTCGACACCTGGATATTTTTCTCCTAGACTGGTGGTCTTGAATCCGTATTTCTCATAAAACGCGACTGCGTCTTTATCTGTTTCTGCAAATATATAATCTATCGGGTATAGGTCACTCATATACCTGATCATTTCGCTCGCAATTCCATTTTCTCTCATTATTGGAGAGACGGCTATATGCTTGATTTCACAAAGATGAGGATTATTAATTTCCACGCCTATGCATCCAACGGTTTCTCCCTCAAACTCGAATCCATATAGCTCTCTATTTTGAGATTGAATGTACTTCACATATTCCTTTTCAACGTTAGAAGTGGCATAGGATAGTAACTCTTTCATTGGAACGCTTTTATCCTTTGAAACAATTTTTTTCAAGTGAACAACCTCCGCAATACTTCCTGTTCGCTGAATTATACACTGTAAATATAATGATATAATTAGAAATTTTAACCTTTTTATAAAAGCTGTTGGAAAATACTGTTCAATGTCAGTATAAATTCGGTGAGGCCTTAACTTAAAAAGATGTTGTACAAAATAACGACAATGATGATAAGAATGACAATGCCCCCGCCTATTGTAGGGGTTCCGTACAATGTTCGATTAAAGCTATCTTCGGTTTGAATTTTGCTTTCGTTTTCCTTATCGTCTTTATGCATCACTGTACACGCCCTTTTCTGTTATTCACGTGAATGACAAACGCTTAAACTCACATTAGCCTTACACCAATAACTCAGCCTTCAATATACTAAGGTTCTGTTCATAAAAAGATCTGTTTTTCTCAATCCCACGCCTTTGGCACCAGCCAATACTATTAAAAGCATCAGTGAAACGGTAGAATTCCAGCACATGATCCAGGTCTATCAGCGGACGGATACTCCGGTAGCCATCCTGATACGCCTGATTAAGTGATGGGTCCAGACTTAAAAAATCCCGATGAATTTTTGAGAAGTCCATTTCTGTTGCACCAAAACGGACGCTTTCAAAATCAATGGCACCCATGACGCGGTCATCCTTTACTAATATGTTAGCCGGACGGAAATCCATATGGATGAAAGCAGGTCCATCCGGTGCCGGAAGCTCACTTTTCATTTCAATATATTTTTGAATGGAATGTTCATATAAGGAAGGGTTAACTACCTTTTTCGTATCCTCTGCAAAGCCATAAAACATGCGATCCATGAACGCCGACCATTGCGGAAATTCATTGTCTATATGAATGAGGTCCATTCCAGCGGGCGGCTGAATGGCATGCATCGACGCATGATAAATACCCGTTTCATAAGCAAGCGCAGTTGAAAGCTTTGGCGTAAGAGGCTCACCTTCAAGCTCCGACAGCAGCAGCGCACCAGCTGTGTCGTCATCTCCCTCCCAGACATCCAGCAGGCGCGGCACTGAAATCTGCCCTTCAAGTATGCTGTATGCTTCAATTTCTCTGCGAAACTTCAATTCACTGAACGGAATCTTTATGTATACTGTTTCCCCGTTTAATAGAACCACTTTATGTACAGTTGAGCTGTGCGAATCGGCTACATCACTGATTGACTGAGTGAATAAGCCGAAGTGTTTGATGATGGTGGTTAGTGTCATATTTTATGTGTCCTTTCTGATAGGTCATGAGTACATAGAGGCTGGGACAGACCCCAACTTCAGCATTTTACATCCAATTCACTCCATATAAGCTCTGAATCAAAGCCATATAGAGAACCATGACAATACTGAAGCTGATAAAAAGCCCGATCATCCCTCTATAGCGATCTGTTTTTCGAAACGCCATGATCAGTATGAACAATACGGTGGCTGTCACAGCGTAAAACACAAAAAACATGGCATATACAGTGAACGGTCCCACATACAAACTGAGGACTGACAGCTGCAGCAAGAAAGCGGCTATGGCGCCCGCTGCCCACTTCGACCGCCCTTTCACCGCCGCCATATTCCAAATCGCAAAGATCAGTAACACAGCAACAAGTGCGTAATAACTCCATTCGAACACCCAGAAAAGACGCTCTTCATGAACAGCTAACTGATATCCCACGACAAATAACGGCAGCATAGGAGCATCAGCCAGGCGTTTGTTTGAATTCTACTTGCTTCAGTCATATCGGTTCTCCCCTCCCGATTACTCCGGCTTTTCCACAATCACTTCTCCATTCTCGTCCAGCAGCGGCGTTAATCCTCCGCTCTGTCCCATCCACGTATGCATATAATGCACACCTGTTTTCTTATCAACCAAAACGGTTATTCTTCCGTAATCAGGTATACTTTGAAATGATTTAACTGCAAAACGATCAACTTCTTCATAATGATTCCCACGAAACATCACTTTTCATCACCTCATTGATTTCACTTATTTTCTACCAACTGTCATGAATCACTATCCTGCAGCCATTCCAAATAAAGCACCCGGTCCTCCGGAAATGCCAGGGGCAGCTGTCCAATTTCATCTGCACTTTTCCACGCGATCTCATGGATCAGTTCATCCGGATCCTGAATCACTGCACGCCCGCCTGTGCATGTGACAGCATAATAATGAACCAGCACCTCAAACCCTTCAAGTAGGGTTTCCTTTTTATAAATAGAGGCTTTCACCTTCGTCGTATAGCCGGTTTCCTCGAAAATTTCTCTTACACAGCATTCCTCAAAAGTCTCAGTTTTCTCTTTACCACCAGATGGAACCGTCCACTTCTGATCCTCACCCGGTGCTGCCTGCAACACCATTAACAATTCATTACGGTCATTCACACAGACGCCCGCCGCTCCCTGCCAGCTCTTCATTATAACCCTCTTTTCGATGTAGTAATATCTACCATTATAACAGTTTTCTGAAAATTGATCTTTATCTAAATGGCATCTACAGCTGGGGAGAAAAAAGAGCAATTTGAAGGAATCAGTCCGGGGTTTGATCAAGGGGTATATTGAATATAAGCATAATATCCAGCGGAAATTGAAATGAATAAAGTAAATCAACAAAAAAGAAGCTATTCCATGATACTTGAACAGCTTCTTTTCACCTTCATTATTCTCCAATTTCAATCGCAACATTATGTCTAGCACTATCCTGATTCGTCCATGTAACCACAGTACCCGGGGCAACCGTAATGTCTTCACTGAATTCATAGTCTGCGATATCTAACTCGATACTACCTTCAATTTCTGCACCCTCTTCAACTGTAACCGTCATTTTCATTACAGGGTGCGGATCACAGTGAATATTGTAAATGCCTTCTTCCTGAAATGTGAAAACAGCCGTTTCACCTTGTGCTAAAAGTGGTGACGCTACATCTTCTGTTACAACATTCTCTTCTTCAGTCCCGTTGGCACTTTCCGTATCATCCGTTGTTTCTTCCTGGTTCATTTCCTGATCACTTTCTTCTGTAGCTTCTTCATGATCCATCTCTTGATCATGCTCTGTTTCGGTCTCTTCTGTTGCTTCTTCTTCGTTTGTCATGGTATCTTCTGCAGTTTCAGTTGTCTCTGTATCACCATCGGACATGTCTGCCGGTTCAGAGGAATCATTCGCATTACACCCTACGAGCAATACCGTGAAAACCAACAATAAAAGCAAAGGAAAGAACAAACGTTTTTGTGTCTTTTTCATATTTCCCACCCTTTCCAGGTTGTATTAATAAGTAAACGAAGAGTAAGTGAAAAAAGATCAGTTATTTGTTAATATTTCAGAAATTTTATTTCTGGAGCTTTTTATTCTGCTATTTTCAGTATGATCATATGCCATACTGTTGTTAGGTTGTCTATTTTATATATGAATTCACGATGAAAGATTGCTGTGCTGAATATCACTGCAGAAGGTAAATCATAACAGTCTGCAGCACTTATAGGGAGATGATAAAAAATGGCTGCACAATTAAAAGACATTTATACAAAGGATTTTTTGTTGAATTTCAGTAGAAAAGTCCAATCGGTATACCCTGCTTTTTATCAAGCAGACTTTATTAATTCAATCATGGATGAAACATGGGACGAGCTGGCACTCAAGGCTCGCACCCGCAGAATATCAGAGAAGCTGGGAGAATTTTTGCCAGACAAATATGAAGATGCGTTAGACGTATTGTTTAACATTGCGGATGATTGTGTGGGGTTCCCCTACCTGTTCTTCCCGGATTTTGTAGCTGTCTACGGACAGGCAGAAGAACATTGGGATCTATCAATGACAGCACTTGAAAACTTCACGCAGAAATCATCTGCTGAGTTCGCCATCAGACCATTTTTACTGCGTGACCCTGACAAAGTCATGAATCAAATGACCACATGGGCAAAGCACCCCAATGAGCACGTCCGGCGATTGGCCAGTGAAGGCTGCCGGCCCCGTCTTCCGTGGGGTGAGTCACTGCCTATGTTCAAAAAGGATCCGACGCCTGTTTTGTCTGTTTTAGAGATTCTCAAAGAAGACGCTTTGTTATATGTTCGCAAAAGTGTCGCCAACAACCTGAATGACATCTCAAAGGATCACCCTGACCTTGTACTTGAAACAGCGCGCCAGTGGACAGGTAAAAATCCTGATACAGACTGGATCATCAGACATGGCTGCCGAACATTAATCAAACACGTAAATCCTGAAGCGATGGCATTATTCGGTTATGCAATGGAAACGACCCTCACTAACCATGCTTCAATCTCAGCACAGCCTGACGCATTGACAATAGGTGAGAAATGCGAGCTCCATTATCAATTGACGATCCGGCCGGGTGAACCCGTATATCTCCGGGTAGAATATGCAATCGACTTTATCAAAACCAAGGGACAGACAAGCCGCAAATCCTTTCTCCTGTCGAATAAAACGGTATCCGGTGGTGCACACCTTACAGGAACACGAACTCACAACTGGTCAGATCTGACGACTCGCCGCCACTATCCAGGCGAACATCGCATTGTGCTTTTGGTTAATGGGCAGGAGGTTGCTGATACTGTGTTGGATATACGTCAGCAAACAGATGAATAAAGTATTTTAAGTGTCCCTGTGTCAGAAACAAATCACACACAATTTATTCTGGTTATATAAACAATTGAACTTGTATTCAGCATAGAGAAACTGAGCTAAATTTTTTACCCCTCTTCAAAAAAATTCAAGTAAAAAGAGCCCTTGCAATGGCATGGGCTCCTTCCTATGGTTGTACCAAATTAAACATAATCTCTATAAAACACCCTACTCCAAATAACCCATCTCTTTCAAATCCTCATACACAATCTCAGAATATACTTTTCTTCCCTTTTTATTAAGATGGTCCGCATCAATGAAGTATTCCTGCTGATCGCTGAAGCGTTCATCGTTCATGTAGTTGAGCATTGGAACATCCAGGTCAAGTTCCTCAAGGTGTTGAAACACGAGCTCGTTCATCACGTCTTCATCAAGATAAGCCCCGTAAGACTCGTGAACTGGCTCCATCGTCAGAACGACAGGATAGCCGTTGGCGTTGCAGTGATCAATGATGGCTTTGAGATAGGCCATATTCTCCTTGATGATGTCATTGTCGACGGCCCCTTGATACTCGTCTTTCACTTTTTGAAACTTCCGCATGGCATAATTATCGCCACCGTTTACCCACGGCTTATGATCGTCCCAGCGGAACTCTTTGAATCGCCCTGCGACAGCAGAGAGAAAACGTCCGGTGTTGGCCCCTGGCAGGTACAGGTACGTGTAGTAATCAATCCAGTTAAACGGATCGATGTCTGCACGGTCCAGGATTTTATAATAGTTGCCGATGTAATTGTTTTCTGTATTTCCGAACGTAATCTGAGAGATCGACACAAGGATGACACCATTTGGCTTCACGTATTCGCCGTATTCTTTTAAAAGCTTGTAGTCATATTCAATCGTCTGTGCAGGTAGCGCCAGATCCAGGTGCTCAAGGCCTGTTGACTTGAAATTATAACCATACATAGCGTGAGAGGCACCAAGGTTGATAATGTCAACCTGATGCGGGTCTTCTTTAAATGCCACGATGGAATGGTTGATGTTGTAATCATGTGAGATGCCGACGAAATGATTGATCGGCAGGAACAGCAACACACCAGCCACTACCACTGTGAACATTTTGAGAACTAACGGTCGCATGATGCGTTTAGAAGTTCCCATAGATGAATCCACCTCCTGTCATCCCAAAGACAATGATTGACAGCACGATGAATGTATAGGCAGCAAAACGCGCTCCAAACGGTCGTGCAGATAGCCACTTCCACGAACAGACATGCTTTCGTTCGATATAGTGGAACAGTTGGACGACGACAAAAAACACTGTGAAGATCACAAGATCAAGGAGTGAAAACAGTTCAAGCGCTTCAAACAAACCAAACGGATTCCAGGAAGCAGGATTTACAAAGAGAAGCGCATTTTGAAATGCACCTTCCACCGTCTCCGAACGGAAAAACACACGCGAAAAGCACACGAGCAGAAATGTTACTGCAATCTTCCACCATTTGTGCAGCGCAGGATGCTGGTCAATCCGTACAATGGATGCCATTTTCACACGCGAATGCTTTGTATAGTCACTAAACACGCGGTAGAAGCCGTGCAGTAACCCCCATATGACAAACGTCCACGCCGCTCCGTGCCAGATGCCGCTTACCAGAAACGTGATCATAATCGCCACGTAGACCTCTCCACGCTTTTTCTTCCCTTTACACAGCGGGATAAAGATGTAGTCGCGAAGCCACATGGATAACGTAATGTGCCAGCGATTCCAGAAATCAGCGATTGAAGTGGCGAAATGCGGCTGTTTAAAGTTTTCTGTAAGCCTGATACCCAACATCCGCGCACAGCCAATCGCAATATCTGCAACGCTTGAGAAGTCAGCGTACAGCTGGATAGAAAACAGAATCGTAGCGACAACAAGCTGAGAACCTGTCGGGTCCGGTGAATCGTATACACTGGCCACGATCGGTGCCAACCGGTCCGCAATCAGCGTCTTCTTGAAAAATCCCCAAGCAATGCGCTTCATGCCGTAGGTGATGTTGCCTGTGTCAAACCTTTGTTCCGTTTTAAACTGCGGCAACAACTTTCTCGCGCGTTCAATCGGCCCTGCGACCAGTTGCGGGAAAAAACTGAAGTAGATGGAAAAGTAGCCGTAGTGACGCTCGGCTTTCTGCTTCCCGAAGTAAATATCCGCGAGGTAACTGATCGCCTGGAATGTATAAAACGAAATGGCAAGGGGCAGCACAATGTCCTGATACGGCAATGCGTAATTAAAGCCCACCTCAGCGGCTAGTCTACGCAGCGTATCACTCACAAAATTCAAGTATTTGAAAAAGCCGAGCGCAAAAAGGAGGACCACAATTCCTCCAAGCATCACGCGCTTTTTCTGTAGTTTCGTTTCCTGCTTTTCGATCCAGATCCCGGTGGCGTAAGTAAATGCCGTACTGATGAGGAGCAGCGGGATGAACTGGATGCTGAGCGTGGCATAGAATATGTAGCTTGCCACGAGTAACAGCATCCACCTGAAGCGATGTGGCAACGCATAATATGTCACGACAACGATTGCTATAAAAATAAGAAATTCAATTGATATAAAAGCCATGGGATCACCTTATTAAAATCAACGCAGCTCCGAATAGAGGATCTTGCCGTACGCATTACGAGGCAGGTCGTCTCGTTTTCGAATGGTAAAACCTTTTACGTGCAGTTGTTCTTTCATTGTTTTTTGTATCGCGTCCGTATCATCGTTCACTGTGTAAATGATGAGTTCATCATCGCTACCCGTGCAGACGCAGTCGTAACCGTGGTCATGCAGCACACCTTCGACTTCATCAAGACTGATGCGTGTACCGTATAGTTTGATGATGCGTTTCAAGCGGCCTGTGATAAAAAAATCGCCGTCTTCGTCCAGGTACGCAATGTCTCCAGTACGAAGCACACCTTGATTATCATCACCGCTTGCCAAATCTTTGATCGATTCCGCGTAACCAAGGGAAACGTTAGGACCTTTGTAGACTAATTCACCGGTGATATGATGATCACTAATCCCATTCCCCTCTTCGTCCTGCAGGGTCAATTCACCACCCGGGATGGCACTGCCGATACTATCTGGTTTATCGAAGAGTTTTGCATGTGGTAGGTAACTCATGCGTGCTGTAGCTTCCGTTTGTCCGTACATGGTAATGAACTCAATTCCTTTTGCCTGACAAGTTTCAGCAAATTTGAGGGCAAGCTCCGGCTTCATTTTGCCGCCAGCTTGTGTGAGTGTTCGCAAGTGAGGCAGCTCCATCTTGTCGAATTTCAACTTGTCGAGCATTTCATAGACAAATGGCACGCCGCCGAACGTCGTGGCACGCTGTTCGTTGCAAAGTTGCCAAAAGTCTTTTGTGACAATCGACGCATCCGTCAAAATGATCGTCGCACCTCGTATAAGATGACTGTTCAAGATCGACAGTCCGTATGAGTAGTGCATAGGTAAAGTCGTGATTGGCCGGTCTTCTGATGTGATATTGAGGTACTCTGCAATGGACTCCGCGTTACTGAACAAGTTGTTGCTGCTTAAGCGTACAAACTTTGGGCTCCCCGTGCTGCCAGACGTTGTGAGAAGTAAAGCCAGTTCCTCGTTCAGATCGTGTTCTGCAGGTGCCGGATGGCGAAACAGTGTATAATCCGCATACGTGAATGTGCCTTCCATCGATTCACTGAGAGCCGGATGTGAGCTGTTTGCCCAAACGAACGCAGGTTGATAGAGATCGATCAGTTTCTCGAGCTGATCATGTCTAATCGCTGCATCCAGTAACACCGGGACGATCTGATTACGAAGAAACCCGACGTAGCCGAATACAGATTCTTTATTGTTTGCACAGAGCATAAAAACGAGCGTGCGCTTCCCGACCGCATCCGCTACCGTGTCTGCGATCCCGATCATTTCTGAGTAAGAATAATCGCGTTCTGCATGCAGCGCAATCTGGTCACTAAATACTTCAAGTGACTTAAAGTCAGTCATTGCTAAAATCAACACCCAGATCCTCAAGAAGCTTCATACCCGCTTCATAAGTATTAAATTCTGTAAGTACTTCATAGTCGATCGACACGTCAAATAGCTCCTCCATCTCAGAGATCAGTCCTATATGCGCAATCGAATCCCATTCGTGCGTGACGCCAAGCGCCAGCCCCTCATTTACTTGTGTTTCGTCGATTTCGAGTATATCTATAAAAGCCTGGTTATATTTTTGGATGTTATTCATCAGTATGTTCCTTTCAGTCGCGCATAATATTGAGAATGATTATCATTTCCGTTTTTGATTTTAGCACGCGAAAGGATCATGGTCAATTAAGTTTTTAAGGAGGAATGCAGCAGGCGGAGGGTTTTTGTAGGAGTAATGCCTCTGCGCAGGAAATAAATTCTAGCAAATTCATTTTAGTTATATAAACAAGTGGAATTGTGTAAGAGTGGTGTTCAACACAAGGACATTAAGCTACCAAAATGAGCATGCCACTTTCTACTTAATTTTTGCGACTTGATAAGTACAAGGTCATCGTAACTGTGATATCACTTACCATAATGCGCATCCAAATAATAAGAACCCATATTGCACTTCAATTATGTAATTTATATTATAAAATTATTATATACATTAAATGTATTTTAATTGAAATAAATGCAAATGATTCGGTATAATCTTCATGTTGTTTAGATATAAGATATTCATTTATAATAAATATCCATTACTTGGTGATTGGTGAAATCAAAAAACATCTTACTAGAAGGTTCTGTAAATTTTAAGTGACATGTGAGAGCATATTTACATTACCTCTAACTGAGCCAAGTTCATACAGGAGGGTAATAAATGATGAAAAGATATATCGTTATAGGTGTCATTCTATTTGCTAGTATATTTACATTGCTAGCCATTAACTTTGATACTGATAAAACAATATATATTAAAATGCAAGATACTGTTCAAGATCATACCCAAGACAATAGTTCCAATGAGAAAGTGACTGAAGAGTGGGCTGCAGAGGAATTGTTTAGATACTTAGAGAAGCAAGATCATCCGTCCAACAATTTTGAGCTTCACTTAGAAGAACAAGAAAAAGACAGCTATGTTATGCAAGCTTATAACGTAGTTGGAGAAGATGATTCTCAATCCAAAGAAAAAATAGGCTTGTACGCTGTAAGTAAAAGTACCGGTGAAATAACATTACTTAATTAAGTGAGTCACTCATGTAGGAAAAGCTCTCATCTCTGAATATTTGCACCAGTGTCTCCACGCAAAAAACCCTTACAAAACCCCCACCTCCTCCAAACCCTTACCACACCTAGCCTCAACCCACCTTTGCGCATCAGGTTGATGGAATGAAGTTTTACAGAAAAAACGCCGATTTCTAACGAAATGAATGAAAAAACGTCCGAGAAAAGATGCCGAAAATGTAATGAAGTTTTACAGAGGGAACAGGGTAAAGGATCGGATAAAGATTAGGGTTAAGGTAGATCTTTCAGTGAGGGAACGGGACATTTTCAGGGAGAAGAGAAGCTGGCTTTCACTCATGCTTTTCTTCTCTCTTTTCCTTCATGCTTGTTGATACGGCGGTCTTTCTCATGCTTTCTCCTCTCTTTTTCCCTCCTGCTTTTTCTCTCCTGCTGTTCATTTGTTGACGCAAAAAAAGACCGAACAGCGTACCAGATGGTACGTGTTCAGTCCTCTTTTTTCATGCTATTTCATGCCCTGTTTCGCTCGTTTTTTCCTCACGTTCTGTAAGACTTTATTCCATTTGGTAAGAGTTTATTACGTTTGGTAAAAGTTTTTTGCGTGGGGACATAATAGGTTTAAGGTTAGCTAGCCTTTTATTCTTCCATCAATTCATATTGCGTGGTTACTAAATTATTTGTCCCAGGAATAAATTCGATTTTCAAAACATCTCCTGCTTCGAATAAGTCTAACTTCTTTTTTGTTTTATTAACGTCTTTGATAACTAGATTGTCATATGTTGATGTTCTTAGAATATTTTTAATAAGTACGCCAAATAAATTAATTGATATATATTCTTGACCTGTTAGTACAATTGGAGGGTTATCAGTTCCATCTAAATGTTCCATCAAACCATCTACCGCTACAAACTTTATTCCAACATTCTTTATATTATACTCAATATCTTTTTTCTGTACGAGTGCAGTAAGTATATCAATTGCTTCAAAATCGTTTGAATGCATTTTGTCAGGGATTTCAAACTGCACATTTAATTCTTGCTCTATAATGAGTAATTCCGATAGAAGTTGGATTCTATCTTCAACTGCTTCAATAGCCTTTGAATCGTTGAACTCAATTCCTTTAGCAGAAAGTATATTTTTCTTACTCTCTAAATCGATTAAAAATAATTCTGAGTCTTCATTTTCATATTTGAACATATCAAGAAACATTTTTTCTGCAATTACTTTTCTCTCAAAACCTTCCCGAATTCTTAAGTTTATTTTGGTCACTTGATCATTAGTTTTAAATTTGTTGAATACATCATTGAGGATAATCGAAAAAACGATAGGAGATTTTATTTGACGAGCATTACTTAGAGTCACAGTCACATTCCCCTTATTACTGGCGTAATCTGTAACTTGTAATTCTAAATAATCATAAACTGTCTCAGTTTTATTTATATAAGATATAGTCAGTTTTGCTTTCAATGGAGGAGGTAACTTATCAGGTAATATGTACCACTCTCCTTTTTCTGAAGCATATCTTTCAAAAGAGTTCGGATGTTCGACAAGGTGATTACCTATCCATGTTTCAATATGCTTTATATTAACTTTTACTTTTTCTTGCGCAAAATACTTTTGTGTTAACAAATCATTAAATTTATCGAAACTTGAGATTTTCTCATCTTTAAGAGATAAGACACCTTTGATTTTAAGCGGGAGATTTTTGGCTTCATCTTTCTTTTCTATTGAATGTTTAAATACAATGTCTTCTCCAATCATTAAAGGCTTATAAGAATATACAGGATAGAACGGATGCATCTTTTTCTTTTCATTCAACATATTTTCAAGTAGTTCTGTAGCCTCTTCTAATTTCCCCTGTTTTCTATAACGAGACATTACCTTGTATGGATCATTTATGATTGTAATTTCATTTTTGTTTGAATTTATATTTGCGATATTAACTTCTGCATCACCTTGCCTTATCTCTTTCTTCATTTGAACTTTCCCCCTCAATTCTTATAGAATTATTTTTGGAGTTTTTAAGAGCGATATTATTTTTACTATTTGTTTGATATATAGTTGTATCTTTAGAATTTTTCTTTTTGAATTTCCACAAAATCCCACCACCTCCAAACAAAAGAGCAACTATAATTCCACCTAAAACGCTTATAGATAAGTCAGTTAGCATACTTTTCTTCCTTTCAAAAAATCTAAAATGCTTCATAAAATAGCATGTAATAATGAATATTTTACATGCTATTTATATTGTAAAAACAGTATTATTACTCGTTATCTTCATGTTCTAAAATGTCACGCTCTTCTTCTGAAACCTCATTTTTATTTATAAGAGTTTGCGCAACTCCTGCACCTGCAAGGATTAATGTCCCACCTATCACATTAGCAATAGTTAACCAAAATTTCTTATTGTCCGCATCTAGCTTACTTGCCATTTTGGCAACTTCAAGGATTTGCTCTCCTAATTTCATTCTTTCTTCTGGTGTTAAATCTTTACTATTCTCAGATAAATAATTTTGTAACCCTTCACGTGTCTCTTTAAAAATCTCAAATGCTTTATCAGATGAATGCTCATTACTCTTTACTATATCATTTAAAGAGTCTAAATAATTCTCTACCATTTCAGGAAAAAAATCTATTTTAGCTATTTCTTTTAAATACTTTTCTGAAAGTTTTTTATCTTTAGAAAGAACATTTAATACTTCATTCCCATCATGATCTTTTAATGCTTCTACAAATTTTCTCTCCAAATAGTTTGTCTTGATGCCCATGTTAATTCCTCCTTTTATTCATTAAAAGATTCAAAAATAATACCTTCCATTCCTTCATTCTCTGATGGATCACTACTTGTTAAGCCTAAATTAAATAATATCCATTGTTTAATTTTCATAAATGTTGAAAACTGTGAATGCCAAAAAGTAAGGAAGTGTCTTCTAGTATTGGAATCCATGAAAGTTACTTTATTGTCTTCTTTTAATATCTCAATATTTTTTTGGGCGTTTAAAATTGAAAAATCAAGGTGATTAAGAATCAACACAATCTTTGCTCCTGAAAACACCTTCTTTTTAAACTCTTCAACATCGTAAGATTTCCTATTAAAAGTATCACTTATATAGCTTGAAGTTGTGTCGACAGCTACATTTGTAGCATAAATAGAGATTTCATAATTTTGTTTTTCAATTCTATAATCTTCTCCTATATCTTCTAGCGGGAAATGAGGATGCCCGACAATATATCCATATCTATCTAAAAAGTCTAATATCTTTTGAATTTTAGCCCCCCTTTGTGTAGTTTTTTTAATCGAACCATAATCGCTCATATTTTACCAAACCTCCTTAAAACCATTTTAATGCCTAAGAAATGATTTGTAAATAAATAATTACATACAAAATAAATAATATACAGTTTCTTTTATAAATAAGTGATGCATGCTGTTATCCTTACTTCTTTTTAATGATATTTGATCGAAAAGTGTTTTTTTAATCATTTATGTGAAAGATTTAAATACTTCTGCACGAAAAGACCGAACAGCGTATGAAAATATACGTGTTCAGTCTTCTCAACTCGACTTCTTCATTTACTTAGTTCGCACACATAAAACTATTCTAGTATCCTTTGAAATTTCGGCCTAAATAAACTCTTCTATCCAATTTGGATCTACTATAGTTGAATGTGAAGTTTCCTTCAAATTTTTATTACTCGTTAAAATATAAGTTTTAAGGTGTTTTATGTCATATTGACTCACAATAACCATCAATATATTTTCTCGAAATTCTAAAGGAAAATAATTTGCCAGCTTTTTTATAGCCTTTATGTCTTTCTGACTTGGATTTAAATTTTTAGAAGGATGAGTATGCCAATCCCCTAAAAAATACAGCATATAATCAGATTTTTTATTTATGTCATTACAAAACTTTGTAACGTGTTCTTTATCAAATTCAATAGAACTATAGGTCATCTTAGCGCTCTTACCAGGAGAGGAGGCATGTGTAATTATTAGAACCTCTCCTTTTTGATATCCAACTAAAGCGCCTCCAAACTCAGTTCCCTTTTTATGATTTTGTAAAAACTCTTCTATTTGGTTCAAACTGTTTTCAGTAAACAAAACTTCCTTAATTGTCATTGCAAATACCACAACTATCTAATCTGGGATTTTCAAAATGATTCACACTATAACTTCTATTTCCCTCATGATCTTTCTCACTCCATATAATGTAGTGTTTTTCATCAATATTTTTATTCAATAATGTATCAATCGTCCTTTGTGCTATTAAACCACTTGCAATGTTGACACTTGATACCCCTCCAATAAATGTTGGTTGATCACAACCTGGAGCAAACTGTTTCCCATTTAATGGCGCTCCAGGAGGGGTATGATGCCCATGGCTATGATGCCAGCAACCCCAGCAACCTGAACTTCCTGGAATATAGTTGATCACTTCAGCACTCCACGCTCCATTAGTTACCGAACCAATTATTAGTGGCTGTTTATTTTTCACACAAAAGCGATTCAAATAATGAGTTACGCTATGTTCTCCTGTGGTATCTATGATAATGTCAGAGGAGATTAACGACTCTTGGATTTGATGTTGTACTTCGATATGGTTTCTTCCACCTATTACTCCTATGATAGGAATAACTTTCGTAGTTGGAGATAAATCCTGTATTCTGTGTTTTACTCCAATGACTTTAAAAGTTCCAAAATAACTTTGTTTTACCTGATGTCGTATGGCATTAGATGGCTCATATTCATCATAATCTATTAAGGAAAAGTTTTTGATACCCTCTTGTGCTAATGTTGTTGCTACTAGAGAACCTAAAGAGCCTACACCAATAACTGTAACTTTTTTATCGCTTAAAAACTTACCAGTTGGTGTTCTAATTTCAGAATCGTCCGTGCTGACAAGATAGCACTGAATCCACTCAAATTTCTCTTGTGTAATTTTCAAACCAATCCATGCAAGGCGCTTATTGCCGCTCGTCCCCCATTCATCCTCGAAGACAAAAAAAATAAATTGATTATTATTTTTCTTTTGAACTCGGATTTTTTGATCCGCTAGCCACTTTTGAACATCATCTGAACGAAGTGGTGGAGGTGTGTCAACTCGAAAAATTTCTACTTTGTTTAAAGGAGATTTCCCGAACCACTTTTCATAACCTGAGTGAAGGTCGAACTGGCATTCTTCACTAATTATTGATTTTAAAATACCTCTCTTGGATTGAGGGTCAACTCTCATATAACCTTTGCTTTTATTAGGTATTTCCGAGACTTTCAGGTCTCCAAAAGGAAGTGGTATAAGAAGACCTCCCCTACTATAATCGTATTCATTTATTATTGGCTCAGGCACATCATCTTGAACTGCATATTCAGGCTCAAAAGTTTGTGGTGAATAATTTGCAATTAAATCTTCAGCTTCGTGAATAACTTCTCTGGCTGTGAGATTTGCTCGCCATCTTTCAGAAGAAAAACCAAAGCAACATAACACTTTTGAAAGTTTCCGTTGATGCTTGACTAATAATAATTCATCTCCTACATCACTTATGACTGTAGGCGGAAAGGAAGGGAAACCCTCTGGATATATTACTCTCAATGGATATTCAGGAAGTATTTTAGATCTACCTGAAAACTCTACCGTTTTGTTGATAATTTTAAGAGTGAAACCCTTTTCTCGCATAATCTTTCTTTCTCTATTAAATATTTCAGGCATTTCTTCATACCACAACATTTGATTAGCCATATCTACGCTCAGGTTGTTCCCCCCAGTCTTCCATATTTCGTCTTACAGTTGGTCTGTCGGAATTGTGACTACTGTTTTCAGTATGAGTAAAATCATTAAATACTTTTTTCCATTCAGCAACGCCTATTGAACCTTTAGATTCATCAATGTAACTCAAGCAATTAATCGCAGTTGATTTCATTAGTGACTTTTTAACACTATCAATAACATCTGCTACATTATTGGCTGAATTGGCAGGATCAATTAAGTTAACACTTTCAACATTACTTTCTATATATTCTAGAACTTCCTTGGTTTTATCTTTAGTGCTAGTAGCGCTTGAATCCTTTAATGCTTGAATAACTAACAATTCAAGTGCGAATGATTTAAATTTCAAGTTCCATCTGTCTCGCCAAATTTTAAAAATTTTGATGATATCACGACAGCCACTTTCAGTAATATGAGACTTATGTGTTTCAATATTCGTCTTAATCCTACTATCAGTGTCTGACCTATATAGGTATACATTATTGTCTTCACTTTTGTCAGAAATTCTTCTGCCTGGCACAACGTCAACTTCAAAATCTGGAATCCCTATAGACACCTTTTGCTTTCTTACTTCGTAATTTTTTTCTAGGAAATCATACACATCTTCATACATACTAGCCAAAGTAGCATAAGACTCTTTTTTGAAGTGGACTGCTAAATCAATATCCTTACTTGAGTTAATTGCTGTTTCCTTTGCAATTGAACCCGAGTATTTTACAGTCTTTATTTTAGAACCAAATTCTCCTCGCAAAAGACTTTCAACCTCGTCTCGTTTTTCTTTTATTTTCTCCTTATCTTCTGGTTGAATTTTCTCATCATCTAAAAGTTCTGAAAGATATTCATTAATAGTCACGCTATTCTCCCCCATCGTTATAAGATAAAATATTTGTTAATGAAATCATGTTACTTGTAAGAGTAGTTGGTAGATTAGCTAGTACAGAAAATGGATAATCATGTATCATAATTTCATCGTTTTTTGTAACTCGATCAGATTTAGCATAAATGACTATAGGTACTTTAGAATCTTTATTGCGCAAATAATCTATATATTTACCTAAAAAAGGATCTCCATTTTCTATTGATTGTTTGTAAGCATAAACTAAGATATCAACGTCTCCAGTATCCATTCTAGTTTCAAAGTCGTCGTACTCTTCAACAATTAGTGTTTCTACACTCTTAACGAGCTTTCGAACTCTTTCAATTTCAAGCATGTCCATTTCTTCTTTTTTATCTTCAGGAGTTATGAATAACACTCTACTTTGTCGAATTGAATATTGAGCATTCATAAACCTCTCAAGCTCTGTATATTTACCTTCAAGATCTTTAACAGCCTCTCCTGACAACTTAAGGATCTCATTCTTCACATCACTTTTAATTTCTTCTACAGATGACTTTAAAGTCACCTCTGCATTTTCCTTGACTTCAGATTTAGTTTGACCAAATATCCAATAAAGAACTATGACGCCAGCTGTAACTAATATTCCTAACGCCACAAAGAATGTGTTTACTAAACTTATAAAACTATCTGTATTACTATTAGCCATATCTTTATAGTTAGAAAACTCTTCTCTTAATAGATTTACTGTAGCTTCTGAACCGCCTTCACTTTGCAATTCATTCTCTTCTTGTAAGAGACTAATTTCTTTTTGTAAAGTTGTAATGTCTTCTTGCAAAACATGCTCCATAGTTCTTGCTGAATTAGCTAGATATATTAAGAAAAAAAGATTGCAGGCGAGGGTAATAATTATTAGAATCGGTAGTATTGAGAATTTATTTATTCCAGATTGGTTCTTACTATGTTTGTCCTTACTCAAAGTTCTCCTCCTAGCATTTCACTTATAGATATTTTTTATTTATTCAGAATTTTACACTTTTGTATTATATCATATATCCCGATCCTATTTACCCTTTAAGATTACATAAATTAACACATACATTTGTATTCACTTATTTCTATAACTTATTTCTTTTTTGATCTTCTCCATATTTAATCACCGTTCCAACATCCACCCCAAGCCTCCGACCAACTTCTCGATAACTTAATCCCTCTCCTATCAATCTATTTGACTCCTTTTCCCACACTTGACCGAAATTCATGACTTTAGAGATCTTAAATCGGTCTTCACTCACTTTATCAGCACCTTTTCTCGTATAAGTAAATCCACATTCTTCACATTTAAAACTGCCAATAGGTTTTCTCGTTCTTTCACATGTTCTGATTGCTACATGCTTAATAACGTTTACTTTGTAACTTGAACAGACTTTATTTAGACATGGCCAGTTAGGACTGCCAAACGGCTCAACTTTCAATGAGGTTTTCTTGAAAACGTCTTTGACTTGTTTACATAGAAAGTGAAGCAGAAGGATATGATGATATGGATGAAACGTTTTTCTATGCTTCCTAGTGATTGATGTTATCCAGGACTCTTCAGAAGAAATAGTTGAGTTCAAAAAAGTGAAAAGTTCTAATGAATAATTCAACTTAAAGTCTTTGATTAGATTTTTTTGACGCACATGTCCCTTTAAAGTGGAATAACCGCTTTCGAATAAGCATTTCTGATAAAAATCAGTTAACCATGAAAATGAAGTGTGGGGAAATGATTGATTTAGGAGGGTTTGCATCTCTGATATGACAGGGATGAATTCTGCCACTAACTCAGGATTGACAAGATTCTTTCTTTCAAGATCACAGTTCTCATTTGTGGGCAGAATATATCCGTGTGGATTTGATTGCTGTAAAAGAACTGTACTGTCCTCTAACCAGCTTTCATGCTTTAAGCATATAAGGTTACCAGGAAGCTGATGCATTCGATGCCAATACAGTTCCCCATAGTGACCTAGATCTTCCTGAAAGCATACAGGGCAATATTTAAAATATTGATTTTGAGGAATCATACTCGCAACAATTCCTGACTGAGTGTGAATACCTTTTCCATCGTTGCTTTTCATTGCCTTATAAATTAACTCTTTTTGATTCCCTGGCATAAAAGCAGTATAAAATGGAAACATAGTATGTTGATTAATGAATATATCTGCAGTTAAAGTTGTGCATTGCGGAAGTTGTCCAACAAGCGCATCAATATTGGAAGGTAGCAATGCGGTTGCTCTCACCGTCCTTCTGCAGTATAGGTCATCCAGCGTATGCTTCAAATAGAGATTCCCAGACCTGATATGATACCTTCCTAGAACACTGTATAAAAGTTCATCTGGATACGGAGTTGGAAATTGTATAATCATCTCTTCCAGTCCTTTCAATATTCTTGTCTTATGATCCCCGCACCTTGTAGTGCTTCATATGCATTTAGTCCGTTTTCTTTTCCACACGTGACGACTTCTCGTAAATCGTTTTCGATTTGAGACGTTGGTGATGTTGCTTTGATAACTCTATAAGCCTCTTCTAAAATCTCCCTCAGCCCAACGATTCCTTTTGAATACAAATTTAATACGGTTTCTCTTGCAACATCATTAGAAATTCCAAGCAGAGAAAGCCTACTGATTGCATCCTCGACCACTTTAGACTGTACTTCTTGTCTTTCAATACTGTTTTTTAGCGAACCCAGTACATCCTTGTCTTCAAGTTGGATTACTTCTCTTTGGATGTAGGCTTCAATATTCGGGAAAGTGATATCATCATAGTCAGCAAGTCTTTGAATGTTATTGCTTCTGAGCGCTTGCAACATTGGTTGAACCATTTGCAATTCTTCTTTACTGACTCTTCTGATGAGATCAGGTGTAATTGATTCTTCGCCATCACTAATTGCACGTAGCTGAACCATCATGAAGAGCTTCACTGCAATATCAGCAATCCCCTGGCTTTCATCATAAAGAATAGAAGAAAACTCATCACTGAAATTTACTGGCTCTCTCGTCCATTGATATTTCCACAATCCTTCAATGAATAGATCCCAGATTTCATCCTTTTTCATTCGATCCCATAAGATGTTCCCAGCATTAGTGCTTCTTCTCGCTTGTCGGAACTGAGATTGAAGAATATCAATAGATTTGGGTGTGCCAATAATGATTAAAGGTATCTTCACTTGATTTATTAATGTAGTAAAAAAGTTCAGTAACTGAATGGAATTCTTACTCTTTACTCCCTTTAGGTGTTGGAGTTCATCAATTACGATAACACCTACATTTTTTGCGATTTGCGCCATGATAGGCATGAGTTGGCTCGTAGATAATCTACTGTTAACATATTTCTCGAAATATTTAGTACCTGTGAGTAAGTCAAACTGCAAGAAAAAATCAAAGATGATTGTCTTCACTGAGCCATCAAAAGGCGTTTGAATAGTTAGGTGTGTAATTTGGTATTGATTTAAAGGCTTTCCATCATAAGAAGTATGAGATATCACTTGAGGGATCGTTTCCAATATTTTTTGTACGGTACGTGTTTTTCCAACTCCGCTTACACCAATAATACTGAGTGTTTGACTCGTCTGAATCGCAGTATTTTCAAACTTATGGTGTTGGATGTTAATCCAATTATCTACGTAGTCTT
This sequence comes from Jeotgalibacillus sp. JSM ZJ347, assembly GCF_044383825.1. Classification (NCBI taxonomy): domain Bacteria; kingdom Bacillati; phylum Bacillota; class Bacilli; order Caryophanales; family Caryophanaceae; genus Jeotgalibacillus; species Jeotgalibacillus sp. JSM ZJ347. Next base: position 37,992 of record NZ_JBISEN010000003.1, on the reverse strand, counting down.
TAGCATGCGCTCTACTTAATGGGTTTCTAGACATATATCCTGCCCTAAGAAGTCGGTCAATAGAAGATTGTATGTGTAAATGTACAGGTAAAGGCTGAAAGTAATGCATCACTCTCGAAAGAAGATGCAATTTTTTATAATCCGCTAAGAACCGTTCTTCAGAATGAAAAGGAGGATATACACTCAATTGATCAATAACTTCCTGCTGTGAAAAGATAGGTGGTAGTGCTTCTATAAATGGATTACGTTGATACTCAAGGATATCCTGTTGGATATAATTCGCTACTTGAGCATGAGTGCCATTTGGCAGTTCAATGATCTTCATGGTTCAACCTCTCCCTTTGCTTTTTACGGAACAGATCAATATCTTTTACTTTCTTAGTGATTAGACTGTCATCAACTTTTTGATTCAAAGTATTTCTCTTATAATCTACTGCACTTAAATGCTTTTCTTCTATGCGATTCTGTCGAATGTTTTTGAGGCCTTTGACTGAGTCATTTCTATTTAGCTGAGCATCACTTTTAGCTTCTTTTACAATGCCCTCAATTTGCTGAGCTAATTTGACCTTTCCGTTTAACTCTTTAATCTGGAAGTCAATTTCTTGTTGGCGCATACTTTTCTCGTGCGCTTCAACTTCTTCAAGCGTTGCAGATTCATACATTCTGTATTGATCAATCAATGAGCATTTCTCATACTGATTTCGACCTAGCTTGATATAGATATTCGATAAACTCATGGGATTGTAGTGAGCGCTGACTTTCCACGATCCTTGTTGGCGGGCATGCGAAAACCATCCCTCTTTTAGTGAAGTTTTTGATGAATAGTAAAGTCCATTTACTAGGATTCCTTTACTGGTTACAGTAGCTTGCTTTACAGGATAGACGGTACTCTTGATGACATCGGGTGTTAGTGTCTTTAGGATGCCACTTCCTTTACTCAAACCCCATTTAAAGATTTCTATTGGAATAGGACGAACACCATCCTCGATCATACCTTTTGAAAGAGGATAGTTTTTCAAGTAATGCTCATTGTTGAAATGAATAATACAATGTAAAACTACCTTGGTGTATTCCTGCAACGTTAGTACAGCTGATTTGCGATAATCCTGCGCTCCTCTCTCACCAAAATCTTTATAAACAGATCCAGGCAAAAACGGCTTCATATATGATTGCAACATGTGAAAACTCTGTTCAACAATCCCTTTTAGCTCTGGACGGTATGAGGCAGTATTTTGCACTTTCAGATGTAGATCATCAACTATTTGATCAAGGTCTTTCGAAATTAGCTCACTACCTCTGTCTGCAAGAATTGTATGCGGCACGTAAGAGATTGGCCAATCATTCTTTCCAATGTAAAACCCAAGCGTTTCCTCACAAAATTTTTGTTTATCTTCCAATGCATTTGCAATTGCCATACGAAGAGACGTTCCTGCCATGTTTTCAATAGAAACATTTACACCTGTGATGCAACGTGAATGTATATCAATAAGCAGGTAAATAATTGGACGACCTATCACTTTATTTCGATCAAGACATGAAACGAGATAAATATCCGCTATCGTACCGTCTACTGCATACAGACCAATCCCCATTGAATCTTCCGTTGCAGATCCAATAATTGCACGATGGTTCTGCAGATAAGCTCTGTGTCCTTTTCTTTTATATACTGCATAATCTGTCTGATACCATTTCCTATACCAGTAATAGAATTGATCATAGGTTGGAATAGCAACTTCAGTATTCAATGCCTTCTGCTCAGATAAGTCATCTTTCTTCACTGAAAAATGCTCTTTAATCATCTGATGATAAGCATGCTTCAATGAAGGAGATGATCTCACAAAATAAAACTTCTCCAATGAAGAACGGAAAATCTTTTTCCATTCATCAGTGACGTTTGAGCGCTTAATTGAGGTGTGATATACAGCTGGTCTCCCTGATTTGCTGTTGAAATGTTTTCTTTCCCCTTTTCCACAATGAAAATAATCTGGAAGGAGTGAATTTTTGGTAAGCCCTCTTGTCCAATATTTTATGAGATAGTTATAAACCGTCTTTTGGCTAACACCACTCTGTTCTGCTACTTCTTTAATAAGAGACCACCTATGCTTAGCATCAAAAATTCCTGGAACACGATGAACTTTTTCAACGATCCCCCATGCTTCCTCCCTCTTTTTTCGTTCTGCTTCCGTCAATTCTTCTCTTGCATCAATAAAGAAAGGATCTTCATCCGCTACTTTAAGAAGTCCGTTCTGAACCTGTTGTACAATGACGTTTACTTCTAAACGGTATGGGAATGTTGGTTTATTGATGTTTACTAGAAAACAAGATTGAGTAGTTGCATCTATCCAAACCACCCTTTCAAGTTTGGTTTCATCATGTTCACTTTGTAACAGCATATTAACCGCCAACTGCATAATCATCTCTCCTGACGTCATCGTTGTTGATTTCGATCTCAAACCACTCAACATTGTTAGAAGGATCTAGCTTTCGTGCCATATTCACACTAATTTGTTTAGTAGCGATCAGATGTTTAAACAGAACAAGCCCTGTCCCATCATCTAAGTGATATGCGCTTTCTATTCTTTGTAAGACTTTCTGTAATTTCTCTGCGGGATAATTATAAAGATGGCTCTCCAAATCACTCTTGATAGCTGAGATGTTCTTATTCAAATCTGGATAATCCCTAATATCAAACGCAGTCATAACCCAACCTATATTTCTGGACAGTTCTTTATTGATCTCTTTTTCAGTGACCACACCAAAATCAATCCCTTTTTGTTCGAAATATCTCCGTTGTATTTCTAAACGATCAATGGTTGCTTTTTTATCAAGTTCACTAGACAACTTGATTGCTCTGGCTTGTTGAAACTCCTCACCTTTTTCATTCAGTCTTGTGATTAAAAAGGTAACAATTTGCATATGAGGGACGTGTGTTTCTTTATCAAATATTCTTTTTTGGAGATCTTTGTCTAGCCCCAAGTCCAGCTCATGAAAATCCAGAAGTGGAAACTGCTCTTTAAATTCCAAAATATGACTATCGAATTCTAGACAATTAAAGTAATTTAGCTGAAGGTCACTCATTAGATGAACGACACGTTGCAATTTATGACTGAACACACGTGTAGATCGACCTTGGGAAGATATGTCCTGCACTTGAAGCCAGGGCTTATAATCAGTTCCTCTACCTGTTCCACGTCCTTCTTTCAAAAAGCGCTTCAGTGTTGATTCCGTCCACTCTCGATACATAGTCATCACTCCATTTGCAAAAAAGCAAAATAAAAACCACGATTGCCATCAGGCAAAGCCATCTGTTTTTTTTAACAGGCTTTCCTCACGACATCGTGGTTTCATTCTTTATATTTTGTTGTAGATTCACCGTTGAAGCACTCCTTTCAATATGTTTAACCTTTCGATAAAAAGATGAACGAGAGATATCTAGCTTTTTATAAGTAGATACAGCTGTTTGTTCACCGCTTTTCCATTTCTGATATTCTGACATGAATATATGATCCACCTGTATTGGGGGTCTCCCGAATGGCACACCATTTGCTTTTGCTAACTCTATTCCCTCTCTTTGACGCTGTCTAGTGCTTTCTCTTTCGAGTTCATAAAGCGCTCCAAATACTGTGCAGATGAACTTCCCTTGAACTGTTGCTGTATCAATATTTTCTTTCAAGCTAATGACTTCTACTCCTTTTTCAGTTAAGTCATAAACAATCTCCAGAAAATCTTTGGTATTACGAGCAAGTCTAGATATAGACTCAACGACCAGCGTATCTCCTTCTCGAATAAAATTCATCATGTCCTGAAGTTGAGGTCTGTTTTTATTTTTACCACTTAGCTTATCCATAAAGATCTTCTCTGCACCTTTTTCTTCAAGCGCCACAATTTGTCGTTGCGGATTCTGACCTTGAGTAGAAACTCTACAATATCCAATCTTAATCTCGATCCCCTCCCGAATATACGTTTGCTTTTATTATAATTTGTATCAAAACGTCTGTGAAGGGCCTGCAACATCTCAAATATATGTATAGGGCTTTTTGGCACATAGTAAATGATGTATCGCAATAACTACACTTTTTGTGATAGTAGATATTAAAAAAGTTAATAAGCGAGCATTTTCCATTTCAAAATGCTCGCTCTGATGCTCACTTATTCCATATATCAGCATTTAATAATAATGTTAATTCTTTCCTCCCTAGATCAACTCCATGGTCATCTAAGAGCGCTACAAATTTAAGAGCTTCCTTGTAGAAGGTTTTAAATATTAAAGCATCTTGCTCTTCCGAAAATAAGAGACCCTCTATTTCAGCTTGAATCCAGACTTCTTCTGAATCTCCTAGGAATGAATGCAACTCCTCAAAAACTTCGACTAACTCAACAAAACTCGGGTCTCCATAATCTCTCATCAATATATAGCCCCTCAGAATTTCACTTGATGAGTGATTTCGAGGTTCAAATTCAGCATCTCTTAGCATCTCTAAATGATAGTTATCTTTTTTGATCTTAGTAATCTCCATTTTGTTAACTCCAAACTTTTATTTAATCATTCGCAATTCTCTTTTAAATAATTTAGATATCCAAATGCCAGTTTCTTCTGCAGAATAATAACATTCATTACTTCCTTATAAGTTGCCTCCTCTATTACACCTCTTTCAAATAACTCTGTTATTTGGACTTCGAGGTTTTGACAAAATTCAATTGATTTTCGTAAGTCTTCCTTTCGAAGGTTTGAATCTACTTGATGAAAAGCTGAAGCTATTTTAGAGATAGTTTGAATTGTAGTTTTTCGAAGAATGAAACTATTAATACCTATAGTTGTAGGGAGATTTTGTATGAGGTTATGGATGCACTCAACTATATTTGTGGCATTTGTATAGACTTTAAGTGAGTCTAATCCTCCAACTGACATCATTCTTTACACCTCCAATCTGCGTGAAGGTAAGCAAGCAGAGCTGTAAGAATAAGATTAATATTACCTGTCACTTCAAGGATTCTTTCGCACTCTTTTTCAGTGACATATTTTGCACCTATCGCCATTTCAACAAGTGAGATGCATTCTGCATTACTACCAAGTGCTGTATTAAGTGCCTGAAATTCTCTCCCCTCACAGCTACTCCATTTTGTTTGAATGTTGTCCGTTACCGATCGTGAAGCTCTTAATAGCTGGTCTTTTATAATGAATTCTTCACTTTTTGGGAGTATATTTAAAAGTTTTTCTGTTTCTGATGGGAGAAACAGTGCAGTATCAAGATGAAGTGGAAATAATCGAACCGCCACTCCGAAGCGAAAAACTTTGATGGGTTTCGAAGGTTTTATATTTGAGGTTATTGCTGAATTTTTTCTTATCAAACTGTTCAGCTCATTGATAATGTTATTGCATATTAATCTCAGATTTTCATATTGAACCACTTCAATATATCTGAGCTGAAATGCAATGTTAATTAATCCGAGAAGTTCCCCAGCTTTACTGAGCGATATTTTCCAATGATATAATTCACGTTCGTAATAGAAATTAGCACACCCTTCGGCTATATTGCTGACAATACTACAGCTACTCTTCTTCATCGTATGAGCAATGAATCTTGACTCATCAGAAATCATCTTTTTAGTGGCTTCATAAATATCTCTATTCAACGCTAGCGAAGTGTTTCGCACTTTGAGATCTTTGAAGTTTTGCAAGTCCTTTTTAACCTTTGACATATATTACTTCCTTTCTATATTTATAATGTTTATTGTTCAAATCTTTACATGCACATGAGATCATCATATAGTTGTTGATGTCTGTATTTTATTGTAAAATGTTCTATCATCAAGGATTCCATTAGTGTCAGATCTAGCATTTCTGAGAGACACCAAATCATACCAGCTTCTGCATAACTCAGCAAAATCAGCTCAACATCCATAATGCTAAAGCAGACATTTAACCTTTCACTTCGATAATTATTTTGAATATCTTCTATTACATTTTTCATTTACTTTCCACCTCCTTTAGTTAACCATATCGATGATACTGCTACTCAATATGGTATGTACGCCCCCCTCCCCCTTGGAATGAGAACCATTGGAAGTCCACAGGAGGGGGGGACTGAGGGAATAGAGGGTTCAATTCGCATAAATTCCTTTTTTGTTTCCACTACCTCTATTACCATTTACTAAAAACTCTCTATAGATTTGTGGTTACCCTCTTTTGCTTAAGCAGTCATTGAATTTTGCTGTGGATATCCATAAAGAGTTGTGGTCATTTACTTTAGCGTTATACCTTTGAAAGCAATCACCCTATTGGCATTCTCAAACTTATGAATGGCAGGGTACTCCATCAGCAGTGATTGATTAAATTTCTTTTTGGATATTGCTTGTTTGCCTTCAGCAATACACTTGGATTCATAGGCTTTGAAGAGTTGTTGTCCTGTGATTTTAGCTTCATAGCTCATTTTGCAGTAGTCCTCAACAAACCAAATCACATTGTTAGTGTTCTTTTTATAATCTTTCAAGAGGTTGTCTGTGGAATCACTCCTCGAGAATTGATAGTTGTTCTCTACCAATCGCTTAAGACCTCTTAGCGCCCAGATGACAATGCCAGCCTTTTCAGTTAGGAGTTTTTCAAATAGATGTGGATCAATTTGATTTTCTGGAATTTTCTTTGTGAGTGGAATAAGTTGAAGTCTTCTGAAGAAGCCTTCTGATCTATCCACGTAATTTAGAGGGAGTTCATTACATGAAAATAGAAGGCGTGCAGTATTGTTGAATTTGAACGGCTGTTGAAATTTGTTTTCTGCCTGCACACCGTCTCCAGAGACAAGTATTTTGAACAAACTTGTGTCTTCAAATGGTTTTGCTGGCAGATCTGCAAAGGTATTCAACAATTTCCCGTGTAAGTTTGCAATGGAGAATCGCTTTGAGAGATCTTGCATGGACACGTTGCTTACATATTCACTACCTAGAATCTGTTCAATTATTTTGATAATAGTGGACTTTCCATTTCTCCCTGGCCCATACAAAATGAATGCTTTCTCAGCTTTATTAGAAGCTGTTAACAGATACCCGATCATTTCTTGAATGATTGGAATATCTTTTTCATTTAATACACTTCTGAGAAATGCTTCAAATTGTGGACATTCAGCATCTGCATCATATGAAACATTAAGTTGAAGAGCTGTCTTGAGTTCACTAGGATGTGGACGAAACTCTCCTTCAAGGACATGATACATTCCATTAATAAAGTTGATATTACCGTTGAGACTTTTGACATCGAAGAGATCTCCTAGATATAAAACATTTAGCTTTAATAACTCAAGAGTATCTTTGATATATCTTGGTCGAATATGACCTTTTAACAAGTGGTTTTTGATTCTTAATTCAACTTGCTTTTCATCATTGATCTTTCGATATACACCTCCCTTCTTTTCATAGAAATAAGGTTGGCTATAGAGCAGTGTGCCGTCTTTTGTCATCTCATCAGCCAGTATATCTGGAATAAACTTTATTGATCCCTTATGACCCTCTTCATACCAATCTGGTAGTTTTTTGTCTGTCAGCTCTGCAATTTTTGGTTTCTGACCGATAGATCCAATACGAGGCAGAAGATTACCTCCATATACACTGCTGACACCTTGAACAGCTTTTTCAATTGTCATTTGCCCATATGTCCTCCCATCAGAAGAACGCTTAGAGTCCCACTTTGCTCGATATAGACCTGATGAACGAAATATCTGATCCATCATGTGTGTATCTTTTTGTGTGTAGAACGCTAAATGATTGCAGAGCGCTAAGTCAGCACTACTATGGTCTCCATAGTACGCCGAAGTGTCACCATTCAGCAATTGCTGAATTTCTGTTCCTCTTTCGCTACGAATCATTACCTGTAATATATCTTCTGAGTTTGGGAAAAGTGAAGCGGGTTGTTGATGTTTGGGGGAATCCAGGAAATACGCTTTTTCAATTTCATACAAGTTATGAGCGTATCCTATTTCAGATGGGGAACTAATTACATCACCAGTACATGTTAGGAAGCGTTGATCGGTGTAAATCTCAACATTATAATCTGAGTTTCTATTTTTACTGTTTCCTCTGTGACCTTTGAAAATTAAATGGAGTCCTTTACCACTCGGGGACTTTTCAATATAAGCCACTTCTCTTAAAAGGTTCACAATATGGCTAGCAACTTCATTAAACTCTCCATTGTTATCAATGCAGTCATCTATATCGATGCCAATCAAATCATGCTCTCCAGTTAGTACGATCCCCAAGCCATCAACTTTAGGATTGTTGATGTTAAGAGCGTGTAATGCTTCTTCAAAGCTGAGTAATGCTTGAGGATCTTTTACACTTACATTATTTCCTGTTATTGGATCAAACGGCACTTTAGAGAGTTTTCCATTGTTTCGTGGCATATTCCTATAGTTCACAAAGCGGCCTTCTCTTTTTAATTCTTCGGGGAGATTGTTTAGGGGTAAATTGATTGCTGTAACTATTTTCGCTCACTCCTTCAATATGATTTGAACAATTTGTTATTGTTCATGAGTCAACTTTAATACTATGATTTTCAATAGTCAATAGTTTTTTAATTATTTTCTTTAAAAAATTTTTATTTTGTTTAATGATGTTTTCAAGCAAACATCATTACGCTAAATAGTATAAAAATAAGTTAATAGCGTTACTCTGGCAACAAAAAAAGAACTAGCAGGATAGCCAGTTCTGTTTACACTTTATGAATTTTTGATTTCTTAGTCAGTAGAAATAGGTCATAGTTTTCTTTGCGTGCCAGCCATTCTTCTCCACCAACTTCTAATTCTATTATTCCTTGAGACAAATCAAGCAATGTATTGTAATTTTGCTTTATGAATTCACTGATGCTTTTTCGCACGGCTTCAAATTCTTTCTCACCAATGTGTAATACACTGTCAAGGTGAACTGTATACGTTGATGAATAATAGGATACCTCAAACGCATTTCGAATATTGGCTTCATTCTTTTGTACGGTCTTAAGGTATTCTGCAGTTTTCAAAACTGTAATAAGGTCATCTGTTTTATTGCCAACATCACTTGTGTACTGAAAAACTGCCTCCATCAAACTTAAAATTGCTTCTTTTTCTTTATTACTAAGGTTTCTTCTTATACTCCTGTTTTCATCCATTATGCTGATATTATGCAAACGCATTAAATCATTGAAGTCATAATTAGAACTGGAATCACGCTCCATAATGAGTTGTTCAAAGCCATACGCTCGGAAAACTTCACGCATATCAAGATTTAAAACTGAAGATAATATCGCAACAATTGTAAATGATGGATTGATTTGTTCTTTATTTTCAATGCGAAATATATACGAAGGATTGATTTGTTCCCCGTTATTAAACGGCATTACAGCTTCCGATAGTTTTTTCAGACTCATACCTTGCTTCAATCTTTCTCTTTTAACAATTTCTCCAAAGCTATTGCTTTTCATCATGCCACTTCCTTCTACAATAATTGATTTAATTACAATCTAATATCGCCACGGCTACACTTATGAAAATTTATGAACCTGAGGCACACTACATCAAATTATTTATGAATTTTTCTTATATTCTAGTTGAACCTGCATACAATATATCAAACTACTAAATGAAAGGAGAGAAAAAGATGAAAGAAAAAATTTTTATTGCAATTGATAGTGGAAAGTACAATACGAAAGGGATATTGCAATATCGGCAACAGGAATTTATGGTTATATTCAGAACGAAATTACAAAAAGCGAATGACCTGGGGATGGAATTAGGAGAAAACTCTTTTAAAATTGAGTTCGAAGGTCAACAATATTTGCTAGGGGATGCTGTTTCAGAGAATTATAGCAACCATGACCTAAGTAAAGAAAGCATTCACCACAAACTTGCTATATACACTGCTATTGTTTTATTGATGAACAAAGCAAAACTCCCTCTTCACACCTCACAGATCCACGTAGCTGTTAACGCACCAATTAATATTTACAAAAACCAGTCCTTGAAAGAATCCTATAAGCGCTACTTGGAACATCATAACAACAGAATTACTATGCGCATCAATGAACAGCTTTTTAACTTCTTCCTAAAGGATATCACTGTTTGCTTTGAAGGAATGGGTTTGGTATACAACCAGCAACAGTTATTCAGAGAACAATCCACTGCAATTATTGACTTAGGCGGTTTAAACTCTACTTTCTGCACCTTCCAAGGGCTTCAACCTGATTTTAATAGCATGGCAGTATCAAACATCGGGAGTAGCGCACTCAAAGGCAATATAGAACGGTCACTCGTTGAAAAATACGGGTTCTCGTTATCCGCAAATGACTTAGAGAGAATTATAATAAAAGGCTTTTTAACTCACTTCGGACATAAGGTCAACGATAGCGCAGACCTGATTAAACAAATTAAACTGGATCATTTAAGTAGCATCATCAATTACGCCAAACAGCATGGATACACCTTCAATCAAGACCAAATATGTTTTGTAGGTGGAGGATCATTATTATTAGGAACAGAGATCCGTTCAACATTTCCACATGCAAAGATTGAGCCTAACCCGTTCTTTTCAAACGTTAAATCATTCCTCTCAATTCTGAAAGTTAAGTACGGGTCATGAAACATTGCAATAAAATCACAATCAGTTTCTTGCCTCATGAAGAGGAGCTTTGGCAATATGTGCAGTCTAAAAAGAAGATAGTAAACTTGAGTAAGTACGTGCGTGATTTAATTAGGAGTGATATGCAAAAATCTTCTCCAAATGAAAATACGGAGTCTATTCTAAAAGAGATACTATTAGCAGTAAGGGATACAAACATTGCAAAACAACATGTGGATTTAGATCAAACTGAAAGTAGTAGCCTGACAGAGGAAGGACAAAATGTGATTAATAAATTGTTTTAAAGTAGGTTCTATTCATCATCAGAACCTACTTTATTATTGTATTCATCAAAAATACTTAGTTGTTCGGATCTTTTACTGCTCTGATTTATTAATACGTCCTTTTTATCTTCTTTTCCTTGAAACAACTTTTTATAATTCTCTACTGAACTTAGCGCCTCTTTTAGCAAACCTGCTCGATTCAAGGAAACAAATAGCGCAACCGACCTCGCCTGACAATTAATAGACTTTTGAGGGTTAAATTCAATATCAGTAAAAGCATCATACTTTAGGACTTCTTCTGCTAAATCTGTATTAATAGCTAGAGCATTCATATAAAGCCAATCATAAAACAATGTTTTAGGCTCTAAATCCCATTTTCTATTAAAAAACTGAAAATACTGTAGCTCCCCGCTGGTTTTTAATCTTGAATCTTTTTTTGCCTCCCTAGAGGTTTTTTCGTAAAGGTCCAAATACGGCCCTCCACCAGTGAATACTTTACTAGCTTGAAAAGCCGTCTCTACACTGAACTTCTTTCCATTATTTGTGGTTATATTCAGGTTAAATGCGCTCAATGAAATCCCTAAAGGCTTATCAGACTTGCTTGATACTTCAAGAATCTTAATTGTATTCATATTCTCTTTTGCATTTGCATGAAAGGATTTAATAGATCTTTGCTTTTGCTTAACTGAAAAGCCAGGAAACCATTCAAATTCTATTAATTTTTCAGTTACAAATTCAGGTAAATGTCCAGTTACTAAAAATATCGGTCGCTTAGCCATGTGTCCTCCTTTCTCCTCCAATGTTCATCATCTATTCTGCACTCAAATAATTTTTTTGATACTCTAGCTTTTATTGTTGGCGGTATAATGGCTCTATAATTATTTAAAGTGTACTGATTTTCAAACGCTATACCCAATATATCATCTAATCCAATCTCATCGAAGACTAACACTTCAGCTTGGGGATGTGTAGGATAACTGTCATTTATTTTGAGTTCTTTTCTTGAAGGTTTTCCAGGGTACTCTTGGTAAAGATTTTGCAAACCTCTTAATCCTTTTTTATCGTATGCTGGTGTGTTTTTCATTTTATTGGAAGCCGCATTTTCTACACAGTACATGCAATGTTTCTCCCATAAGACTGATGCTCTAATCCCTAATATAACCCAATCTTCACTCCAATCTCTACACCTATATTTATAAAACATTTTATAGTTCGGAAACTGGATCGATAAACAACTGGCATCTAAGTAGCCGTCCATTCTTTTTTCATCATTAAAATTATAAGCTAATTCTTTATTTGTGAGAGTTTGAACAGGTAATAAACCCTCAGTAAGAATATTATAAAGATTCTTTGCTTTAGTGAAATGTACCAAGTACCTTATATCCCTTCCTTCTACAAACTTTTTTATCTTTGCTTTTTCATCTGAATAGATCAATATTTCCCCTCCTTATTTATCACAGTAGTATTCCTCATAACTCAACCTTACTGCCTTCATAGATAAAAAAAGACAGCTCCAATAATCATAACGATGATGGAACTGCCTCTTAGGTGTAAGTTACTTAATGATAGTATTCAATTTTCTTGATTATAAATCTCTCACAATCTCCTCATCCAATATTGCCTTCCTCTTCTCCCAGTCGGGCATCAATGAATAAAGCATATTGTAAAAGCTGTCTCCATGATCATTGTATTTAAAGTGAATTAGCTCATGGAGAACGACATAGTCAATACAGTGTTTTGGCGCTTTGATCAGATTCAAGTTCAAAAGAATCGCATGCGGATCTAATAGAGCAGATCCCCAGCGTGCTTTCATCAGTTTAATCTGAATAGTAGGCTTTTCGATGCCATATTTTTGAACAGCAGGATACATTCTGTCCAATGATTGTTGAAAAGTAATACGGGCTTTCTCTCTGTACCACTCTTCCAGCAACTTTTCTTTATTTTTGAAGTTGCTTGCATCCTTTACATATAGATATATAAACCCTCTGTAATATTTCACTCTCTCTTTATCTTCTGCACGCTGAACTTTCAAGCGATACTGCTTTCCCAAATATTTATAGGATTCACCGCTGACATACTCCCTTTTGCTTTGTTTTTCGGGTTGTACGTCTTCAAACTGTTTGATGTGCTTTAAAATCCACGTCCGCTTCTTTTTTACAAAGTCACAGATGAAATCGATTGGCACATTTTCATTTGCTGATACTTCTACAGTCATATCAGGCTTAATGTTGAGATTAACGTTTTTGACATTCTTTCTTTTCACGGTAAACTCAATGGTATTCTCACCATGTTTAATACGGTGAATTGTCATTTGTATCACACCTTAGTAACGTCTGATGGCGACTGTCTTAATCTGTTCGATGATTTTATCTATGATGTCAAAGTCTAGATTATCGTCATGCTCTTTAGAAAAATCGTAGAGCAAGTCATCCAGCTCCTGGGCAATACGGTTGTGTATTTCAATATTATCATGCCAGTCCACTTTCTGATGGGATTCAACTACTTCATGCATCTTCAGTGCCAGGTCTCCTATCACATCCTTTCCATATGTATCATTTGTATCTTTTACTTCAGAGAGAATATCCATTGTTACGCCATAAAAAGCCTGAGCGTGGGAGTTATCTTTAATGACCGTAGGGTACTGTTCACCAGATTCCCCCTGTCGATACTCTTCCATGATATCTTTCATTTTACTGAGATACTCTGCTTCCGAGATGCGCTTATCTTTGTATTGCTGAATTGCCTCCTGGATACGCTCAGAAAACCTCTTATAATACGCAGGATTCTCATCCCACTTAGCATGTACACTCTTTGTTAAACGAGTTCGAATAGCATCAGCTCTCGCTCTCTTTGTCTCAAGCCGATCCAATTCTTCATCAAATGCTTGCTCATTTAAAATATCTACAGGCTTAGTGATACGAATCACCTGCTCAGCGGAGATATACTGATCCATGAGTTTCTGCATTTTTGCTTCATACTCTTTATGATCAATTGAATCGGAATACCTCAACTTCACATTTTTTCTTAATTCCTGATAAAACTTCAGTTCTTTCTTATAAGTAGCAAGCTCTTCTGCAGACAATGCTTCGTAAATTTTTTCTGATTCCAATGCAATACCTAGGTTTCGTCCAAACTGACTGAGGGATTCATAAAACGAGTCTCTTTTCTCTTCATCTTCTAACAAGACCTCATACTCTTCCATGTCCTCTATATTTTTTATGGATGAAAACAATTGCTTAATGTCAGAGTGATGCTGTCTAAGAGAACCAATTACACTAATCACATCATAAATTGCACCCTGCAAGTCTGTCGGGTCAAAATTTTCAAGCCCTGCTCCTGAATACATTTGAAGCGCCTCGTCCAGCTTAGATAAAAGGCCTCGATAATCTATGATTAGCCCAAAGTCCTTTCCTTCATAAAGGCGGTTTACCCTGGCGATTGCTTGTAAGAGTGTATGTTCTTTCATTGGTTTGTCGATATAAAGTATAGATGCTCTAGGCGCATCAAATCCCGTCAGGAGCTTATCTACGACAATCAAAATATCTACATCATCGCCATTGACAAACTCGTCTTTAATAGCATCCTCATAGTTTTCAGGTGTACCGTAACGGTTCATCATGCGTTTCCAGAAACGCTGAATCTTATCCTGGGATTCCTCATCAACTGCTACATACCCCTCACGCTGATCAGGAGGTGATACTACGACTGCACAATTTAAATCTCCCAGGTCCTCAAATGCTTCTAAATAACGAATGGCTTCACTTTTACTGTTTGTTGCAAGCATTGCTTTAAATTGAGAGCCTTGCGTCTTGTAATTCGTTAGAAAGTGCTGATTGATATCAAATGCAATCATACTGATTCGTTGTTCTGAAGATGCGATCCGTTCAAAATGACTCCATTTTTTCATCACTTCATCTTTTTGATTATCGTTGAGGTGACGTGTAATCATGGACAGGCGATTATCAATCGCAGTTTTATTGACAGTCTGATCGATCATCTTTCCTTCGTATAAAAGCGGAACAATTGCACGGTCTTTTACACCATCAGCAATCGTATATTTATGAATCATCTTCCCGAACTTCACCATGGTGCTTTTTTCTTTCTTCATCAGAGGTGTACCTGTAAATCCAAGATAGCAGGCATTCGGAAAGACTTTTTTCATTTTGATATGAAGTTCGCCATACTGGGTACGGTGTGACTCATCGACCAGCACAAAAATATCTCTTGATTCAATCGGTTCTTGTTTTGTAGAAGCTGTATCAAACTTGTGGACTAGTGTCGTTACAATATCAACATTTCCATCGTTAATAAGTGATATCAGGTTGTTTCCTGACTCTGCTCGACTAGCTTTAAGCCTGGTGTGATTAAACGTGTTATGAATTTGTTTATCAAGTTCGACACGATCAGTCACCACAACGACCTTTGGATGATCTTCTGATAGCTCAGATAAAATATAGCGTGCTAGCATCATCATCGTAAGAGACTTACCAGATCCTTGTGTATGCCAGATCACCCCTGACTGACGATTTCCATGCTCATCTGATTGCTGAATCGTTCTGATGATTTCTTTAATAGCAAAATACTGCTGGTAGCGTGTAATTTTTTTAATATCCTTTTCAAATAGCACAAAGAAGTGGCTTAACTCCATTAAGCGCTCTGGATGAAACAGAGAAATGATATTCTGATCCTGAACAGTTGGCATACGACCTGTTACTGCCTGGTCAAGCAAGTTTTGCATCCATGCCTCTTCTTCCTCTTTCCAGACAGACCAGAATTTTTTCGGAGTTCCACACGTAGCATACTTCGTTTCATTCTTATTTGTTGCCATGACAACCTGGATGAATTTGAAAAGATGAGGTGCATAATCATGCCCCTGATTACGAATCATCTGGCTAATTCCCTGTTCCATTGAAATAGACGCTTTCTTACACTCAATCACGCCAAATGGAATCCCATTCACAAACAGCACAATATCAGGACGAATCGATCCCCTGCCATCCATACGCTCAACAGGATACTCTTCTACCACATGAAAAACATTATTCTCTATGTTCTCCCAATCAATGAATTGAATTGTGAAGGATTTCTTTGAACCATCAGGCAAAAACTCTGTATAGCTTCTACCGAGCATCAATGATTCATAAATGCTCTCATTCGCCTTCACCAAACCATTCGTCAGTGGCTCATCCAGGTCACGTATCGCCTGTTGGATGTTGGATTCACTAAACTCGTATGTTTCACCTTTATATTCATAGCTGTTCAACTTTTTCAATTTTGTTTTCAATACTGTTTTCAAGAGAACATGATTGAGGTTCTCACGCATTGCCAGAGTCTGATCTGTAGGTACATAGTGATAGCCTAGTTGCTGTAAGACATCAATAGCAGGTTGTTGACTAATATAGCGCTCATCATAGCTTTGAGGGATCGACATGTTTTCACCTCCATATTAAAAAGTGTAAGATTTATACTTTAACTCTTATTTTTCCTGTTAGAAGATTTTGCATTAGTCCCTTTTTTTGGTGTTTAATTTCTTTAAGTTCTTTTTCTAAAAGATCGATTTCAGTATCTGCCAATAATAATAATTCACTAATAGCTTTCTGCTCATCATACTCTACTGGATATTGGCATTTGACACTGTAAACGTCATTAGAATTTAAAGATGGTAAAGCTCCTATATTTGAATATCTACTAATCTTTGTATTTAGCATTAAGTAATATACAAATATTGGATCAATAGTTTTTAATGTTGTTAATGCCATCATATTATTATCAATCAAAGAATCTTTTGTTAATATCCTTTTTCTCTCTAATAATAAAGCGGCCCCAACTTTGGCAAAGACAATTGACCCTTTTGGAATAACCGTCCCTTTGATCTCTGTTTTTATAGAATTCGAAATGTAATTATTTGCATTTAGCATATACATCTCATTATTCTCATTGTTCATGTCCGAAACTTTAAAAAAAGGGTACTCTCCTACTTTCTCATTCTGAAACTTTTCTGGAAATCCATTTCCTCCTTTTAAGACACCTAAGTCTCTCAAAGTCCCTTTTTTCCATTCTCCCTTAAAACCTGCGATTCTTTTCTCTCCCGTCAGCAACTTCTGCATCAACCCTTTTTTCTGCTCTTTTTTCAGCGCAATGAGCTTTTCTTTTAAGTCGATTGCTTTGTCCCATGTTGAGAGGATAGAGGCGATTTTTTGCTGTTGGTTTTTTTCAGGGATTTTAATCTCAGTTTCTCTTACCTGTTTCAAGCTAATTTGCGGATACGCTTGACCTGTCTTAATAACATTAAAATAATTTCGGACAGATTTTTGATTTAACCAATGATATACATATTCGCTAACAATATCTTCATCAATAATTCTTATCCTCGCCATATGTTGATTGATGTTTGCTTCATCAATCGAATCAGGTAAAATAGCAACTTTCCCTATATCTCCAGTAATAGTCATAAGAATATCGCCTTTTTTTACCTTTGATCGTTCTAAGGAATTGTGCGCTTCTTTACTAATGTGCTTATAATGTCCATATACGAATTTCCCATCTTTGATACAGTCGCTTTTGAAAAACAAAATTCCTGCACTCTCCCATTTATATCCGTATGTTGTAGGAGTTGTACCCTTTGTTATGAACTCAGAAATATCTTTCAATTTTCTTACATACAAATTTGAATCTTTTATATTCACTTTTTCAATGTTGGATTTCATTTTCACACCTACAATCCTAACTCCTCTAAAAATTTTTCCATGTCTAATTCAACTTTTTGAATTTTTTGTTTTACAATTTTTATCTCTTCTCTATTTCTTTCTAAATTAATTAATTCTTCTGTTTCAAAAGTATCCACGTATCTTGGGATATTTAAATTAAATTCATTTTCCTTTATTTCTTCGTAAGATGCTACATATGAATATTTATCCTCATTTATTTTGTTTTCGTATGTTTCAATAACTTTTTGTAAATCCAATTCTCGCAATTGATTTTGATTTTTTCCTTTATCAAAGTTCCCTTCACTAGAAGCATCGATAAACATCACATCTTTAGTAGAACGATTCTTTTTAAAAACTAAAATACATGCTGGAATACCTGTCCCAAAAAATAATTTCTCTGGTAACCCAATTACTGTATCCAACAAATTCAGCTCAATAATCTGTTTACGAATCTTGCCTTCAGCTGAACCTCTAAACAGCACTCCATGTGGTAAAATCGTCGCCATTCGTCCATTTTCAGCCAATGAATAGAGCATATGCTGAACAAAGGCAAAGTCACCTTTCGAACTTGGTGCAACACCCCATTCAAAACGTCGATGTGGATCAAGGCTTGCATCCATTTTGAACTTACTGTCGCTTGTTCCTTCTCCAGCAAAGCCCATTGCCCATTTATCAAGTGAGAATGGAGGATTTGCCACAATCGCTTGGAACTTCATTAACTTGCCGTCTTCTAAGTGAAGGGGATTCGCCAATGTATCTCCCCATTCAATTTTCGCATCGTCTATTCCGTGCAAATACATGTTCATTAAAGCTAAAGAATGTGTCGCTCCATTCCGCTCCTGTCCATAAATTGCAACTTTCTTATTTGGCACTTGATTAGCTACACGGATCAGAAGTGAACCCGATCCACAAGTCGGGTCATAGATACGATCATTCTCCTGTGGCTTTACAAGACGTGCCAGAAGCTCAGAAGCCATGGAAGGTGTATAGAACTCTCCACCCTTTTTCCCAGCGTCAGAAGCAAAGCGTTCAATCATATATTGGTAGGCATCACCAATCACATCTTCACTACCTACAACAGATGGTTTCAATGTGAGCTTATTGAAATCTTCAAGCAGTGAACGAAGCATCGAATTTCGTTCTTTTGCTTTCCCAAGAATTGATTCACTATTGAAATCAATATTGCGGAATACGCCTCGGAGTTTACCAGTGTTCTCATTTTCCAAATGCTCCAATGCTTTATTGATGATCTCGCCGATTTCAGCATCATTTCGTTTACTGTATAGATAATCAAATGTAGATAGTTGATCCATGACAAAACGTTCTCTAGAAAGCGCACGTTGAATACGTTGCTCATCACCGTTATAACGCTCTTTGTATTCTTCAAGATGCTCTTTATATGCATCACTAAGATACTTAATGAAAAGCATCGTCAATATGTAGTCTTTATATGTACTTGAATCAATTTTCCCTCTAAAGGTATCCGCGGCTTCCCACAATACCCTGTTGATTTGATCTTTTGTTACTTTTTCACTCATAATATACTCTCCTACCTTATCTAATGATGTTTCTATTGTAACAATATCACATTGACTGTGGGCAATTTCCGCTCAAATTTTGTAAAAATATACATCACTTTGACCAATTGAAACAAAACAAAAAGCCCTCATGATGAGAGCTTTATCTTTTTCATTATTTTCAGTTTTTCCTGCTCTACTTTGATTGCAGGCTCAACAATTTTTAGTACACGTTGTAATCGATCACTGATCACATCTACTTTCTGACGAAATGGTAAATTTCTAGGGACTGGAAAAGTAACCACTAATTCTTCCACCAGTATCTCCTTATCTGTGAATTCTATTTTTAGCTTTTCTTTGATTTCAAGGAATAACCTTTCATGCTTGAAAGTAACCAACCTGAATTTCAAGAAAGCTAGATACCTCATGTTCTCCATACTGATCACGTATTCAAAGCCACTTAGCCCTCCACCAAACTGCAACTGTCTATTATCCAAGTTAGATTTAGATCGATGGATATTGCGAAAGTAAGGTAGTTCTTTTTTTAAGTGTCTCAGCAGATATTCATTAGAAGCCCGAACCCCCATTATGTCACTCTGAACTTCAGCTATAAACTCACCTTTATACCCTTTTGGAATCAATGAAATCTTATTAGTAACTTTTAGTTCTGGTAAAGGAATATCTGTGGCAATCATTTTTCTCCATCGCTCATAGGATGACTCATTTTCCAACGCAGATAAGAAAGGTGTATATTCTACAGGATACTCCACTAAATACAAGTCGATAGGTTTCAAAATGCTGAAATGCATCATGGTGTGTAATTCCTGGATGATTTCCTTTGAGTGAGCTGAAGCCACCCAAATGATAATACCCTCATCAACCATATCAATAATCTTCTTCACCTGATCAATGTGTAGCTGATCCGCTTTATTCAGCTGAGTTTCTATATAAACGGGTAATTTAGAACGTTTATTATATCCATGCAAGTCTATATAACGTCCCCATTTATACATTTCCTGCTCTAGGTGTTCATACTTCCTTTTAATCAATTTTGAGACAATCTCAGGATAAGTCATCAAAATTGTATTTAAAATATGTTCTTTACTAGAACCATATAAGCTCATATCCTCACCTCCTCTCATCTGTGATGACCAACTCCTTTTATGGTTGAGCCTTTCCAGGTTGAGCGATATTAATAATTTCATGTAACAGCTTAATCATGTCTCCTAGCTTTAGAAGATCATTGTATTTGCATGAAACATCCATCTCGTTAACAATTACAGAAATAATCTTTGCCATAATTTCATTCACTTCTATTGGTAGATTTCTCTTACCTTTTATACTGTATTCATTCTTTAATAACAGCATTTCAATAGGTACTGCATTATCTTTTTTTCGATCAGCGACCGCAAAAAGATCATGTAAGTCAATATCCAGCACCTCTGCCAATTCCATCACGATAGCAATAGACGGATTTCTTTTTTCATACTTCTCCAGTCGGTGTAAGTAACTAGGATTCACATCTAATTTTTCTCCAAGTTCCTTAAGTGTGAGACCTTTCTGTTTACGTTTCTCCTTAATTAACAACGCAAATTGGGTGGAAATAACCCTCTCGCTCTTGTTAATAGGTAGCGCCTGTTTTTTACTTGATTTGCGTCCTCGATTTGTCATAAATGATCCTCTCCTTTTTAATTTTTTCCTTCGAATCTGTCACGATGACTCCTGGTTGTTCTTAAAGCTGATATATTATACTGACTACAGCCTGCTTTTATCACCTCTTATCATTGTCTTTCAACAATCTTTTTATAAATATTGTTTCAATATTAACAAACATACGTTCCTCTAACATAATCTTGCATAAAGAAAATTTATAACTTTTTTTGCATTTAGACATAAACCTTAAAAGCATTGATATTATTGCGTTTATTAGACATTTTGCTAATTATAATCAGATTAATTTTTTTCAATTTCGATATAGTTTTATGTTTTAGACATTAAGTGAGACCAGTATATTTGTGAGCAACAAATATAGCTGATCTCATTGGTGTTATATAGACAACTTCATTGAGGTGACTTTTAGTTCAGTATATCTTCTTAAATTTTTATAAGTGTTTGACACACAATTTTTTAAACCAATTAAAAAGATCGAGTAAAGCGTCATTTATACGCTACTCGATCTTTTCTACGTTATTCATGCAATATTCTTTATTGTGTACCGTCATCCAAGTTACCTGTTTATACTTTCGAGTTTTACAACACATAATTTTAATTTTATGTACGCTTTCTAATAAAGTGAACGCTTTCAGTGTGCCTTATCAGGTATAGACGTTCACTTTATCGCTTACATCCTTAAGTAAAAAAATCAATCAAAGCATTCTTTCAAACCATTATCACGATGAATTCCTTGCCGTTCTTTTCTTACGCATCTGAACAATAAAAATAAATTTTACGGGCAAAGGATTAATGGGGATTCAGGTTGAAGAATATAAGAAAAATCATGTCTAAGTAAAGTTAGCTTTAACTAATGCTTTCTTTATTAACGCCAAAAAACTCAATTCCACAATATATTATGGTACAAGCCCATTTTCTTTTCCCATTCCTATCAATACCTTAAATTGCTCGTAGTTATAATATTAGGATATGAAAACGTTTATCCGTCTATTGATCTAAACAATTATTATTTATTGTGAATTCTATTTAGATCGGCCTCTAATCGCTTATTTTTTTCTTTATATTCTTCTAGTTCATTTAAAATTTTCGTAACATCATCTACAACTCCTTCCATTGTGTCGAGTCTATCCTTTCTGTTATCTAAACTTATTTTAATTACCGTCAATCCGATTGTTATAAAGGCTATTGCAGGACCAGCTATTTCTAAAAGTTGAACATCGATATTAATAATAAGATATGGTCCTCCTATAAGCATGATTGTTCCTATAAATAAACTGACATACCACAAAAACCTATATAACCTTACCCACTTAAGTCTATCCTTTCCCAAAGCTCTTTTTGCATCCCAATCCTCGCAATAATACTTAAAAAAATCACTTAGAATATAAAACATACCAGAAAGAGAAAAACTTACTAAGGCTATTGACGTTAGTTCTACAACTTCTAGTAAGTATCCAATTCCTAATAATAAAAAAGCAATTCCTATAAACCTAATCAGAACACTGTTGTTTTCTATTTGTTCAACTAAGTGAATGTTTCTTGATAGCTTATTCAAAAATTTATTATATAAACTTTTCTTCAATATTTTTACTCCTAACACTTTTTATAGTGCGCAAATAAATTCATTATAATCTTGACTTCTTTGAACGGAATTATTTATTGAAATGAATAACGAGTCCCTTGCCACTCTATAAATGAAATTAAATTAAGCAAATCATATCACATAAATGGTATAAATAAACTAAATAAAATAAATATTAGCATCTAAAATATTATCTTTTCTGTTACTAGTATACTATTCAATATTATGAATCAAGCGTGAACCAAGCCAACTTAGAACATTATCTAAAGAGAAGTTTTGATAATTCTTCTTTATAAATTTAGGAGGTTTCTATTATCGGATCTAAACCATATGAAGAATTGGACGATTATAATGATTTTTTTAAGGACAATTTCAAATTAGCTTTAGATGAGTCTATGAATGATGAGAGAAATAAGGAGATTCTATATCTAAGGTTTGGATTGTTAGACGGTGAGTTTTATACCCTCCAAGAAATAGGAGTAATTTATAATGTCACAAGAGAAAGAATTCGCCAAATTATTAATAGTGCGATAAAGAAAATAAGGTATCATTCTAACAGAGGGTTTGTAAGTTGTAGGTATTTTATAAACAGTATTTATGACTGGGTAGCAATCGGAAGCGAAAAAGAACTATTGAATATTGCTCTTTTAATTATAAGATTAAATAATTTCCCGAAAACATTAATCACTAATCTTTTATGCAAGTTGTGTTTACAAAGCAGAGGTGATAGCAACACAAATGAGAAGATTGTTTCGAATTATGTAGTTACTATACAGAAAAGTTTACTGGAGTCAGCATTTGAGAAGAGGCGACAAAAAGAACAGTACGAAAAAATTTTTAATCAGGTTATTTGGCATGAATATCGTATGAAGTTTCTACCTTCTGAATTAGACAGTATTTTACCAAAAAGAACAGTAAATCATAGCTCCACACATTACTCGGGTTCTTTTTATAGCGCTAAAAATAACAAGGAGATAGAATACGAGTCATTACTAGAATATAATTTCTGCATGTACCTTGAAGAAGTAGATAAAGTGATTGCTTACGTTCATCAACCTGTCAAAATAAATTATAGATTTGAAAATGGTGACCATGTTTACTATCCAGATTTTTTAGTGGTACTAGAAGACGGCAGTGCTGTGTTAGTAGAAATTAAAGGGCGCAATAGGATGGCATTATTCAAAAATTTAATAAAGTTTAATGCTTTACATCGCTATTGTGAATTTAAAGGTTTAGGTTATTTAATCATAGAAAAGAATCAGTCTTTCTTAGATTATGTTAATCGCAGGTTAGATCCTCAAAAAGAAACGAGTTTTTTGAATCAGATCCAACAAAAAGATATGGACTGGTATAGCTACAATAAAATTAGAGTTGAACTTGGTATAACCACAGACGAATTTATTTCTCTTATTGTCAAAAATAATTTGAAGTGGACTTTGTCTCCATTTTTAATTTCAAAGAATAATCCTGTCAGTTGGAATTTCGCAGAAAAACAATCCTAAATGTTGTATTGAACAGGGAGCGTCTCACACAAAGTCGCTCCCTTACTTTCTTTTGAAAATGCTCAAATGCTCCTCTACAAACTTATAACTAAAGTTTCTATAAAGTCGTTAGAGTCTAATAATTCCACCCTCTGTACTTGACCCCATTTTTCAACTTTAATCGGCTGATCAAAGGATTTTAATATTTCTATTCTCCGAAAGTGTCTATATAGTTTGCGACTATTGTCAAATTCATAATCACTTATAATTCTTCCGATAAGTTGCATGTTAAATTGTGTTGTTTGTCCAACCCCGATGATTACATAGTCACCTTTTTTCATCCACTTACAAAACTGATCAAACCTTCTAACGAGTCTAGGATTATCAAGAATTGAAGTTAGTTGCGTCTTGTCATAAGTAGTGAATTCATTATCAACATTCTGTTCATCAATGCCGATCTCCGAGTTGTTTTGAAATTCATTAGCCCACTCTTTATAAGTTTTCATTGCCCAGTATTTAGTCAATTGAATCCTCTCCTTCAACTTAGAATTTGCATGCCTCTTATTTATTTAAGTGTCTTAAAAGCTCCTTAGTTGCCTCTAATCTAACAGTTTCATCTTCAGCATGATTCATTAAATGACTTAACACTTCCACAGCATTTTTTAACAAAGGATCATTTTCATCTATCTTCTTATTAGCAGTTCCAAAGTCTAGATGCTGTGCTGAAATATGTTGTTCGAGTGCTGATTCTTCTAATTTCCCCTTGAACTTACTGATTGTACGAATATTTTTTAACAACGATTGTAATGGCGCATTTAATTCCTCAAATGGAACTTGCCCTAACCACTCTACCGAACGTGTGTGTGACATAAATTCAGGCTCATATTCTTTTTTCCACTTGTACTCTCCTACCTTACCGATGTGGACAATTTCTTGCTCCCGTATTAATACAATATCGCCAACCTTCATTGTATGAATGAAGCTATTTACCAATCCTAGATTTGTTAACAAAGACTGCCCTGAATACCCTAGATCAGATAAAATTGTACGAATACCTTCTTTCGTTACCCCAGTCAGGTCTCCCGTCTCACTCCAACCAATTGCAATTTCATTCTTTTTCAAAAAGTGATCAATGCGCTGAATGTTATGAGGCTTACTTCTCAACATAAAAATATTCAATTAAATCCACCCTTTCTAATTAGTAGGTAACTAAGTTGTAACTAATTAGATAATATAATGACCTTCATGATCTGTCAACAAATAATTTTCTTCTTTAAATCATCATCGGTCTTTTCCTTTCCCCTACTATGTCTCCACGCAAAAAACCCTTACAAAACCCCCACCTCCTCCAAACCCTTACCACACCTAGCCTCAACCCACCTTTGCGCATCAGGTTGATGGAATGAAGTTTTACAGAAAAAACGCCGATTTCTAACGAAATGAATGAAAAAACGTCCGAGAAAAGATGCCGAAAATGTAATGAAGTTTTACAGAGGGAACAGGGTAAAGGATCGGATAAAGATTAGGGTTAAGGTAGATCTTTCAGTGAGGGAACGGGACATTTTCAGGGAGAAGAGAAGCTGGCTTTCACTCATGCTTTTCTTCTCTCTTTTCCTTCATGCTTGTTGATACGGCGGTCTTTCTCATGCTTTCTCCTCTCTTTTTCCCTCCTGCTTTTTCTCTCCTGCTGTTCATTTGTTGACGCAAAAAAAGACCGAACAGCGTACCAGATGGTACGTGTTCAGTCCTCTTTTTTCATGCTATTTCATGCCCTGTTTCGCTCGTTTTTTCCTCACGTTCTGTAAGACTTTATTCCATTTGGTAAGAGTTTATTACGTTTGGTAAAAGTTTTTTGCGTGGGGACACTTAGCTCATCAGGATTTTTATAATTATTCTACAGTAACACTCTTCGCAAGGTTACGTGGCTTATCAACATCACAATCTCTATGAAGCGCTGCATAGTAAGCAATCAGCTGCGTAGGCACGACTGACACCAGTGGTGCAAGCAGTTCGTGTACGTGTGGGATTACGTAGCTGTCACCTTGTTCTTCCAGGCCTTTCATTGAGATGATGCATGGGTTGGCGCCGCGGGCTGCTACTTCTTTGACGTTTCCGCGGATGCTCAGGTTGACGTTTTCCTGTGTTGCAAGGGCAACGACTGGTGTGCCGTCTTCAATTAGTGCGATTGTTCCGTGCTTGAGCTCGCCGCCTGCGAAGCCTTCAGCCTGGATGTAAGAGATTTCTTTCAGTTTAAGCGCAGCTTCCTGAACGACATGGTAATCCATTGAGCGTCCGATGAAGAATGCGTTGCGCGTTGTGCTTAGGAAGTCGCGTGCGATTTGTTCGAATGCTTCTTTGTCGTCTGTCAGTGTCTGGATTGCGTTAGCAACGATACCCATTTCCTGAACAAGGTCGAATTTCATGTCGAAGCCTTTTGCTTTACCTGCAGCTTCAGCTAGGATTGCTAGGACTGCGATCTGTGCAGTGTACGCTTTTGTTGATGCTACTGCGATCTCTGGTCCTGCATGCAGCAGAAGTGTGTGGTTTGCTTCACGTGAAAGTGTTGAACCAGCTACGTTTGTTAGTGTCAGTGCAGGGTGTCCAAGTTCTTTGACGTGTACAAGTACGGCACGGCTGTCTGCTGTTTCACCACTTTGAGAGATAAAGATGAATAATGGCTTTTCAGATAGTAACGGCGTGTTGTATACGAACTCACTCGCTACGTGTACTTCAGTCGGGATTTTCGCTGTTTTTTCAAGGTACTCTTTCCCTACAAGTCCTGCATGGTAGCTTGTTCCGCAGGCAATGATATAGATGCGGTCAGCTGCGTTTACAGCATCAAGTGTGTCTTTTTCAATTGAAAGCTCGCCTTCTTCATTCTGGTAAGCCTGAATGATTTTACGCATAACTGCCGGCTGCTCGTCGATTTCTTTCAGCATGTAGTGAGGGTACGTACCCTTTTCGATGTCGCTTGCATCGATTTCTGCTTTGTAAGAATCACGCGCAACAGTTTCGCCATCAAGCGTTTTAATTGTTGTGCTCTCTTTAGTTACGATAACCATTTCTTTGTCCATTAGTTCAACATACTCATCAGTTACCTGAAGCATAGCCATTGCATCAGACGCAACAACGTTGAAGTCTTCTCCAAGACCAACTAACAGTGGGCTCTTGTTTTTCGCAACAAAGATTGTGTCTTCGTTCTGGTTATCTAAAAGCGCGATTGCATATGAACCTTTCAGTTCTTTTAGTGCTTTTGCAAATGCAGCTTCTGTTTCAAGGCCTTCTTTGACAAACTTTTCGATCAGCTGAACGATGATTTCTGTATCTGTTTCAGATACTAGCTCAACGTCTGCAAGGTGCTCACGCTTCAGTTGTGCATAGTTCTCGATGACACCATTGTGTACAAGCGTAAAACGGCTTGTTGTACTCTGGTGAGGGTGTGCGTTCACCTGGCTTGGTTCACCGTGTGTTGCCCAGCGCGTATGGCCGATTCCGATGTTTGCGCTCACGCTGTCGTCCACGATTGCACGAAGGTCTGCGATGCGTCCTTTTTCTTTGAATACTGATACGCCGTCGTCATTTTTCACTGCGATTCCAGCAGAGTCATAACCGCGATATTCAAGTTTTTCAAGACCTTTCAGCAAGATTTCCTTCGTATCATTAGATCCAATATATCCTACAATTCCACACATAATTAGTTTCCTCCTGTGATGATAAGGAGGGCATGACCGTATAAGAGGACGGACGTGCCCTCTTTATCTCTCTATTAGTTTTTAAGTTTTAACTTTATTAAATGGGACTTGTGATTTCCGCTCCAGGGGAACGCTTTCCGCGGCCGGGCGGCGAGCCAGCAGGCTTCGCCATTGCCTCACCTGTCCCTTCCTGTGAGCCGTCCCCTTCCGCTACGATCACCAGCTGTGCAATCTCTTTGATTGTAGATTTAATAAAGTTTAGTTTTTTAGGGTGTTGCATTCCTGTTTTCTTTGTCCACTGAGTCGCCTCTGTGATTTCAAAAAACAGGTTTTCGGCTGTGCAATCATCAGCCGGAAGGCATCCGCCGAACACTCGATGCTCCTTCTCCTCGTCAACTGCCACGTCTCACGGGCAGTCCTGGCGCTTTTTGATCCTGTTGGTCTACCTTACAACCCTCTCTTTCTCTTCTTGAATAAAAGTGCGACTTTTCCTGTATACCCTATTTTGGGAAAATTACACTTACCTTATCATACGTTATGAATGAAAATTACGTCAATTAAATTTTCTATGACGCACAAAGAATAGTATACCACGTTCATTTGTTACGTTGGTTACAAGAAATTTTCATTTTCGCGAATCAGCTTCATTTGGAACATTTTTATTGCCAGGACCTTTAAAATTATTGAGCAATGAAAAAGAAAGTGAGCATATGTTAGAAAATACGTCATCACTGCAAAGTTGCTGCTTATTCAGTTGAGGAAGTAAGAATACGCGTATGGATTCAGCTGCATAATGATGTGACAGCAAATGAAGTATTGCATTATTCCTTTACCGCCTGCCCACTCACTCTTGTACATCCTCGTAAGCCCCGCCAAGCCCACATAAAAAGGAGAAATACAACTGCACGATCACAGTGTATCTCTCCTTTATTAAAAGAATCTATATTAAGCTTTAACGCCCATTTCATTCTCAACCACTTCTGCAATGCGATTTACATACTCTTCGCAAAGCTCTTTTGTCGGTGCTTCTGCCATCACGCGGACAAGCGGCTCAGTGCCTGATGGACGTACGAGAATGCGGCCGTTGCCATCCATCTCTTTTTCCACCTGCTCAATAATCGCTTTTACTTCAGCGTTATCCGTTACACCATGCTTATCGCTTACGCGGATATTCACAAGCTTCTGCGGGAAGATCTCCATTTCAGCAGCAAGCTCAGAAAGCTTCTTGCCAGTCAGCTTCATAATATTCACAAGCTGAAGACCTGTTAGCAAGCCGTCACCTGTTGTGTTGTAATCAAGGAAGATAATGTGTCCTGACTGCTCACCACCAAGTGTGTAGCTGCCTTTTCTCATTTCTTCTACTACATAACGGTCACCAACTGCTGTCTGGATACTTAAGATTCCTGACTCTTCAAGGCCCTTATGGAAGCCGAGGTTACTCATGACAGTTGATACGACTGTATTCTGCTTCAGACGTGATTCGCTCTTCAGGTGCTTGGCACAGATGAACATAATCTGATCTCCGTCTACAATCTGTCCGTTTTCATCTACTGCGATGATACGGTCGCCATCTCCATCAAATGCAAGGCCGACGTCTGCACCTTTTTCTTTTACAAAATCAGCAAGTGCTTCGGGGTGTGTTGACCCTACACCTTCATTGATGTTCAAACCGTTTGGTGATGCACCCATTGTTGAAAGGTCTGCATCAAGGTCTGCAAAGAGGTGTGTAGCAAGCGCTGACGTTGCACCGTGTGCGCAGTCGAGTGCGACATGAATATCGCTGAAGTCTTCATCAGCAGATTGCTTCAGATACTGAAGGTACTTCTGTCCGCCTTCAAAATAATCTGTCACAACACCAAGGTTTTCTCCTGTTGGACGAGGTGTTGTATCTGTCTCAGCATCAATTAATGCTTCGATTTCATTCTCCTGCTCGTCAGTCAGTTTAAAACCGTCCGGACCAAAGAACTTGATTCCGTTATCCGGCACCGGATTGTGTGAAGCTGAGATCATGACGCCAGCCTGTGCGCCCATTGCCTTTGTCAGAAATGCCACACCAGGTGTTGAAATGACACCAAGACGCATAACTTCTGCACCGATTGATAGAAGACCTGCGACTAGCGCACCTTCTAACATATGACCTGAAATTCTTGTATCACGTCCAATTAACACTTTCGGGCGTGTTGTTTCTTTTGTCAGCACGTAGCCTCCGAAGCGTCCAAGCTTAAATGCCATTTCCGGCGTAAGCTCAGCGTTTGCTACTCCACGGACTCCGTCTGTTCCAAAATATTTACCCATGATAAACATCGCTCCTTCTTATAAACGGCCCCTCCCAGGGCTTATGCAGCTGCCAGTGAAAATGTAATACTGGACTGCGATAAAATATATGTCACATTGGAAGGTCCCTCGATCTGGACTTCCATCTCATGTTCGCCTTCATCTAAACCTTCCGCATCTACAAACAGTGAAACGTCGTCTTCTGACAACTCTTCAAGCGCTTCCGGTTCTCCGGTCACGCGTAAGTTAAGCTCCCCGCTGGCAGGACTTAGGTACATTGCCTGCAGTTCATCGCCTATATTGCGCATTTCAACAGGAAGAGCCGACAATGTCAGCTCCTCTGTTGAATTATTATTATCATTTGATGCTGTATCATCAGCAGGTTCTTCATCTTCCTCAGGTGCTGGTGTCTCAGCTGTACCTTCACTTTCTTCTGCCGCAGCGCCCTCATCTTCTGCTGATTCAGCAAGAGAGATCACACCTGCTACTGTTTCACTTGATAACTCTGTGATCCCTTCCGGAACCGGAATTGGCACTTCTACCCGTGAACCATCGCTGGATACACCCGAAAGATCAAATGGTACTTCAATTTCACTGATATTGTCAATCACAGTCGTTGGACCGTAAATGGTCACTGTCTCATTTGCGAGTGCAATTGACTCAAGCTCA
Organism: Jeotgalibacillus sp. JSM ZJ347; assembly: GCF_044383825.1. Classification (NCBI taxonomy): domain Bacteria; kingdom Bacillati; phylum Bacillota; class Bacilli; order Caryophanales; family Caryophanaceae; genus Jeotgalibacillus; species Jeotgalibacillus sp. JSM ZJ347. Next base: position 7,537 of record NZ_JBISEN010000003.1, on the reverse strand, counting down.
AGTCCTTCAGCAAGTGTTCCTGAAGGTGTTGCAACAAGTGTTACTTCCTTGCTTGGCTGCGTTACGCTGATGTTCAGGTTAACCGTCTGAGGCTCCACTGTAACTGGTAGCTTATCCAGACTTGCATTTAACACCTGAACCGTAGACTCAATGGTCTGTTCATCTTCTACCTGTCCATCTATGTCAACAGATGCTCTGACATAACGGATTGATTCAATGACGTTCCTAGCACCCGTAACCTGAACCGTTGCAGGATCCGACTGAATTTCTTCAAGCTCAAAACCATCAGGAATGATGGACTGATTAAATTCAGCATCCACTGCAAATTCCTCCGTCACGCGTTCATCAATCGTAACATTGGCAACTTCAGGAGAAATTGTCACAGTCAGCTGAGAGGAGAAACCTTCAGCCTGCAACTGAACTTCATGTGTACCAAGATCCAGGTCTGCAAGATTAATAAATACACGGAAATCCCTCACCGCATTGGTTCTGGTGACAACCTGAGTAGGACCCGTGATTGTAACGTCAACCGTGTTTGGCACACCGGTTACAACAAGATCCTCTTCGTTATACATCGTATCGACAGGCACACTCTCAATCACTTCTACATCACTTTGTGAGCCTGCAAATGTGTTGGTGCCTTCTTCTTCTGTATTGACTGTGATAAACATCAGTACAGCCACCAGTAAAGCAAACCCTCTCAGGAACCAGCGGCTTTCAAGGAATTTATCCATTATTCTTCTTCCCCCTCCAGTTCCATCGTGCTGAAGAGTCTGCTGTTTCTTTTTCACCGAACCATTCACGGCGGATGATCTTACTGAATTCATCCAGCTCCAGATCACGCTGAAGCTCTCCGTTGGTTGTGACAGAGATCGCACCTGTCTCTTCTGAAACCACGACTGTAATACTGTCGGTTACTTCACTGACACCAAGCGCTGCCCGGTGACGTGTACCAAGCTCTTTGGAAATAAACGGACTTTCAGACAGCGGCAGATAACAGGCAGCCGCTGCAATGCGATTTTTCTGGATAATCACCGCTCCATCATGAAGAGGTGTATTAGGAATAAATAAGTTAATTAACAGTTCGGAAGTAAGATTTGAATCCATCGGGATACCTGTTTCAATATAGTCTCCCATCCCTGTCTCACGTTCAAATGTGATCAAGGCACCGATTCTACGCTTTGCCATATAGCTGACAGACTTTGTCACAGCTTCAACTAAGCGGTTACGTTCCTCTTCTTCCTGGAGGTTACCTCTGGCAAATAATTTCCCCCGTCCCAGCTGCTCAAGTGCACGACGCAGCTCAGGCTGGAAAATGATCATAATGCCCAGAACCCCCCAGAGCATTACCTGCTCCATAATCCACGCCAGTGTATTGAAACCTAACAGCTCACTGACAACGCGGACAACAACAATTACAAAAATTCCTTTTAACAGCTGTACAGCTTTTGTCCCTCTGATCACCGTGATCAGCTTATATAAAACAAACCACACGAGGAGTATGTCAATTGCATGAACAGCAAGGTCTAACACCGTTAAATCTGAAAACTGGTCGGCAAACGGCATGTGACTTCCTCCAATTATCTATTTAAAAAATCTTTTTCAACCCAACAAATTTAAACCACATCATTATAACACAATCACACTGCCGAAGTCTTATATTGATTAACTGAAACAAGAACTTAAAGCTTGTTACAAGGCATACAAATAAGGCAAAATTTCATCATTATTTAAAACTGCACACGCTCTCCCACTTTCTTTGGCCAGATAAAGACGCGAGTCGGCAAGTGCAACCACCTCTTCAACCCCTGCACCTTCGTCGCCTGTAGCATGTCCAAAACTCAGGCTTAACTGCCAGTCTTTCTGTTTGATCTCGACTTGCTCAATTTCATTTCTCAACTCATATAAAAAGTCCTCGACATTAAAATCTTTCCCGGGAAATAAAAAGACAAATTCCTCGCCGCCATAACGATAAGCAGTGCCGTTATGAGCATACGTTACTCTTTTTAAAACCGGACCGATTGAAGCAAGTACCTGGTCTCCAAATAAATGACCATATTGATCATTCGCCACTTTAAAAAAGTCGATATCTCCAATTAAAAGGTGAAACGGTTCATTCGTCTGATCTAGCGCTTTCATTTGTTCCTTAAAAAAACGGACATTATAAAGCCCTGTCAGATAATCCAGCTTCAATTCATTTCCGAGTGATGCTGCCTGAGTAAAATATCTGCGTTCCCTTATCACCAGTACCGCACTGAACGTACTCATCACAACAAGTACAAAGGTCTGCACCACCCCGGTTACTACTGCTTCCTCCGTGTAGCCGGTTGAATAATATGGCGCTGACCATAGACCGACAATCAACGCGGTCGTCATCCAAATAGCCCCCCGCTCTTTCCAGTGCACCATCGCATGCATCAAAATGACATACATGATTGGAAGGAAATCACTCTGAATCCCTCCTGTGATCGCAACCAGCCAGATAAAAGCCCCATAATCAATCCACACACCACTTCTGAAGAGCAGAGGGAAATACGTCTGCTTCTTTTCATTTACATGAAGCTGCCACTGCGCCACAACAGTAAACGTAAAGAACAACGTAATCAAAACATAAAAAGACTCCCCTTCATAACCGATCCTCTCATGTAAGAAAGGAATCAGATAGGTGACCAGGACAGCAATCAAAAAGATCCATCTCAAATACGAGAAGATCTGCTCTGTTTTCATCGCTTTCAACCCGCCAAAACCTCCTTATTTTACATAAATTTTATTTTTATCCATATAAAAGATTAATTTTACCTATTTATTGTTTATTACCTAGCTTTCTAACCATTAGATCAACCTTATTCCTATGATATAAGAATTCTCGAAATAATAATAGAATTTTCTGTCATTAAATATAAGAATCTTTCTATTTTGTTCGCTAACAGAAAACTAAATACAGTTTTATTTACTATTTAACTGATCTTTTTATTAAAAAAGTACTCCTTTAACGAACATTCAAAAATTCCGCTGCAGATTGAACGCAAAAAAAATTGCGCCGGCAATGTCTCTGCCGGCGCAATGCTTATTCTTCAGAATCCTGACCAATACCTCCGAGCTCTTTTGCTGCTGACTTAATCGAGTACCACAGCCACTCAAATGCTTGATCAATTTCTTCGATTTCACCAGTAACATCGCCCGCACCAGCCATATACTGGTCTCCATTGACGATCGTTACATTCCCCTCTACCGTTCCTTCAATGCGAAGGTCACCGTTGCGTACTGTCAGGTCACCCTGAACCGTTTTCCCTTCAGGAACCACAACTGTATTCCCTTCAACAACGACCTGCTCACTTTGTGTAAAAGAAAGCTCTTCTCCGCCATTCCAGTTAGTAAATAAACTTCCGCCCATTAGCAAAAAGAACACAGCAGCCGCGGCCATTAGCGGATGGCGGTGGAACCAGCGCTCAACTCCCGCCTTTTTCTTTTCTTTCGGCAGCTTCGCCATTACATTCTGTGTAAAATCAGACGGTGCTTTTATATGTGAAGTGCTTTGAACAAGCGCAACTGTCTTTTTCAATTCATGAAAATGAGTTTTGCACGCTTCACAAGACTGAAGGTGCGCCTTTAACTCCTTTTCGTTTTCTTGTGAAATCTCTTCATCTAAATAATCATGCATTAAAAGCACGATTTGTTCAGGACAAGTGTTCACTTTACTCACCCTCTCCTATATTGATCTTAATTGCTTTCGGAGCGCTTCTCTGCCTCTGTGAATTCTCGTTTTGACTGTCCCGATTGGCAGCTCAAGAATTTCACTGATCTCTTTCAAAGAAAGCTCCTCTATATATTTTAATACGATAACAGAACGATATTTGTCGGGTAATCTGGAAATTTCTTTTTGAATTGATTCCTGTAATTCCATCGACTCAACTTCCTCTTCAGGAAGTGGACCGTCTGTTTCAACCTTAGAATACATCGTCAGGCCATCTGTACCGGAAACTTCTGCATCAAGATAATAGTCCGGTTTCTTCTTTCTGATCCGGTCAATACACAGGTTCGTTGCAATACGGAACAGCCACGTCGAGAATTTCCGGTCAATATCAAACGTGTGAATGTTCGTGTACGCCCTGATAAATGCTTCCTGTGCGATATCTTCTGCTTCATGACGGTTCCCGAGCATCCTGAAGCACACGTGGTACACTCTGTCTTTAAAGAGTTCCACGATCTCACCGAACGCATCCTGATCTCCCTTCCGCACCTGCTGTATTCGCTTTTTCACTATGGATTCCATTATTCTATACCTCCGCTCCATGCGGCTCTAACCTATTTACGTAAGAGTTGCGCAAAAGGTTTCACGCTTTTTTATTTTTATTTTGAGATTTTTTATGTAAAGGAATTTTGTCGAAATTGATTATAAACACGCATTTCTATTGTACTACTTTTTATAGTACAGTGTCATCCAGTTATTGCAAAAATGTTAGAAATTATTGGAATAGCGGGTGGGGGTATTTGGGATGGCGAGTGTTGTTTGGTGGACGTGATGGTGGCGGGGGGTTCGTAGAAAGATGGGTGTTGTTCGGAGAATCGTAGGTTGTGTTCTTAGAAGAGCAGATGATGTTCTTAGAAAAATATGGTCTGTTCGGAGAAAAAACATCTTTATTCGTAGAAAGGTGTAAATATACCTACATTCATTTCATTGAAAAACCGCCAATGACTGATACTCCGACGCTTGGCGCGTCATTTGGAGGGGTGCTTGGTTATGTGGTTCAGGAGATTATGTGTGTCGTTCCGGAAATTACAAAGCTTATTCAGGACATTACGGCGGCCTTTCCGGAAATTTTGCCGGTCGTTCCGGAAATCATGTCATTAGACCTGCATCCATACCAAGAAAAAACCGCCTGCAGCACTCCCCACAGACGGCCCACATAATTATAGAAGCTTCTCGCCAAACAGTGATCCTGCCAGCGCAACAGCAACCGTAGCTGTCTTATTCTTTTCATCCAGAATTGGATTGACTTCTACAAATTCAGCTGACGTCAGGATATCAGCTTCTGCAAGCATCTCCATTGCAAGATGACTCTCACGATAGCTAATTCCTCCGATAACTGGCGTGCCGACGCCAGGCGCATCATTTGGATCGAGTCCGTCAAGGTCTAGCGACAGATGAACACCGTCTGTACGGTCCTTCAGATACTCAATCGACTCTTCCATCACCTTTGTCATACCCATGCGGTCCACTTCATGCATCGTGTACACGCGGATTCCTTTTTCCTTGATCAGTTCTCTTTCACCCGCATCCAATGAACGTGCACCGATAATCACAATGTTCTCAGGCTTCACTTTCGGCGTGTAGTCATGGATGTTCACAAGATCCTCATGACCAATCCCAAGACTCACTGCTAGCGGCATCCCGTGAATATTCCCTGATGGTGACGTATCACCTGTATTTAAATCACCGTGTGCATCATACCAGATCACACCAAGGTTCTCATAGCTGCTGCTGATACCTGCTAGCGAGCCGATGGCAATACTATGGTCTCCACCTAAAATCAGCGGGAAGTCGCCATCTGTTTTTACCTTTTTTACCTGATCCGCAAGCGCCGTGCTACCTTTTACTACAGCATCAAGGTTTCTCAGGTTTGTATCTGCCGTATGTACGCGCTCAGGCTGATCAATCTGAATGTCGCCAAGATCCGTCACAGTATGACCGATCGCCTCTAAGCGCTCAAGCAAGCCGGCATAACGGATGGCACTTGGTCCCATATCTACTCCACGGCGCATCTGCCCTAAATCCATTGGCACACCGATCACTGAAATGTTCTTCTTCTGCATCTCTTTATACCCCCTGAAATTTGTCTCACCTCGTTATTGTAACGCTTACATTTCAAGTGGTTCAACTGTGCAGGATAATGTATGAATATGCATAGGGGCAGTACGTAAAGGTAAGGGGGTAGGAATCACAGAAAAGGCGATGGAATTAATCCCCTACGTCACTGCTCACCACTAAAAAAAGCCCTCCCCGTCCATCACAGAACGAAAAGAGCTCTCCATCAAACTTATTTAACCACCATCACCGGCGCATCAATGTGCTTCACAAGCTTATGACTCACACTGCCAAGCACCATCGTCTGGAACTTGTTGCGCCCACGGCTGCCGACAAGCACCAGGTCATAGTCATTACTGTTGGCGTGATCAATTAATACTTCCTCAGGGTCACCATGCTTAATCAGCAGATTTGCTTTAATCCCTTCTGCTTCCACCAAGTTTACACTTTCCTTAAACTTCTTCTCCCGTTTATAGCTTGCTGTATCAGAATCACCGTAATGAAGGACATCAGATTTAGAAGTCTCCCCGTCCACCACATACATGAGATCAATCACAGCCTCTTCATCTTTAGCGGCAATGTCAATCGCTTTTAATAAAGCTCTTTTTGCATACTCTGAACCATCTGTAGCAACTAGAAGTTTTTTCATTTAAATAGACTCCTTTCATAACAAATCAGTAAACTAAGCTTCTTTCCTGCACACAGCAATACCCATCTGATAATTCATACCCTCTCTTAAAGGCTCAACCAGCACACCGGACTGATAATAAAAGTCCTTTTGTACATATGAATATTGGTCAAACAACGCTCTGAATTCTCTCCTGGTAATCTGATGAATATGAAACGGTTCTGAAGAAGGCTTTCCTCTTCCTTCACCAAATGGCGTCGACAACACCAATATGCCACCAGGCTTCAGCATTCGAAATAGATTGTCCAGAAACACTTCTTCCTCAGCAATATGTTCATAGGTTTCAAAAGAAAGGATACAATCAAACTGACCAAGCTTTTCAGGTAGTGATGGATCAACTGCATCATGACATTCATACGAGATCATCGGATGATGGTATCTTCCCCGGGCATACGTCAGTACCTCTTCAGAAACGTCCACAGCGACCATCTTGCTGATCTTACGTTTTGACTGTCTTGTTGCCATCACACTGCCGTACCCTGAACCGCATGCCAGATCCAGCACTCTTCCTTTCACATAAGGAAATGCAAATTGATATCTTGCCATATGCTCAAGCAGCATCATGTTAGAAGGCTTCATTTCATCCGGAATAATTCTTTCCCCGGTATCTTTTAGTTTCAAACCCTGTTCACGCCTCTCATTATAAGCCATCTCTCTCGCAACAGTATAACATGTCAGAAACCCCTTCTACTCTGACCAAATAAAAAAAGCTTCCCAGCGATGTTGTCATCGCTGAGAAGCTTTGTGAGTGAGCCATGAAGGACTCGAACCTTCGACCCTCTGATTAAAAGTCAGATGCTCTACCAACTGAGCTAATGGCTCGTATGGCTGGGCTAGCTGGATTCGAACCAACGCATGACGGAGTCAAAGTCCGTTGCCTTACCGCTTGGCTATAGCCCAACGCTTAGAGGTAATATACCCGAAAAAAACGAAAAGACACCTCAAAAGCATGTCCTTTTTTAAAAAAATGGTGGAGGGGGGCAGATTCGAACTGCCGAACCCGAAGGAGCGGATTTACAGTCCGCCGCGTTTAGCCACTTCGC